>DASZMN010000105.1:0-89827 GCA_035551835.1 Acidimicrobiales bacterium | reverse complement strand
GGGCCGCCCGCCTCCGCCCCACTTCGCCTTGGCCGCCCGGCGGGCCGTGCCCACGTCGTCGGCGACGACGAACACCACCTCGTGGTCCTCGCCCATGCGGCCGGGAGTGAGCTCGCCCCCCAGGAACGCGGCGAAGAGGTGTACGCGGGGCAGCGTAGCGAGTACGAAAGGGTGTTATGAGTCCTGAATCGCTCCTCGGCCAGACCATCGTCGTCACCGGCGTCACCGGGCAGGTGGCGCGCCCGCTGGCCCAAGCCCTCGCCTGGGACAACCGAGTGGTGGGGGCGGCGCGCTTCACCGACGCCGCGGCCCGAGCTGAACTCGAGGCGTCGGGCATCGAGTGTGTCCCGATCGACCTTGTGAACGGCGACGTCGCCGGCCTCCCCGAGGACGCCGACTACGTCCTGAACTTCGCCATCGCGAAGACCAACGACTGGGAGCGAGACCTGGCGGCCAACAGCGGGGGGCTGGCGTCTCTGATGGAGCACCATCAACGGGCCACCGCGTTCCTGCACTGCTCGTCGACGGCGGTGTACAAGCCCGCCGGGCACCTGGCTCTCGACGAATCGTCTCCCCTGGGCGACAACCACGGCGTCTGGCCCTTCCTGCGGACATACAGCATCTGCAAGATCGCGGCAGAAGGGACGGCGCGCTGGGCGGCCCAGCGCTTCGGGTTGCCGACGACGATCGCGCGGCTCTCGGTTCCCTACGGCGACAACGGTGGATGGCCGGCGATCCACCTCCACATGATGCTGTCAGGCCACGCCATCCCGGTGCACATCGACGAGCCCAGCGTCTACCACCCGCTGCACGCCGACGACATCTTGGCCATGGTCCCTCGGCTGCTGGCTGCGGCCTCCACGCGGGCGGTCACGGTGAATTGGGGCGGGAGCGAGCCGGTGAGTATCGAGGAATGGTGTACCTACCTCGGTGAGTTGACCGGCGTGGCCGCGCGCTTCGATCCGACCGAACAGACCATCGACAGCGTCCAGATCGATACCACGCGCATGCACGAACTGGCCGGTCCCACCACGGTGTCCTGGCGCGACGGCATGCGACGCATGGTGCACACCCTCCATCCGGACAAGGTGACGTGAGCGACCTCCGCTTCGAACGGTGCGACCCGGACGAACCTCCGGCGTCCGAGCTCCTGGCCGAGATGCGGGCCGAGCTCAACGACGTCTACGAATCCTTCAGCCGGCTCGACAACCCGCCGCTTTCGGCCGACGAGCTGCGCGGTCCGAGTGGCGCGTACCTCGTCGGGTACCAGGGGAATTCCGCCGTCACCGGCGGCGGTCTCCGACACCTCGACGAGGGGGTCGCGGAGATCAAGCGGATGTTCGTCCGCCCGATGGCGCGCTCCCGCGGCGTGGCCAGAGCCCTCCTGGCTGCACTCGAGGCGACTGCACGCGAGCTGGGATACAGGCGGGTGCGGCTGGACACCGGGCCCAAGCAAGTGCACGGGCTGGGGCTCTATCGTTCGGCCGGGTACGCGGACGTCCCGCCCTACAACGACAACCCCTTTGCCTGTTTTTGGGGTGAGAAGGTCCTGTCGTGAGCGCAGCGCACGCGGTGATCGTGCAGGGTGCGATCGACCTCCTGGCGGATCCGGCACACCGTTACGGCATTCTCGAAGAGCTCGTGATTCCCGAGCTCCGCGCGCTGCCCGGCTACCGCAACAGCCTGTGGCTCACCGACGGGGCGACCACGGGAACGTGCATCGTGGTGTTCGACGACGCCGAGCACGCCCGTGCGGGATTCGAGGTGCTCACGCGGGACGGCGGCCCGCCGACCTTGGCCGCCGGGATCCACGAGGTGGAGGCCGAGGATCCGACCCCGGGCCCTTAGAAGGTCCAGACCTCCATCACCTGGTCCGTCCGGGGCACGCCGCCGGAGACTTCGTAGGTGGCGCGGGCGGCCCGGTTGATGTCATCGGTGACAACCCACATGCCGTAGCACCCGACGGCGCGGGCCAGCTCGCCCAGGCGATCGACGAGGGCGCGGCCGATGCCCTGCCGGCGGAACGGCTCGTCCACCCCCAGCTCGTAGAGGAACATCTCCGTGCCCTTGTCCGGATGGGTCACCTCCACCCCGCTGACGAACCCGACGGCACGCTCGCCGTCGTACGCAATGAGGAGATGGTGGCCGGCCTCGCCGAGGAAGCGAGCGGTCGCCGCAGGCGTGGCCGGGCCGTCGAACAGGTGTGAGGCCGCCGTGACGAGTCCGTCGTCGCCGGGGCGGAGGACCCGGATCTCCATAGCTGTCAGCGCGGGAGCTCACCGCGGTCGGGTCGCGCCTGCAGCGCCGCCCACACCATCACGAGTTGGAGCGGGAGCCGACCCCAGGCCAGGACGGGCGAGTCGGCGGGCCCGGAGTTGCGCCCGCTGCCGGCGTCCAGCGCCATCTGCACGTTGGCGGGGAACACGCCCGCCAGCACGGTCACGCTCGCGGCCGGCGCCCAGCGGCTTCGCCGCACGAGCCCGACCGCGCACGCCAGCTCGGCCAGCCCGCTCACGTAGATGAGGTTGGTGTGGTGCCGCTCGGGGATGGCGCGGGGCATGAGTGACGCGAAGACCTGCGGACGCACGAGGTGCACGAGGCCGCTTGTCGCGAAGGCAGCGGCCAGTGCCCGGGGGGCGCGACGCCGGAGGGTGCTCACGACCGGGACTGTACTGTGGCGGCGTGAGCACCCAAGTGACGATCGTCGGCGGCGGCAGCTACCAGTGGGCACCCGAGTTGATGGCCGATCTCTTCGGCACCCCTGCGCTGGCCGGCATGCACCTCGTGCTCGAGGACGTCGATCCCGCCCCGCTGCCCAAGATGGAGGCGTTGGCCCACAAGCTGAGCGACGCGATGGGGGCCAGGGCCACCGTGGCCACGACGACGGACCTCGGCGCCGCGCTCGATGGCGCGGACTTCGTGATCGTGTGCATCTCGACGGGGGGGTTCCGCTCCATGGCGGTCGATCTCGACGTGCCGGCCCGGCACGGCATCACCCAGACGGTGGGCGACACGGTCGGGCCGGGCGGGATCAATCGATCACTGCGCAACATCCCCGTCCTGGTCGGCATCGGCAAGGCGATGGAGGAGCACTGCCCCGACGCGTGGCTGTTCAACATCACCAACCCGATGACCTGCCTGACGCGCGCTGTCTGCCGGGAGACGGGGATCAAGACGGTCGGACTGTGTCATGAGGTCGGGAACTTCTGCATGGACCTGGCGATCGCGTGCGGGCAGCCGTTCGAAGCGGTGACCTGTTCGGTCGCCGGCATCAACCACTTTCCGGTGCTCACCGCGCTCGAGGTCGACGGGTCCGACGGGTTCGACCTGCTGCGCAAGATGGTCGACGAGGTGGGAGGCCTCGCGTCCTTGCGGCCGTCGCCGGGCCGGCCGGAGGCCGAGAAGTTCTCCAAGCGCGACTTCGCCGAGCGTCACCTCCTCAAGCTGACCTTGTTGGACCGCTGGGGCACGTTCCCCGCCGCGGGGGACCGGCATATCGCGGAGTTCGTGTCGTTCGCTCTCACGCCCGAGTCCGAATGGGGCGCGACGTACAACATCGGGCTGAGCCCGATCTCGAGGCGCGAGGAGCATCAGGCCGAGTACGTGGCCGACGTCGATGCCTGGCTGGCCGGCACGAAGGACCTGCAGACCTGGCAGTCGGGCGAGCTGCCGTCGCCGATGATCCAGGCCATGCTCACGGGCGAGCCGTTCGAGGCGCCGGTGAACATCCCGAACACCGGCCAAGGCGTCGGCCTGCCGCCGGACGTCGTGCTCGAGTCCATCTGCGTCATCGACGGCGACGGCATCCGGGGCCGGGACCGCTCCGTGCTGCCCCCGCCCTACGACGAGATCGTCCGTCGCCAGGTGGCCACGCAGGAGCTGACCGTCGAGGCCGCTTTACGCGGCGATCGCCGATTGGCCGGGGAGGCCTTCGCCCTCGACCCACTGGCTGGCCGTGGCGATCTCGTCACCATGGAGACCATGGTGGACGAGCTGCTCGCCGGCGCGGCCGAGTGGCTTCCGCAGTTCGCATAGTCGGCGCATCGAGTCGTCCGGAGGAGCACGCATGCGCATCGGATTCATCGGGCTGGGCGCCATGGGGCTGCCGATGGCGCGGCATCTCGTTGCAGCAGGCCACGAGGTGGTGGTGGCGTCGCGCAGCCGAGGGCCGATCGACGCGGCCGTGACGGCGGGCGCGACGGAGGGGGGCTCGTCACGAGGCGTGGCCGAGGCCTCTGAGGTGATCATCCTGTGCGTGCCGAATTCGCCGGAGGTCGTCGAGGTGGTCGACGACATGCTGCCCGTCCTGGGCGAAGGGAAGACCGTCGTCGACACCTCGACGATCGATCCGGAGGTCGAGCGGGCGCAGCATGCCCGCGTCGGCGCGACCGGCGCCCGCTATCTCGACGCCCCGCTCTCGGGTGGGACCGCCGGCGCGCAGAAGGGGACGCTCACGCTCATGGTGGGCGGCGACGCCGGCGTGCTGCGCGCCACGGAGCCTGCGCTCGAGCCGTTCGCCGGCCTGATCGTGCACATGGGCGGTCCGGGCATGGGCCAGGTGGTCAAGCTGTGCAATCAGCTGATCTACGCCGCCCAGATGACCGCGACGGCCGAGGCGACCGCCCTGGCCGTGAAGTCCGGCGTCGACATGGCCAAGCTCTACGAGGTCCTCACGCACGCGACCGGCGACTGCGTCGCCGTGCGCACGCGGTTGCCGGTCCCCGGCGTCCTCCCCGAGAGCCCGGCGTCGAACGGCTGGCAGCCGGGGTTCATGACCGACCTCATGGCGAAGGACCTCGACCTTGCCATGAGCTACGCGGCCAAGTCCGGCGTCCCGGTCGCCACGACGGCGGCGGCGCGGCAGCTGCTCACGGCCGCCAGCACCGCGGGGTACGGCCGCGAAGATTTTTCCGCGGTGGCCAAGGTGGTCCTCGCCCTGGCCGGCGTCGAGTCCTCATGACGCGCCGCGGGTCGTTACCCACCCCGGCCGTGATCCTGGCGGCGGACCATCGGGCCCGCGCCGTGCTCACCACCGAGAACTGGGCCGAGTTCTTCGGTTCCCTCGCGAAGGCGTTGCCGACGTGCGACGGGATCCTGGCGACGGCCCAACCGCTCGAGGGACTGGCCGCAGCCGGCCACCTCACGGCGCGGCACCGGACGTATCTGTCCGTCAACCGCACCGGCCTGGCGGGGTCGGTCTTCGAGCTGGACGACCGCCTTGTCGCGAGCGTCGGTCGCGCCGCGTCGGACGGCTGGACCGGGATCAAGCACATGACCCGGATCGATTTCGACGACCCGCTCACCGCCCCGGCGCTGGAGCTGCTCGGGCAGGTGCTCGAACAGGCGCGGGCCGCCGGGCTCGAGGCGCTGGTCGAACCGCTCGTCTGGCACGAGGGCCGGGTACGCCGGGACACCGACGCCATCGTGTTGGCGGCTGTCGTGGCCCACGACATGGGAGCGCCGGTGATCAAGGTGCCGGTGCCGGCCGCTCCGACCGGTACCGAACGTCAACGCGCCGTGGCCCGTGTGGTGGCGAGCGTCGGCGTCCCCGTCCTGTTCCTCGGCGGCCCCCGCACGGACGCCGGGCGCGAGGCCGTCCTCGACGAGGTGCGCGACGTCATGGAAGGTGGAGGTGCCGGAATGGCCATGGGACGGACGATCTACCAAGACCCGGATCCGGCCGAGATGGCGGCCGCCGTGGCCGAGCTGGTGCACCCACGATGATGATCCTCACCCTCGACTTCGGCACGACCGTGACCAAGGTCGGCTTGTGGGGCGACGGCGGACTGGTGACCCTCGCCCGTTCGGAGCTCGCCACCACCCACCCGCAGGTTGGATGGACCGAGCAGGACCCGCTGCGCTGGTGGACGACCACGGTCATCGCGTGCGCCGAGGCGCGAGCCCAGGCGCCGCGTGAGTTCGCCGAGGTCGAGGTGGTCGCGTGCTCGGGGGCCCGCCAGACGTTCGTGCCCCTGAGCGCCAAAGGCGACCCCATTGGCAAGGGCATCCTGTGGTCCGACCACCGTGCGGCCGCGTCGGCCCGGATCCTGGCCGAGCGCATGGGTGGCGACGACATCAACCGGGCCCGCACCGGGATCCCCCTCGACGCCGGCGCCGTGGCGGCCAAGCTGGCCTGGCTGGCCGAGCACGAGCCCGGGCGGCTCGAGGCCGCCGACCTCATCTTGTCGCCCCGCGACCTGGTTGTCTTCCGCATGACCGACCAGGTGGTGACCGATGCCACGTTCGCCTCGCGGAGCGGCCTGTACGACTTCGACGGCAACGCGGTGCGCGAATTGGCGGGCCCGGCCCTGGGCAAGCTGCCGAGCGTCGTCGCGTCCGACACCGTCGTCGGCCAGCTGAAGCCGGTGCCCGGGGCGGAGCTCGGTTTGCGACCCGGCATCCCGGTCGTCATCGGGGCCGGCGATCGCCAATGCGAGGTGCTCGGTTCGGGCGCCTCGGAAGACCGGCCGATGGTCAGCTGGGGCACGACCGCCAACGTGTCGGTGCCCGTGCAGGAACGGCCCGTCCCGTCGCCGGCGGGGGCGGTGGTGACGCGGGCCGCCGACGGAGGCTGGCTGCTCGAGGGCGGGCTCTCGGCCGCCGGTTCGTTCCTCACCTGGCTGGGCCGGCTGCTCGACCAGACGCCCGACCAGCTGGCCCGCATGGCCACGGAGAGCCCGCCCGGCGCGCGCGGGGTGGTCGCCGTTCCCTGGCTCGACGGCGCCCGTGCCCCCTGGTGGCGCGACGACGCGCGGGCGGGCTTCATGGGCCTCGGCGCCGCCCACGAGGCGAGCGACCTGGCGCGGGCCGTGATCGAAGCGGTGGCGTGGGACGTGCTGCGCGTGATGGAGGTGGTGACCGTCGGGCGACTCGGCGGATCGAGCGCGGCGGGCGTGACGCTGGGCGGCGCGGGGACGGGCCTCCCCGTCTGGGTCGACGTGCTCACCTCGGTGCTCGCGGTCCCCGCGACGCGTCGGCGCTCCGGCGAGGCGGCCTCGGCCGGCGCCGCCCTCCTGGCCGGCAAGGCGCTCGGCATGGGCCTCTCGCTCGATGACCTCGACCCGGTGGTCCGGGTGATCGAGCCCGACGCCGACGCGGTCGAGGTGTACCGCACCCTGCGGCCCCAGGTCGACCACGTGGCCACCGCGGTGCTGGCCGCCACGGCGTCTCTGCCGGGCGCCGAGCGAACCGAGCCCTGAGCGGCCGTGCGCGTCGACCTCGCCTACGGCCGTCACGGCACGTCGGTCGAGGTGCCCGATTCGGCGGACGTCATCCTCCCGATCGACGCCCCCGCGCTGGCCGACGAGGACGGCTCCATCCGCGCTGCGCTGGCACGCCCGGTGGCCGGTCCCGCGCTCGCGTCACTGGCCGCGGGCGCCGGCCGGGTCGCCGTGGTCTTTCCGGATCTGACCCGGCCCATGCCCAATCGGACCGTGCTGCCGCCGTTGCTCGCCGAGCTGGCGCGTGCGGGCGTGCCCGATGCCCGGGTCACGTTGCTCTGCGCCACCGGGACCCACCGCCGGGCCACGGCGGTGGAGATGGACGAGCTGATCGGCCCGGACCTCGTGGCCCGCTACCGGGTGGTGGACCACGACGCAGCGAGCGACGAACACGTGCGGGTGGGTGAGGTGGACGGCGTGCCCGTCCTGCTCCAACGCGAGTACGTCGAGGCCGACCTGCGCGTCATCACGGGGTTCGTCGAGCCGCACTTCTTCGCCGGCTTCAGCGGAGGACCGAAGGCGGTGTGCCCGGGATTAGCGGCGACCGGGACGATCCTCGAGGCCCACCATCCGCGCCGGATCGCAGACGCCCGGGCCACGTTCCTCACCCGGCACGGCAATCCGGTGCACGACTTCGTGCGGTCTGCGGTTGCGCTGGCGCCGCCGCAGCTGTCCGTCGACGTTGCCATCAACCGGGCTCGCCGGGTTACCGCCGTCTTCGCCGGGTCGCTGAGCGCGACCCACGACGCCGCCTGCGCCCATGTCGGCGCGGCCGCCCGCCGCGAGGTGGCCGTGCCCTACGACCTCGTCGTCTCCACCAACGGGGGCCACCCCCTCGACCGAAACCTCTACCAAGCGGTGAAGGGGATGGCGGCCGCCGATCGCGTGCGCCGCGAGGACGGGACGGTCCTCATGGCCGCGGCGTGCGGGGACGGCGTGCCGGAGGGCGGCGCCTTCGCGCGCCTGCTGGCCGCGGCCGACACGCCCGCAGACCTCGTCGCGGCCGCGGCGGGCCCGGAGCTCGATCGCTGGCAGGCGCAGGTGCTCGGCCGCGTGCTCCGGCGAGGCACGGTCCGGATGCACAGCGAGGGACTGCGTGCGCACGCGATCCGGTCCGCCCAGCTGGTCCCGGCGCCCGATCTCGACGAGGCGGTGGGTGCGGCGCTGGCCGCGCTGGGCTGCTCGCCGCGCGTGGCGGTACTGCCCGAAGGCCCGCTCACGGTCGCAACCCTGCGCACATGATCGATTCCTGACGTTGGTGTCAGGTTAGAGTCCTGCACCAGTGCCGAGCGAGCCTCTGTTCGACTTCGCGGTCCCGGAGGACCTGCTGCGCGAAGCCGTCACGCAGATCAGGGACCCCGAGGTGGTGGCGGACGTCGCCGTGATGCCGGGCACCGGGGAGGGCAAGCCGCCCCCCCTCATCGGAATCCTCAGGTCGTCGGGGTACGCGCCGCTCGTCCTCATGACGGCGGCCGCGTTGGTGCCGGGCACCTTCGGCAACGGGATCACGTTGATCGGGCACAACCTCCAGACGTCGTTCCACATGTCCAACGCCTCGCTGGGCGCGGTCGCCTTCATCGCGCAGGTGTCCCAGCTCCTGTGGGCGGTGCCGCTCGCCGTGTGGGCCGACCGCGGCAGCCGCAAGCTCGTGGCGGGGGTCTCCCTGCTGATCTTCGCCGGCTTCGGTGCGCTGATGGCCATCTCGCCGAACGTGTGGGCCTTCGCGTTCCTGTATCTGGCCGCGTCGGTCGGCACCGGGGTGAACAACACGGTGCACAACTCGTACCTGTCTGACGCCTATCCCACCGAGGGGCGGGGGCGGATCTTCAGCTGGCATCAGCTGTCGGACCCGCTCTCGCAGACGGTCGGGATCTTGATCTTCGGCTACGTCGTGACGATCGCGCACAACTGGCGCTATGGACTGCTGGTGGCGTTGGTCGGGATCCCGCTCGGGTTCGCGCTGTTCACACTGCGCGAGCCCGAGAAGGGGGCCAACGAGAGCAGCCACATTCTCAAGGCGGCGGGCATGGACCTGCAGACCCAGCAGGAGAAGGCCCCGCGCGTCCTCCTCGGCTCGGCGGTGACCCGGCTGCTGCGCGTGCGATCGCTCTATTACGAGCTCGTCGCCGTGGCCATCCTGGGTTTCGCGGGTACGGGCGCGCCGTTGTTCGGCAACCTCTTCTTCATCGACAAGTTCCATCTCGACACCGCATCGCGGAGCGAGGTGTACGCCATCATCGGCCTGGCCGCGTTCTTGGGACTGCCACTGGCCTACGTCTTCGGCGATCGCTATTTCCGAAAGGCACCGCAGCGCCCGCTGATCATCGCCGGCTTCTGCATCACGGCGTACGGGGGCCTCTACGTCCTCTCGTTGTACATGCCGAAGCTCTGGATGGTCGTGGTGCTCCAATTCCTCGCCACCGCGGCGGTGTCCCCACTCGCCATCTGCATCTTCCTGACACTGGCCGCCACCGCACCGGCGGAGATGCGCACCATCTGCTTCGCCATGTTCGGCGTCTACTCGCTCGTCTTCGGCGGCTTCGCGGGGTCGGTGGTACTCGGCGCGGTCTCCGACGCCATCGGCGGCCTGCACGGGATCGTCGTGTCCCTCACCCTGATCGCACCCGTCTGCGCGCTCGGCGGCTTCCTGCTGTTCCTGGGCTCGCGCAGCGTGCGCCGGGACATCACGCTCGTGATCGAGGACGTGCTCGAGCGCTACGCGGAGGGCAAGCGACGTGAGAGCGGCGGCGCCATCCCCGCCCTGCAGGTCCACAACCTCGACTTCTACTACGGGACCAACCAGGTGCTCTTCGACGTGAACCTCGAGGTGGCCGAGGGCGAAATGGTGGCCCTGCTCGGCACGAACGGCGCCGGCAAGTCGACGCTGCTTCGTGCGGTCTCGGGGCTGGAACATCCGCACCGCGGCGTCGTCCGGCTCTTCGGTGCGAGCTGCACCTACCTCGAGCCCGAACAGGTCATCGACCTGGGTGTGGCCCTGTTGGTGGGCGGCAAGATGACATTCCCCGGCCTCAGCGTGCGCGACAACCTGCGCATCGGCGGCCACACGCTCCGGCGCGACCGCGCCCGCACCGCCCGGGCCTTCGCCGAGGCGCTCGAGGTGTTTCCCGAGTTGGCCGTCCGCCTCGACCAGCCCGCGGGCACCCTTTCGGGTGGCGAGCAACAGATGCTCGCCCTGTCTCGCGTGATGATGACGGCGCCGCGGCTGCTCATGATCGACGAGCTGGCACTGGGTCTCGCTCCGATGACGGTGGAGCGGCTGATGGGAATGGTGCGCCGGATCAACGAGTCGGGCACCACCGTGATCCTGGTCGAGCAGAGCCTCAACCGGGCGCTGAGCCTGGCCGACCGTTGCTTCTTCATGGAGCGCGGTGAGATCCGCTTCGACGGCCCCACCGCCGAGCTCATGGCGCGCGACGACCTGTTGCGGCCGGTGTTCCTGGGCACCGCCTCGACGGGTCTGGGGTAGCGGCGTGCTGGCATTCTCGGCGCCGAACTTCGTGCTCGTCCAGGGCGTGTTCTACGGCCTGGGCTACGGACTGCTCGCGCTCGGCCTCGTCCTGGTGTACCGGACCAATCGGGTCCTCAACTTCGCCCAGGGCCAGATCGGCGTCATCGCGGCGGTGTTCCTCCTCAAGCTGACCGCCGACTTCAAATTCAACTATTGGTTCGCCCTTGTGCTCTCCGTGGGCCTCGCGGCGTTCGTGGCGGCCATGTCCGAGCTGGTCCTGCGTCGGCTGTTCACTCGTCCGCGCGTCCTCGTCATGGTCGCCACCATCGGGCTGAGCTACGTGCTGCTCGCGCTGGCCTCGCTACCGTTCATCCGGGCCTCCAACACGTCGAGGCCCGAGCCCGTCCCGTTCGACCTCTCGTTCCACCTCGGACCGTTCATCATCACCCCGACCGAGGTGCTGACGCTGATCGTCGCCCCCATCGTGACGCTGGCCCTCGTCCTGGCGGTCCGCCTGACGCCGTGGGGGCTCTCCATGCGCGCCATGTCGGAGAACGCGGACTCCGCCCGGCTGTCGGGCGTGTGGATACGTCGCACCTCGACCCTGACCTGGACGGTGGCCGGCGTCCTCTCGGCGTTCACGGCAATCCTCAACGCGCCCAACCAGACCAGTGCGCTCACGCAGGCGCTGTCGCCCGACCTCCTCCTCTACGCGCTGGCGGCCGCGCTCATCGGGGCGATGGTCAACCTCACGGTCGCGTTCGTCGCCGGGGTCGGCATGGGCGTGTTCCTCGAGCTCCTGCAGTGGAACGTCCCCTCGCCGGCCAAGCAGCAGCTCATCATCTTCCTCGTGGTGATGGGCGTGCTGCTCGTCCGGGTGCGGGCACTGCGCAAGGGTGTGCGGACGGGGGGCAAGAGCACGTGGGAGCACGGCGCGGCGACAACGATGCGGGCGACGGCCGACCTGCTGCGCCGCCGGGTCTCGACGACCGGCGTCGGACTGGTCGTGGTCGCGGCCGTATTGCTGCCATTCGTGCTCTCCGTCGGCAACGACGTGCTGATGAGCCAGATCTGCATCTACGCCGTCGTCGCCTTGTCGCTGACGATGCTCACCGGTTGGGCCGGCCAGGTCTCGCTCGGACAGTTCGGCCTGGTGGCGGTCGGCGCGCTGGTCGCCGTGCACCTCGGCACCTCCGTCCCCCTGCCGCTGGTCATGCTCTACGGCGGGGCGGTGACGGCGGTCGTCGCCATCTTGGTGGGGCTCCCGGCCCTCCGGATGCCCGGGCTCTTCCTGGCCGTCACGACGCTGGCCTTCGCGATCTTCATGCAGAACGCCGTCATGGCCACTCCGTGCATCACGATCCCCGGCATCGACAAGACGCTCTGCACCGGTCTGCCCGATCCGGCCTACACGGTCGTGGCGCGGCCCTCGTTGTTCGGCCTCAGCCTCGCCTCACAGCGGTCCTTCGCGTGGTTCGCCCTGGCCGTGCTCGTGCTGTCCGTGCTCATGCTGCGGGTGTGGCGCGACAAAGGCGTGGCGCGGCGCCTGGTCGCGGTCCGCGACAACGAGCTGGGTGCCGCGGCCATGGGCATCCCCGTGCTGCGCACCAAACTGCTCGCGTTCGCCCTGTCGGGCTTCGTGGCGGGTTACGCGGGGGTCTGCTTCGCCTTCGCGACGCAACAGCTCAACAACACCGATCTCACCTTCGACCCCACCACCTCGTTCGTGATCATCTCCATGGTGGTGATCGGTGGTCTCGGGTCCATCTCCGGCGCCATCCTCGGCGCGATCTACCTCGAGGGATTGCCCGCCATCTTCGGCTCGAACCAGACGATCCAATTCATCACGAGCGGGCTGGGTCTGATCGCGTTCATCCTCTATCTGCCCGGCGGCCTGGGCGAACTGCTCCACCGCCTGGGTGATGTGGTCACGGTCGGTGTCCGCGGCGTCCTGCGCCGCAACGCGAGCGACGCTGCGGGCCCGGCGGTGGGTGCCTCCGCACCGCTGCACCCACCGGCCTTGGCGACCGACGGGGCGGAGCCGTGAGACCCATCAGCGGCGTGCCGGCGGCGGTCGAGGCATCCGGTGTGCACCCGGCGCAGCTCAGGGTCGACGACCTGAACGTCAGCTTCGGCGGGGTGCACGCGCTGAACGGCGTCAGCTTCACCGCCGAGGCCGGGTCCATCGTCGGATTGATCGGGGCGAACGGATCGGGCAAGACGACGACGCTCGACGTGGTCTCCGGATTGGTGAAGCCGGCGTCGGGCCGCGTGTGGCTGGACGGGATCGAACTGGGCGAGTACCTGCCCGAAGAGCGCCTCGGCGTGGGGATGGTCCGTTCGTTCCAGGACTGCCGCCTCTACCCCGAGCTGAGCGTGCTCGACGTGCTGCTGTTGAGCGAGGACGCCCGCCACGAGGTGGCGGTGCTGTCGACCACGCTCCGGCTGCCCTGGGCGCGTCGGGCCGAGCGGCGCAAACTCGAGGCGGTCGACCGGGTGATCGCCGCCTTTGGGCTCGAACGGTTCCGCCACCACCGCACGGCTGAGCTGTCGACGGGGACGCGGCGGGTGGTGGACCTGGCGTCGATCGTGCTGGCCCGGCCACGGCTCCTCCTGCTCGACGAGCCCACGGCGGGGATCGCCCAGCGGGAGGCCGAGGCCTTCATTCCCCTGCTGCGCCGCATCCACGAGGTGGCCGACACGACGATCGTGCTCGTCGAGCACGACGTGCCCCTCGTGTTCGAGCTCTGCTCGAGCGTGGTCGTGATGGAACTGGGCCGGGTGGTGGCAGCCGGACCGCCCGAACGGGTCCGCGCTGACCCCAAGGCCCTGGCCGCGTACCTTGGTGCCAGCGACGAGGCCCTGATGGCGTCGGGCCCGTTGGGGGAAGGCGGTCGAGACCGCACGGGTCGAAGCGAAGGAGCGTGACCATGGAGGCCAGCACCCGAGTGCCCGCACGCCGGGTGATGTGGAACCCCGTCGCACCGGTCGCGCGATCGTGGCGCCGCCTGCGCCGGCGCCCGCGCGCCATGCAGGTCCGCACCGCCATCATCGTGGTGGCGATCGTGGCCGGGCTCGTGGCGTGGCTGGCGTTCGCGCCGTCGGGCACTCCCGGCGGATCCGGCGCGGCCGGCGCGGCGGAGCTTGCGAGCGCGAACAGCCCCACGCCGACGCCCGTGAGCCAGGCCAGCACGAGCAACCGCGGCGTCTCCAAGACGGCGATCAACGTCGTCTTTCCCGTCGTGGCGATCAACAGCCTGGCGGGCAAGGAAGGCTTCGCGCAGGACAAGGAGTACAACGAGCAGGTCCCCGCGATCAACCTGTACGTGAACCAGGTCAACCGGTCCGGCGGGATCAACGGGCGCAAGATCAACCCGATCATCACCCAGTTCGACCCGACCAGCGACGCCAACATGCAGGCGCTGTGCCGGCAGTGGACCGAGGGCAGCCCGTCCGTGTTCGCCGTGGTGGACGGGATCGGGACCTGGCTGGGCGACAACCAGCTGTGCGTGGCGCAGCAGGGTCAGACCCCGCTCCTGAGTGCGTGGTCCACCACGACGAATTGGACCGACCTGGGCTCGCCCTACCTGTGGTGGACGGGCGCGGACATGGCGCCGGTGCTGGCGGCCACCGTGCAGTGGGGTGTGAGCTCGGGGCGCCTCGGGCACGGGAAGAAGGTCGGCGTGGTGGTATCCGACCAGTCGGCCGACCAGTCGGCACTGAACGCCTACCTGCTCCCTGACCTCAAGAAGGTCGGCATCACGCCGGTCGTCGAGACGGTGGCGGGCAGCACCAGCCAGACCGCGACCACCAACTCCGACGCGCAGCTGGCGGTGGAGAAGTTCAAGTCCGACGGCGTGCAATCGGTCTTCCCGCTCATCCCGGAGAACGCGTTCTTCCCCTACATCGGGGCGGAGAACTCGCAGCAGTACTACCCGCAGCTCCTGCTGAGCGACTACCAGTCGACGGTCGAGGTCGCGCTCGGGCTCATCCCGGTGCCCTACGAGCAGGCGCTCGACGGCCAGGAGGGCGTGACGACCGAGACGCTCGGGGGCTTCGACGACGCGCGGCCCGAGAGCCAGGGCGGTTACGACCCGGGCGTGCGCTCCTGCTTCACCACGTGGCACGCCTACCATCCCAAGCCGATTCCGGGCACTGAGAGCTCCTACATCGAGGAGCAGGGGCCGATCCAGGCCTGGTGCGGCGCGATCCGGTTGTTCGCGCTGGCGGCCAAGAACGCGGGGCCCAACCTGAATCGCCGTACGTTCGTGACGGCGATGTCCAAGGTCACGAACTACCCGGGCACGCTGTCGCCGGTCTGGAGCTTCGGGCCGAACAAGTTCTACGGCCCGACGGAGTACCAGGTGGTCAAGGTGCACAACAACGTGCCGCCGTCCTCGCAGTGCAAGCTCAAGACGAACCACAAGCCCCAGGGCACGTGCTGGGTCACGGTGGAACCGTTCAAGCCGTTGCCGGCGGGGTGAGCCCCGCTCAGGCGATGATCGTGGCCGAAGGGGCGCGCCCCTCCAAGATGTCGTCGAACCTCGTCTGGAGCGCCCCGCGGAGCTCCGGGTGGGTGAGGATGTAGAAGGTGTTCGTGCGGACCGCGTCCAGCACGAGCTCGGCCACCTGCTCGGGCGGGATCCCGCCGCTCACCAGGTCCTTGATCAGCCCGCGCATCTCCTCGGCCTCTTCGGCGTCACGCCCGGGTGCCCACGACGGGCGGTTGCGGTCGGACTCGCCGATGCGGGTCTGCACGAAGCCGGGACAGAGCACCGACACACCCACACCCGGGACACCCGATGCCTCCAGGTCCTTGTAGAGGGTCTCCGACATGGCGACGACGGCCTGCTTCGCTGCGTTGTAGGGGCCGAGGAACGGGGCGGTGGTCAGGCCGGCGATCGACGCCGTGTTCACGACGTGCCCCTCACCTTGCTCAAGGAACAACGGCACGAAGGTGGAGATGCCGTGCACGACGCCCCACAGGTTGACCCCGAGGACCCAGCGCCAGTCCTTCTCGGGCACGTCCCAGATCGGGCCACCGGTGCCGACGCCGGCGTTGTTGTGCACGAGGTGCACCGCGCCGAACTCCCTGACGGCGCGATCGCGCAGCTCGCGCACCGATGCCACGTCCGACACGTCGGTGACCGCAGCGAGGACGTCTGCCCCGTCGGCGGCCAGCTCGTCCGTCGCTTCCTTGAGCGCGTTCTCCTCGATGTCGGCCAGCACGACCTTCATCCCCTCGCCGGCGGCCCGCGTCGCCACGGCCTTGCCGATGCCGCTGGCCGCACCCGTGACCACCGCCACCTTGCCGTGCAGGTTCTCCATCGGGTCTCCCTCCGTGGGTCTTGGCTCAGTCAACCACGCCCCGCCTGGCCCGAACCACCAGGCGGAGCCGGGGCCGCTCGGTTCGCCGCCACGGTCGGTCACAGCCACGAGAGCGTCCCAGCCGACAAGAGCACCAGCACGCCCACGACGCAGAGCAGCAACGGCACGGCGATCGCGCCCAACGTCGTCATGGTCCCGCGCGCCCTTTGGTGCCGGCCGGCGGCGAGGACGAGCGTGGTCAGGCCGACCTCACCGGCGACGAACACCGTCGCGATCGCGAGGAGGTTGGTGACGCCGCCCTCGTGGAAGAGGGGGATGTAGACCGCCAGGTTGTCGCCTCCGGCCGCGATGGTGACCAGCGCCGCCGCCGTCAGGCTCCGTCCCACGGCCCGCTCCGCGGCCGGGCGTCGTCCCGTCCGCGGCGACCCGGTCTCCGTCGATCCGCCGGGACGCCGGTGGCGGAGCCCGATGAGGCCGTGCACGCCGATGGCCAGCGGAACGAGGCCGAGCAGGCCGACCGCGGCGGCGGAGAACTCGAAGAGGAGCAGGGCTGCCGCCGCGGCCACGACGACGACGACGCCAAAACCCATCACCTGGCCGGCGGCGATGCGATGGGCCCGCTCCAGCGGAGCCCCCGCGACCATGGCCGTCGTCACCAGGCAATTGTCGACGTTGGTCCCGACGAACGCGGCCACGGCCACGCCGACATCACCGCCCAGGCCCGCGGCGGCCAGGAGCGCGGTCAGCGGGCGGTCAGCGGCATCGCCGGACCAAAGGGCTTGTCGCCCCGCAGTGTCACTCGGTGCGCGTAGCGGGCGGCGTCGCCGTAGTCGTCGAGCGCGTAGTGCAGGGTCGCCCGGTTGTCCCAGAAGGCCACCGATCCGGCCCGCCAGCGGAAGCGGCAGGTGTACTCGGGCTTGGTGCAGTGCTGGTACAGCATCTCGAGGATGGCGGCGCTCTCGTTGTCCGACAACCCGAAGATCTGCCGCGTGAATTGCCGGTTGACGAACAGCCCGCGGCGCTCGTTCTCAGGGTGCGTCCGGACGACGGGGTGCAGCGCCGGCATCAGCTTCTCCAGCCAGACGCCGTCCCACTCGTACCCGCCCCGCTCGGCGACGTCGGCCGCGAACCAGGGGTCGTGGTGGATGGCGATCAACTGGTCGCACATGGCGCGCACCGGCTCGGCCAACCCGTCGTAGGCGTCCTGCAGGCTTGCCCACATGGTGTCGCCGCCCACGTCGGGCGCCTCGAGCATGTAAAGGATGGAGCCCATGGCCGGGGTCTGGAGGAACGTGACGTCGGTGTGCCACCAGCTGGCGCGGTCGATCTTGCCGTCGATGGCGAGGACCTCGGGGCTTTCATCGATGGAGGGCAGGACGGGGTGGGCCTCGGTCACGGTGCCGAATTGTCGGGCGAAGTCCGCCTGCTGTTCGGCGGTGAGCGACTGGTCCCGGAAGAAGATCACGTGATGGGTATTCCAGGCGTCGCGAATCGCGGCCACCACCTCGGGCGCGAGCGGCACGGCGAGGTCGACGCCCGAGATTTCCGCGCCGATGGCGGGGGAGAGCGGGTGGACACCGAGAGAGGTGGCGAGGGTCACCTGCCAATTCTGCCTCACTTCGCCCTACATTGGGCCCCGACCGCGGCGGGACCGAACCAGGGAAGGGGTGGCGCCATGAGCACGGACACGCCAGGACCGCTGTTCGCGCCCTCGCGCAACTACTCACCCTGGTACCAGTGGATGACCCGCCTGGCCGCCACGCCGCACGAGGATCCCCTCCCCGAGGGCGACCCCGACCCCGCCGCCATCCCGGTCTGGGTCGAGCGGTGCCGCACCCGCCTCGGCGACCTGTGGGGGGCCGAGCCCACTCGGGTGCCCTTGAACGTCGAGACGCTCGAATCGACGCCGTGCGACGGCTATCGACGCGACAAGATCGTGTTCGACTCCGAGGACACGATGTCCGTGCCGGCCTATCTGCTCGTCCCCGACGCCCGGGTCGACGCGCCACCCGGCGCGGCCGTCCTGGCGTGCCACGGCCACGGACCGGGTAAGACACAGGTCGTCGGCCTGGAGCACACGGACATGCCCAATGCCGACTACGCGTTGCAGTTGGCCCGGCGCGGCTACGTCGTGTTGGCGCCGGACCTGCGCTGTTTCGGTGAACGCCTGGACTGGAATCCCGAGGACCACTACGCGTGCGACACCAACCTCGTCCACGCGGCCATGGCGGGGTGGAACCCCCTGACCCAGAACGTCTGGGACCTGATGCGCGCGCTCGATGTGCTCGAGGAGCACCCGCTCGTCGACCCCGGTCGCCTGGGCATGGTCGGCATCAGCTACGGAGGGACGGTGACGCTGTTCACGGCGGCGCTCGATCGGCGTGTCGCCGCAGCCGTCGTCAGCGGCTATTTCTCATCGTGGGCGGAGAGCCACAAGATGCCGTGGAACATGTGCGGCTCGCAGATCCTGTTCGGCATGTTGGGGCGGCTCGAGCACGAGGACCTCGGCGCGCTGGTGGCGCCCCGCCCGCTGCTGGTCGAGACGGGCACGGAGGACCCGCTGTTCCCGCTGGCCGCGGCGACCGAGTCGGTCCGGCGCACCCGTCTCGTGTACGCAGGGCTCGGTGGGCCCGAGCGCCTGGCGCACGATGTCTTCGAGGGTGGCCACCAATGGCACGGCACCGAGGCCCTTCCGTTCCTGGATCGCTGGTTGGCCCACGACCCGGCGCCCGCCGCCGGCTGAGCGCCGCCGCTCAGGTCGCCCCGCCGTCCCCCTCACGGGGAGGGCGCGCCTCGGAGGCGTCACGGAGCAGCTCGTCGAGCGTGGCCTGCGGGCCCGGGTTCGTGGCGCTGGTGTCGGCACCGCGGGCCCCGGTCGCCGGTTCGGCCCACTCATCGGAAGCCATGCCGTGGACGAGCTCGTGCAGCCAGGTCCGCCACGACCGGGCGCCGCCGCACCGGGGCTGCGTCGCCATCAGAGGAAGCTGCGCAGGACCGTCGTGAACGCCGATGCCAGCACCACCCTGCCGTGCACGTCCTTCGAGGTTGGCACGGAGACCGGGTGGGCGGTCGGGACGTTCATCAACGACAGGACGGCTGACACGGGCGTGCCCGGGCCGAGGTAGATGTGCGATGCGACCTGTTCCAGCAGCGTCGTGGTGCTCGTCGGATCCGAGATCATCGACGTGATGGACAGCTTGCCGGTCGCCAGCTGCCCCAGGTTCGACGACGGGTCCACCATGTGCAGGTCCACGCCGACGTAGTGCGTCACCGGGATGCCGAGGTGGGCGAGCCCGCCGATGATGGCGTCGGGCGCATGCAGGCTCAGCGTCTGTATCGGCGCCGTGCGCCCACCGGCCAGCGGCAGGCCGAGCGAGCTCGGGATCTTGAGCACGTTGGTGTGCCCCGCGGTGGCGTGGAACACGAAGATCTGCTCGCTGCGGTCGGGGCCCATGACGATGGCCAGCAGGTCGTTCTTGCCCTTGGCCAGCAGCGCGGCGGGGATGCCGACGTGGTGCACCGCGTGGTCGATCTTGTAGAGGCTGATGCCGATCCAGGCGGCAACGAGAGCGATGAGCGCCACGAGACCGGCGCCCGTCGCGAGGAGGATGCGGCGAAGCTTGCGGCGGCGCCGCTTGCCCCCGCCACCGCCGGCCACGACGGGAACGTCGGCGACGCCCGGTGTCGCCAGGCCTCGGCCCCGCGTGGCGATCGCGATCGTCAATGCCCCTCCGTCGACCGGCCCGGCCGACTGGCCCGGCACCCTCATCCCGCTCTTCCCGCCCCGAAAGCTACGCAGTCGCCATTGCCCTGCCGTTGCCCCAGGGGTTCGAAGTGGTTGCCGTGTCCGGAGGCCGCACCGCCGGCCCTCCGCGATGCTGGTGCGATGGTGCGAGGGCCGTTGAAGCATTACCGGTCGCCCGATGAGGACAGCGCACGCTGGTGGGACTTCGAGTTCCGTGACGGCGACGTGGTCGTCAGCACGAGGTCGAAATCGGGCACCACCTGGGTGCAGATGATCTGCCTCCTCCTGGTGTTCGGCGATCCCAGGCTGCCGGGGCCGTTGGGGGAGCTCTCACCCTGGTTGGACTGGTTGGTCAGCCCGAAGGAGGAGGTGTACGCCCTCCTCGACGCGCAGCAGCACCGGCGCGTGATCAAGACGCACACGCCGCTCGACGGCGTGCCGCTCGACGACCGGGCGACCTACGTGGTGGTGGCGCGGCACCCCCTCGACATGGCGGTCTCCTTGTACCACCACAGCGCCAACATCGACCGCGCCCGGATGGCGCAACTGACGGGGCGCGCCGCCCCGCTGCCGCCCGACCGGGCGCGTCCGGCGTTGCACGAGTGGCTCGTCGGATTCATCGATCGCCGGGTCGACCCCCGGGGGCTGGGGCACCTCGACACGCTTCCCGGCGCCATGCTCCATTTGTCCGACGCCTGGGCCCGTCGGGCCCGCCCCAACGTCGTGCTCCTGCACTATGACGACCTTCTGGCCGACCTCGAGGGGACGATGCGAGCCCTGGCGAGCCGGCTCGGCGTCAGCGTGGAACATCGGCGCTGGCCCGCACTCGTCTCGGCGGCGACGCTGCGTTCGATGCGCGATTCGGTGCCATCCGTCCTCCCCGACACCCGCGGCGTCCTGAAGGACCCCTCTGCGTTCTTCCGACGCGGGAGCTCCGGCGAAGGCACCTCGATCCTGACAGCGGAGGAGTTGGCGCGCTATCGCGCCCGGGTCGCCGTGCTGGCCCCGGCCGACCTGCTGGCGTGGCTCCACCGCGACGACCCGGGGGTGATTCGCCTCTCGGACGTGCCCGGCCCCGCAGGCCCCGATCGTCTCGGGGCGACCTGACGCGCCCCCTGGCCTCAGCCGGGGAGGAAGCGGGCCGACTCCGGCTCGAGACGGATCGTCGCGTGCGGGATGGTTCGCAGCGCCGAGGCCGGACAGGAGGTGGCGATGGGACCGGTCAGTGCGTCGCGGACGGGCTTCGCCTTGCGGGCTTCGGGAACGATGGCGAGCACGCGTCCAGCCCGCAGCAAGGCGGGGATGGTTACGGTGATGGCCTCCGCCGGCACCGCGTCGAGCCCGGGGAAATGTCCCTCGTTGACCTGCTGGGCGCGGCAGTCCGGGTCGAGCCGCACCACCTTGACGTCGAGGGGGTCGGCAAAGTCCGCCACCGGCGGGTCGTTGAAGGCCAGGTGCCCGTTCTCCCCGATGCCCAGGCAGCACAGGTCGAGCGGATGATCTCGCAAGAGGCCGGCGTAGCGTTCGCACTCGGCCGCGGCGTCGCCCAACCCCTCGACGTAGTACGCCGCCTTCGGGTTGGCCGGTCCCGTGAGGCGGAGGCGGATCCAGTGCTGGAAACCGGCCGGGTGGTCCGCGCCGACGCCGACGTACTCGTCCATGTGGAACACGACGGTGTCCGACCAGGGCACACCGGCGGTCGCGTGCACCAACTCGTGCACGAAGGCCAGTTGCGAGTTGCCAGTGGCGAACATGGCGTGCGCCACGCCGCGTGCGTCGACCGCGGCGCGCAGGACCTCCGCCGCCTCGTCGGCCGCCGCCCGCGCCAGCGCCTGGGCGTCGGCGTGCACGTGGACCGTCGCGGCTCCCGCGTCCATGGTCCCCGATCGCACGCGATCAGCATGCCAGGCGCGCGTGGGACAGACTGGGCCCGGTGCGCGACGTCGATGTCCCGGGGCCCGTCCAGATGGAGGCGGCGTGGAAGGCGGTGCGTCGCTTCCTCGCTTTCACGCCCGTCGTGGAGGCGCCCCAGCTGGGCCTGTCCGTGTCGGTGAAGGTCGAGACCGTCCAGCCGACCGGCTCGTTCAAGGTGCGGGGCGGGCTGGCCGCGGTGTCGGCCACCCACGACGACGAGCCGGGGCGTGCCGTGGTCGCCGCGTCCGCCGGCAACCACGGGCTGGGCGTTGCCTACGCGGCATCCAACCTCGGTGCGCAGGTGACGGTGGTGGTGCCCACCGGGGCGTCGGCGGCGAAGGTCTCCGCCCTCCAGCAATTCGACGTGCGGCTCGTCTTGCACGGGGAGGGTTATCGCGACGCCGAGACGCATGCGCTCGAGCTCGCCGCGGGCGATGGCAGCCGGTACGTGTCGCCGTACAACGACCCCGATGTCATCGCCGGCCAGGCGACGCTGGCGCGCGAGCTGGCCGAGCAGGCGCCGCGCCTGGGCACCGTCGTCGTGCCGTGCGGCGGTGGCGGCCTACTGGCGGGCGTGGCGCTGGGCCTCGAGGGCAGCGGGGTACGCGTCGTCGGAGTCGAGTCCGAGGCGTCGCCCTCCATGAGCACCGCCCTTGCGGCGGGTTCGATCGTCCCCATCAACGTGGAGCCCACGGTCGCCGACGGACTGGCCGGAAACCTGGAGCCGGGCGCCGTCACCGTTGCCATCGCGCTGGCCCACGGCGTCGAGGTCTTGACGGTGAGCGAGGCCGACATCCGTTCGGCCATGGCCTTTGCGGCCCACAAGATGGGCTTCGTCCTCGAAGGCGCCGGTGCCGTCGGCGTCGCCGCGCTCCGCAGCGGCATCGTCGCACCGGAGCCGGACGGGCGCGAAACGGTCGTCATCCTCACGGGGCGCAACGTCGCGCCGAAGCTCCTTTCGGAGGTGCTCCATTCCTGAGGTCACCGTCAACGGCGCCACCCTGAGCTACGACGTCACGGGGGACGGCGACCCGCTCCTCCTCGTCGCCGGGTGCGGCCAACCGGCCATCGCGTGGCATCTCGGCCTCATGCCGGCGCTCGTGGCCGCCGGCTACCGCGTCGCCACCTTCGACAACCGCGGCGTCGAACCGTCGTCGTCGCCGCCTGCGCCGTACAGCGTCGACCAGATGGCGGCAGACGCAGTCGGGCTGCTCGACCATCTCGGGTGGACGGACCCGGTCCGGCTGGCCGGGCACTCCATGGGCGGGTGGATCGCCGAGACGCTCGTGCTCGACCACCCCGAACGGGTGCGCGCCGCCGCCCTGATGGGCAGCGCCAACAAGCCGACGGCTTGGGAGGTCGCGATCACCACGGTCGAGCGTGACCTGGCCGTCCTCGACTACGACCTGCCGCCCCTCTTCTACGCGACCGAGACCCTGCGGTACCTGCCGACGCCCGACCTCCAGGACTCAGAGGTCGTGAGCACGTGGTTGTCGTTGCTGGGCGAGATGCCCGTGTGGACCAACCCTGGACGGCTCGGCCAATACGAGGCTGCGCTGGCGTGGTCGACCGATCCGGCTCGCACGACGCGCTGGCCCGAGGTGCGCGCGCCGTGCCTCGTGCTCGCGTTCGAGCACGACGTGGACTCCCCGCCCCGCTACGCCCGCGAGGCGGCAGAGACGATTCCGGGCTGCGCGTACAGCGAGGTCGCCGGCTCGGGCCATCTGGGCATCATGACGCACGTCGAAGTGGTGGCGCGGTATCTGGTGGAGTTCTTCGCGGCCCACTGAGCTGAGACCGCGATCGACGTGGAGGGTTTGCGCGCGGCGCGGTTCAGTCCGGCGGTGGCGTCGCGAAGTCGATGTCCACCCCACCGGCCTCGTCGGGGTGCTCCTTGAGCCAGCGGCGTGCGAAGGGGCACCACGGGACGATCGTCAGATGCTCGGCGCGGGCCCGGGCCAGCGTGGCCCGCACGAGCCGGCCGCCGGTGCCCCGGCCGCCCCACGACTCGGGCACCTCGGTGTGCACGAGCACCAACCGCTTCTCGTTCAGGTGGTAGACGAGCTCGGCCACGGCGTCGGGACCCCGCACGACGAAGCGGCTCTCGGCCGGGAGGTCGACGACCTCCATATCGTCTGTCGGTGCTGTCATGGCGGTGCCTCCCGGGTAGCCGCGGTCGGCCGCCACCTTAAGGGTGTAGAAGGGAGCGATGAGCGGACCGGTGACGGCCGAGGACACGCCCGCGACCCCGGGCGACGCCGCCGGCGCCGGGGGCCCGGTCGTCGAGCTGGAGCCGGGGCGCAGCACGCAGGTCGGGGCGCTGCCGGTCCGCCGTGTCCTGCCGCATCGTCCGCGGCGCACGGTGGGTGCCTGGTGCTTCTGCGACCACGCCGGCCCGGTCGCGGGGCGGGGCGCCGGTGCCTTCGGCATCGGGCCGCATCCGCACCTGGGCCTCCAGACGGTGACGTGGTTGGTCTCGGGCGAGCTCGTCCATCTCGACAGCCTGGGGTCCGAACAGGTGATCAGGCCCGGCCAGCTCAATCTGATGACGGCGGGTCACGGCGTTGCCCACGCCGAGGAGGATCCGGGGCGCTCCGCGGAGCTGCACGCGGTCCAGCTCTGGGTGGCGCAACCCGACGCCACCCGCAACGGCCCCGCCGCGTTCGCCCACCACGCCGAGCTGCCGCGGGTCGAGCTCGACGGCGCGGTGGCGACGGTCCTGGTCGGCGACTTCGGTGGGCTCGGATCCCCGGCCCGGCGCGACACCGAGCACGTGGGAGTGGAGCTCGTGGTGCGGCCTCCGGGCACCGTGGTGACCCTGCGGGACGACTACGAGCATGCGCTCGTCGTCTTGGAGGGGAGTGTGCGCGTGGGCGACCACGTCGTCGAGCCCGGCGTGCTGGCCTACCTCGGGACCGCCCGCCAGGAGTGCCGGCTCGAGGCGCGCGCCCCCGCACGCGCGCTGCTCCTCGGCGGGGTCCCCTTCCCCGAACGCCTGCTCATGTGGTGGAACTTCGTGGCCCGGACGACCGAGGAGGTGTCCGTGGCCCGCCGTCAGTGGATGGCCGCCGACGGGCGCTTCGGGGCGGTTCGCTCCGGCCTCGAGCGGATCGGCGTCGGCGCGCCGCCCTGGGAGTGAGGGGCTACCAGTCGCCCCAGCCCGGCGGGCTCACCGTCCCGGTCACCAGGCGCGGGTCGACGGGCGTGTGCGTCTCGCCGGCCTGGTAGACGGCGAAGCACAGCCGCAACACGTCGGTCGCCTCGGTCGCGGTCATGGAGGCGGCCGTCCCCTCGATCAGCGCGTCGACGAAATGGCGTGAGGAGCGGACGAAACCCGCGCCCCAGTCGGAGTCGACGTCGGTGAACTCGGTCGTCTTGCGCTCCTGCACCGTGCCGGTGAACAGCATGACCGGGGCGAGGTCGAGCAGTTCGCCCGTGGCGCGCGTCACCCACAGCTGGCCCTCGTCCCCGGTGATCTCGAAGAACTCGTCCGCCCCGTAGTACTGCGAGCGCATGTAGAAGTTCGGCGAGTACTGCACCTCCATCATGCCGAGCACCTCGGGGTCCTCGTACTCGAAGATCACGGCGCACGGCTCGAAGAAGAGGTCGCGGCGCCGCACCACCGCCTGCACCGAAGTGATGTCGAGGTCGAGCAACCACAGGGCCATGGCGTACTTGTGCACCATGTCGTCGAAGAGGTGCCCGCCCGGGCTGCGTTTGTCGAGGCGCCAGCCGTACCCCTCGGGCCGCAACCCCGCCTGGAACGCCGAGTCGGTCTGGCCGACCAGGGTGCGAATGCGCAGCGAGGTCGGCTTCCCGATGGCGCCGTCGGCGACCAGCTTCTTGGCGAGCTCGAGGGGCGGGTAGTGCACGAAGCACTCGCTGATGCGAAGGACCCGTCCCGTCCGTTCGGCCGCCGCCTGCATCTCCAGGGCATCCTCGATCGAATTGGCGACGGGCTTTTGCACCGAGACGTGCTTGCCCGCCTCGAGCGCCGCGATCACGTGATCGTGGTGCAGGTGGGTCGGGGTGAGCACCTCGACCGCGTCGATGGAGTCGTCGTCCAGGAAGTCAGCCAGGTCGCCGTAGCACCGCTCGGCCCCCCACTCCTTGGCCGCTTGGCGGCCCACCTCTTCGTCGGTGTCGCAGACGGCGACGACGTCGCAGCGTGGATCCTCCAGGTAGCCCCGGACGTTCATGGCCGCGATGTTGCCGGCACCCAGCACGCCAAGCCGGACCTTGTCCATCTCGCACTCCCCTCGCCAATCGCGCCGCCTACGCGTCGGCCCCGAATGCCCCCCCGGCGCGGGCTGAGGCGATCTGATTGTCGTCGTAGTCCAGCACCGAGCGCAAGACGTCCTCGGTGTGCTGGCCGGCCGTCGGCGCCTTGGCCGGGTGCGGGAGGTCCTCGCCGAGGAAGTGCAGCGGTGTGAACAACTGATCGGCGCCCAGCTCGCTGCGGGGCAGCAGCGGCAACCGGTCGGCGAACTGCGGGTCGTCGAGCAGGGTCTTGGGCGTGTTCACCGGCGCGATCGGCGTGTTCACCGCACCACCGAACTCGAGCCACTCCTGCGCTGTCTTGGTCGCGAAGATGGCGCGCAGCTCGCCCCGGAGCTCGCGGTTGCCCCGCGCGTGGTCGGCGTACTTCGAGCCCGGCCAGCGTTCGAAGAGGTCGGCGCGGTCGACGCCCTCGCAGAAGTTCTTCCAGAACGCCTGTTCGGACGCCATGAAGAGCACGTGTCGGTGGTCCGCCGTCTCGTAGACCTGATAGCGCACCCCCTCGACCATGCCCGCCGTGCCCGGGGCCCGCCGCTCGTAGCCGTCGGCCTTGTTGCCGGTGACCTCTGAATCGGGGCGGTCGTAGGCCCGCCAGGTCTCCGAGCGGTACCAGTCCATGGCGGCGGCCGCGTCGGACTGGGCGAGGTCGATGTAGGAGCTCTCCCCGGTCGAGCGCGCCCGGATCACCGCGGCCAGGACCCCCAGCGCGCCGAAGAGGGGGGCGGCGTTGATGCCGATCGAGACGTGCTCGGGGATGTACGTGAACCCCTCGTCGTCGGTGGCCACGTTCACGATGCCGGCCCAGGTGTCGTAGGCCACGCCGTGGCTCGGGTAGTCGCGGTACGGGCCGGTCATGCCGTAGCCCGAGATGGTGCAAAAGACGATCTTTGGGTTGATCGCCCGAAGGACGTCGTAGCCCACGCCGCGCCGCTCCAGCGAGCCCGGCCGCATCGCCTCGATGACCACGTCGGCGGTCGCCGCCAGCTCCTTGAGGATCGTCGTTCCCGCATCGGTGCGGAGGTCGAGCGCGATGGACCGCTTGCCGCGGTTCAGGTGCAGGTGCATGAGCGAGACGCCCTCGACGATGGGCCAGGTCATCTCGCGGATGTAGTCGCCGGCCGGCGGCTCGACCTTGATCACGTCGGCGCCCAGGTCGACCAGGGAGGTGGTGATGGCCGCCGGCCCCAGAGCCGAGCACTCGATGATCCGCAACCCATGCAGCGGCGGCGTCGTCGCCATCGCACCTCCCGTCCGTGAAGGCCGGATCGTAGCGGTCGCCGCCCCGGGCGCCGCCGCCTCCGTCTCGTCATACTGGGGCGATGGAGTCGTCAGCCCTCGACGACGCCTTGACCGTGTTCGCGGCCACGGCGCCGA
This sequence comes from Acidimicrobiales bacterium, assembly GCA_035551835.1. GTDB lineage: Bacteria > Actinomycetota > Acidimicrobiia > Acidimicrobiales > RAAP-2 > Bog-473. Next base: position 62,499 of record DASZMN010000105.1, on the reverse strand, counting down.
GCTACGGATCGCTGGGGCTCGCCAACCACGGGCCCATGGCCGCGGAAGCCCTCGCCCACCTGGGGCGCGGGGACGCCATCGCCGCCTGGGTCGAGCAGTACCGCAAGCGCCTCGAGCCGGCCCCCCCGCCGGCAGACCGGCCCCTGTCCGAGGCGGACTGGCCGGCCGCGCTGGGCGAAGAGGCGCACTTCCCCGACTGGCTGGCCCTGTTCGAGCGGGAGGTGGCCGACCGGCCGCCCGTCGCCGTGGTCGGCGAATGGGCGCCCCGGCTGTTGCCGGGCACGATCGGGGCCGCCGCCCACGGCCTCATCCGCACCGCCCACGCGGTGCGCGCCCTGGTGGCGGCCGACACGCCGGCGCGCCGCCTCGAACTGGCCATCGGCCTGGCGTTCTGGGCCTCGAGCTACCGGGAGCTGCCAGGCCCACCCTTGCTGATCGGGCACGAGGGCGCCGCCGCCGCCCTGGCCGATCTGCCCTACTTGCCCGAGGACGCGCCCCGCCACCTGTTGATCAGCGACATGGTGGTCCAGGTGGGCGCGATCGCCGACGAGTTCGAGCAGGCGGTCGCGTCGCTGGGCTGGACCGGTGGACCGGTCGAGCTGCTCGACCAACTGGCGTCGGGCGGTGCGCTGGCCTACCTCCGCAACGCCGACGACGGCGTGGCGATCGGGCTGCTGCACGCGGTGACGTCGCCGTTGGCCTGCGAGCTCGTCCTCCCGTGGTTGGCCGTCGAGGACCGCGACGCCGCGCTCGGCTACGTGTGGCAGGCCGTCGCCGCCCTCCACGTCGCCTACGGCATCGATCGCACGCGCGACGTCGCCGCGACGACGACGCCGCCATCGGTTGACGCGCTGGTCGATCGCGCGCTGGCCTCGGGTGACGAGCACGCCATCAAGTTGACGGAGGCGGCCCTGCGCAGCTTCGCCCGGAGCGGCGATCCGGTCCTCCTGGCGGCGGCGGCCGACGCCGGCACCCGATTCGCCGGCTGAGGCGGGGGCGCGGGGCGGGCCGCCAGGCCCCTGGCTAAGGTCGGCGCGATGGAGTACCGCACCCTCGGCCGGACCGGCCTCAAGGTCAGCCCCCTGTGCTTGGGGGCGATGATGTTCGGGTCGTTCGGCAACACCGACCACGACGACAGCATCCGCATCATCCATGCCGCGCTCGACGCCGGCCTCAACTTCGTCGACACCGCGGACGTCTACTCGTTCGGCGAATCCGAGGAGATCGTGGGCAAGGCGCTGGCGCAGACCAAGCGTCACCGCGTCGTGCTGGCGACGAAGGTCCACGGCCAGATGGGCCAGGACCCCAACGCCCAGGGGAATTCACGGCGCTGGATCATGACCGCGTGCGACAACAGTCTGCGCCGTCTCGGCGTCGACTACATCGACCTCTACCAGGTCCACCGTCCGTCACCCGAGACCGACATCGACGAGACGCTCGGCGCGCTCACCGACCTGGTGCGCGCCGGGAAGATCCGCTCCTTCGGCAGCTCGACGTTCCCGGCGCACGAAGTGGTCGAGGCGCAGTGGGTGGCCGAGCGGCGCGCCCGCGAGCGCTTCGTCACCGAGCAGCCGCCGTACTCCATCCTGGTGCGCAGCATCGAGAAGGACGTGCTGCCGACGTGCCAGCGCTACGGGATGGGCGTGCTGTCGTGGAGCCCTCTCGCCGGGGGCTGGCTGTCGGGGTCGTTCGGGTCGGGCAAGGCGAACACCAGCCGCCGGGCCGGCTTTCTGCCCCACCACTACGACCTGGAGATCCCCGGCAACCGGGCCAAGGTCGAGGCGGTCGACCAGCTGAGCGCGCTGGCGGATTCGGCCGGGCTGTCGCTCATCGAGCTCGCGCTGGGGTTCGTGCTGGCACATCCCGGCGTGACGTGCCCGATCATCGGGCCGCGCACCATGGACCATCTCGAGTCGCAGCTGCCGGCGCTCGAGCTGCGGCTCGGACCCGACGTGCTCGACCGGATCGACGAGATCGTGGCGCCCGGCGTCGACCTCAACGAGACCGACGTCGGTTGGGTGCCGGCGGCCATCGCCGACAAGTCCCTGCGCCGCCGCCCGCTCGAGCCGTCGATGAAGCCGCGCGGCCTCCTCGACGCCATCAGCGCAACGGACTGAGCGGGGGACCTCCGGGCGGGCCCGCTCGCTTGGCCCGCCCCGCAACCAGCGGCATCTCGAGGTAGGTGCGCAGGCCCGGCTCGGCGGCGCACACGTAGGGGACCGCGTTGACGCAGTGCATCGCCGTGGCGACCACGCCCGGGTTGCGCGCCAGGCCTTGCTCGATCGACGCGGGGTGGAGCTTGCGGAACGTGACCAGGCAGTCGGGGTCGCCGGTGATCTCGACCTCGAAGTGCTCGCCGTCGGGGCCGAAGCGCCAGGGCGGCTCGAGGTGCTCCTCGCCCATCAACCAGTTGACGGCGGCCGTCACGACCGGCTCGCCGCCGACCAAGCCCTCCCAGCGGAAGCGCTGCGCGGCGACCAGGCCGGGCGCGATCGGCCCGATGGGTGAGTCGATCGGCGCCGTGGCGACCGCCATCTCGTGCGTCGTCCGCAGCTCGGGGTCGAGATCGAAGCCGAGCTCGTCGGCCACCATCCGCACCGACTGGCCGAATCCGGCGCCGAGCGCGTCGGCCATGATGCTCTGGCGCGCCGCCTCGGGCGTCGTGCCGAACAGCATCCAGTCCGAGATTACGTCGGGCGCCCCGTAGGTGCGGATGTCGGAGAACTCCTCGGCCCGCACGCGCGTGATCGAGCCCGAGAGGGCCGAGACCATGAGCGGGAAGCGCTCGGTGATGCCGCCGGGGTGGATGCCCGTGCCGTGCAACGTGACGCCGGCGGCGCGGCACACGGCGTCGAGCCGGGCGCGCTCGTCGGTGGGCGGATAGAACCAGCCGAGCGGCGTGACCAAGTTCTTGCCCGACTGCAGGAGGCGGGTCACGACGTCGACGTCGGCGAAGATCGGGCTGTAGACGACGCAGTCGGCGTCGAGCGCCACCAGGGCGTCGATGTCGCGAGTGGCCGTGATGCCGACGGGGGCGCGGCCCACCAGGCTTCCCACGTCCGCACCGTCCTTGTCTGCCGAGTGCACCCAGCAGCCGGCAAGCTCGAGGTCCGGGTGGTCCAAGACCCCCACGATGGCGGCCCGGCCGACGTTGCCGGTCGCCCATTGCACGACGCGATAGGACACGGCTCACCCCCTCTGTGCGCTGGGTGGCTCACCATATGGGATCGCGATCGCACGGCGCACTATGTTCCGGGGCCGAGACAGCGCCGAGCGGGCGTGGGGGTGACACGGTGGGAACAGCGGACGAGAACCGGAAGGTGATCGAGGGGTTCTGGGACGACCTGTACCGCCAGGACCTGGTCGCAGCGGCGGCGTCCGGCGAGTCCATGGCGCTGCCGGTCGCCTCCGTGCACGAGCTGGCGGGCGGCCGGATCACGCGCTGGCGTGACTACCGGGACATGAACGTGTTGGTCGCCGCGGCGCCGCCGTGGTGGTTCGAGCACGTGATCGCGGGTTGGAAGTAGTGGGCCGCCTGGTCCTCGTCGGCGCGACCGTCCTCGATGCGGACGGCGCCCGCCCGGGCTCGACCGTGGTGGTCGAGGATCGGCGGATCGCAGCCGTGCGCGACGGAGTGGTCGACGTCGGCCCCGAGGACCGGGTGGTCGAGCTCGCCGGCCGGACCGTCATGCCGGGCCTGGTCAGCAGCCACTTCCACGCCACCTATCACGAGCTCGGCTCGAAGGTGGCGCCGTTCGGGCTCGAGGAGCCGCCGGCGCTCCAGGCCGTCCGGGCGGCGCACCACCTGGAGGGGCTGCTGCGCTCGGGCTTCACCGGCGCCGTGAGCGCGGGCGCGCCGTTCGCCATCGACGCGTCCATGAAGACGGCCATCGCCGAGGGGCTCTTCCCGGGCCCGCGCCTGATGGCGGGCAGTCGCGACGTCAGCACGACGGGGCACGCCGGCGACAAGAGCTTCCCGTGGTACTGGGAAGTCGGCGCCCGGGGAGCGGTCAACCGGTCCGACGGGCCCGACGAGTTCCGCCGGGCCGTCCGCGAGGAGATCAAGCGCGGCGCGGAGATCATCAAGATGTTCGTCACCGGCGGCCACGGCACCGTCGCCCCGAGCGAGCAGACCGAGATGTCGCGCGCCGAGCTGACGGCGGCAATTGAGGCGGCGCACGAGCGCGGGGTGCTCGTGCGCGGGCACATCGCCAACCGCCACGCCCTGCACATGGCGCTCGACGCCGGGATCGACGTGGTCGACCACGGCGACGGGCTCGACGAGGACGCCATCGGGCGCATGGCCGAGCTGGGCACCTTCCTCGTGCCGAGCCAGCTGTTTCCGGCCCGCTTCGCCGAGATGATGGGCGAGCTCGGTGGCGGCCTCGGCTTCACGGGCGCCATGGCCGCCGACATCGAGCGCGCCCTGGCCATCCTCCCGGCGGTCAACGAGGCCGGGGTCAAGCTGCTGTGCGGCGACGACTACGGCGCCATCGGCCTGCCGCACGGGAAGTACGCCGACGAGCTCGAGTTCTACGTGAAGGAGGCCGGGATCGCGCCCCTCGACGTCCTCCGCTGGGCCACCGCCAACGGGGCCGAGGTGATGGGACGGTCCCATGAGCTCGGCTTCGTGCGCGAGGGCTACCTGGCCGACCTGCTCGTCGTCGACGGCGACCCGCTCGGTGACATCGGGCTGCTCCAGGATCAGACGCGCCTCGTCGCGATCATGAAGGGCGGGACACTCGTCAAGGACGAGCTGGATGGGCCCGGAACAACGCCCGGCAGGCCCGGGGCGCCCCGCAGGCCCAGAACGCCCGAGGTGCGCCGCCCGTGATCATCATCGCCGGCTCCATGAGCTTCGCCGCCGCCGATCGCGCCGACGTCCTCGCCAGCCTGGGCGAGGTGACCGCGGCCAGCCGGCGCGACCCGGGCTGTGTGGAGTACTGGTGGGCCGAGGACCTCGAGCACCGCGACACCTTCACGTTCTTCGAGTGCTGGGAGTCCAAGGAGCTGCTCGACGCCCATCTCGCGCAACCCCACGAGACCGCGTTCGGCGAGCGCAACCTCGGCCGCCTGACCGGGGCGACCGCGACCATGTTCGAGGCCTCGCCGCTCCCACCCGGCTGAGCGGCACCGCCGGCCCCGGCCCGGTCCGCCGCTCTCCGGCCGCCCGGCCGCCCGGCCCGCCCGGACCCTCGCCGCCCTCGCGCCCGGACCCTCGACACGGCGACCCTGCGCCAGCCACTATGGGGCCATGCGAGGCGGGACGCGGCGATGGACGACACACGTGCGGCGGTCGTGGGGCAGGGCTGCGGCCGCCCTGCTGGTCGGCGCGGCGGTGGGCCTGGCCGCGACCGGCCTGCTGGCGTCGCCGTCCCCGTCCGGCGCGCAACCACCCCCGCCACCGACCTATCACGACTACGTCGCGCTCGGTGACTCCTACACGGCCGACGTCCTGACCGGGCCACTCCCGCCGACCACCCAGTTCGTGCCGCTCGGCTGCGCGCAGTCCAAGGACGACTACCCGCACAAGGTGGCCAGGTTGTTGGGCGTGGCCGCGTTCCACGACGCCAGCTGCGGCAGCGCGACGACCGACAACATGACCCAGCCCCAGAGCGTGCCGCTGAACGGGACGGCGCCGCCGCAGTTCGACGCGCTCAACGCGGGGGTCGACCTCGTCACCGTCGGCGTCGGCGGCAACGACGTCGGGTTCGTCAACGACGCCGAGAGCTGCTTGAACCTGGTGCCGGTGCCCGTGCCGGGGGCGCCCGCGGGGCTGGGCGGCTCCTGCGCCGCCCGCTTCACCGCCGGCGGCGTCGACCAGATCGACCAGGCCATCAAGGCGACCGCGCCGAAGATCGCCACCCTGCTCGCGGGCATCCGCCAGCGGGCACCGAACGCGCGCATCCTGCTCGTGAACTATCTCGATGCAGTCCCCCTCGACGGGAAGGGCTGCTGGAGCATCGACGTGCCGGTGCAGAACGAGGACATGGCGTACCTGGCCTCGAAGTTCGTCGAGATGAACGAGATGCTCGGCTGGATGGCCACGCTCGAGGGCGTGCAGGTGGTCGACACCTTCACGCCCACCATCGGCCACGACGTGTGCCGGGCCCCGACGGTGCGCGACGTCGAGGGCGTGATCCCGCTGTCGCTCAACCCGCTCGACATCAACTTCCCGCTCCATCCCAATGGTGCGGGCGCCGACGCGCAGGCCGCCGCGGTCTACGCCGCCGCAGGCGCCATCGCAGGCGGCGGCTGACCCCTCAGCCTCCCGTGCCGGATCCCGGCCGGCCACCGCGGGCGCGGGCCTCTTGGCGCGGCATCGCCTGGTGCTCGGGCACCGGGTACACCGGGAGGTTCTGGTCGAGGTTGTAGAGCGCCGCGGACGAACAGCCGAGCGCCGCCATGTTGGCCATCTGGTCGTCGGCCGTGCTCGGGAGCGACGGCACCGCGGCGTCGCCGCCCGAGCCCATGTGCAGCGCGGAGGTGAGGTCGCCCACCGTCCGCCGCCGCCAGGCCGAGATGTTGGGCGCCCGCACCCCGAAGCGCTCCTCCAAGAAGCGCAGCTGCGACGTGTGGTCGAAGACCGTCGACACCACGTGGCCGCCGCGGCCGAACGGTGACAGCACGAGCATCGGCACCCGGAACCCCAGACCGACCGGGCCGCGGATGGCGTGCGCGTCCGAGGGCAGCGACCGCGCCGCCAGATACTCACCCGCCGTCCCCGCCGGAGGCACCGGCGGCGGCACGTGGTCGAAGAAGCCGTCGTTCTCGTCGTACATGTGGAACAGCACCGTCTTGGACCACACGGCGGGATTCGCCACCAGCGCGGCCAGCACCTGGCTCGTGTAGTACTCGCCGAGCGCGGGTGGCGAGGACGGGTGCTCGTCGTAGCCCGCCGGCGGCAGGAGCCAGCTGACGGCGGGGAGCTGTCCCGAGGCGATGTCGCTCACGAAGTCGTCTGGATACTGCGGCAGGAACGCCTTCTGGTACAACGCCGAGGCCGGGTCGCGGTACTGGGCGAAGTACGGGAGGATGCCGTCGGTCGCGACGAGCCCGTTCTTCTCGATGAACGCCGGCCCGTAGATCGTCCCCGCCGGGTTGTACACCTTCCAGCTCACCCCGGCGTCCTCCAGGACCTCGGGCATCGTGTCCCAGTGCGCGCTGTACACCGCGTCGGGCGACGAGTTCGTCTCGAGCACCGGCCCGCCGGCCACACCCCCCGGGTCCACCGTGCCCGACAGCGCCATCAACCGGTTCGGGTGCGTCGGCCCGAGCACCGAGCAGTGATAGTTGTCGCAGAGCGTGAACGCGTCGGCCAGCGCGTAATAGAAGGGAAGGTCGGCGCGCCGGTAGTACCCCATGGTGAGCACGCCGTGGTCGGGGCCCTCGAACTCCGGGCGCACGTGCGTCGCGACGAACGCGCTGTTGTCGCCGGGCCCGCGGCTCAGATGCTGGCCCCGCCAGCTGTGGTCGAGGTCGGTCGTGCACTCTCCCATCCCCGACGATGAGTCGAGGTGGAACGGCAACAGGGTGCGGTCCCGCCCGCCCGGCCAGCGCTGCGCGAACACGCCGAGCCCGCCCCCCGGCCGGTCGTCGAACCCGCGCACGCCGGGGTACGTCCCGTAGTAGTGGTCGAACGAGCGGTTCTCCTGCATCAAGAAGATGACGTGTTCGATCGCACCCAAGTCGCTTCCCGCCGCTTTGGTCGAGGCCGCCGCCCGGGTCAGCGCCGCCCCGGCCCTGGCGGTGTCACCCCGTTCCGCCGCCGCGACAATGGCCGCGCCGCCCGCCGCCATCGCCAGCCCCAACAGCGTCCGGCGGTCGAAGCGCGACGCCTCCCCGTGGTCGCGCCCGTGCGGGCCCACGCTCAGACCGGCTCCACGCTCAGACCGGCTCCACCAGCGACGGGTCGTTGTTGCGCACGTTGCCGATGCGCGGCCCGACGGGGTGGTGCGTCACGGTGCCCCCCGGCGGCGGCCGCAAGAGCGCCCGCAGCCCCTCGACGTCCTCGTTGGCCGGATCGAGCCACAGGTCGAACGTCGACGGGTCGAGGATCACCGGCATGCGATCGTGGATGCCGTCCATGTCAGCGCCACCGGGGGCGGTGATGACCGTGCAGCTACGCACGTAGGGCGCGTCCTTGGGCGCCGCCTTGTCGCGCCAGCGCTCGGCCAGCCCGGCGAACGCCATCGGCGCGCCGTCGGCGCGGGTGAAGTAGTGGGGCACCTTGCCGCCGGTCTTCAGGCGGCGCCACTCGAAGAACCCGTCGGCGGGCACGATGATGCGGCGCTCGCGGAAGGCCTCGCGGAAGGAGGCCCGTGTAGCCACGGTCTCGCTGCGCGCGTTGAACAGGCGGCTGCCCGACTTCGCGTCCTTGGACCACCATGGGATGAGCCCCCAGCGGAAGGTCGTGAGGGTGCGCACGGGGGCCCCACCATCCTTTTGCGGGCGGTCCCGCACGCCGAGGACCTCGTCGGTGGGGGCGACGTTCCAGCTGGGCTCGTGCACGGTGGCCTCGTCGTCGCCCTCGCCCTCGGCCAAGGTGGCCTCGAAGTAGCGGGCGATCCGCGCCGGAGGGGTATAGAGAGCGAAGCGTCCGCACATGCCGGCTGCATTGTGACCTATGGGGCCCGATGGGGGCGTCACACGGGCGCCACAGGGCGCGTCACACCCCTTGACCTGCGGGTTCGGATCCCCGAGCAGGCGACGCACCGCCTCGGTAAGGTACGAACATATGTTCGCTTGTTCTGCCGGGGCCGCACCGTCTCCTCGCCCGGATGCGCCCTCCCGCGAGCCCCGGCCGCCCCGTGAGCTCCCCGCCGGCCTGGCCGACCGGGTCCGTCCCACCACGCCGGTCGCCGGGCGGACCCTCCCGGTGCCGCCGCCGCTGGCCCCGCTCTTCCCCGGCGGCTCGCTGCGGCGCGGCACGACCACCACCGTGTCGGGACAGCTTGGCCACGGCGCGACCACCCTGGCGCTCGCCCTCCTGGGCGCGGCGTCGTCGTCGGGGAGCTGGTGCGCCGCCGTCGGCCTGCCCGACCCCGGCGTGGTGGCCGCCGCCGGCCTCGGGCTCGATCTGCGCCGCGTCGTCTTCGTGCCGCACCCGGGCGCGGGCTGGGCCGAGGCGGCCGGTGACCTCCTCTCCGGCGTCGACGCCGTCCTGGTGCGCCCGCCCGGCCGGGCCCGCCTCACCGCGGCGCGCCACCTGCGCGCGCGGGCGCGCGACCGCCAGGCGGCCCTGGTGGTGTTGCTCGAGGGCGTGGGGAGCTGGCCCGAGGGCGGCGACCTGGCCCTGGCGGTGGGGGCGGTCGAGTGGGAGGGCATCGGCCGTGGACACGGGTACCTGCGCGGCCGCCGGGCCGAGGTGCGCGTGAGCGGGCGACGCGCCGCCGGGCGGGCGACCGAGTGCTCGCTCTGGTTGCCCGCCCACTCGGGTGCGGTCGCGACGGCGGATGCGACGGCGGACGGCGCGGCATGAACCGGGCGGTGGAGAAGCAGAAAGCGATGGAGAGAAGTGGAACGGTTGGTGGTCATCTGGTGTCCCGAGCTCCTCGAGGAGGGGCCGAGGGGTGAGGAAGCCCGGCGCTTCGCCCGCGTCCTGACGCGGGCCGGCGAGCTGTGCCCGTGGGTGCACCCGGTCCGGCTCGGGGTCGGCGCGCTGCCGGCCCGCGGGCCGGCCCGTTTCTTCGGGGGCGATGAGGCGGTCGTGGCGCGCCTGGCCGTCCGCGTCAGCGCCCTCGACGAGGTCGACAAGCTCGACGACCTCGACACGGTCGGCGAGAAGGCCAAGATCGGCGTCGCCGACGGGCTCTTCGCTGCGCTGCTGGCCGCCCGCTCGGGACTGATCGTCCCGTCCGGGGGCACGGCCGACTTCCTGGCCCCGTGGTCGGTGGCCACGCTGGCGCGGCCCGACCTGGCCGTCACCCTGCAACGCCTGGGGATCACGACGCTGGGCCAGTTCGCCGCGCTGCCGGCGGCCAGCGTGTCGGATCGCTTCGGCGCCGACGCGGCGGCCTGCCACGCCGTGGCGCGCGCCGAGAGCGGGGAGCTCCCCGGCCTCCGCGACCGCGCCGTCGCGCGGCGGCTGCGGGTGGCGACCGGCGAGGACCCCGACCGCCCACCCGGTGCGCCACCCCCACCCGCGCAGCCCGGCTTCTTCGGCGGGACGTCCGAGGCCGACCGGCGCGCCGCCCGTTCCTTCGTACAGGTGCAGGAGCGTTTGGGCATCGAGGCGGTGCTGGTGGGGCGCGTCCGGGGCGGGCGTGACCCGGCCGGCCAGTCGGTGCTGGTCCCTTGGGGTAGCCCCGAGGCCGACACCGGCCCGGCCGCCGGCGCGCCGTGGCCGGGCCGGCTGCCGCCGCCCGCGCCGACCGACGTGTTCGCCTCGCCGCGTCGCGCCGAGCTGGTGGATGCCGAGGGCAACGCCATGGTGGTGAACGGGCGCGGCCTGCTTACCGCGCCGATCGACCGGCTGTCGGTCGGCGGTGGGCCCTGGGAGCAGGTCGCGGCGTGGGCCGGCCCCTGGCCGGTCACCGAGCGCTGGTGGTCGGTGCGCCGGCGCCGGGCCCGCATGCAGGTCGTGACGGAGGGAGGGGTGGCGCGCCTGCTGTGCTCCGAGCGCGGGCGGTGGTGGGTGGAGGCGCTCTATGACTGAGCCGTCCCCCGATCCCGATCCCGATCCTGACCGAGACGTGCGATGACCGAGTACGCCGAGCTCCATGCCCACTCGGGGTTCAGCTTCCTCGACGGGAGCAGCGACCCCGAGGAACTGGTGGCCGAGGCGGACCGGCTCGGTCTGGCCGCGCTCGCGTTGACGGACCATCACGGCTTCTACGGGGTGGTGCGCTTCGCCGAGGCGGCGCGGGTGTGCGGGTTGCCGACGGTCTTCGGCACCGAGGTCACGCTCGCGCCCGCCGGTCTTCGCACCGGCGATCCCGACCCGACCGGCGCGCACCTCGTCGTGCTCGCACGCGACCCCGAGGGCTACGCGCGCCTCTCCACCGTGCTGGCCGACGCGCATCTCGCGGGTGGGGAGAAGGGAAAGCCGGTCTTCACCCTCGACGCGCTGGCCCGCGCCGCGGCGGGCCACTGGCTGGTGCTCAGTGGTTGTCGGAAAGGGGCGGTCCCCGCCGCGCTGATGGACGCGGGGCCCAGCGCGGCCTCCAAAGAAGTGGGACACCTCGTCGACGCCTTCGGGCGCGCCAACGTCGCCCTCGAGCTGTGGGACCACGGCGACCCGGTCGACACGGCGCGCAACGACGCGCTGGCGCGCCTGGCCGTCGAGTGGGGGGTCGACGCCGTCGCCACCAACAACGTGCACTACGCCACGCCGGCCGGTTACCGCCTCGCCACCACGCTCGCCGCGGTGCGGGCGCGCCGCCCCCTCGCCGAGCTCGAGGGCTGGCTGCCGCCGGCCCCGGTGGCCTGCCTGCGCTCTGCGGGCGAGCAGAGCCGGCGCTTCGCCCGCTGGCCCGGTGTGGTCGAGCGCGCCGCCGAGCTCGGGCGCGCCTGCGCGTTCGACCTCCGCCTGGTGGCGCCGCGGCTGCCCGACTTCCCGGTCCCCCCCGGCATGGACGAGCAGGGCTACCTGCGCCACCTGGTGCACGAGGGGGCGTTGGCCCGCTACGGGCCGCCCGAGTCCGAACGGGTGGCGGGGGCGTGGCGCCAGATCGAGCACGAGCTCGACGTGATCGGCACGCTCGGTTTCGCCGGCTACTTCCTCGTCGTGTGGGACATCGCGCAGGTGTGCAAGCGGCTGAACATCTACTGCCAGGGTCGTGGGTCCGCCGCCAACTCCGCCGTCTGTTACGCGCTCGGCGTCACCAACGTCGACGCGGTCGACCTCGGCTTGTTGTTCGAGCGCTTCTTGTCCCCGGCGCGGGATGGTCCGCCGGACATCGACGTGGACATCGAGTCGGAGCGCCGCGAAGAGGTGATCCAGTACGTGTACGAACGCTACGGCCGGCGCCACGCCGCGCAGGTGGCCAACGTGATCACCTACCGACCCCGTTCGGCCGTGCGCGACGTCGGCAAGGCGTTCGGCTTCACCCCCGAGCAGGTGGACGCGTGGTCGGCCGGCATCGACGCCGGGCACGGCCGCGGGCCGTCGTCGGCGGCCGCGGTGCACGAGGCGGTCGACCCGTCGGGCGGGACAGGCGGGGCGGGCGGGGCGGGTGGGGTGGGTGGGATGCCGCCGCTGGTGGCCGAGCTGGCCGCGGAGGTGCTCGACCGGCCGCGCCACCTCGGCATCCACTCGGCCGGCATGGTGCTGTGCGACCGTCCCGTGGTCGAGGTGTGCCCGGTGGAGTGGGGGCGCATGGAGGGCCGCTCCGTGCTGCAGTGGGACAAGGACGACTGTGCCGCCATCGGGCTGGTGAAGTTCGACCTCTTGGGTCTCGGCATGCTCGAGGCCTTGCATCGCATGGTCGACCTGGTGCGCGACTTCTACGGGGTCGAGGTGGATTTGGCGCAACTCCCTCAGGAGGACGAGGTCTACGACCTGTTGTGCGCGGCCGACACGGTCGGGGTCTTCCAGGTCGAGAGCCGGGCCCAGATGGGGACGCTGCCACGGGTGCGGCCGCGCACGTTCTACGACATCGCGATCGAGGTGGCGCTCATCCGGCCCGGTCCTATCCAGGGGCATGCGGTCAACCCCTACATCCGGCGCCGGCGTGGCGAGGAAGAGGTGACGTACCTGCACCCGCTGCTCGAGCCGATCCTGGAGCGCACGCTCGGGGTGCCGCTCTTCCAAGAGCAGCTGATGGAGATGGCGGTCGCCATCGCCGGGTTCAGCGCGGCCGACGCGGACGAACTGCGCCAGGCCATGGCGGCCAAGCGCTCGGCGGCGCGGATGGAGAAGATGCGGGCGCGTCTCTTCGAGGGCATGGCGGAGCGGGGGGTGACGGGCGCGGTGGCCGACCAGGTCTTCGATGCGCTGGCGGCCTTCGCCAACTTCGGCTTCCCCGAGTCACACTCGGTGTCGTTCGCGCACCTCGTGTACTCCTCGGCCTGGTTGAAGCTGCACTACCCGGCGGCGTTCACCGCGGGGCTGTTGAACTCGCAGCCGATGGGCTTCTGGTCGCCCCAGTCGCTGGTGGCCGACGCCCGCCGCCACGGGGTGCGGGTGCGCCGGCCCCACGTGAACCGCTCGGAGGTGGGGGCGTCGCTCGAGGGGGTGCGCTCGGACGCGGTGCTGTTGTTGGGGCTGGCGTCGGTGCGCGGGGTGGGGGAGGCGGCGGCGGAGCGGATCGTGGCCGGGCGCCCCTGGAACGGGAGCGAGGACCTGGTCCGCCGGGCCGGCGTGACCCAGGCCCAGCTCGAGACGCTGGCGGCGGCGGGGGCGCTGGACCCGGTGGGCGAGGACGTGCCGGGGACGGTGACCGCGCGGCGACGCCGGCTGTTGTGGGGGGCCGGGGCAGCGGCGATGGGCACGCCCGACCGCCTGCCCGGCGTGGTCGTGGGGGCCGAGGCGCCGCCGTTGCCCGAGCCGAGCCCCTACGACTCGGTGGCCGACGACCTGTGGGCGCTGGGACTGGCGCCCGAGCGCACGGCCATGCACCTGGCGCGCGAGCGGCTCGAGGCGATGGGCGTGACGACGGCGGCGGGGCTCGAATCCGAGTCGTACGCCGACGGGGCACGGGCGGTCGTGGCGGGGGTCGTCACGCATCGCCAGCATCCCGAGACGGCGCGGGGCGCCGTGTTCGTCAACCTGGAGGACGAGACCGGGCACATCAACGTCGTCTTCTCCCGCGGCGCGTGGGCGCGCTGGAAGCACCTGGCCCGGCACACGCCGGTCCTGTTGATCCGGGGCCGCGTGCGCAAGGGGCAGGGCGCGGTGAGCTTCGACGCGGAACGGGTCGAGGGGCTCGGTGTGGGGACGGCGGTGCCGGCGAGCCGGGACTTCCGCTAGGACGGCGTGGCCGGCGACCGCGTCTCGCTCGTTTCGACGATCATCGATCCCTCGACGGGGGACCGACCCTGGCCACGTCGAGCGCGGCTGCCTTCATGGTGAGGTAGTCGCGCTCGCGCGTGTTGGCGCTGCCGGCTGCGGCAGCGACGTACTCGGACTTGGCGGCCTCCAGGTCGCCGTGCATCTCCAAGAGGTGGGCCCGTACGGCGTGGACACGGTGTGAGCCGGCGAGGGCACCGGAAGCGGCGAGCTCGTTGACGAGCGCCAGTGCCGGTTCGGGGCCATCGACCATGGCGACGGCCACGGCACGGTTGAGACGCACGACCGGGCTGTCGGTTCGCTGCTCTAGGACCGTGTAGAGCAACATGATGCGCCGCCAATCGGTCTCCTCGTGGCTCGGCGCCCCGTCGTGCAACGCGGCGATCGCGGCCTGGGCCGCGTACTCGCCCATCGGGCCCTGGTCGAGGGCGCTCGTCGCCAGCGTCATCCCCTCGGCGACCAGCGCACGGTCCCAGCGCGTCCGGTCCTGCTCGCGCAGCGGGACCAGGGCGCCCGCGTCGGTGGTCCGGGCCGGCCGGCGTGCCTCGGTCAACAGCATGAGCGCCAGGAGCCCCATGACCTCTCCGTCATCGGGCAACAGCTCGTAGAGGAGCCGGCCCAGTCGGATCGCCTCGGCGGCGAGGTCGGCCCGCTCGAGCTCCGGACCGTGGCTGGTGGCATAGCCCTCGTTGAAGACGAGGTACACGACACGCAGCACCGGGGCCAGGCGCGCCACCCGCGCACCCTCCGCCGGCAGGGCGAAGGGCTCCCCGGATTCGACGATGGTGCGCTTGGCCCGGCTGATCCGCTGGGCCGTCGTGGCTTCGGGTACGAGGAAGGCGGCGGCGATCTCTCTGGTGGTCAGGCCTCCGAGGGCCCGCAGGGCCAGCGCCACGGCGGACGCGACGGGAAGCGACGGATGGCAGCACATGAAGAAGAGGGTCAGGGTGTCGTCGTGCCCCGACGCCGGATCGGGCTGATCGCTCGACCACGACGCCGCCAGGTCTTCGCGCCGCCGGCGGGCTTCGTCGCTGCGATAGAGGTCCGTCATGCGCCGTGCTGCGACGTGGATGAGCCAACCGAGCGGATGGTCCGGGATGCCATCAACCGGCCAGCTCGAGGCGGCCGCAACCAGAGCCTCCTGGACGGCGTCCTCCGCATCGTCGAAGTGCCCGAAACGGCGGACGACGACGCCGAGGGCCCGCGGCGCCAACTCGCGCAGCAGGCCCTCGACGCGGTCGGGAACGTTCGAGGGAGGGACCTTCACACCTCGGGGTCGGGGGCGCTCATCACCTGGCGCACCTCGATGCGCTGGCGGATCGGCGCGCCGCCTTGACCCGGTGCCGCCGAGATCAGGCCGGCGATCTCCACGGCCCGCTCGGGCGTGTCGACCTCGACGATGCGGTAGCCCGCCAGGAGCTCCTTGGACTCGGGGAACGGCCCGTCGGTCACCAGCGGCGTCGCGCCGTCGGACACCACGAACCGGGCCTCGTCCGGACCGGCCAGCCCCTGGGCGTCGATCAACTCGCCGAGCTCCTCGAGCTGCGTGTTGAGCGTCTGCTGGAACTGAATGTGGGCGGCGACCTCTTCGGGCGTCCACTCGTACATGGGGGCACAATCACCTTCGACACCCCCGTAGTTCTGGATCAGCATGAATCGCATTGCTCCATCCTTCCTCTCAGGGCGCCCCAGCGGTGCCCTTCACGAAGATGTCGGGGCCAGATCCGGGTTCTCGACGCCTCCGGGAAAGAATTCCGGGGCGCCTGCTGGCAGACTGTCCCGGCCCCGATCTCGTAGACAAGGAGCGACCGAGTGATCCGACTGTCCGTGCTCTACCCCTCCTCGGAGGGTGCCACGTTCGACCACGACTACTACCGGGAGAAGCACGTGCCGCTGGCCATGCGGGCCTGGGGACTCACGAAGGCGGACATCGACAAAGGGGTCGACGGCCCCTACGTGGCGGCCGTGCACTTCGAGTTCGACTCGGTCGATGCGCTCGGAGCCGCCATGGGTGACGAAGCCACGGGCGAGGTCCTCGCCGACGTTGCCAACTACACGAACATCACGCCGGTGCTGCAGACGAGCGAGATCGTCCCCGTCACCTGATCAGGTGACGACGAGGCCGCGCCCGGTCACGAGCGGGAGGTCGAGCGCGGTCACCAGGCCCGGCGGTGCGGCGATGACCGCCGGAACGGCGTTGACCAGGCGCATGGCGGTGGCCTTCAGTCCGGCCGTGTTGTGGTCGCCGTCCGTCCCCATCAGCTGCAGGTCGAGGGTGTAGTTCGGCTCGCCGGTGATCTGGACGCGGTAACAGCCCTGCCCGGCCGGCTGCGGCCACGCCGCGCCGAGGTCGTCGCGCAAGCGGGTGACGTGCTCGAGCACGACGACGGGCCGGTCGCCCACCAGGCCGCGCACCTCGAAATGGAGCGCGGCGGCGGTGCCCGCTTTGATCGTGCCGGCGTCGACCTCGAAGTCCTCGGGCGCGGCCTCCCGCTCGTACCACTCGATGACGTCGGTGAGCGTGACGCCGAGGCCGGCTGCGATTTGGCGCACCACGCTGCCCCACGCCATTGTGAGCACGCCCGAAGTGAGCAGCATGGGCACGTCGTGCAGGTCGCGGCCGAAGCCCATGATGTCGAAGAGGACCATCGGCTGGTTGTAGGTGTTGTAGTTGAGCACCTCGGAGCACCGCACCTCCTCGATGCGCTCGCTGATCCCCGAGAGCACGAGCGGGAGCGCGTCGTTGGCGAAACCGGGGTCGATGCCGTTGACGAAGAGCGAGACGCCCGCCTTCTTCGCCGCCGCGATCACCGGGGCGGCGACGGCGTCGTCGGGGGCGGGGTACTGCAGCATGACCGGGCTGGAGGACACGACGTTGATGCCCGCGCCGAGGAAGCGCTCCAGGTCGGCCAGCGCCTCGAAGATGCGATCGTCGGCCATGGCGGTGTGGAGGATGCAGTCGGGACGCAGCGCGAGCAGGGCATCGACGTCGCTGGTCGCGGAGACGCCGAGGGTGTGCCCGAGGCCGGCCAGCGCGCCGGCGTCCTTTCCGACCTTGTCGGGGTTGGAGACGAAGAGGCCGACGAGCTCCAGGTCGGGGTGGGCATCGAGGCCGGCCAGGGCGTGGCGGCCGACGTTCCCCGTGCTCCACTGCACGACGCGGTATGGCATGGCGGGTCTCCTTGACGAGGACGGGACGAGGACGGGACGAGGACGAGCTCGTAGACGAGGTCGGGACGGCCGGGCGGCCCGGCTCAGAGGTCGGGGATCGGGAACTCGAGGTTGGGCGACTGCAGGCCGCCGTCGACCTCGAGGATCTTCCCCGTGACGTAGGCGCCGGCCGGTGAGACCAGGTAGAGGATGGCGGCGGCGATGTCATCGACGTGCGCGATCCGCTTGAGCGGCGTGACGTCCTCCATGGCGGTCCGCAACTCGTCGCTCGACATGACGATGTCGAGCGCGGACGTGGCCGTGGAGCCGACGCCGATGGCGTTGACCCGGATGCGCGGCGCCAGGTCCCGTGAGGCGAGACGGGTGTACTGCTCGACCGCACCCTTGACGGTGCCGTAGCCGATGTACCCCCGCCCGGCGACGTGGCCCATGACCGACGAGATGCTGACGATGGCGCCCCCGGGATGCTCACCCTCGAGCATGCGGGGGACCGCCGCCCTGACCAGTGCGTGGCCGGCCGAGACGTTGAATCGGAAGGCCTCCTCCAAGAACCGCGGCGACGTATCGAGGAAAGCTCGAGGCATCGCGCCGCCCATGTTGTTCACGATGATGTCGAGCCGGCCGAATTCCTTTTGCGCCGTCTCGGCCAGCGAGGCCATGAGGTCGAAATCGGTCAGGTCGCCGGGCACCACGACGGCGCGGCGACCGGCCGCCTCCACCCGCTTGGCCACGTCGCGGAGCTGCTCCTCGGTGCGGGCGGCCAGGACGACGTCGGCCCCGGCCTCCGCCAGCGCCACCGCGGCGCCGGCTCCGATGCCGCGGCCGCTGGCGGTGACGATGGCGACCTGGTCCGTGACGAGGAAATTGTCGAGGATCATCCGGCGAATGTAGTTGGGTGCGACCCGGGCGGCCGTCGGTACCTCGACGGGGCGCCAGTCCGTCCGTGACCAGGTACCGGGTACGAGGTAGGCGCCGAAGACGCTGGGGGACTTCAGCCGGGGAGGGCACAACCACAGAACCGAGCCGCCCAGGGCACGGTGGTTCCCGCCACCCGAGACGAACCCATTACTCGGCCATGGGGGAAAGGCGCGTCGCCCGGCCATCACCGCCAGCGTCTTCGGCTACCGAATCGATGGTACGGAAACCCTGGTGCCGGCTGTAGGGCCAAAGGTCCCGGTGGACCCGCGGCCCGGGGTACGGAGGCCGGCCGGGGGGTTTCAGGTGGAGTCTGCCGGTGTCGACGTGGAGGGACCGCCACGCCCGGCCGACGCGGCCTGGGCGGCAGCCGACCCGGTGTCCTCATCGTCGATCTTCGGTACCGAGAGGCGCCGCCGAAAGACCCGGTACGACCAGGCCTGGTAGACGAGCACGATCGGGAAGAAGATCGCGGACATCACCGTCATCACCTTCAAGGAGTAGGGCGGGCTCGCCGTGTTGTTGACCGTCAGGTTGTAGGCGGCGTTGGTGCTCGAGATCATGACCCGGGGGAACAGTTCGTTGAACAGCGATCCCACCGTGCCGCCGATACCGACGCACGCCCCCATGAAGCCCCAACCGTCCGCGCGCTCGCGGGCCGCCCACGCGGCCACGATGACGGCTAACAAGGCCAGCGCCTGGAGGGGCTCGGGGAGGAAGCCGGTCGACAGCCCGACGTGCACCCACGTCATGAACCCGAACGTCACGATGATAGCGACGACGCCGATCGCGGTGGCGGCCCCCTGCGCCCGCTCGCGCAGCTCGCCCGTCGTCTTCAGGGACAGGAAGGTCGCGCCCGACAGCAGGGACAAGACGACAAAGGTCAAGCCGCTCCACAGGCCGAACGGTGTGAAGAGTTGCCAGAACCCGCCGGTGTAGTCGTGCTGGCTGTTGACGGGAAGGCCGTGGAGGAGATCGCCGAGCGCGAGGCCCAGGAGGAAGGGGATGAGCGCGCTCGCGATCGTCAGGCCCCAGCGCCAAAAGGACCGCCAACGCGCGTCGTCGAACTTGCGCTGCCACTCGAAGGTGAGCCCTCGCACGATGAGCGCGGCCAACGTCAGCACCAGCGCCAGATACAGCGCCGAGAACCACGTGGCGTACCACCCCGGGAAAGCGGCGAAGATCACCGCTGCGGCCACGATCAGCCACACCTCGTTGCCGTCCCAGACGGGCCCGATCGCGTTGATCATCACTCGACGTTCGACGTCGTTGCGGCCCAGGATGGCGTGCAGCATGCCGACGCCGAAGTCGAATCCCTCGAGGATGAAGAAGCCGACCCAGAAGATCGCGGCAACGATGAACCAGAAGTCTCCGAGCGTCATGCCGGCCTCCTAGTAGACGAGCGCGGGCTCGTCCTCGTCGGACGGGCCCCCCTCGGCGGATGGGGCGGTTTCGCTGAGCAACCGGGCGATCGGGTCGTGATCGAGCGGCTTGCGGCCGTAGCGGATCATGAGCCACGTGTCGGCGATCCCGAACGCAATGAAGATGAGGTAGAAGACGACGAGCGAGATCCAGACGTCCGTTGTCGAGACGGACGTCGACACCCCCTGGGCAGTCTTCATGAGACCCTGGACGATCCAGGGCTGCCGTCCGTTTTCGGTCAGCATCCACCCGGCGGTGTTGATCAGGAACGGGACGACGATCGCCCATGGTGCGATGCGCAGGAACCATCGGGCGCGTTCGAGCCGGTGCCGGTACAGCAGCCAGGCCCCCCACAAGGCGAAGAGCATCACGAGGGTGGCCAGGTACGCCATCACGCGCATCGACCAGTACTGGATGAACACGTTGGGGACGTAGTTCCCCGGTCCATACATCTTCTGGTACTCCGCATTGAGCTGATTGAGTCCCTGTACCTCGCCGTCGACGTGGTTGGTGGCGAGGATGGACAGCAGGCTCGGGATCAAGATGATCTGGGTCGGGGTCTGGTCGTTGTTCCCGCCGCCGATCTGGAAGGCGGAGAACGCGCAGTGGCTTGGACAGGTGTTCCACAACGCCTCGGCGGCCGCGATCTTCATCGGCTGATAGGTCCCCTCGACGACCCCGAGCTCGCTGCCCACGAACATGGCGATCGGCGTCGACAGGAGGAGCACGACGAGCGAGATCACCGCGGTGCGGCGGAACGCGTCGACCTCCGTCTGGCGGCGCAGGTGCCAGGCCGAGATGCCCAGCATGATCAGCGCCCCGGTGACGAGCGACGCCAGGATCACGTGCACGAAGCTCCAGAGGAACACCGGGTTGGTGAAGAGCGCGAAGAAGTTGGTCAGCTCGGGCTGATTGGCACCGTTGAGCTTGTAGCCGACCGGGTGCTGCATCCAGGAGTTGGCCGCCAGGATGAAGACGGCCGAGATGACCGTCCCGGCCGAGACCACCCAGATGCACGCCAGGTGAGCCCCCTTCGACAAGCGATTCCAGCCGAAGATCCACAAGCCGAGGAACGTGGATTCCAAGAAGAAGGCGACCAACCCCTCGAAGGCCAGTGGCCCGCCGAACACATTGCCGACGAGTCGGGAGAAGACCGACCAGTTCATCCCGAACTCGAACTCCTGGATGAGGCCCGTGACGACGGCGATTGCGACGTTGATGAGGAGGAGCGCTCCGAAGAAGCGCGCCAATCGGAGGTACGTGGCGTCCCCGTTGCGGTACCACCCGGTCTCGAGCAGCGCCACGAGGAAGGCCAGGCCGATCGTGATCGGCACGAACAAGAAGTGGTAGATGCTCGTGCTGGCGAACTGCCAGCGGGCCAGGTCCAGGCTCATCGTGTCTCGCCTCCTTCGTTGTTCGACGGGCTGGACGGTGTGGACGGTGTGGATGGGGTCGACTCGATGGTCTCGGGTCGTGAGGTCGCCCGCGGCGTCGGGTAGGCCGGCCGGTCACCCATCCGCTCCTCCCACCACGACGCCGCGTAGCGACCGCCTGCCGCCAAGAGGGCGGCGTGCGTGCCCCGCTCGACCACCGAGCCGCGTTCGAGGACGACGATCTCGTCTATCCGGTTGAGGCCCGACAGCCGGTGGGTGATGAGGAGCGCGGCGCGACCCTCGGTCACGTCGAGCAGATCGGCCGTGAGGGCGTCGGCCGCCGCCGGCTCGAGGTGCTCCGCCGGCTCGTCGAGCACGAGGATGGGAAAGTCGGCCAGCAGCGCCCGTGCGACGGCGACCCGTTGGCGCTGGCCGCCCGAGAGCCGCGTCCCCATCGGGCCGACCTCCGTCAACAGGCCGTCGGGCAGGCCGTCCAGCCAGGGCCCCAGCCCGACCCGATCGAGGACCTGCGCCAACTCGGCGTCGGCGGCCGACCGGCGTCCGATCCGAAGGTTCGCGGCCAAGGTGGTCTCGAAGAGGTGCGGTCGCTGCTCGACGAGCCCGACGACCCGCCGAACGTCGTCCGCGGCGAAGCGCTCCAACGGCACGCCGTCGAGCGTGACTTCGCCGGAGTGGGCGGGCAGGAAGCGGACGAGCACGTCTGCCAGGGTCGACTTGCCCGCCCCGCTCGACCCGACCAACGCGACCCGACGACCCGGCCGCAACGACAGGTCGACCCCGCGCAGCGCGGCGCACCCGGCGCCCGGATACGAGGCCCATACCGCGTGGACGGCCAGCGTGTGGGGTCCCGCCTCGAGCGGCACCGGACGAGGGGGGTCGCTGACGGCGGTCGACGCTTCCATGGCGGCGAAGACCCTTCCCGCCGCGACCCGGGAGCGCTGCAGGGCCTGTGTCGCGCCGGGCAGCGGAGAGACGAGCTCGACCGCGGCCAGCGGGACGAGCGCCAAGACTGCGAGGAGGGCGCCGTTGAGCGACCCCTCGTGGGTGGCGCGCACGCCGAGGGTCAGCGCGCCCCAACAGGCCAGGCCGGCGAGCCCGGTCGTCAGCGCGAGCCCGATTCCCGCCGTCCCCGCGGCCCGCCGGGACAGGGCACGCAGGCGTCCGTCGGCCCGGGCGATGCGACCGAGCTGGGCTTCGGCCCCCCCCATCACGACGAGTTCGGGTGCGCCGTCGAGCAGATCGACGACCTCCGCCGCCAGCTCACCGCGGACCGTCGCCTGTTTGGCTTCTTCGCGCGTCGCCAGGCGGCCGGTCAGCCACGGCACGACGATGGCGGAGAGCGCCAACGCGACGAGCAGGACGAGACCGGCTTGGGGAAGGATCCACCACATGGCGCCGACCGTGGCGATCCCCACGAGGGTGGCGACGGCAAAGGGCTCGATCACCCGCAGCACGACGTCCTGGAGAGAGTCCACGTCATTGACGACCCGCGCCACCAGGTCGCCGCGCCGGAAGAGGGGGAGTCCGGCCGGCGCGACCGCCTCGAGGCGCTCATAGACGCGGACGCGCAGGTCGGCCAGCACTCGCAGCGCCGCGTCGTGCCCCACCAACCGCTCGCCGTAGCGCAGGAAGCCCCGTGAGAGCCCGAAGAACTGGACGCCGACGATGGCGAGCGTCAGCGAGGCCTCGGCCGGGTGTTGGGCCGCCCGCGAGATCAGCCAGGCCGACGTGGCCATCAGGGCGATCGACGCCCCGATGGCGCCCGCGCCGAGCACCGAGGCGTGCGTGAGCCGGCGCCGCGCCGGGCGCGCGATCGCCAGCGTGCGCAGCGTGCCCGCCGGGTGGTCGCTCACGGGAGGGCCAGTCCGCCGTTGTCGGCGGGCACGAGCGCCGGCGGCAGCTCGACCACCCGGTCGGCCAGCGCGGCCAACGCGGGGCGGTGCGCCACGACCAACGCGGTCCGGCCGCTGAGCAATTCACGAACGGCGGCGAGGACGTCCGCCTGGGTCTCGTTGTCGAGGCTCGCCGTCGGCTCGTCCAGCAAGAGCAGCGGCGCGTTCCGCACGAAGGCGCGGGCCAGCGCGAGGCGCTGGCGCTCGCCCGTCGAGAGCCCGGCCCCACCTTCGCCGAGCCGGGTCTCGACCCCGTAGGGGAGCCGCCGCACGACCTCGGTCAGGCCCGCCGCGTCGAGGGCGGCCGCCACGTGCGCGTCGCTCGCGTCGGGCCGACCGAGCCGGATGTTCTCCGCCACGGTGCGGGCGAAGAGGTGCGGTCGTTGCGGCACCCAGGCCAGGTGGTCCCGCCAGTCGTCGAGGTCGACGTCGGCCAGGTCGACGCCCCCGAACCGGACGATCCCAGCGTCGGGGCGGCGCAGCCCGAGGACCACGGAGAGCAGGGTGGACTTGCCGCACCCGCTCGGGCCGGTCAGCGCGACCGTCTCCCCGGGTTCGACCACGAGCTCCACGTCGTGCAGGGCGGGGATCCGCCGCCCCGGATAGGTGAGCTCCAGGCCCCGAATGAGCAGGCCGTGTCCGGCGGCACGCACGCGTCCGCCGTTCGGGCCCACGTCCGGCGTCTCGATCAGTTCGAAGAGCTCCTCCGCCGATTTCATCCCGTCCGCGCTGGCGTGAAAGTGCGTGCCGAGGGTGCGCAGCGGCAGGTACGCCTCCGGTGCGAGCACCAGCACGAACAGCGCGTCGTGGAACCCCATGCTGCCGCCGAGCAGCCGGAGCCCCACCGCCACCGCCACCAGGGCGACCGACACGGTGGCCAGGAGCTCGAGCACGAGCGACGAGAGGAAGGTCAGCCGGAGGGTCGCCATGGTCGCCGAGCGATAGCGGTCCGTGACGTCGGCGATGGAGCGGGCCTGCGCCTTGGCACGGCCGAACACCTTGAGGGTGGGGAGCCCGGCCACGACGTCGAGGAAGTGTCCGGCCAGCTTGTGAAGCGCCCGCATCCGCTTCGCCGTGCGGTCCCGGGTGGTCGCACCGACCAGCGCCATGAAGATCGGGATCAGCGGGACGCTGACCGCGATCAGGACGGCGCCGACCCAGTCCGCCCCGGCCACGACGCCGATGATCGCCACCGGGACGATGACGGCCAGAAAGACCTGGGGCAGGTAGCGGGAGAAGTAGCCGTCGAGGGCGTCGATGCCCGACGTCAGCAGGACCGTCAGCTGGCCGGTGTCGCGCCCGTCGAGCCCGGCCGGCCCGAGTGCGGCGGCCCGCTCGGTGGCGGCGCGGCGCAGGTCCGACTTGGCCGACGCCGAGGCCCGGAAGGCGGCGCGCTCGCCCGCCCAGGCGAGGAGGGATCGCGCGACCACCACGGCGAGCAGCGCCACGACGGGTGCGCGCAGCGAGGCGATCCCCCGGTGCTCGATGAAGGCGTCGTCGACGATGGTCGCGATCAACCAGGCCTGCGCGATGATTCCGAACGCGGCCGCCCCGCCGACGGCGACCGACAGGATCAGGTACGCCCGCGTCGCCCGCGCGTAGTGCAGAAGGCGCGGATCGAACGGACCGGACGAGCGTGCCGTCGAGCCCGCTGCGGCGAAGGGAGATGAGCGTTTCGTCAACCTCGGCTCACCGTCCAAGAGCGCCCCTTTCCCCGCCCGAGTTTTTACAGGGTCGCTCCCCTCCGCGCCACTGTGTTGCGTCCAGGCGGCCGCCGGCAGGGGCAGCGGACGTATGCTCCTCGAGAGCCATGACGACGACCGCCGCTCGTACCTACACGACCACGGTCGGGAGCCAGACCGTGGAGCTTCCGCTCGTGGCCCTGTCCGACGAGCTGACGATCGCGCTCCTCATCTGCGTCGACATGGGGGTGAAGTTCGCCGAGACGGCCGGGCGCGAGCTCGCCGAGATGATGCGCCCGGCCGAACCCGACATCGTCGTCTCGGTGGCGACGATGGGGATCCCGTTGGCCATCGAGGCCAGCCGCGCCCTCGGCCTCGACGACTACGTCATCCTGCACAAGACCCCGAAGATCCACCTGGGCGAGACGTGGTCGGAGCCCGTCTACTCCATCACGACGGACAAGCCCCAGCGGCTGCGCATGGACCCGGCCCGGGTGGACGCCGTCCGCGGCCGCCGGGTCGCCGTCGTCGACGACGTCATCTCGACCGGCGCCTCGTTGTCTTCGGCCCTGCGCCTGGTCCGGCGCATGGAGGCGACGCCCGTGGTCATCGGCACCCTCATGACCGAGGGCGGCGGATGGAAGCGCGCCCTCGGCGAGGACGCCGCGCTGGTGCGCACCCTCGGCGCCATGCCGTTGTTCCACCCCGACGGCCACGGCGGCCTGGTCGAGGACTGGGACTGACTGACTCAGGCGGTCAGCAGTCCTTCTGCCCGTAGCAGGCTGTCCTGCGCGTCCGCCTCGCGACCACGAACGCCTCGCCAGGCGAGCACCCCGTAGACGAGGCCACCCACGCCCATCCCGAGGAACACGCTGAAGTCGGCGCCGAACCCGAACGAGTCACGGGTGTGGGACGTCAACAAGTTGAGCCCCTCGGGCAGGTGGAAGGTGGCGGACAGGCCCGAGATGGCGGCGAACATCCCGACCAGCTGGGCGACCCACGCCGGCCAGTGGATGCCGCCCCGGCGCCAGTAGAGCGAGTCGCGCCCGGTCTTCTGCAACTCGCTCGGCACGTAGCGAAAGCGGCGGAGGGCCCAGTCGACGAGGAAGATCGCGCTCCATGGCGCGATCCAGATGATGACGATGTCGACGAAGTCCGAAAGGTACTGGGTGAAGGAGGAGCTGAAGATCGCGTACATCGTCACGCCGAAGGCGATCACGCAGTCGATCAGCACCGCCTGGTAGCGCCTCACCGGTGCGCCGATGGCCTGCAGCGTCACGCCCGAGGAGTACATGTCGAGGCTGTTGATCCCGAAGAGCTGCACAATGGCGAACACCAGGAACACCACGACGAACCACGACGGGATGGCATTCGTGTGGGCGAACGGCAACAGGCCGCCGGAACCGGTTCCGATCTTGAGGACGAACGTCCCGACCACGGCGCCCAAGGTCATGATGAGGATCTCGGGCACGGCCGTGCCGAGGAACACCCACCCGACGATCCCCTTCTTGGAGGCGTTGGTCGGGCAGTAGCGCGTGTAGTCGTTGCCGTTCTCGGTCCAGCCGAGGCCCGCCAGCGCGATCGTGAAGGCCAGCGCCTCGGTGAAGCTCTGCCAGTCGCCGCTCGTCCTGACCACGTGGAGGTTGGCGTGCGGGATCGAAAAGGCGAGCAGGACGGCGAAGAGCACCACGAAGGGCAGCACCAAGAGGCGCAGCGTCTTCACGATGGCCGCGTGGCCGAAGAAGGGGAGGATCCCCTGGATCAGCACGGCCACGATCACCAGGACCACCTTCGCCGGGTCGCCCGGCAGGTAGCCGGACTTGATCATCAACACCAGCCCTGCGCCGACGATCAGGATCAGGCCCTCCACCTCGAAGCCGATCTGCGTGATCCAGTTGAAGAACGAAATGGGCCGTCCGCCATTCGGGCCGAACGGAGCCCGGTTGATCCCGAAGACGGTCGTCCCGGCGTTGGGGCCCTGCAGCGAGCACAACCCCAACAAGAAGTAGGACAGGTTGCCCAGCACGATGATGACGACGACCTGGGCGAAGGTGAGCCCGAACGTCATCAGGATGGCGCCGTAGATGAAGTACTCGATCTGCACGCTCGCCCCGGCCCACATGCCGAACACGTCCTTCGGCGTCGCCCAGCGCTCGCTCTCGGGGATGAAGTCGATCCCGTGCTGCTCGACGTGGAACGCCTCTTTGGACTCGGGGTCGTGGATGATCGCCAGCTCTCCCGCGAAGTCCTCGGTGACCGTCACCGCCGCTACCTCCCTTGTCGCGTCTCGTGCGCCATCATGGACGCCACGCCAGGGCGACCGAGGGATGGCCGCTGCCCCTGCAGTACCCACGGCCTGGTGTCGGCACACCACCGGGTCAGGTTCGGTGGGCGCTCGCCCCCCGCCAACGAGTAGAACACCGCCCATGCCCGCAACCGCCGCGGCCGCACCCCGTCATGGCGCCCTCATGGTGTGCGGCACGTCGTCGGACGCGGGCAAGTCCACGGTCGTCACCGGGCTCTGCCGGCTCCTGGCCCGCCGTGGCCTGAGGGTCGCCCCGTTCAAGGGGCAGAACATGTCGTTGAACGCCATGGTCACCGCCGAGGGTGGCGAGATGGGCCGGGCCCAGTGGCTCCAGGCCGTCGCCGCCCGCGCCGAGCCCGAGGTCGCCATGAACCCGGTCCTCCTCAAGCCGACGAGCGAGCGCGCCTCGCAGGTCGTCGTGCTGGGCCGTCCCACCGGCGTCGAGGACGCCGTCACCTACCACGACACCAAGGGCCGGCTCGTCGATGTCGTCGACAGCGCCCTCGCCGACCTCCGCACCCGCTACGACGTCGTCGTGTGCGAGGGCGCCGGCAGCCCGGCCGAGATCAACCTGCTCGACCACGACCTCGTCAACCTCGGCCTGGCCCGCCGCGCCGGCATCCCCGCCGTCCTGGTCGGCGACATCGAGCGCGGTGGCGTCTTCGCGCACCTCTACGGCACGGTCGCCCTCCTCCCTACCGATCTCGCCGCCCTCATCCGCGGCTTCGTCATCAACCGGTTCCGCGGCGACCGCTCGCTGCTCGGTGGCGCCACCGCCGAGCTCGAGAACCGTTGCGGCGTGCCGACCTTCGGCGTGCTGCCCCACCTCGGCCACCTCGCGCTCGACGCGGAGGACTCGCTCGTGCTCGACCAGGTCGGCCGTCCCTCCGGGCCGCGGCCGCCCGCAACCGCCGGACTCGACGTGGCGGTCATCCGCCTCCCCCGGCTGGCCAACTTCACCGACCTGGACCCGCTGACGATGGAGCCCGGCGTGCACGTGCGCTGGGTGGCCACCCCCGACTCGCTCGGCGACCCCGATCTCATCGTCATCCCCGGCACCCGCGCCACCGTCGACGACCTGCGTTGGCTTCGCGCCAACGGTCTCGCGGCCGCCATCGGGGCGAGGCTTCGATCGTCGTCTCCCACACCGCCGGTGCTGCTCGGCCTCTGCGGGGGCTACCAGATGATGGGAGAGCGCATCGACGACCCGCACGCCGTCGAGTCCTCGGCCGCCCAATCGTCCGGACTCGGCTGGCTGCCCGTCCGCACGGTGTTCGAGGTCGAGAAGCTCACCCGACTCTCAACCGCCACGGCGACCGTCATGCCCGACGCCCTGTCGCTCCGCGGCTACGAGATCCGCCACGGGCGGATGCATCCGGGCCCGTCGTATTCATCGTGGTTCGACGCCGCCGGCTCGCACACCGACACGTCGGGCGAGGCCGTCAGTGCCAGTGCGGAGTCCGGCGCCATCCTCGGCACCACGCTGCACGGATTGTTCGAGAACGACGCCTTTCGTTCCTGGTTCCTCGCCGCGGTGGCCCGTCGCCGGGGCCGGGTCCGCCAGCCCTCGGGGCTCGACTACTCATTGGCCCGCGAAGAGCAGATCGACCGGATCGCCGACGCGTGCGAAGCACAGCTCGACCTGGACCAGATCTGGCGGCTGATCGAGACGGGTGCGCTCAGCCCCCGAGCCGGGCGCGCATGAACTCGACCGACTTGCCCTGCATGTCGCGGGCCTGGTGCTCAATGAAGCGCTCCACGATGGGGCCGGCGCCGAAGATCTTGACGCGTGCGTCCAGCGAGAATGTCTCGAGGGTCGTGCCGTCCTCCAACGCCAACGCGATGGCGCCCTCAATCTGCGTCTTGTCGGCCATGGTCCCGGGCGTCATCGTGAAGGTCGAAGTCGAGGCGGCGGGGTCGAAGGAGCTGACCTCGGTGGTCACGACCTCGTCCCCGAAGATCTTGCGCACGGGTCCCGGCATGTTCGGGCGCTGGCCGTAACGGATCGTCCGCACCAACCCGCTGGTCAGGTCGCCCTCCTGCGACACCACCTCGGCGGAGGTGGACCCGAGAGCCTCGAGGTGCATGCGGACCGTGAAGTCCGGGTCGAAGTAGAGCGCCCAGAATTCCTCGGGGCTGCAGTCCCATTCGTAGGTCAGCGAGAGCCTCATGGCGCCAGGTCGAACAGCATGTGATGTCCGAGATCTCCCACCAGGTCGATCATGACGTGCATCGTCTCGACGCGCCAGTGCGTGTCCACCCGACGATAGGTGTGGCGGTAGCGGCCGGCGATGACCGGCTGGAGCGCCAGCTCACCGGGCACGGCCTGCAAGACGGTGAAGTACGAGCGGCTGGCCGCGCTCTGGCCGTCGTCATCGACGTCCACCAGCACGTTGGTCATCACGTGCTTGGTGTGCGGCGTACCGTCCTCGTAGCGCCGGGTGCTGCGCGTGTAGAGCTTCTCTATGGCCTCACGACCAGTCACGGCGTCGCCGAAGCCCTCGAAAGTGAGTGTGGCGTGCTCGAACAGCTCGGCCACCCTCGCAAAGTCACCCTCGTCGATGCGTTCCGCGTAGGTGTAGATCAGCTGGCTGACCGCCCACCCGGCGGCGGCGCCGGCCATGGCGGTGTCGGGGCCGATGTCGGACGATTCGTGCACGGCCGAGATTGTGGCACTGATCATTGGCCAAGGAGGCGCCCGAGGACGGCCGCCGTCTTGCTGGGTCGTCCTCGGCGCGCCTCGCTCCGGTCGGCCAGCTTCATGGTCCACAGCCCGGCGTTGACGCCGACCCAGCGGAGGGGCTCAGGTTCCCACTGCGGAGACCGGTGGTTCACCCACGGCAGTGCCGTGAGGTCGGAGTCGCTCCCTGTGATGAGATCGGCCAGCGTGCGACCGGCCAGGTTGGCGGTGGCCACGCCGTCGCCGACGTACCCTCCGGCCCAGGCCAATCCCGAACTGCGGTCGTAGCCGACGGAGGAGTGCCAGTCACGCGGGATGCCCAAGGGCCCGCCCCAGGCGTGGGTGAACCGGGCCTCGAGCAGCGCGGGGAACAGGTCGACGAGCGTCTCGCGCAGCAGTGCATGCACGGCCGGCTCCCGGTCGAACTCAGCGCGTACCGCCGACCCGTAGTGATACGGCGCGCCGCGCCCACCGAAGGCGAGGCGCCCGTCCGCCGTCCGCTGCCCGTAGATGATCATGTGCCGGTGGTCGGCGAACGTGGCGCGCCCTTCGAGGCCGGTGTCCGACCAGAAAGAGGAGTCGAGCGGTTCGGTTGCCACCATGAGCGAGTAGACGGGGACGATGTCGCGGTGGGAGCCCGGCAGCGTCGGGGTCCACGCCTCCGTCGCCCGCACGACCACGTCGGCTCGGATCGTGCCGCCCGGCGTGACGACGGACGGACCCCCCGCTGCCGCGGCTCTGATGTCGGTGACCTCGGTGTGTTCGAAGACCCGGACGCCGTACCGTTCCACGGCGTCGGCCAGGCCGCGGGCCAGGAGGGCCGGCTGGATCGCCGCGCAGTGCGGGGTGAACGTCGCCCCGATCACCTCGGAGGCGCCGGCGAGCGCCCGCGCCTCGTCGGCGCCGAGCCAACGCAGGTCGTCCTCGCCGAAACCCAGCGCCCGTGCCTCGTCGAGCGCCGTAAGCGCCCGCACCTTCTGGCCCTCGCTCCGGACGAGGTCAACGGTGCCGCCCTTGGCGAAGTGGCAGTCGATGCCTTCGCTCGAGGCGCTGGCTCCGACGACGTCGACCGTCCCCTGCATGGCGCGCCGCATCGCGCGCATGGCGTCGTGACCGTACCGCCGAGCCAGCGCAGCGTCGGACGTCGCGAACAGCGCGGAACACCAGCCACCGTTGCGGCCCGATGCGCCAAACCCCGCCACCTCGCGCTCGACGACGGCAACGCGCAGCGAACGATCGGCTCGGGCCAGCGAGTAAGCCGTCCATAAACCGGTGAACCCCGCGCCGACGATGCACACGTCGACCGACAGGTCCTCGGTGAGCGCGGGACGCGCCGGCAGGGGAACCGCAACGGCGTCCCACCACAGGGAGAGCCGTTGGTAGCCCGAGGCGTTTCCCGGCGTTACATCCGGCGCCACGCCTCGGTGAGCACCTCGCGCAGCGTCGATGCCATGAAGTCGATCTCCTCCTGCCCGCAAATGAGCGGGGGCGAGAGCTGGACGACAGGGTCGCCCCGGTCGTCGGCCCGGCAGATCAGGCCCGCGTCGAAGAGCGCACCGGAGAGGAAGCCCCGCAGTAGGCGCTCCGATTCCTCGTCGTCGAAGGACAGCCTCGTCTCCTTGTCCTTGACGAGTTCGATTCCGTAGAAGAAGCCGGCTCCACGGACGTCGCCCACGATCGGCAGCTCGTAGAGCCCTTCGAGGGCGGCGCGGAAGGCGCCCTCGGTCGCCTGCACGTGCTGGAGGATGCGCTCTCCCTCGAAGACGTCGAGGTTGGCCAGCGCCACCGCGCAGCTCACGGGGTGACCGGCGAACGTGAAGCCGTGCAAGAACGATGCTCCCGGCGCGAGGAAGGGCTCCATGATCCGGTCGGAGGCGATCATGGCGCCGAGCGGTGCGTACCCCGAGGTCAGGCCCTTCGCAACCGTGATGATGTCGGGCTGGTAGCCGTAGCGCAGGGAGCCGAACCAGTGGCCCAGGCGGCCGAACGCGCAGATGACCTCGTCGGACACCAGCAGCACGCCGTGGCGATCACAGATCTCCCGGACTCGGTCGAAGTAGCCGGGCGGGGGCGGGAAGCATCCCCCGGCGTTCTGTACCGGCTCCAAGTAGACCGCGGCGACGGTTTCGGGTCCTTCGCGCACGATCGCCCGCTCAATTTCGTCGGCCGCCCACTGCCCGAACGCCACCTCGTCGTCGGCGAACATCTCGGCGCGGTAAAAGTTCGTGTTGGGCACCTTGATCGCGCCCGGAACCAAGGGCTCGAACGGCGTGCGCAATGCCGGAATGCCCGTTATGGACAGCGCGCCCATCGAGGTCCCGTGGTACGCGATGTAACGGCTGATCACCTTGGTGCGCTCGGGCTGCCCGATCATCCCGAAGTACTGCCGCGCCAGCTTCCATGCCGACTCGACGGCCTCAGAGCCGCCGGAGGTGAAGAAGACCCGGTTGAGGTCGCCCGGGGCCAGAGCGGCCACCCGCTCGGCGAGCTCCACCGCCCGGGGGTGGGCGTACGTCCAGAGCGGGAAGTAGGCGAGCGTCTCGGCCTGCTTGGCGCCGGCTTCGGCCAGCTCGGTGCGGCCGTGTCCGAGCTGTGAGGTGAAGAGCCCGGCGAGGCCGTCGAGGTACTTCTTTCCATGTTGGTCCCAGACCCATGCGCCCTCGCCGCGCACGATGACCGGCACCTCGTGGTCGGTGTAGGAGCCCATGCGGCTGAAATGCATCCAGAGGTGACGTGCCGCCTGGTCGCTGAGATGCGGGGTCTCGGTGCTCCGTGCGCCGGCGCGGGACCCTTCGGCCACACCTGATCCGTCGGCCCCCCAGCTCGGTCGCTCTCCTGAAGAGGGGGTGTTGGGCATGGTCATCGTCCTTCCGGATGTTCGCCGGGGCGGTTCATCGTGTGCCCCAGGTGTAGGTCTGTTTGGCCAACTTCAGGTACATGAACGTCTCGGTGCTCCGCACGCCGGGGATGCTCCGCACGGAGTCGTTGAGGACGTGGAGGAGCCGCTCGTCGTCCTCACAGACGATCTCGATGAGGACGTCGAACGATCCGGCGCACATCACCACGTAGTCGACCTCAGGCAGGGCAGAGAGCTTCTCGGCCACCCGCCGGACGTCGCCCTCGACGGAGATCCCGATCATCGCCTGGCGCGTGAAGCCGAGCTGGAGCGGGTCGGTCACCGCGACGATCTGCATGATCCCCGATTCGCGCAGCCGCTGGACCCGGCGCCGCACCGCCGCCTCCGAGAGCCCGACCGCTTCGGCGATCGCCCCGTAGGGTTGGCGCCCGTCTCGCTGGAGCGCCTCGATGATGGCCCGGTTCGGGCCGTCGAGGAGGTTGCCCGACGATGGTCCTGGGTCGCTCAACGAGTCTGTTTCCCCATGCCCGTCGGTGTCGGGCATCTCACACCTCGCTTCGTTCGTCGCGCCGGGCCGAATCCCCCGTAATGCAGAATTGTGTCATCTCTTTGGGTCTAGTCAAGCAGAATTCGTCATATTCGGGTCCCGATATTGCGAAAACGCTTGTTGGGGGCGCGCGGTTCTGTGATCCTGTACACAGGGACCTCCGTTGGAAGGGAGCGGCATGCGCAGGTTGCAGAATTTCGTCGGAGGCGCGTATCGCGATGCCGAGGACGGCCCCCTCGCCCGGCTGATCGACCCCTCGACGGGGGAGGCCTTCGCCGAGGCCCCGGTCTCGGGTGCGGCCGACGTCGATCGGGCCGTGGTCACGGCCGCAGAGGCCTTCACGACGTGGCGCCGCACGACGCCCTCGGAGCGCAGCCTCGCGCTCTTCCGGATCGCGGACGCCCTCGAGGCCCGGGCCGAGGACCTGGTCCGGGCCGAGTCAGAGAACACCGGCAAGCCGTTCCAGCTGACCGTGGACGAGGAGATCCCGCCCATGGTCGACCAGATCCGGTTCTTCGCCGGCGCCGCCCGCCACCTCGAGGGCCTGGCCGCCTCCGAGTACCTGGCGGGCCACACCTCGTTCGTGCGTCGCGAACCCATCGGGGTCTGCGGCGCGGTCACCCCCTGGAACTACCCGATGATGATGGCGGTCTGGAAGTTCGCCCCGGCGCTGGCCGCCGGCAACACCATGGTGCTCAAGCCGTCGGACACCACGCCCGTCACGGCGCTGCTCATGGCCGAGATCATGGCCGAGCACCTTCCGCCCGGCGTGTTCAACGTGGTGTGTGGCGACCGCGACACCGGCCGCTCCCTCGTCGCGCACGAGACGCCGGCCATGGTATCGGTGACCGGCTCGGTGCGAGCGGGGATGGAGGTCGCGGCAGCCGCCGCCCCGACGCTCAAGCGAGTGCACCTCGAACTGGGTGGCAAGGCGCCGGTCATCGTGTTCGACGACGCCGACCCTGCCACCGCGGCCGAAGCCATCGCCGGTGCCGGCTACTTCAACGCCGGACAGGACTGCACCGCTGCGACGCGCGTCCTCGCCGCGCCCCGGGTCCACAGTGACCTGTTGGCCGCGCTCATCGAGCAGGCGCAGGGCACGACGGTCGGCGGCACCGACAATGCCGAGGCCGACTACGGCCCGTTGAACAACGCCAACCAGCTCGAGCGCGTCAACGGCTTTCTCGAGCGCGCACCCGCCCACACCTCGGTGGTAGCGGGCGGCAGCCCGGTCGGCGACCGCGGGTATTGCTTTGCCCCCACCGTCGTCGCCGGCCTCCGCCAGGACGACGAGATGATCCAGTCCGAAGTCTTTGGCCCGGTCATCACGGTGCAGGAGTTCGCTGACGAGGCCGAGGCCCTCGAGTGGGCCAACGGCGTCGAGTACGGGTTGGCCTCGTCCGTCTGGACCCGGGACCACGGACGGGCCATGCGCATGGCGCGCGACCTCGACTTCGGGTGCGTCTGGATCAACACCCACATCCCCCTCGTCGCCGAGATGCCCCACGGTGGCTTCAAGCGCTCCGGGTACGGCAAGGACCTGTCGATGTACGGGTTCGAGGACTACACGCGCGTCAAGCACGTGATGAGCAACATCGAGGAGTAGCCATGATCATCGGCGTCCCCACCGAGGTGAAGGAGGACGAATACAGGGTCGCCGTCACGCCGGCCGGGGTGCGCGAGCTGACCTCCGCGGGCCACACCGTCCTCGTCCAGAAGGGCGCTGGCGACGGCTCGGCCATGTCGGATCCTGAGTTCGTCCGGACGGGGGCGACGATCATGGACGACGCGGATGAGCTGTGGGCCGCCGCCGACCTGGTCTGCAAGGTCAAGGAACCGCTGCCCGAGGAGTACCACCGCCTCGGCCTGCGCCGCGGCCAGACGCTCTTCACCTACCTGCACCTCGCCGCGTCACGCGACTGCACCAGCGCGCTGCTCGCGGCGGGCAACGTGGCCATCGCGTACGAAACGGTCCGCCTGCCCGACAACACGCTGCCGCTGCTCGCGCCGATGAGCGAGGTCGCCGGCCGCATGGCCCCCCTCATGGGGGCCCACCACCTCATGCGGCCCGGAGGGGGACGGGGCGTCCTGGTCAGCGGGGTGCCCGGTGTGCGATGCGCCCGGGTCGTGATCCTCGGCGCGGGCGTCGCCGGCTTCGCCGCCGCCACCATTGCGGTGGGGATGCATTCGGAGGTATTCATCGTCGACCGCAACCTCGACAAGTTGCGCGAGGTCGACCACCACTTCCGGGGCGAGCTCGAGACGATCGCCTCGTCCCGGCACGCCATCGAGGAGATCTGCGTCGACGCCGACATCGTCATCGGCGCGGTGCTCGTCGTCGGGGCGCGGGCCCCGCACCTCGTCTCGGATGCCCTCGTCGCCCAGATGCGACCCGGCTCGGTCCTGGTCGACATCTCGGTTGACCAGGGCGGGTGCTTCGAGTCGACGCATCCGACCACGCACTCGAACCCCGTCTACGAGGTCCACGGGACCATCTTCTACTGCGTGTCCAACATGCCCGGCGCCGTGCCCCACACGTCGACCCATGCCCTCGCCAACGCCACCCTGCCCTACGCCATGAGCATCGCCGACCAGGGTTGGAAGCGTGCCGTCCGGTCCAACGACGCCCTCGCCGAGGGCGTCAACGTGGCCGAGGGCGAGGTCGTCTACAAGCCCGTCGCCGACGCGCACGGTCTCGAGTTCACGCCGCTCGGGACGCTCACCGACTGAGCGACCCCGCCGACACCCGGCGAAGCGAACGAGGCCCTAGCCGAGCTCGGTCCCGACGACCGAGACGAAGGACACCATCTCGCCCGGATACCCGCCCAAATTGTGCGTCATCGCCAGACCCCGGTCCACGGTCGCGATCTGACGCTCCTCCGGCGCCTCGCGCCGCAGCTGCAGCCAGCACTCGAAGAACATCCGCAGCCCCGACGCGCCCACCGGGTGGCCGAAGCTCTTCAACCCGCCGTCGGGGTTGACCGGCAGGTCGCCGTCGAGGGCGAACGCACCCGCCAGCACCTCCTTCCACGCCGTGCCCCGCGGAGCAAAGCCCAGGTCCTCCATCAGCACCAGCTCCGTCGGCGTGAAGCAGTCATGGACCTCCGCCATCGCCAGCTGGCGTCGCGGATCGGTGATCCCGGCCTGCGCGTACGCGTCCAACGCCGCCGCCTCGCACTCGGGGAAGTAGGTGTAGTCGTAGCCGGGGTCGATCAGGCCCGACCCGCTCCCGGCCGCAAACGAGAGCCCCTTTATGTACAAAGGCTTGTCCGTGTATTTCAGCGCGTCCTCGGCCCTCACGACGATGGCCGCCGCCGCGCCGTCCGCCACCCCGGAGCAGTCGTAGACCCCGAGCCCCCCGGCCAACCGCGGCGACGCCAGCGCCGTCTCCTTCGTGATCTCCCGGCGGAACTGGGCCCGCGGGTTGCGCGCCCCGTTGTAGTGGTTCTTGACGGCGATCGACGCCAGCACCTCACCCATCGTCTCGTCGTCGACGCCGTACTTCTGCCCGTAGGCGGGCGCAACCATGGAGAACATCGCCGCCGCGGTCAGCGTTCGCGCCGTGCCGTCACCCGGCGGGTTCATGGCGTTGAGGCCCTGGTACCCGCTGTCCTTGACCTTTTCCGCCCCGACGGCCATCGCCACGTCGTACGCGCCCGACGCCACCGCGTACACCGCCCCCCGCAGGGCCTCGGACCCGGTGGTGCAGTAGTTCTCGACCCGCGTGACCGGCTTGTTCCTCAGCTGCAGCGGCCGTGCGAGGGCGATCCCGCTCATGCCGCTCTGTGCCGTCCCGAACCAGTAGGCGTCGATGTCGTCCTTTCCCACGCCGGCCGACGCGAACGCGTCGGTCGAGGCATCGACGATGAGGTCGTCGAGCCCCTTGTCCCACAGTTCGGCGAACTTCGTGCAGCCCATCCCGACGATCGCCACCTGGTCCCGGACGCCGTGCGATCCCATCAGCTGCCCTCCAACTCGTCACGCACCAGCCGCGCCTTCCAGAAGTAGTCGTGGATACCGTCGGCGCTGAACAACCGGCGGAACGTCATCTCGACCCGGCTGCCCGCCCGCACCTCTTCCGCATCGCAATCGGTCAGCTCCACCGGGAAGCGTCCGGCCCCGTCGAAGTCGACGACGGCGAACACGATCGGTGGGCTCGGCGAGTAGGCCAGCCGGTCCACGGTGCACGTGACGACGGTCCCCACGGCATCGGCCATCGGCACCGACTCCATGTCGTCGACCGCGCCACCGGCCATCGACACCCTCGAGGGCGGCATGTGCACAGCCCCAGAGCTCCGGTCCCTCGAACCGACGAAACCGAACTTCCACTCCTCGTTCCGGTGCGCCGCCGTGCTCGACACCCGCGCCGGCTCCGGCCGCCGTGGCGGCTCCGGCCGGAGTTGCCCCCGCCACGAGAGGAACTTGGCGTACATGATCGGCGCGCCAGCGGCCACCTGCTCCGTCACCGCACGCGCCGCCGACCACGACGCGAGCGCCCCGGTCGTCCGCAACACGAGGGCATCGGCCCCGTCGGCCAGATGCACCAGCACCACCACCGTCCCCGCCGGGGCCCCTTCCGCCGCCAGCGACTCGAGCGTCGACGCCAGCACGAGCAGCGGGTGCGCCGTCCCGCTCTGGCCCACTCTCGCGCCTAGGTCGTCAACGACCACCCCGTCGTCCAAGGCGAGCTTCTTCGTCAGGCCCGACACCGCGCGGCCGTGCATGCCGGTGACGGCCAACCGCCCGATGCCGCCGGCCTCGACGCCTGCGGATTTCATCGCCCGGGCCAACGCCTCCTGGCCCAAGGCGATGTAACGGTTCTCGCCGAAACGCTCTTCCCAGAGCTTCGACGTGCGCTCGCCCGGGGCGCGCCAGCGGTCGGTGAACTCGTCGGTCGCCGAACCCACCGCTACGAAATCGGCGATCACGTCCGGGCCCTCGCCGACGATGACGGCCGCACCGGCGTCCCCGCCCGATGCTTCGTCACCGCTCGTCGGTAACCCATCGCGGGTGTCGGCCGCCACGACGAGCGTCGTCCCCCCGCCACCCACTGCGGCGACCAGGGCGCCCATGCCCGATCGCAGTGCTCCTCCGAAGTCGAAGGCACCCACGTCGCCGGGCAGCCGCAGCGCCGCCGCCACGGCCGTCGCGTTCGTCTTGTCGAGGTAGGCGGGCTGCGAGGTGACGAACCACACTGCGTCGGGTGTGCGCCCCACGGCGCCTCGCATTGCCAGCCGGGCCGCCTCGAACCCCAGCGTCGTCGTGTCCTCGTCGTGCGACGCCACGGCGCGGGTCCCCTTGCCGCCTCCGCTCCCCATGAACGCCGCGATGTCGCCCCGGGCAAGGCGCCGGTAGGGCACGTAGCCGGCCGCACTGATGATCCCTCGCACGGCGGAGGAGCCTAACGGCTGCCCCGGGGACGATCTGACGGGTCGTCAGATCCGACTCGCCCCCGGCGAAAGGGGCAGACTGTCGTCGATGGCGGAGCGTCCCGTTCCCGATGTGCCGCGCCCACCAGCCCCCGCCGGCGGCCTGAGCGAGCGCGTCGCCGACCTCGATCGCGATCGCACCGTGACCGCGCTGCGCGAGCACGTGGTCGAGGGCCGCCTGACCCTCGACGAGTTCTCCGAGCGCACGGGCGCCGCGCTCGAAGCCAAGACCCGCGGCGAGCTGGTCGCCGTCATGGCCGACCTGCCGGCAACGACCACCACCTCGGTGACGACGACGTCGGACTCGGCCGCCGCCCGCAAAACCAGCCGTTGGCACATCGCGGTGATGAGCGGGCACTCGACGCGCGGCCGCTGGCGGATCGGCGGCAAGACCAAGGCCGTCGCCGTGATGGGTGGCTGCGACATGGACTTGCGCCGAGCCGAAATCGAGGGACCCGAGGTCGAGATCACCGCCTTCGCCTTCTGGGGTGGCATCGACATCATCGTGCCGGAGGGCTTCGACGTCGACCTGCGCGGGTTCTCGTTCATGGGTGGACGCAGCCTTCGGCTGCGAGACGTTCCCATCGTCCCCGGCTCGCCGCGCATCGTCATCCGGGGCTTCGCCGTCATGGGCGGCATCGAGGTGAAGAGCCGACCCAACCGGTCCGCCAAGCAGCTCCCACGCTCTGACCCGATGTCCACCATGTCATCCATTGCTTCGGTCGCCTCGCTCAGCAGCGCCGATTGGTCGGAGATCGGACGGGAGTGGTCCGACATCGGAAAGGAGCTTCGCCGCGAGCTGAAGGCGCAGTTCAGAGACCCACATCGCAACATCCGCTCCGACGACCGCACCGAACGTCGCGACCCGCCCGCCGCAGACACGGTCGCTGCCGCGCGTCCGAGCGACGGCACCGTGACCATCCTCTTTTGCGACATGGTCGACTACGCCGGCATGACCGAGCGCCTCGGCGATCAGACGTCGCGTCGAGTCCTCTTCGAACATCACCGCATCGTCAGAGAGGCGTTGGACAAACATGCAGGTCGTGAGGTCAACGTCCAGGGCGACGGATTCATGATCGCCTTTGGCGGCGTCGCCCGCGCCATGCGCTGCGCCATCGACATCCAGCGTGCGCTGCGTGACCTCGACCCACCCGAAGGCGCTGAGAAGATCGCCGTCCACATCGGCATTCACACCGGCGACGCCGTCGACGAGGGTGACGACTACCTCGGCTACACCGTCATCGTGGCCAGCCGGCTGGCCGACGCAGCCGCCCCGGGCGAGATCCTGGTCTCCTCCCTCTCCGAGCAGCTCGTCCAGGGCTCGGGGGAGTTCGCCTTTGATGGGCACCGCGAGACTCGGTTGAAGGGGATGGCCCGGGCGCAGCTCTCGGCGACTCTGAGTTGGGCTGACTGATCCCGTGGACACGGGTCCGTGGGAGCGGGCGGGGCTCTACGACCCGAATGATGCCAATGCGGACGATCGCCGTGCCCTCCTCGAGTTCCTGAGCGAACGGGGCGCCACCATCGATCAGATGGTCGAGGCGCACCGTCAAGGCAGCCTCCCCGCCGTCGCCAGCGACATTGTCGTGCGGGGGGACGACCGCCTCGTCCCGGTCAAGGAAGTGGCCGCCCGCAGTGGCATCTCCCTCGAGCGCGTCCTGCGCGTGCTCCTGTCCACCGGCCTTCCCGTCGAGGCCGACACCGAGGTCTCCGAGCACGTCATCGACCTGTTGTCCGCGTTCGAAACGGGATCAGATCTCATGGGCGACGAGGCCATCCTCGCCTTCACCCGTGTCCTGGGAGCCGCCGCCATCCAGATCGCCGAGGCCGCGGTCGCACTGTTCTATTCGGAGCTTGGCCCCGGTACCGAGCGCGAGGGCCAAGATGAGCTCACGCGGGCCAAGCTCGCCGAGGCCGCGACGTTGGTGTTCACCGCGGTGCCCAACGTCCTCGCGCAGATGGTCATGGATCAGTTCGAAAGGTCGCTTCGGCGGGCGGTCATCGTCCGCGGCAGCTGGGAACCCGAGACCGGGGCCGCCACGACCGACCAGGTCCAAACCGTCACGCCCGACGCCACCACCGAGCTCGTCGCGCTCGGCTTCGTCGACCTCGTCGGGTCGACCGCGTGGGCCGAGGGACTGAACCTCCGCGACCAGAGCCTTGCGCTCTCCCGATTCGAGTCGGCCGCCTGGTCGTCCGCCATCCCCAGCGGCGGCAGGATCGTCAAGATGATCGGCGACGAGGTCTTCTTCGCCGCCCCCAGCGCGGACGCCGCGTGCCGCATCGGCATCGACGTGATCCGTGCCGCCGCCGAAGACGACGTCCTCCCGCCGGCCCGTGGCGCGGTCGGACTGGGATCGGCCACACCCCGCGAAGGCGATTATTTCGGGCCGCTGGTGAACCTCCTCTCTCGCATGGTCAAGACGGGCGCACCCGGCCAGCTCGTCGTGACGGAGCCCACCGTCGCCGCGCTCGCACCCGACGACTGGACCGTCCTGCCGCTCGAGGTCGACGACCTGCGGGGCATCGACCACCCGGTCAAGGCCTTCGTCGTCGAACCGCGCACGGCACCACACCCGACGGAACGGTCGGGACCCCCCGCCTCGGATCGGATAATCTGACGGGTCGTCAGATTTGGGCGCCAGGCTCGTCCACGTCCCCCAGCCCCGGAGGTCTTTCGCACCATGGACTTCGAGTTCTCCGAGGAGCAGCTCGCCTTCGTCAAGGAGGTCGAGGCCTTCCTCGATGCCAACGACGACCCCGACGTGTTCGACCTGACCAGGGAGAACATGGCCCAGATCGTCGACACCCCGAAGCGCCGCCAGTTCATGGCATCCCTCGGCGAGCGGGGGTGGCTCGGCATGACCTGGCCCAAGGAGTACGGCGGCACGGAGGGCGAGGGCGTCTACGAGTACCTGCTCAACGAGCAGCTCGCCGGCCGGGGCGGCCCCCAGATCGGCAAGGGCGTCGGCATCGTCGGCAAGACGATCATCCGCCACGGCAACGAGCGCCTGAAGAAGGAGTTCCTCCCCAAGATCCTTCGTAACGAGGTCGAGTTCGCCGTCGGCTACAGCGAACCGAACGCCGGCTCCGACGCCGCGTCCATGCAACTCAAGGCAACCCGTGCGGACGACGGCTGGATACTCAACGGCCAGAAGACCTGGACCACGTCCGCGCACTTCGCCGAGTGGTACTGGGTCGGCGGCCGCACCGACCCCGAGGCCAAGCACGCCGGCATCACGCTCTTCCTCGTCCCGATCGACCAACCGGGCATCACCGTCAACGCCATCTGGACGATGGGCGACGAGCGCACGAACGAGGTCTTCCTCAACGACGTCTTCGTCCACGATGACTACGTCGTCGGCGAGGTCAACCATGGCTTCCAGTACATCTCCGAGGCGCTCGACCTCGAGCGCTTCACGATGTTCACGTTCTCGCCGATCAACCAGCGCTTCGAGCTCCTCGTCGAGTACGTCAAGACCACGAACCGCGACGGCAAGCCGCTCAAGGACGACCCCGTCGTCCGCCAGCGCCTCGCCCAGCTCGCGACGCAGCTCGAGGTCGCCCGCGTCATGGGCCTCAAGTTCGTTTACGAATCCTCCAAGGGGGGAGCCGCCCCCACCGCCGAGGCGTCCGAGTACAAGCTCTTCGCCACCGAGCTGTCCAAGCGGCTCGCCAACGCCTCGATGGACATCGCCGGTCCCGGCAGCCAGCTCCGCGTCAAGACGCCCGAGGCCCCGATGGCC
The DNA here is from genome assembly GCA_035551835.1 of Acidimicrobiales bacterium. Classification (GTDB taxonomy): domain Bacteria; phylum Actinomycetota; class Acidimicrobiia; order Acidimicrobiales; family RAAP-2; genus Bog-473. The sequence goes on along the minus strand of DASZMN010000105.1, from coordinate 20,508 downwards.
GGCCGGGCCGAGTCGACCTACCGCTACACGGTGATCGACACCATCGGCGGCGGCGCCTCCGAGATACAAAAGAACATCATCGCCCGCCGCAAGCTCGGCCTCCCCAAGAACTTCTGAGTCCCGCCCACTGCTACCCGCCGCCGCCCACCGCCCCTCCTTCTGCCGTGCCCACCGCCCCCTCCCGCCAGAGCCTTCTCGGCGGGGTCACCGTCCTCGACCTCTCCACGGTCGGCCCTGCCGCGCGCTGCACGCGCCTGCTCGCCGACTACGGGGCCCGCGTCATCAAGGTGGGACCGGTTCCCTCGGCCGATGCGTCGCCGATCCAGCCGCCCTTCTTCGCCTACAGCGGTCACCGCGGCATGCGGCGCGTCCTGCTCGACCTCAAGTCCCCCGACGGCCGCGCGGCGTTCCTCGCGCTCGCTTCGGCCGCTGATGTCGTCGTGGAGAGCTTCCGCCCGGGCGTGGTCGACCGGCTCGGCATCGGCTACGACGCCGTCTCGACGCGCCATCCCGGCATCGTCTACTGCTCGACCAGTGGCTACGGCCAGGACGGCCCCCACGCCCAATGGGCCGGGCACGACATCGATTACCTGGCCGTGGGCGGGTTCCTTGCCATGTCCACGCCCGGCGCCGATGGCGCGCCGCCGCTCCCCGGCGCCACCGTCGCCGATGCGGCGGCCGGCGGCATGCACGCGGCGCTCGCGATCACCGCCGCCCTGTTCGGTCGCTCCGCCTCTGGCCACGGCGCCTTTCTCGACGTCTCTGTTGCCGACGGCGTCCTCTGGCTCATGTCGTTGTCCATCGACGAGCAGCTCGCGCTCGGTGGCGACATCAAGCCCGGCCATGACCTTCTCTCGGGCCGCTTCGCCTGCTACGCCACCTACAAGACGTCCGACGACCGATGGCTCGCCGTCGGGGCCATCGAGGCCAAGTTCTTCACCAACCTCTGCACGGCCCTGGGTTGCCCCGAACTTGCCGCCGCCCAGCTCGACGACTCGGCGCAGCCTCACCTCCGCCAAACCTTGGCCGCGGCGTTCGCCACGCGTACTCGCGACCAGTGGGTCGATCTCCTCTCCGGGGTGGACACCTGCATCGCCCCGGTGCTCGAAGTCACCGAGGTTCCGGCCTACCCCCAGTTCGTCGCCCGTGGCGTCGTCACCGCGGCGACCCATCCCACCGAAGGCACCTTCGCACAGCTGGCGCCCCTGCTCGCCGGCATGGACCGCGCCATCGCCACCGCCACCGCCACCGCCGACGCCACTTCCCGCCCAGTCCCGTTGCCCGACATGACCGGCGACACCGAAACGGAGCACCTCCTCAAGGAAGCCGGCGTCGACGGCGAAACAGTGGCGCGCTGGATCGAAGCTCGGGTCGTGGCATGACGACCAGCGCCGACCCCGTGTCCGTGGCCCTCGAGCTCGTGGGCAAGGAGCAGTATCACGAGGTGGGCGAATTCCCCGTCGAACAGGGGTACGTCTGGACGTCGTGCGCGTCGGTCGAGAACGCGAACCCGCTCTTTTGGGACGCCGAAGCCGCGGACGCCTTGACGGGAGGCCCGATCGCTCCACCCTCCATGGTGTCGGTGTGGTTCCGGCCCCACCAGTGGGCGCCGGGTCGCACCGAACAGGCATTGCCCCTCCAGGTCCATTTCGACCTCAAGGAGCTCTTCGGGCTGCCCGAGGCGGTCATGACCGACAACACGATCGAGTTCCACACCCCGGTCCGCATGGGCGACGTCCTGCGCACGCATCAGGTGCTGCGTTCGGTCAGCGAGCCGAAGACCACGAAGCTCGGCACCGGACGCTTCTGGGTGATTGACGTCGTCTACACGAACCAAGAGGGCGACTTGGTCGCCGTCGAGTCCTACACCGGCTTCGGCTATCGAAGGTCCGAGCCTTGAGCACCACCGTGACGCCTCGCCTTCTCTTCGACGATGTCGCGGTCGGTGACGAGCTGGCCCCGCTCGATTACGAGGTCAGCGCGACCACGGTGGTGCTCGGGGCTCTGGCCACCCGTGACTGGCGTCCCATGCACCACGACAAGGACTTCGCGGTGCACCGCAACGGCACTCAGGACATCTTCTTGAATACGCCCAACCAGGCCGCCTGGTTCGAGCGCTACCTGACGGACTGGACGGGTCCCCACGGGCGCCTCGCCCGGGTCACCTTCCGCATGAAGGGATCCGTGTTCCCCGGCGACACCATGTCGCTGCGCGGCGTGGTGGAATCCACCGAGGTCGATGACGCCGGCTGTGGGTTCGTGACCGTGGCCGTGTCCCTGTCCGTCGACGGTGACGTCAAGACGACCTGCACGGCCCGCCTCGCCCTGCCGCGAGCCGCGGACGACAACCCCTGGTCCCGTGCGGGCGCGTCGTGGCGCCCCTCTCCGGCCTCATGATCCTTCACCGATCGCCCCGAACCACCACGGAGGAAGTGCGACGTGCTTGACCTTGAATTCGACCAGGAGCAAGAGCTGCTCCGCCAGACCCTGCGTGACGTACTGCAGCGCCACTGCCCCCTCGACGTCGTCCGAGCCATGGAGGACGATCCGACGGGCTACCCGGCCGAGTTGTGGACCCAGCTGGGCGAGCTCGACCTGATCGGCCTGCTTCTCCCGGAAGAGTACGGAGGCTCGGGCATGACGCTCATCGAAGGGGTGGCCCTCTACGAAGAGCTGGGCCGGGCGCTCGCTCCCACACCCCACTTCGTGAGCGCGGTCATCTGCGGTGGTGTGCTCGCCGAGGCCGGGAACGCCGAGCAGAAAGACGACTGGCTCCGCACCGTCGCCACCGGGGAGGCCGTTCTCACTCCCGCCTGGCTCGAGCCCGAGAACGGCTTTTCAGCGCTCGGCGTCGAGGTCCGAGCGGTGCGACAGGGATCGGGGTTCTCCCTCAGCGGTCTCAAGCGTCACGTGGCCTTCGCCTCCTCGGCCGCGCGGTTGGTCGTGCTCGCCCGCACGGGCGACGGCGACGAGGACATCGACCTCTTCCTTGTCGACCCCGCCGCGCCGGGCGTGACCCTGCGCCAGCAGTTCACCATCGCCTCCGACACGCAGTACGAGGTCGCGTTCACCGATGTCGCGCTCACGGAGGCGGACCGCGTCGGTGGCCCCGGAACGGGCTGGACGACCTGGCAGGGCGTGCTCGAGCGAGGGCTGGTCCTCCTTGCGGCGCAGGCTGTGGGCGGTGCTCGCTACGCCCTCGCGATCACCACTCAGTACGCTCTCGACCGGCAGCAATTCGACAAGCCGCTCGGCGCGTTCCAGGCATTGGCGCACTACCTCGCGGACGCGGTCACCGATCTCGATGGGGCCGAGCAGTTGGTCCACGAGGCGGCGTGGGCGACGGCCAACGGCCGTCCCCTGACCTCCCTGGCGCCGATGGCAAAATTGTTTGCCTGCTCCACCTTTCGGGACATCACGGCCATGGCGCAACAACTCTTCGGCGGCATCGGTTTCACGCTCGACTTCGACATCCAGCTCTACTTCCGGCGGGCCAAGCAACAGCAGCTCATGTGGTCGAACGACCGGACGCTCGAAGACTCCGTCGCCGCCGCACTGCTCGACTGAACGGCTCCGTCAGCGCGACGCGTACCGCTCCGCGATCTGTTCGAATGCCCGTACGTCACCGCCGTAGGGCCCCGTCTGGGCCGGATGGTGTACTACGAACTGTTCGAACCCGAGGGCCCGATACGGCGCGACGAGCTCGTCGAACTGGTCCGCTGACTGAATGAGGGGCTCGGTCGGCGTCCACAAGAGCACCCTTCCAAGGGTCTCGCGAGCGCGCCCGGTCGACTCGAGCACCTCGTCGAGGACCCCGTTCTGGCGCGTCACCGCGTCGAGCACGCTCTCGGGTGTGCGCGCCACCGCCCCGGTCGGCCCGATGGTCACCCAGCTCTTCCCGTAGGTCGCGGCCAGGAGCAACCCCTTGCGGGCGCCGGCAGCAATCGTGAGTGGGAACGGCTGCTGGAGCGCGCCCGGAGTGCTCGGCGCCTCGCTCGCCGCGTAGTGCTCGGTCTGCATGGTCGTGCGCGCCGACGGCGCGCCATTCACGATCGGTCCGAGGACGCGGAGGAACTCTTCGAAGCGGGTCAACCGCTCCGCCGCTGTCCATGGCTCCTGCCCGAGGGCCGACGCGTCGGACCCTTCGCTGCCTGGGCCCAGGCCCAGGTCGAGCCGTCCGCTGCTCAAATCGTCGAGGGCGAGCGCGTCCCGCGCCAGGGTGACAGGGTGGCGGAAGTTCGGCGTCGCGACGAGCGTGCCGAGCCTCACGCGATCGGTGATCCCCGCCGCGGCCGCGAGCACCGGGACGGCGGCGTGCCAGGGCCCGTCGGGCATGCCGCCCCAACGGATGTGGTCGTAGGTCCACGCGGTGCAGAACCCGACGTCGTCGGCCCATTCCCACTGCCGCCGCGCTTCCGGCCAGCGGTCGGTGGGGAGGATCACGAGGCCGACCTGCACGGCGCGGAACCCTAATCGGACCCGCCCGGCAGGTCCCTGTACGTTGTCCGCCGTGGCCAACGAGTCGGAGATCAAGCGATGGAACGACGAGCGATGGGCCACGGCCTGGCCGGCGCGGGAAAGGCTCACCGAGTCGGTGTCGCCATATCTGGTTGCGGCGGCCGCTCCCCGCTCGGGCCAGCGCGTGTGCGACATCGGATGCGGTGGAGGGTCGCTGTCGATCACGATGGCTCAAGCGGTAACCCCCGACGGTGCCGTGGTGGGATACGACATTTCGGCACCGCTGCTCGATCTCGCTCGCCATCGTGCCGAGGATGCAGGCGCGGCCAATCTCCGCTTCGTCGAGACAGACGTACAGAGCGGCGGCTGGGCCGACTCCGTGTTCGACCTGGCCGTGAGTCAGTTCGGGGTCATGTTCTTCGACGAACCTACGGCCGCCTTCGGAGCCATCCGGCGCAACCTGGCTCCCGGCGGTCGGTTCGTGTTCGTGTGCTGGCAGGGGGTCGAGCGCAATCCGTGGCATCTCGGAACCGCGCTCAAGAGCCTGTTGCCGCCCCCAAGGGTCCCGGCGCCGGGGAAGAGTCCCGTCGGCCCGTTCAGCCTGGGTGACGACGAGTACGTTCGTGAGGTGTTCGAGGCGGCTGGCTACGCCTCTGTGCGCGGCACACCCCACGAGACGACCGTCCGCGCACCGGCCAGTGCCGTGGTCGATCGCTCCGTATTCGGGCTGATGGGCATCCCTGCCGACCGCGAGGAAGAGGCGTTTGCCATGGCCGAGCGACATCTCGACCGCTTCGCCGTCGCGGGAGGCGTTGAAGGCGACGGCACCTACGAGTATCCGTTGGCGTTCACCGTTTACGAGTCGACCTCGTAGCCCTGCCGCGGAATGGCTGGCTATAGCGGCACGCCGCTCCCCAAGAAGCTCGGGATCGTCGAGGGCTCGACCGTGGCCCTGATCGATGCGCCACGCGGTGTGGTCGACGGGTTGCCGCCAGGCGTCACCGTCAAGCGCCAAGCGCGCGGTAGCGCCGACGTGGTCGTGTCGTTCTTCACGCGTCGCCGGGACTTCGAGCGCCGCATCGACTTGCTCGCCCAGATGGTGTTCCCCGCCGGAGGGCTCTGGATTGCGTGGCCGAAGCGAGCGTCAGGACAGCACACCGACATGCACGAAGGCGTCGTGCGCGAGGTCGCCCTGCCGCTCGGTCTCGTGGACAACAAGGTCTGCGCGATCGACGAGGCGTGGTCAGGCCTGCGCGTCGTCTGGCGTCGCGAGCGCCGCAACGCCGCCCCGAAAGGGGATTAGAAGAACCCCAGACGCGACAGTGGCCAGATCCGCAGGTCGACCTTGCCGACAATGGTCGATTCGGCGATGGGACCCCAATAGCGGCTGTCGCAGGAGGACATCCGGTTGTCGCCCATGACGAAGACGTCTCCCTGGGGGATCCGATACGCGTGGTGCAGCGCGTACGGCGCCGGCGAGGGCCCAGGGTATGTCTTGCCCTGTTGCGAGGAGGGCAGCCACGACTGCGAAAGCAGGCGGCCGTTGATGAAGACGTTTCCGCCCGACACGGAGATCGACTCGCCGGGCAGTCCGACCACTCGCTTGACGAGGTCTGCAACCGGAGGGCCTCCGCAATCCTCGTTGGGAGGCGTGGAGAAGACCACGATGTTGCCGCGGTCGACCCCGTGGAAGTCGTAGCTCAGCTTGTCCACCACGATGCGGTCGCCGATCTGCAGCGTCGGCTCCATCGAACCTGACGGGATCGAATAGGTCGCGATGACGAACGTGCGGAGCAGGAAGGCCACGACGACGGCCACGACCACCACGCCGGCCAGCTCGATGATCCAGCGGTTGGGTTTTCCTCCCGCCGAATCATCGGTCCGTGGACCTTGCTCCGGATCGACGCCGCCGGCCTGGTGCTCGTCGTCGTCCATGCCGCAGAGCAGTATTACCCGCCGAAGGTCCGGTCACGGGCCGGCGACCCGGCCGAACCGGTATGTCACGCCTCGGGGTCAGAATGAGGGGGTGCAGGAAGCCATCATCTTCGACTTCTACGGGACGCTCGCCCACTGGGCCGATACCGACGCGTCGAGCTACGAGACGGTGTTCGCATCCTTCGGCTACGAGCTCCCGTCCAGGGTGCAGGACGCCTATTTCTCCCGCTACGACGGCGTCGACCACGCTGAGCACTCGGTCAGCGAGGATGCCTACGAGGCGTGGGTTCGATCCCGGCTGAGCGAGCTCACCTTCTCTTGCGGTGTGGCGCCCGATGAGACGGACGCCGTGGTTGGCGCGCTGCGCCAGCTCGACCAGAACCAGATGGTCGCCTACCCCGAGGCGGCCGACACGCTCCGTGCGCTCCGTGAGGCGGGGGTCGCCATCGGCGTCTGTTCCAATTGGGGATGGGAGCTCGATGCGTACCTGCGCCAGGTGGGCCTCTTGGACCTGGTCGACTCACGCATCACCTCGGCCCGCGCGGGTTCGCGCAAACCCCACCCCGGCATCTACGCCTGCTCCACTGCGGCGCTCGGCATCGAACCCGAGCGGGCCGTGTTCGTCGGCGACTCATGGGAGCCAGACGTCCGCGGCCCACGGCGCCTGGGCATGACCGCGATCCATGTCTGGCGGGAGGACGAGCGGGATGGACAAACGGCGCCCGCCCTCGAGCCTGGGGACTACCGCGTCGACGAGCTCGGCGGTGTCCTTGCGATCGTTGGCGTCAGCTGACGGAGCCGACGCCGGGACGGCCGTTCTCGGCCAATCCCGCGGCGAGCTTCTCGCGCTCGTCGTCATCCAAGAGCTCGAAACGGACGGCCGTGCGATCGAGCGGTCGCCACCAAACAGGGTCGTCGCAGGCCCAGGCCTCCGCGCGTAGACCCACCTTGGTGACCTTTCCGGTCGCCGTCTGGGGCAACGAGGCGGCGACGCGGACGTAGCGGGGGATCCACTTCGGCCCCAAGTCGGACTGTGCGAGCAGCCAGTCAGCGAAGCGTTCGGCGTCGAACGGCCGGCCCGGCGCGGTCTCGAGCGCCACCATGACCTGGTCACCGGCGCCCGACGCGGTATCGGGTACCGGGTACACCGCCACGACGGCCAGGTCGGGATTGCGGGCGAGCACCGTCTCGACCGGTCCCGCCGAGAAGTTCTCGGAGTCAACTCGGAGCCAGTCGCCGCTCCGACCGGCGAAGAAGAAGAACCCGTCCTTGTCGACGTACCCCAGGTCGCCGGTCCAATACCACCCGCCGCGTAGCCGGTCCTGCTCGGCGTCTTCCCGTTGGTAGTAGCCCTCGAACTTGCCACGGCCGGACCGGTTCACGATCTCCCCGATGGCTTGGCCCGCGTTCAGCAGTCGACCGTCGCCGTCGAACTCGGCCGGCGGGCACTCCTCTCCCGTATCGGGGCTGATCACCGCCAGGTCCACGTTGTCGACCGGCTTGCCGAGCGCGCCCTTGGGCATCCCGGGAACCGGGTTGATCGCCGCGCCGCCCTCGCTCTGCCCGTACCCCTCGATCAGGTAACAGCCGAAGCGCTTGCGAAAGCGACTGCGGTCCCGCACCGAAGCCTCGGTCCCGAACGCGCTCTGGAGCGTGTTCTCGCCATCGTCCGGTCGCTCCGGCGTGGCGAGGATGTAGGCGATCGCCTTGCCGACGTAGCTGAACTTCGTCGCCCCGAACCGACGCACGTCCTCCAGGAAGGCGGACGCGCTGAAGTGCGGTCGTACGGCGATCGTCGCCCCGACCATCACCGACGGCCCCCACAGCGCCATCAGCGCGTTGCCGTGGAACAGCGGCATCGGGCAGTAGCAGACGTCCGACGAGGTGTAGCCGTAACCCGGTGCCGCGACCTCGGCGATCCCCGCCAGCCGGCCCTGGGTGCAGCGCACCGCCTTGGGGACCCCTGTCGTCCCCGAGGTGAAGATCAGCAGGTACAGCGATTCCTCGTCGACGCCGCCAGCCTCGTAGACGAGGTCCGGTGCGGCCGGCCCCCCGGCGAACCCTGCCACCAGCGCCTCGTACCCCGCCGTCCCGATGACCAGCACCTTGTCCTCGTCGACGCCGAGGTCCAGCCCGTCCAGCAACTCCGCCCCGTCGTCGTCGGTGACGATCATGGCGCAGTCCGTCGCCCGGACGTCGGCGGCCAGCGCGTCGCCGCGTCGGGTCGGGTTGATGCCGACGATCGCCGCCCCGGCCAGCGCGGCGCCGTTCAGCCAGAACAGGTACTCGGGCCCGTTGGGGAGCAGGACCCCGATGTGCGGCAGCCGCCCCGCCGTCAGCGACTGCGCCAGCGCGCCGCGGGCCGCCCCCTCGGACACGGCCTGGCGCCACGTCCAGCTCCCCGTGGCGTCGACGACGCCCGTCCGGTCGTCCTCCGCCCGCGCCGCGACCATCGCCGCCACCGTCGCCACCGTCGTCATGCCCACCCTCCCTTGTGCGCCTCGACCCGGGGGTCCGTCCAGCCCGTCCCCGGCGTCCGGCGCAACAGGGTCCGGTCCAACCCGTCGACGGTTGCCGCACCACAGAGCCACATCGCCCGTCGGACCTCCGTCTCGAACCACTCCAGCATCCCGGCGACGCCGTCGGCTCCCCCGGTCGCCAACGCCCACAACGAGGGCCGTCCCACCAGGGCCGCCCGCGCCCCGAGTGCCAACGCCTTGACGACGTCGGGCCCACGGCGCAGGCCCCCGTCCACGTAGACCTCCGCCCGTCCGTCGACCGCGTCCACAATCTCGGCCAGGATGTCCGCCGTCGCCGGCGCGTCGGCCAGCTGACGCGCCCCGTGGTTCGAGACCACCACGGCCGCCGCCCCCGCCTCGATACACCGCACCGCGTCGTCGGCGCGCTGCACCCCCTTCACCACCACGGGCAGCGCGCTCAGACCGGCGAGCCATCCGACGTCGTCGGGCGTCAGCGCCGGCTCGAACTCCCGGGTGACCACCGCCATGAAGCCGCCCGCCCGTGCGCTCGACGTGCTCTGCCCGGCCAGGTTCGGCAGGGCCAGGTCGTCGGGCAGGTGCACCCCGGCCCGCCACTCGCGCAGCCGGAGCCCCGACACGGGGGCGTCGACCGTCAGGACCAGCGCCCGGTAGCCCCCCGCCACCGCCCGTGCGACCAGGTCCGCCGTCCGCGCCCGATCACGCAGCACATAGATCTGCATCCATCGCACCGCGTCCGGCGCCGCCGCCGCCACGTCCTCGAGCGAGCACGTCGCCAGCGACGACAGGATCAGCAGCGCCCCCGCCAGCGCCGCCCCTCGCGCCGTCGCCACCTCACCCTCAGCGTGCGCCAGCCCCTGGATCGCGGTCGGCGCAACCCCGACCGGCGATCCCACCGCCGACCCGAGCAGGGTCGTCGCCGTCGAGACGGAGGACAACCCGGCCAGGACCCGAGGGTGGAGCTGCCAGCGCCCCCACGCCGCCAGATTCCCGTCCAACAGCCGCTCGTCGTCGGCCCCGCCCGCGTAGTACGCGTAGGCCATCTCGCCGATGGCGTGCCGGGCGTCGCGTTCCAGATCCTCCAGCGAGAGGTCGGTCACCGCCGGCGTCGACCCCGTCAGCCGCAACCCCGCATCCATAGCGCCGTCACCCGCCGGGTTACGCCCCGTTGCGTCGGTCCTGGCAGGATGAGCGGGCACGTGCCGCATGGTAGGCGGCGCCCGGGCGGCCGACCCACACCGACGGCCCGGCGACGACAAGCGAAAGGGGAGGTGGCGTGCGGTTCTCGTATGCGGAGTCGATGGTCGAGCCCTCGTATTACCTGCCCCTGGCCCAGGCCGCCGAGGAGGCTGGATACGACTCCATGGTCGTCCCCGACTCCATCTGCTACCCCGAGCACTCCGACACCACGTACCCGTTCAACCCCGACGGCAGCCGCGAGTTCCTCGAGGACAAGCCCTTCCTCGAGCCGTTCTCCATCATCCCGGCCATGGGCGCCGTCACCGAGCGCATCCGCTTCGTCACCTTCGTGGTCAAGCTCCCGATCCGCCAGCCCGTCCTCATCGCCAAGCAGGTCACCTCGACCGCGGTCCTCACCGACGACCGCCTCGTCCTCGGCGTCGGCACCAGCCCGTGGCCTGAGGACTACGAGATCTGCGGCGTCCCCTGGGAGCGCCGAGGCCAGCGCATGGACGAGGAGATCGTCGTCATGCGCGGCCTCATCGCCGGCGGCTTCTTCGAGTTTCACGGCGAAATTTTCGACGTCCCGTCCATCAAGATGTGTCCGACACCGCGTCGTCCCGTACCGATCCTGATCGGCGGCCATCACGAGGCCGCCCTCAAGCGGGCCGCCGTCGACGGGGACGGCTGGTTGCATGGCGGCGGCGACCCCGCCGACCTCCCCGGGCTCCTTGACCGCCTCGCCGCCCTGCGTAAGGAGCACGGCACCGAGGACAAGCCGTTCGAGGTCCACGTGATCTCGGCCGACGCGTACACGCCCGACGGCGTCCGCAAGCTCGAGGACCTCGGCGTCACCGACGTGATCGTCGGCTTCCGCTGGCCTTACGGCGTCGAGCAGGACAGCGAGCCGCTGCAGACCAAGATCGACAACCTGCGCCGCTTCGCCGACGGCGTGATCGCCAAGGTCTGACCAGGGAGCAGTAGGAGGAGGCCATCATGACGGACACAGCCAACGAGACGATGACCGCCCGCGAGCTCGGGATCCGCTCCCGGGCCGCCGTGCACGCCAAGGACCGTGAGGCTTGGCTGGACCTCTTCGCTGACGATGCCCTCGTGCAGGATCCCGTCGGCCCCTCGCCCTTCGACCCAGAGGGCAAGGGCCGCCACGGCCGCGACGAGATCGCCGAGTTCTACGACACCGTGATCGGGCCCAGCGAGGCGATCGACTTCGAGATCTCCGATTCCTATCTGTGCGGGGACGAGGTCGCCGACATCGGCGTCATCCGCACCACCCTCGCCGGCGGCACCCACCAGGCCGTCGTGCACACCGTCATGACCTACCGCGCCAACGGCGCCAACAAGATCGCGTCCCTGCGGGCCTTTTGGGAGTTCGAGGCGCTCGAGCTCGTCGAGCTCGGAGCCTGAGTTCCCATGCGCGTGATGGTCCGCCCGGGCCTCTTCACTGACCCCGACCCCGACCCCACGTCGGAGGGTCCCGCCCTCCTCGCCAGCCGTTGCGCCGCCTGCGGGTCCTTTCTCTTCCCCCGCGTCGATTCCTGCACGTACTGCGCCACCGAGGACCCAGACCCCGTCGAGCTCTCGCGCCAGGGCACGTTGTGGTCCTGGACCTCGGTCACGGCCTCTCCACCGGGCTACGAGGGCGAGATCCCGTTCGGCATCGGCATCGTCGAGTTGCCCGAAGGCGTCCGCGTCATCACGCGCCTGACCGAGAGTGATCCCGCCACCCTCCACCTGGGCCAGCCGATGGAGTTCCGTCTTGTCCCCCTCCACACCGACACCGAAGGAAACGACGTCGTCACTTTCGCCTTCGCTCCCGCCCCGTCGTGAGCGCCGCGTCCTCGGTCGTTGTGGCGGGCGTCGGCATGCACCCGTTCGGCCGTTTCGACGGCGTCTCGACGACCGACATGGGCGTCGTGGCCGTCCGCGCCGCCTTGCGCGAGGCGGGCATCGGCAAGGGCGACTTCCAGGCCGCCTTCTGCGGGACCGCCTACGGGGGCGTCGCAACAGGCCACAAGGTGCTGAGCCGGCTCGGCATGACCGGGATGCCCATCGTCGACGTCGAGGCCGGTTGTGCCAGCGGCGGCGCCGCCCTCATGCTGGCGGGGGCCGCCATCAGGGCCGGGCAATACGACACCGTGCTCGTCTTCGGCACCGAGAAGATGCCCAAGGGCATCATCCGCTCGTCCTTCTTCGAGCCCTGGCAGGAAGAGGCCGGGCTGGCCGCGACCCCGGCGTTCTTCGCCCTGCGCGCGCAGCGGTTGTGCTTCACCTCCGGCGTGACCAAGGACCACCTGGCCCGGGTCGTGGTCAAGAACCGCCGCAACGGGACGGCCAATCCCGACGCCATGTACCAGAAGGAGACGTCGGTCGAGGAGGTCCTCGCCTCGAGGGTCGTCTGCGAGCCGCTCCACCTCTTCATGCTCTGCTCGCCCAACGAGGGCGCGGCCGCCCTGGTCCTGCGCCGGGCGGACCTGTCCAGGCCCGCCTTCGCCTCCGCCGTCGCCGCACCCCCGGTCACCCTCGCTGCCGCCGTTCTGCGCTCCCACATCCCGGGCTCGGTCCTCAGCGAGTCCACCCCGCTGTCCGGCCTGGCCGACGACACCGCGCCGGCTCCCACGACCCTCGCCGCCACGGCGGCCTACGAGGAAGCGGGCGTCGGCCCCCAGGACCTCCATGTCGTCGAGTGCCAGGACACCGACGCCGCCCGCGAGCTCGGCTCCTGCGAAGAGCTGGGACTGTGTGAACCCGGCGGGTCGGCGGCGCTCCTCGACTCCGGCGCCACCCACCTCGGCGGGCGCATCCCGGTGAACCCGAGCGGCGGCCTGCTCTCCAAGGGCGAGCCCCTCGGGGCGTCGGCGCTCGGCCAGGTTGTCGAGCTGGTGCGTCAGCTCCGCGGCGAGTGCGGGCACCGCCAGGTCGAGGGGGCCCGCACGGCGCTGTCCCACACCGTCGGGCGAGGGGCCAACGCCGGCGTCGTGATCCTCAACCGCTAAGCCGAAGCGAGCCGCCGCAGCACGTCGGGCAGCTCGATCAACCTCCTCACAACGGCGTCTGGCGGTGGTCCGTCGGCGGGGAAGGGGGCCGTCCCGTCGCGATCGATCCACACCGAGCGCCAGCCGGCGCCCCGCGCGCCGGCGACGTCGTTGACGGGGTGGTCGCCCACGAGCACGCAGGCTTCGGGCCCGACCCCGAGTTGGCGTTCGACGACCTCGAAGATGCCCTTGTCGGGTTTGGCGATCCGATGGTCTTGCGCGAAGACGACGGATTCGAAGTAGCCGCCCAGCCCGACCTTCTCGGGCAAGCGGCTCCCGTTGGAGAGCAGACCCAGTCGGTAGTCACCCCGTAGCGCGTCCAGGCCGGGCACCGTGTCGGCGAAGAGGCCCGGGTCACGGTCGCGGTGCTCGAAGTACGAGACGCTGAGCGCTTCGGTGAGCTCGGCGTCGGCGTCGGCGTCGGCCTCGGCCTCGGCGTCGCCGTCACCGCCCTGCGCCTCCCGTAGTCGTTCCAGCGTCCGGGCGAACCCGAGCACCCGCAGACGGGCCAGGTTGTACTCGATGCCCTCCAGTTCGATCCCGACCGCGGCCCGGTCGCGCTCCATGTCCTCCCACCGCAGTCCCCTCGTATACGAGCCCGGACGCGCCACCCGCAGCTCGTCGAGGACGGCGATCAGCGCCTCGCGCATGACGCGTTCGAAGTCCCACAGCGTCTGGTCGCCGTCGAACAGGACGGCCTCGATCATCGACCGGGCCGCGTCACGCCACGAGCACGACCTTGCCCAGCTTGCCCCCCGCCCCGAACCGCTCGTACGCGGCCTCGGCCCGCTCGAGGGGGAAGGACTCGGCCACCGGGACCCGGAGCCGTCCCGCCGCGAGCAGGGGAAGGACGTGCGCCCACATGCTGGCCACCACGCCCCCCTTCTCCTGTCGGGTGCGGGAGCGCAGGGTGGTGCCGCCGATGCGGATGCGCTGGGTCATCAGCTGCATCAGGTCGATCTCCATCCGGCCACCCGACCCGACCCCGATCACGACGACACGGGACCACGGGGCGAGATACGGCAGCACCCCACCGAGACTCGCCTGTCCCACCAACTCCAAGACGACGTCGTAGGGGCCGTGGTCGCCCTCGTCACCCGGAGCGATCACCACGTCGGCCCCGAGAGCACGCACCGCCTCACGGTGGTCGGCCTTGCGCACCGTCGCCGTCACGTGGGCGCCGCCGGCCGCAGCCAGCTGCACGCCGGCCGTCCCGACGCCACCCGCGGCGCCGCTCACCAGCACACGCTCGCCGATCTGCAATCCGGCCTGGGTGCACAGCGCGTCGTGGGCCGTCGTGAAGGCCTCCATGAAGCCGCCCGCCTCCGGCCAGTCCAGGCCGTCGGGAACGGCGAGCGCGTGCATCTCGTCGACGAAGGCCAGCTCGGCCTGCGCGCCCCCGCCGACCAGCGCCATCACGCGGTCACCGGGCGCGAAGAGCGTGACCGACCGTCCGACGGCGACGACCTCGCCGGCCATCTCCATGCCCGGGATGTCGGGCGGCCATCCGGGCGGGGCGGGGTAGAAGCCGAGCCGCTGGACCAGGTCGGCGGAGTTGATCCCGGCCGCCTTTACCGAAACGAGGAGCTCCGTGTCGCCCGGGACCGGGTCGTCGTGCTCTTCCCAATGCAGTTCGTTGTCGCGGATCACGGTGGCATGCATGGCGGCCACACTAAAGGGCCGAGCGGCCGCCGAGCCGGGGCCGGTAGGGTCCAGCCATGGCTCTCTACGACATCCCCATTCACACGCTCCAAGGCGCCGACACCAAGCTCGGCGACTACGCCGGCCGGACGCTGCTGCTCGTCAACGTGGCGTCCAAGTGCGGCCTGACTCCCCAGTACGAGGGCCTCGAGCGCCTGCAGAAGCAGTACGGCGACCGCGGGTTCTCGGTCATCGGCTTCCCGTGCAACCAGTTCCTGGGCCAGGAGCCGGGCTCGGCCGAGGAGATTGCGCAGTTCTGTTCCGCGACGTACGGGGTGACGTTCCCGCTGACGGAGAAGGTCGACGTGAATGGCGACGACCGGCATCCGATCTACGCCGAGCTGACCGAGAAGGCGGACGCCGAGGGCAACGCGGGCGACATCACGTGGAACTTCGAGAAGTTCCTCGTGTCACCCGAAGGCCAGATCGTGGCGCGCTACCGGCCGCAGGTGGAGCCGGAGGACTCGGTGATCGTGAGCGACATCGAGGCGCAGCTGACCGCTTGAGTCCGCCGCACCCCGTCCAGGCGGGGTTCCATGCGTCCATCTTCGACATGGACGGGTTGTTGATCGACTCGGAGGTGCTGTGGCACGAGGCCGAGATCGAGATACTCGGCGACCGCCTCGGCGTCCCGCTCGACAAGGACGGTTGTCGCACGACCAAGGGGATGTTCGTCCACGAGGTCACGACCCACTGGTACGGGCTGTACCCGTGGTCGGGCCCGTCGCCGGCGGAGGTGGCGGTGACGATCGTGGACCGGGTGATCGAGCTGATCCTGACCAAGGGCGAGCTGAAGCCCGGCGCCGTCGGTGCGATCGACCTGTGCGAGAAGCGCGGGCTGGGCCTGGCCGTGGCGTCGTCCTCCGAGTACCGCTTGATCGACGCGGCCCTCGAGCGCTTCGGGCTGCGTGGGCGCTTCGCGCTCGTGCACTCGGCGGAGGACGAGGAGTACGGCAAGCCGCACCCAGCGGTCTTCTTGTCGGCCGCGGCGAAGCTGGGCGCCGCACCCCGTCGCTGCGTGGTGTGGGAGGACGCGCCGGCCGGCGTGGTGGCCGCGAAGGCGGCCTCCATGGCCTGCATCGCCGTGCCCGAGTCGGGCGAGGGTGGGCACCCTGCCTTCGGATTGGCCGACCTGGTCGTCGATTCCCTGACCGAGGTCGATGACGCCTCGTTGGACGAGGTCGCCCGGCGCCACTTCGGCGGAGCCCCCGAGGGGTGATACGGGCTCAGAGCACCTGTTCGAGCCGGGCCGCCATTTCGCGGTAACGGGCGACGGGTATCAGATGGACTCCGTCGAAGAGGCCGGCGTCCCGGATCGCGGTCACGAGGTCAACGGCGACGTCGACACCCGCGTCGCGATCGTGTTCCAGACGCTCGACGAGGTCTCGGGGGATCTCCAGACCCGGGATGTCGGTCGTCAGGCGGCGCGCCATGCCGGCGCTGGCCAGGACGATGACGCCGGCGTAGACCGGCATATCCAGGTCGATGCCCCTCCGCCAGGCCAAGAGCGCCTCGAGGGAGAAGCCGATCTGCACGAAGAGGAAGTCGGCCGATTGCTTCCACTCGGGGAGCTCCCGCAACCCGGTCGCCGCGCCAAAGCGCATGGGGGCGCGATCGCCGAGAGTCTCGGAGTAGGCCCGTCCCTCGGCGATCATCGTGCGCACCGTGAGCTCGCTGGTACGGGAACCGGCCAGAGGGTCGTCGCCGTAGACGAAGAGGAACTGGTCGACGCCGTACGCGGCGGCCGTCAGGAGGTCGCGCCTGAACCCCAGGAGGTTCCGGTCGCGGGCGTTCAAACACGCGATCGACCGGCCCCCCATGGCCTGCACCTCATGCGCGACGGCCACGCTCGAGACGGTGGCGCGACCGATGTGGTTGTCCGGGATCAGGAACGAGGTCGCAATGGGACTGAGCACGCCGATCTGGTGGCGCACCCGTGTCAGGTCGGGCGTCGTGGCGGGCTCGATCTCGCAGACGACTTCGAATTGGCGTCGGTCCATCACGCGATGACCTTGGAGAACTGGATGAAGCACGTCGGGAGAGGTGCACGGTCCGCATCCGTGTGGAGTCGCTCCCATCCGGTCGACTCGTAGAGCCCGACCGCCTCGGGCTGGCGGCCGCCCGTGGCGAGGATCAGGGACGACAGACCCAGCGTCCCGGCTTCTTCTTCCAAGCCGCTCATGAGGGTCCGGCCGAGGCCCTGACCGCGTCTCGCTTCGTCGACCCAGAGTCGCCGGACCTCCCCGACCCCTTCGCCGACCACACGAACCCCGACGCCACCCATCGAGGCCCTGGCGACTCGAACGCCTCCGTGCGCACGGACACGGCGGAGGCGGCTGGATCCATACCCTCTATTCTTTCCGAGACGCCAGGTGCACTTCGTTCCCGGGTGTCGACCCCCTCATACCTGTGTTCTCACCCGTTCCCCCCGATACCGACTTCGTCGGCCTTGAACAGGCCGAGTTGGCGCGCTGGGCGTCCCACCGCGTCTTCGAGCGGTCGATGGAGCAGCGGGTGGGGTCGCCGGCGTGGGTCTTCTACGAGGGCCCGCCGACGGCCAACGGCATGCCCGGCCTGCACCACGTCTGGGCCCGCGTCTACAAGGATCTCTTTTGCCGCTTCCGCACCATGGACGGTTCCTTCGTGGCTCGTCGGGCCGGCTGGGACACCCACGGGCTGCCGGTCGAGGTGGAGGTGGAGAAGAAGCTCGGGATCACCGGCAAGGAGCAGATCGAGGAGCAGGTCGGCATCGCCGAGTTCACCCGGCTGTGCCGGGAATCGGTCTATTCGTACGTCGACGAGTTCGAGCGTCTGACCACGCGCATCGGCTACTGGGTGGACATGGCCGACGCCTATTGGACGTTGAACCCCTCCTATATCGAGTCCGTCTGGTGGCACCTGCAGCAGCTCTTCGACCAAGGGCTCCTCTACGAAGACCTCAAGGTGGTGCCGTACTGCCCGCGTTGTGGCACGGCGCTGTCGAGCCACGAGCTCGGCCAGGAGGATGTGTACCGCGACGAGGAGGACGAGTCGGCCTACGTGCGCCTCCGGCTCGTCGACCCCGACCCCGACGTCGTGGGTGACGCGGAGTGGCTGGCCGTGTGGACGACGACGCCCTGGACGCTTCTGTCCAACACCGGCGTCGCCGTCAACCCGGAACTGACCTACGCCGTCGTCGACGGGATGCTCATGGCGGACGAGTTGGTCGACGCCGTGATGGGCGAGGGCGCCAGCTCCCGGGTGACCAAACGGCTCCCCGGAGCGTCACTCGTCGGACTGCACTATCAGCGACCCTTCGACGACCTCGACCCACCCCATGGGGCGGATGGCTGGCGGGTCGTCCCGGCCACCTACGTCACCACCGAGGAGGGCACCGGTCTCGTCCACCTGGCGCCGGCCTTCGGCGAGATCGACCGCCAGATCGGTCGCGAGAACGGCCTGCCCACGCTCAACCCGGTGGGTCCCGACGGTCGTTTCGGCGCCGACATCGCGTGGCTCGCCGGCCGCGATGTGCGGGAGGCCAACCACGACATCAACGACCGCCTGGAGTCGACGGGGCTGCTCATCCGCCGCTTCCCCTATGTGCACTCGTATCCACACTGTTGGCGCTGTCGTACGCCCCTCATCTATTGGGGCAAGCCCAGCTGGTACATCGCGACGTCGACTCGCAAGGACGATCTCTTGGCGGCGAACCAAACGGTGGACTGGCACCCCGGCTACATCCGGGACGGCCGCTTCGGCGAGTGGTTGGCGAACAACGTCGACTGGGCGCTGTCGCGCGACCGGTACTGGGGCACGCCGCTGCCCATCTGGCGGTGCGGCCGGGGTCACTTGCGGTGTGTCGGCTCGCTGGCCGAGCTTTCGGACCTCGCCCGCCGAGACGTCAGCGGCATCGACCCGCACCGCCCGTCAATCGACGAGGTGACCTTTGCCTGCGCCTCGTGCGCGGCCGAAGGGTACGACGACGAGCTCGCGGTGGCCCGCCGGGTCGAACCGGTGATCGACGCCTGGTTCGACTCGGGTTCCATGCCGGCGGCGCAGGTCGGCTACCCGCACGCAGACGGATCGGCCGAGGCCTTCACGTATCCAGCGGATTTCATCTCCGAGGCGATCGATCAAACCCGCGGCTGGTTCTATTCGTTGCTCGCCGTCAATGTCCTGGTCTACGGCGAGAGCCCCTACCGCCACGTGGTGTGCCTCGGCCACATCATCGATGCCGACGGACGCAAGATGTCCAAATCGCTCGGCAACATCATCGATCCGTGGAAGATCCTCGACACCCGCGGCGCCGACGCGATGCGGTGGTGGATGTTCAGCCAAGGGTCGCCGTGGACACCGACGCGGGCGTCCCTGGCCGCGATCGACACTGCGATGCGGGACATGTTGCTGACGCTGTGGAACACCTTCAGCTTCTTCTCGACCTACGCGTCACTGAACGGCTTCGATCCGGCCGACCCCGCCGTGCCGCCCCCGTCCGCCCGGGGGGCCCTCGATCGCTGGATCCTGTCTCGCCTGGCGAGCACGACCACCGACGTCACCGAGGCGCTGCGCGGCTACGAACCCCTCGATGCGTCGTCGGCGCTCGGAGGACTGGTCGGCGATCTCTCCAACTGGTACGTGAGGCGGAGCAGGCGCCGGTTCTGGCGCACGGATCCCGACGCGCCGCCGAGTGACACGCTCGCCGCGCAGGCGACCCTGCACACGGTGCTCACCACCATCTCATTGCTGCTGGCTCCGATGTGCCCGTTCGTGTCCGACACTCTGTGGCGGCACCTCACCGGAGCCGACGAGTCGGACTCGGTGCACCTGGCGGATTGGCCCAAGGCGGAGACAGAGCTGGTGGACCGGGATCTCGAGGCTCAGATGGCGCTCGCCCGACGCCTGACCTCGCTTGGTCGAGCTGCGCGCGGTGAGGCCGGGGTCAAGGTGCGGCAACCCCTTGCCCGGGCCCTCGTCTTCCTCCCGTCCGATGCGCCGGAAATCCTGCACGACGTCGTGGCGGACGAGCTGAATGTCGACGAGATCGACACCGCGGACGAACTCAGCGACGTTATCGAGTTCGAGTTGGTCCCAAACTTCCGCGCGCTCGGGCCCCGCCTGGGTGAACGGGTGAAGGAGCTCAAGCCGGCGCTCGCGGCGCTCGAAAGCGCCGCCGCGGCGGCGGAGTTGGAGGCGGGCCGGCCGATCACGGTGCTGCTCGGGGGTGAACCCGTGGAGTTGTCGCCGGAGGACGTCCAACTGCGAGTCCGGGGCCAAGAGGGCTTTGCGGTCTCGCGGGACAGCGGGGAGGTGGTCGCGCTCGATCTCACGTTGAGCGACGACCTCCGCAAGCGTGGCCTGGCGCGCGATGTCGTGCGCCTGGTGCAGGACCTGCGCAAGACGAGCGGCCTGGAGGTGTCGGATCGCATCCGGCTGCACCTGGTCGGGCTCGACCTGATCGCCGAACACTTCGGCTTCATCGCTCGCGAGGTGCTGGCGAACGAGATCCTGACCGAACCGGGCGTGGGCGAAGGGACCCTTCTCGAACTCGAGGACCTCGACGGCGAGTTGCCGACGCGGGTCTGGTTGGAGAAGGACCAGACCCAGGGCTGAGCGCCGGTTGGGCGCGTACCTGGTCGAAACTGACGCGGCCATCGCAGAGTCCGTCAGCGAGGTAGGGGAGGTCGAACAGCCGGGCACCGACG
>DASZMN010000104.1:0-13854 GCA_035551835.1 Acidimicrobiales bacterium | reverse complement strand
GTGGCGCCGACCCCCGACGGCGGCGGGTACTGGGTGCTCGACGCCAACGGCACGGCCTTTCCCTTCGGCGACGCGCCCCCGGTGGGCGTGGCGGCGGTGTCGCCCGCGCTCAGCACCATGAAGAGCCCGATGAGCGGGTTGATCCCGGACTTCAGCGGGCAGGGCTTCGATGCGGTGGACGGGAACGGGCAGGCCTTCGCCTACGGCGATGCGCCGTACTTCGGTGACCTGACGACGGCGGTGCCGGGCTACTCCGGTCACGCCGTCGGCATCGCGGTCACGCCCGGCTGAGTTTTCGGCCGGCGAGCACGACGACGGCGTCGGCAAAGGGGCCGCTCTCGCTTCAACGACCCGGCTGAGGCCGTTGGCACGAAGGAGCTGTTGGCGGTTCCGCAGGCGCACTGCACCGAGCGGTGGCGTGATCGGTCAGCCCGACCGGCTATTTGGTGTCGGCGGATACCTGGGCCAGGCGGGGGAACCGGCGCAGCCGGCCGAAGCGGCCGAGACGACCCACGTCCACCCCGTGGTCGGCCGCGTTGAGGAGCCGGAGGTCGCCGCGGCTGTTGCCGTAGGCCCACAGGATCGGCTGCTCGCCCGAAGGGTCGGGCGGCGGGCCGACGGCGCGCAGATGGCTGAGGAGACGGGTGTACTTCTCCGCCCCGCGGTTGTTCTTGCCCTCGTAGCCGCCGGTGAGCAGGCCACCGCCGCCCACGGCGAGGCGCGTCGCCACGACGCCGTCGACGCCCAGTTCGGCGCCCGCCGGGCTGACGTAGCACTCGGGCGAGGCGGAGACGATCACCGTGTAGTGGCCCTGGTCGTGGTGCCACTCGAGGCGGCGCCGCACGTCGTCGCGCAGGTGGCGCTGCAGATGCCGGTGCGCAAACTGCGTCGCCCGGCGGTCGACCTCGTCGACCGGCATGCCGCCGAGCAGTCGGGTGAAGAGCTTCTCCTTCACGTCGTCCGCCGTCGATCCGCCGGCGATGGCGGCCCGCACGAGCTCGGGGGAGAGCCGCACCATGGCGCGCAGTACCGGCAACAGCCCGCGTAGCGCGACCAGGAACGGGAACACGCTGCCGCCGTCGGTCAGCGTGCCGTCGAAGTCGAACGCGGCGACGGTGGGGCGCCCCGAAGCGGGCGAGCCCTCCCCGCGTGGCTCAGTCGATCGCAGTGCCACCCCGTCCAGCCCCTCCCGCAAACCGTGCCGCCCCGGCCAGCGTTTCCCCACTGCTGATGACCTCGCGCCCTCGCCGCGCCTCGTTGAGCGCCGCCTCCCGCTCCGTCATGCCCCACTGCTCGAGCGCGCTCATGCGGTCAGAGCGCAGGCAGAACTGCGGGAGCGCGGCGAGCTGGTGGGCCAGGGCGACGGCGGCGGCGCGTGCGTGGCCCGGCGCCACGACCCGGTTGGCGAGCCCCAGGGTGAGCGCTTCGGGCGCCGTCACCGCCCGGCCGGTCAGGATCAGGTCCATGGCCCGGCCGTGGCCGACGATCCGGGGCAGTCGGACCGTGCCGAGGTCGCACAGCGGCACGCCGAAGCGGCGGCAGAACACGCCGAAGATGGCGTCCTCGGCCGCTACCCGCAGGTCGCACCACAACGCCAGCTCGATCCCCCCGGCGACGGCGAAGCCCTCGACCGCCGCGATGACCGGCTTGGACAGCGTGAGACGGGTGGGACCCATGGGCCCCGTGCCCTCGTCGGAGATGGGCCGGCGGTCGCCCTCGGAGATCGCCTTGAGATCGGCGCCGGCGCAGAAGGCCCCCTCGGCGCCGGTCAACACGGCCACCGACCCGGTGTCGTCGGCGTCGAAGGCCAAGAAGGCAGCGCGGAGCTGGTCGGCGCAGACGCTGTCGACCGCGTTGCGCCGCTCCGGGCGGTTGATGGTGACGACCGTCACCGGGCCGTCGTGGTCCACCACGAGGGTGTCGGCCCTGTACGGCCGGTACGGGCCCGCGGGGGGCGGCTGGACGCTCACCTTGGCATTCTCGCATGAGGTGGGTGCCGGTCCGCACATCGGCGCCGGGCCGACCCCCAGGTGGGGGGCGGTTTTTCCCGACGGGGCCGGGCGGAGCCAAATATGACCAATCGTGTCGACAATTGCCAAACTTCCCGGTAAGGTCAGTCCCCGCTCTACGGAGCGTCACGACTTCAGGAGGACACATGGCAGTACGACTCGGGGACACCGCTCCCGACTTCACGGCCGACACGACAGAGGGCACGATCAACTTCCACGAGTGGCTCGGCGACAGCTGGGGGATCCTGTTCTCCCACCCCAAGGACTTCACCCCGGTCTGCACGACCGAGCTGGGCGCCTTCTCCAAGGCCAAGCCCGAGTTCGACAAGCGCAACGCCAAGCTGATCGGCCTGTCGGTGGACTCGGTCGAGTCCCACAAGGGCTGGGCCGGCGAGATCGAGGAGACGCAGGGCTCGGCCCTCGCCTTCCCGCTGATCGGCGACGAGGACCGCAAGGTGGCGGACCTCTACGACATGATCCACCCCAACGCGAACGACACGCTGACGGTGCGCTCGGTCTTCATCATCGGGCCGGACAAGAAGGTCAAGCTGACGCTGACCTACCCGGCGTCGACCGGCCGCAACGTGGACGAGATCCTGCGCGTGCTCGACTCGCTCCAGCTGACGGCCGACTACAAGGTGGCCACGCCGGTGAACTGGAACGAGGGTGAGGACGTCATCATCGTGCCGGCGGTGAGCGACGACGAGGCCAAGGACCGCTTCCCCAAGGGCTGGAAGGCCCTCAAGCCGTACCTGCGGGTGACGCCCCAGCCCAACCGCTGAGGCGCCCCGCGCCGGCCCGCCGCGCGGGCGGGCGGGTTCCACTTTGACCGGGCCGGCCAACGGGCGGCCCGGTCCTTTTCGGGCGGCGAGGGGCAGAGCGCACGTCCAGGGGTCCCCGGGGCCGCTCGCGCTCGTGCGTCACACCCTGCGGTGACAATGGCGGCTCCCATGTCGGGTGGACGAGACGAGGCGTCGCTGATGGAAGAAGCCGAGGTATTCGTGCTGGCCGATCGTGCCCTGGCCCACGTGGTGGGCCAGGTGCGGCCCGACCAGTGGGCCATGTCGATGCCTCCCACCTTCGCCACGCGGAGCCACCCGACCGTGCCGGGGCTACGCGAGGTGCTCAACTACCACGCCTACGACGACGCCTGGGTGCCCGACATGGTCGCGGGGCGGACCATGGAGGAGGCCGGGGCCACCAAGTTCGACGGTGACCTCCTGGGCGACGTACCGATCGAGCGGTTCGGGGCGCTCGTGGACGCGGCCTGTGCCGCGGCGTCAGAGGTGCGCGACTACGACGCGGTGGCGCACCTCTCCTTCGGCGACTACCCCGTGCGCGAGTACTTCTGGCAGATCAACTCGTTCCGGGCATTGCGCGCCCACGACATCGCGCGGGCGATCGGGGTGGAGCCGAACCTGCCGGCGGCGCTCGTCCAGGGCGTGTGGGACGAGGTGAGCCCGCACGCCGAGGAGTGGCGCGCCATGGGGGTCTTCCCGCCGGCCGTGCCGGTGCCCGAGGGCGCGCCGCTCCTCGACCGGCTGCTCGGGCTCACGGGGCGCGACCCGACGGCGCGTTGAGGAAAGGGAGCCAGCCGGAGGGAGGTCAGCCGGACGCGACGACCTCTTCGCGCAGCTCGCGCTTGAGGACCTTGCCCTGCGGGTTGCGGGGCAGCGGCTCGGAGCGGAACCAGACGCGGGTCGGCACCATGAAGCCGGCCAGGCGCGCCTTGACGTGCTGGCCGAGCTCCTCCGCCGTCACCTTGGCCCCGGGGCGGAGCACGACGACCGCGCCGACCTCCTCGCCGAGGGTGGGGTGGGGCACGCCGATGACGGCCACGTCGGCGACGGCCGGGTGCTCGAAGAGCGCCGCCTCGACCTGGACCGAGTACACGTTCTCGCCACCCCGGATGATCATGTCCTTGGCCCGGTCGACGATGTAGATGAAGTTGTCGTCGTCGAGCTGGGCGACGTCGCCGGTGTGGAGCCAACCCTTCGAGAACGTCTTGGCCGTCTCGTCGGGCCGGTTCCAGTACCCGCGCACGACGTTGGGCCCCTTGATCCACAGCTCGCCGCGCACGTCGCGGCCGCGCGGGATGGTGTCGTCCGGCTCCTCATTGTCGAACTCCTCGGGCACGATGGCCACGTCGCACACGGGCACCGCCGGCCCCACGCTGTCGGGCTTGGCGATGTAGTCGCCGCCCGCGTTCATGGAGGTCACCGACGACGTCTCGGTCAGCCCGTAGCCGTTGGAGGGTTGGCCGACCGGCCAGGCCTCGCGGATGCGCCGCACCAGGTCGGGTGGCGCCGGGGCGCCGCCGTAGGACACGCCGCGGATGGACGACGTGTCGTACTTGGAGAAATTCGGCGAGTCGAGGACCTGCATCACCATGGCGGGCACGCCGCCGAAGGTGCCGATCCTCTCGCGCTCGATCAGCTCGAGCGCCCGCTCGGGATCGAAGTGGTGCATCATCACGATCTTCCCGCCGGCGGCGGTGTTGGTCACCATGATCGAGTGGCAGCCGGTGGCATGGAAGAGCGGGACCGAGAGCAACATGGCGGGCTGCACCCGCTCGGCCGGGTTCGGGTTCTCGTCGTCGAGCACGGAGGTGCCGAAACGCATGGAACCGCGCGTGTTGAGGAAGAACAGGCTCATGAGGTTCGTCGTCATGTTGCGGTGGGTGCCGACGGCACCCTTGGGCCGTCCGGTCGTGCCGGACGTGTAGAAGATGGTGGCATCGTCCTCGGGGTCGATGGCGACGTCGGGCGGCGTGACGTCATCGTCGACGGGGCCGAGCGCAAGCGCGAAGGGCCACTCGGGGATCGGCGGGGCGCCCCCGGGCGGCTCGTACACGGCGAGCGGGGCCTTGAGCTCCGTGCGATGCTCGTCGGCCACGACGATGGCCTTGAGCGTACCGAGGCCGCCCAGGAAGGAGCGGATGCGCTCGACGCGCTCGGTGTCGACGAAGGCGACCTTGGAGCCGGAGTCCTCGAGGCCGTAGCGCAACTCCTCGCCGCTCCACCAGGCGTTGAGCGGCACGACGACCGCGCCGGCCAGGGCGGCGCCCCAGAAGGCGATGATCCACTCGGGGATGTTCCGCATGATGATGGCGACGCGGTCGCCCTTTTCGACCCCGAACGTGTCCTGCAAGCGGTGGGCGAGCGTCGAGGCGAGGCGGTAGTGCTCGGCGAAACTCGTCCGCTCGTCCTCGTAGACGATGAAGATGGCGTCGCCGTGGGCGGCTGACATGTCGAACACGGCGCGTAGCGAGGGCGGCGCGTTCTTCCAGGAGCGGGTGGGGACGCCCCGGATGTCGAGCTCCTCCATCTCGAAGATCTGGCCCGGCGCCGTGAGGGCCTCGTTCGCCTCGCTCATCGACATCTTCGGCGTGTCCCTGCCGTTCTCGGTCACGTGCTCTCCCGTTCTGTTCCTGCCGTTCCCTCTGCTCCCACGGGGGCGTCCGGTCCCGCCGGGCCGTCGAAGATGGCCGTGCGGTAGTACACGAGCTCGCCGACGCTCTCCCTGATGTCCTGGAGCGCCCGGTGGCCCCCCTTCTTGGTCGGCGCGGCCTTGTACACCTCGGGGCGCCAACGCCGGCACAGCTCCTTGATCGTCGAGACGTCCACCGAGCGGTAGTTCAGGTAGTCCTCGATCTCGGGCAACTGGGTGGCCAGGAAGCGGCGGTCGGTCCCGATGGAGTTGCCGGCCAGCGGGACCGTGCGCGGCTGGTGGATGTGCCGCTTCAGGAAATCGAGTGTCTGGGCGCCTGCCTCGGGCAGGGTCAGGGTCGAGCCCTCGATGGCGGCCAGGAGGCCCGAGCGGGTGTGCATGTTGCGCACCACGTCGTCCATCTGGCTGAGCTCGTCGGGCGAGGCGTGCACGACCAGGTCGGGGCCAACGGCTCGGATGGTGAGGTCGTCGTCGGTGACGAGCGAGGCGATCTCGACGATGGTGTGGCGCGCCGGGTCGAGCCCCGTCATCTCGAGATCGATCCAGGCCAGCATGTCGCGGGCATGCTATCGGCCGGGCGCGGCGGGGCTCCGGGGGTGCACGCAACGTTCCGGGTCGTTTCGGGTCGTGAGGGCGGCCTTGTAAGGTCCGTCGATGCTGCGCGTCCCCCTGCACCAGCTCGACACCGTCCTGCCCGTGCCCGCCTACGCACGCGCCGGGGACGCCGGAGCCGACCTCCTGGCCCGGCACGACGTCGTGCTCGCCTGCCGGGGCGGCCGGGCCGTGGTGCCGACCGGGATCGCGGTCGCCATACCCGAGGGCTACGCCGGGTTCGTGCTGCCGCGCAGCGGCCTCGCCGCCCGGCACGGGATCACCTGTCTGAACACGCCAGGCTTGGTCGACTCGGGATACCGCGGCGAGCTCCAGGTGGTGCTCGTGAACCACGACCCTGCCCACGACTACGAGGTGCAGCGGGGTGACCGCATCGCCCAGCTCGTGATCCTGCGGGCCGACCAGGTGGAGTTCGAGCTCGTGACGGAGGAGGACCTGGGGAGCTCGGAACGGGGGACCGGTGGCTTCGGGCATTCGGGGACCTGACGTCGGAGGTCCGCGTCGCAGATGACGGCGACGGCCGAGACGGGTAAGAAGTGGTGATGCGGTCCCTGCTCGGCATGGACGCGGCGTTCCTGTCGCTCGAGACGCCCACGACGCCACTGCATGTCGGCGTGGCCCTGGTGCTCGACCCGCCCGAGGGTCGGCGCTCCCTCTTCTCGCCGACGACCCGCTACGCACAGATCCGCCGGGTGATCGAACAGCGCCTGCACCTGGTGGCACCGTTCCGCCAGCGCGCCGTCCGGGTACCGTTCGGGCTGCACCACCCGGTCTGGGTGGACGACCCCGACTTCGAGCTGGACGATCATCTCAGCCGCGCCAGCCTGCCGTCGCCGGGTGGGAAGGCCGAGCTCGATGCCTTCGTGGCCGCGGTCATGAGCCGGCAGCTCGACCCCGACCGCCCCCTCTGGGAGATGCACGTGGTCGAGGGCCTGGAGGGGGAGCGGACCGCACTGGTGGCCAAGGTCCATCACGCGATCCTCGACGGGGTCAGCGGCGCCTCGGTGCTGGCGGCGTTCCTCGACCTCAACCCGCGTTCGCGCGTCGTGACGCTGCCGCAGGAGTGGCACCCCGAGTCGCTGCCGTCCAACACGCAGATGTTGAAGCACGCCGCCACCTCGCTGGCGCACCAGCCCGGCGAGACGTTGTCGACGATCCAGGCCGGCATCGACGTCGTGGCCGACCTCGGCATGCACAACCGCGAGCTCGTCGGCCGGGGCGAGCAGCCTCCGCCCGGCTTCTTCAGCGCGCCGCGGACCTCGTTCAACGGGGCGGTGACCAACCGCAAGCGCTTCGCCTCGCTGTCGGTGCCACTCGACGACGTGAAGTTGGTGGGTCGCGTCTTCGAGTGCACGGTGAACGACGTCGTCCTGGGCTGTGTCTCGGGCGGGTTGCGCCGGCTCCTGGCGGCGCGTGGGGAGTCGGTGGACCACTCGCTCGTCGCGGTGGTCCCGGTGTCGACCCGGCCCGAGGGGCAGGGCGACGCGTTGGGGAACCAGATCTCGGGGATGCTCGTATCGCTGGCGAGTGACCGCGACGACCCGGTGGCCCGGCTCGATGCAATCTCGGAGTCGGCACGGGTGGCCAAGGAGCAGGAGAAGCTGCATCGGGGGCGCTTCCTCGGCGACCTGGCGCAGATCGCGCTGCCCGCACTGACCACGCGGCTGGCCCGCGCCGTGGCGGGCACCCGGCTCTTCGACAAGGTGCGGCCGCCCTGCAACGTGACGGTCTCGAGCGTGCGCGGACCGGACTTCTCACTGTTCTGCGCCGGTAGCCGCGTGGTCGACCTCTATCCGGTCGGGCCGATCGCGGAGGGCATCGGGGTGAATGTCACGGTGTTCTCGTATCTCGACCGCGTGCACTTCGGTCTGTTCGCCTGTCGCAAGCTGTTGCCCGAGCTCGAGGAGCTCGGCGTGCACCTCGACGACGCGCTGGCCGAGCTGGTGGTGTGCGCGCTGGACGCGCGAGGGGCGTCGGCCTAGGCCTACGCAATCCCTGCCCGGTGACCGAGGTCTCGCCGAGAGGCGGTGGCACGGGCCGCTTGGCGAGACGGCCCGTGCCACCTTCCTCTATGGCCCGGCTGGGCCCGGTGCTACGAGCCCGACGTCGAGCCCGACCCGGCGGCAGGGGTGCCGGAGCCGGCGGGCGGAGTCCCGTGGGCGCCCGTGCCGGTGCCCATGTTCGGGCAGTTCTTCGTGGAGCTGGAACCCGAGCCGGAGCCCGAGGAGTTCGACGAGCCCGAGCTCGTGCCCGAGCTTGTGCTGGTGCTGCTCGATCCACTCGACCCGGTATTGGCGGTGCTCGAGCTCGACGACGGGGTGGTCGTCGACGAGTTGGTGCTCGCAGCGGAGCCTGTGGTGCCCGTCGTGGCTGCGGCGGAGGTGGTGGCGGCGTTGGCGACGAGCGCACCGCCGGTGACCAGCCCGGTGGTGAGCGCGCCCATGGCCAACACATTGCGCAGTCGAATCTTCATGATCGTTGCCCTTTCGTTTGGTGTGTTGCGCCCACCCGTTCGGGCCGGCATGCACACGGTGCGCCCCGGACCTGTGGACGGGCGCAATACGGCCGCAGCGCGCTGGTTGGGTTTCCTGACGATTGGGTGACAATGCACAGCCGACGCACCGAGCCACAGCGGGCGTGGCGGGCGGAGTCAGCCGGCGCGCAGTGGGCGCACAGACGGCGCGGCGTCACCGCCGTCGGCGGTGGCCCGAGGACCCGTTCAGCGCTTGTCGGCCCGCCAGCAGTACGCGCGCATCGGCACGTCGATGACGTCCCGACCGGCCAGGAACGACTGCGCGTCGAGGAAGCGCCGCATGGAGTCGAGGTGTTGGGCGCGCGTTTCGTCGTCCATTGTGATGACGGCGCTGTACGTGGCCGACAGGGCGACCAGGTCCTCCCGCGTCGTGGGCTTGGTCCAGCGGAAGAGCGAAGTCTCGGGCAGGCCGAACGGGCTGGGGCCGCCCGCCTCGACGTTGACGAGATGGCGCCTGCGCCGGCGCTGGTCGAGATTGTCTTGATGTTCGGGGTTGAAGACGATGCCGCCGGCCCACAGCGATCGCATCCAGTCGACCGAGCGGTCGGGGCCGCTCCACACCAGGGCGAGGCGGCCGCGGTGGCGCAGGACGCGGGCGACCTCGGGCACGGCCCGGCCCTCGTCCACCCAGTGCCACGCCGAGGCGGCGATGACCACGTCGAAGGTGGCGCTCTCCACGGGAAGCTCCTCGGCCCGGCCGGCGCGCACGTCGACGCCGGGAGCCGAGGCGCTCAGGACGGACCGCATGCGCTCGTCCGGCTCGACCGCGAGCACGTGGGAGACCCGCTCGGCCAGCAGCCGAGTCAAGATGCCAGTACCCGCCCCGATTTCGAGGACGTCCGTCGCACCCTCCGGCAGCAGCCAGTCGAGCGCCTCGGGGGGCGGACCCGATCGGAGCCGGTCGTACTCCCCGGCCACGGCACCGAAAGAGCCTCGCAGCGCGGCGGTGAGCTCGTCTTGGCGCACGCCAGGAATCTACCGGAGTGATCGCTCCATGTTCAGCGCGTTCGTCGGGGAGACGGCCAGCTCAGCGGCGATGTCGCCGCCTCCCGATCGGGTATGTGGGGCGCGCTAGAGTGAACGTCCAACGCGGAAGTGGCGCAGCGGTAGCGCATCACCTTGCCAAGGTGAGGGTCGCGGGTTCGAATCCCGTCTTCCGCTCCAAGGGTCAGTGACAAAACTGACCCCACCGCAGCGACAGAACTCGCTGCAAGACATCGCCATTTTGCGTCAAGGGTGTGTCACATCTCCGACGCGGTGCCGTGGAGGGTCACTGAGCTGAAGCGGGGGTGCGACGGAGCGGTCGCGGACGCGCTGGCTCAGGCCTCGCCGATGCGGGTCAGGTTCAGTCGGCCACAGGTGGGGGTGGTCGGTACTCGGTGATGCTCATGCGCCGCCGTCGGGCCCGCTCGGCCACCTTGGGCTCCTCGCCGGCCGCCACGAGGTCCCGGAAGGCGGCGATCTTGCGGAAGTTGGCCGCCATCAGGAGCAGGCCCACGAAGAGGCTCTGTGCGGCGATGCCGCGGACGCGCCGGCGTCCCGGTGTGTGGAGGGACTCGTGTGCGGGGTCCTTCACGTAGCCGTTGGTGCCCTCGATGGTGTTGCGGTAGGTGGCATAGACACCAGCCCATTCGGGCGATCCGAAGGCAAGGTCCTGGCGGTGCCGGGCTCCGACGTCAGGGGCGATGGTGACCGCGCTCTGCGTGCACACCTTGGGCGGATCCGCCGGAGGGTCGAGCACGGGGACCTTGCCGAGGGCCAGGGGCACCGACGCCGGACGGAGCGCACAGCACAGGTGCGGGTACTCTCCGCGGGCCGGACAGGCGAAGCGCTCATAACCGTCGTCGTCGGGTCCCTCCTTGCGCACGAGGCGCCACGATCTCCTGGCCTCGATTCGCGCCGCGTAGGTGAGGTCGTCAATCGCCCCGGCGCGTAGCTGCGCGCTGGCGGCGACCAGGTCGGTGGGCATGGCGGGGCAGTAGAAGGCCCCTTCGACCATGACCGCGCCGGCGCTGTTGGCCCCGCGCCCGAGTTCGGTCTCCTTGTAGTCCATGACGAGGGAGTACCCGAGCGCGCGCACCGGCAGGTGGAAGGACTCGGGACGGGCTTGGCTATAACCACGGTCGGCCCCCAAGAACCCCGCCCGATAACCCCTCTCGCGCACAGACGTGAGCAGGCGCACGCCGGTGCCCCCGGGGTCCTCACCGGGAGGACCGAGGCAGGCGCCGAGGACCAAGTTGGGATGGGTGGGCACCGCGGCGGGCGGACGGCCCATGGTGACGATGGTGGCTTCTTGGGCCCAGAACAGCTTGCGCAGCTTCTTGCCCTTCGGGCCGACCACCTCGCGGTGGTCGCCCTCGCGCACATACCAGCCTCCGTCGGGATCACTCGCCGACGTGCCCGCCCGGGCCGAGGGGCCGCGACTAAAGAGCGGGACGACCGTGGCGTCGAGACCGACCGAGCCATCGAAGCCGGCCAGCTCTTCGGCCGAGCACACCTGGACCGAGGCCTCGATCAGGTCGTTCACGACCGATTCGAGGCGTGCTCGTCGCAATGCGACCTCGGCCCCGCTGAGCTCGGCGGCCAAGGCGTCGAGGACCGCTTGGTCGACGACGCGGTTCTTCACCTGGCGCGAGGGGTCCATCACCCCCACCATGAGGTGGAACAAGTAGCGCACACAGCGATAGCGCGCCAGCAGGCCCTTCTTGGTGTGTGCCTCGCCGCGCACGCCCAGCTCGGCGCGCCGGTGTGCCGAGAGGGTGCGATAGAGCAGCTTGGTCGCCGCGCTCAGATGCAACGCCCGATCATCGATGGCCAAGCAGAGCAGCGCGACCAACAGGGCGCGCACCGGCAGGGTCCGGGGTCGACCGGTTCGGCGGGTGAGCAGGGCCTCGAGGCGATCGGGGATCCCCGACGCATCGATCACGTCGATGGCGAAGCCAACGGCCTCGTCGCTCATGTGCGAGGAGACCGCCGGGATCGCCCGGCCCGAGCTCATCGGTGCTCCGCAGCCAGAGCAGCGCGGAGGGCGGCCTTGGACCGAGCGGCACCGTCGACATGGCGGGCATAGCGCAAGAGCGACTCGACCTCGGCAATGCCGGTCATCTCGAGCAGCAGCCGCAACGGCGTGCGT
Source organism: Acidimicrobiales bacterium (assembly GCA_035551835.1). Classification (GTDB taxonomy): domain Bacteria; phylum Actinomycetota; class Acidimicrobiia; order Acidimicrobiales; family RAAP-2; genus Bog-473. Next base: position 2,117 of record DASZMN010000104.1, on the reverse strand, counting down.
GCGCCGAGATGGTCGCAGATGAAGCTCGAACGCGCCCGCGCCACCGAGAGCCTCGGCGCGCTCGGGTCGGTCACCAGGGTCGCGCACAAGTCGTTGACGAAGTTCGGATAGGAGCGATCGGCGTCTCCTGGGTGAAAGACGTAGGCGTCAGCATCGACACCGAGCTGTCCCATGAGGCGCGCCTCGGATGGGCGCATCTCGATGACGCGGGACGCGGGAGGGCCGACGTGGACAAGGACACGGCCGCCCCTCTTGTTCACGTCGCTCCCCTTGAGGGCCACCAGCTCGCCCGAACGCAGCCCCGCACCGAGGCAGAGCACCAAAAGGGCCAGGGCCGAGCGCACCCGCCACCCTCGCCGCTGGGCCCGGGCGATGGCGAAAAGCTCGGCCCGTTCGGCCGCGCTGTAGGGGGCCGGGGCGGGCGAGCCCGAAAAGCGCGGGGCACCCTTGGGCGTCCCGACGCCCCCGACAGAGCGCAGCACCGAGTGGTAGGTGCCCTTGGTCGAAGAAGCGCGGCCCTCGAGCCCGGTGCACAAGTACGCCGCGATCAGGGGATCGGCCAGCGCGGGTGAGCCCAGTCCCTGGTTCGCACAGAAGCGCTCGAGTCCGGCGAGCACCGAACGCTCCCGGCTGACCCGACGCTCGGGGGCATGGACTTGAATAGTATCTACGTCAAGTCCAAGGATCGGGGATGCTATGGAGGTGAAGGGCACCAGCGAAGAGCGCCGGGCGGCGATCCTCGCCGAGATCGAGGCTCTCGGCCCTGTGTTGCCGGGCTCCATCGTCGAACGCTCGACGCGTTGCCAGCGATCGGGGTGCCACTGCCGCGCCGAGCCGCCCCAGCTGCACGGTCCCTATGCCACCTGGCTGCACCAAGAGAGCGGCCGTCAGGTGACCAGGACCCTCAGCGCCCAAGAAGCGCAGCATCTGCGTCCCATGCTGGCCGCCGATCGCCGTCTACGTGCACTGGTCGCCGAGCTCGAGTTCTTGACCGTGACCGAACTGGCCACCGAGGGACTCGACGCATCCACTGCCGTGGGAAAGCCAAAGCGCAAAGCCGGGAAGTGACCAGCGCAGAGCTACCGTCGCACCTGGTTAGCGAGTTTTGTCGCTAACCCTCTCAGTGGCCTGGTCAGGGCGGCTTACTGACTCTCGTTGCTGAGCGTGTCGCCTCTGGCACTACTAATTCGCTCTACTATCGCCCCTGTGGACACGCCCCTGTGGAGCGTGCGAGGAAACACTCCAGAGCTGGTTCAGGGCGAAACGAGGATCGCCGTCGCCGTCGAGGTAGTGGCGGCGTTTTCCAGCTCGCCGACGATCGTTGGAAGATCGACATCGAGCTTCCGCGTGATGCGGTTACAGGCCATCGTCGACGCGTGTCGCGCACCGTCATTGGGACGCGCGAGGAAGCAGAGCTTGCGCTCGCCCGACTGAAGGTGGCGCAACATCAGAAGCGACTCCCTTCCGGCGGAACGAATGCGCGTTCGGTCGGAGCGGCAATGGCGCTTTACCTCGAGGCGGCAGAGTCGGGAACACTTGAACTCACACCGAAGACGATCACGACGTCTCGTTCCGCCATCCGAGTCATGAGTGGCGCCGAGCTCGCTGACGGCCGGCATTTTGGTTCCATTCGGCTGAGCCGACTGACATGGGAGGACGTGGAGGCGCTTTACGCGGCCATGCGGCGCTCGGGTCGTGGTCCTGACTGGATCCGGCGTTGCGGCACTGTCCTTACGCGCTCCCTCGAGCTCGCCCGAAAGCGAGGGCTTATCGATACGAACCCCTCGAAGGACGCGGTGCGGCCCAAGTCGACCCGCAAGAAGCCGTATGCGCCCCTTGCCGAGGATGTGAGGAAAGTATTGGGGTTCGCAAGTGAACGCGATCCCGAGGTCGCAGACATGGCCATGGTGCTCGCGAGCACCGGCGTCCGAACGGGCGAGCTTCTCGGGCTTAAGTGGGCGGACGTAGATCTTGAGGCTGGGGAGATCCACGTCTCCGCAGCGATCACCGATGGTGTTCCGGGTGTTGGCGTGGTGTTGAAGCCGACGAAGCGATCCGACTGGAGGGACATTCCCCTGACCGCTGCCGCAGCCGCGGCTCTGAGGCGGCAAGCGGAG
>DASZMN010000103.1:0-3324 GCA_035551835.1 Acidimicrobiales bacterium | reverse complement strand
CGAGCAGCGCCGCGAAGATCAAAGGAGCGGCGACGGCGTTGGCAAGCGTGCCCAGCACGATGGCCGAGGCGCTGCCTGCGAACGCGGCGCGGTCGGGCCGCATCTGGCGCCAGCAGTACGCCAACGTGGCCTTCGTCGATGCATTTGGGAAAAGGGTGGGTTCACCCATGGAAATCTCCAGGTGGGAGCGTCAAGTGAATGGATCGGGGGGCGCACGGTGGGTGCGCCGAGAGGGCTCGGCCTGCGAAGAAAGCTTCCGCAACCGGATGCGGCGGGCTGCGGCGGGCTGCGGCTGCAGCTGCGCCGAGGTCCGCCTGGGCCTTCAGCCCCCTGGAAGTTGGCTGGCCGGCGTCAGTGGCCAGTAGGGCAGAGGTCGGGCCCGACGTTGCGGCACCGCCCTCCGAGGACACCAAAGCCGGGCAGCAGGTCCACGCCGGCGCGCGCGATCAGCGTCGGATAGATCGTCATTCCTGCCATCGGGTCACCTCGCTTCCCGTCTTGTGGTGCAACGTGAAAAATAGCGCATGGGAGCGTGGCGCGTGCGGACAATGCACGGAACTCGCGGCGACGCATGCACTGCGTGGCAGCGCGGCGGGGTCGCGTCAGAAGAGCGGCGGTGTATTCATTGCGTCCGGAGCCGTGGGCGGGCCGGCGTGACCCAGGTGGGCCCAGGCGCTCTTGGTCGCGACGCGCCCACGCGCCGTGCGCTGAATGAGCCCGCTCTGGACGAGGTACGGCTCGTACGCGTCCTCGATGGTGTCGGGCTCTTCGCCGACGCATTGCGCCAAGGTCGTCAACCCCACCGGCTGGCCGCCGAAGCGGTTGCAGAGGGTCACGAGGATGGCGCGGTCGACCTTGTCGAGCCCCAGCGAGTCCACCCCGAAGAGCTCGAGCCCTTCGTTGGCCGTGGCCCCGTCGATGTAGCCCTCGCCTCGCACCTCGGCAAAGTCCCGCACCCGTCGCAGGAGGCGGTTCGCCACCCGCGGCGTGCCTCGGGAGCGCTCGGAAATGCGGACGGCGCCCTCGGAGTCGATCTTGACCTTCAGTATCCGCGCCGACCGCTCCACGATGGCGCGCAGATCGGCGGCGGCGTAGAGGTCGAGGCGACCGACGAAGCCGAATCGATCGCGGAGGGGGCCCGACACGAGACCGGTCCGGGTGGTCGCTCCGACCAGGGTGAACCGGGGCAGGTCGAGGCGGATCGAACGGGCCGTCGGGCCCTTGCCGATGAGGATGTCGAGGCGGCCGTCCTCCATGGCCGAGTACAGCATCTCCTCGACGGAGTGGTGCAGCCGGTGGATCTCGTCGATGAAGAGCACATCGCCGTCCTGCAGGTCCGTCAGCAGCGCGGCGAGATCGCCGGCTCGGGTCAGGACGGGTCCGGACGTGATGCGGAACCCGGCGCCCATCTCGGCGGCGACGATCCCGGCCAGCGAGGTCTTACCGAGGCCGGGTGGGCCAGCGAAGAGGAGGTGGTCGACGGGTTGGTGGCGCTGCCGGGCCGCTTGGAGGACGATGCTGAGGTGCTCCACCAGCTCGGCCTGGCCGAGGAATTCGGGCAGTGTGCGTGGCCGCAGGCCAACCTCTTCGAGCTCCTCGTCGGGCGACGACGAAATGGGGTCCACGACGCGGGCGCCGCTTCCCTCGTCGAAGGCGTCCGCACCGCCGCCGGACGGGCCCACGGCTTCTGGGTCCTCGTCTGCCGCGACGGCCAGGACCTCGCGACGAGCCCTCGGGGTCACCTCGAGGCCAGCTCGCGCAGCGCCAATCGGAGCATCTCTTCCACACCGACATCGTCGCGTAGGCCGTCGAGCGCGCCGCGGATCTCGTCGGGGGCGTAACCGAGCTCGCCGAGCGCCGCCCGCGCCTCGCCCCGGGAAGTCCGGCTGGCGCGCAGCGCGGGGTCGCCGGAGCGGGAGCTTGCGGCCGGGTCCAGCGAGAGATCGGGCAGGTCGAGACGGCTCTTCAACTCGATCAACAGGCGGGCGGCCGTCTTGCGGCCCACGCCCGGCACGGTGCAAAGCGTGTCGAGGTCGTCCTCCAACACCGCGGTCGACAACGCAGCCGGCGAGAGCATCGCCATGATGGCCAACGCCAGTGCCGGGCCGACCCCGTGCGAGCCCAACAACACCTCGAAGCACCGCCGTTCGTCGTCGTGCACGAAGCCGTACAGGACGATCGCGTCCTCGCGCACGTGGGTGTGCACGTGCAGCACCGCCTCGGAACCCCGGCCGGCGGCCACCAGCGACGCCGCCGTCGAAGCGGTGACGCTCACCCGGTACCCCACGCCGGCCACGTCGATGATCACCTCGCACTCCGCAGTGCGTAGCACCACCGGCCCTCGGAGCAGTCCAATCACGTCAGTCTCCTCATGTCGCTACGTCGCTGATCCGTCTGTCACCAGCCCTCCGAGGGCGCGAGGTGCTCCTTCGGTCCGGTCGGAGAGCGCTGCGTCCATGGCACCACGCAACGGCATTGTCGTCAGATGGCAGATCGCCAAGGCCAGCGCATCGGCCACGTCCGGGGGGCCTTCGATCTTTGGCAGGCCGAGCACCTGGGCCACCATCCGCTGGACCTGCTCCTTGGTCGCCGCGCCGTAGCCGACCAGAGCTTGCTTCACCTCATTCGAGGTGTACTGCGCCACCGCGCACCCGCTCGCCCTGGCCGCAACCAGGGCCAGGCCGCTCGCCTGCCCCACCGACATGGCCGTTCTTGCGTTGACCTGGAAGAAGACCCGCTCGACGACGACCACGTCAGGGTGCAGCTCGTCGATCAAGCTGGACAACTCGCTGTGCAGGATCAGGAGCCGGTCGGCCAGCTCTTGGTCGGGGTCGGTCTCGAGCACGCCGGCGGCGCGGGCCTGCAGCGACGAGTCCTCGGCCCTCGTGACGAAGCCGTAGCCACAGCGAGACAGCCCGGGATCGATCCCCAGAACGAACATGTGTTCGTAGGTTAGTCGTGGGTCGTGCGTGGGGGGCGGACCCCTGACCTCCGAGGACCGGTCGGGCCACGAGGCGAGGCCGGCCCAGGTGGCCGGCCCGTTCCAGTGTGGTCCCTCGGAGCGGCCCGGCTCAGCCCTCGAACGCGGCGAGGACCTCGTCGGAGATGTCGGCGTTGGAGTGGACGGCCTGGACGTCGTCGTGGTCGTCGATCGCCTCGAGGAGGCGCAGCACCTTCTTCGCCTCGCTCTCGTTGGCCACCGGGACGAGCGTCGTGGGCTCGAGGCTGAGGTCGACCGACTCGGGCGCGATGCCGGCGGCGTCGAGAGCCTGGCGCACGCTCTCGAGGTCGGCGGGCGCGGTTGTCACGACCCACGCCGAGCCG
>DASZMN010000102.1:0-122361 GCA_035551835.1 Acidimicrobiales bacterium | reverse complement strand
CGGCGAGCAGCGCGGCGATCTCGGTGCCGAGGCTGGCCGCGATGGCGGCACTGCGGGCCAACAGGTAGTCGCCCGCGACGATGGCCACCAGGTTCCCGAAGCGGCTGTTCACGCTCTCGACGTTGCGGCGGATGGTCGCCTCGTCGATCACGTCGTCGTGGTAGAGCGAGGCCAGGTGGACCAGCTCGACGGCCACGGCACCCATGAGGTCGTCCTCGGTCGGCTCCCGCTCGCCGGCGGTGGCCGTCGCCAGGGCGAGCAGGGGGCGGAGGCGTTTGCCCCCGGCTGCGATCAAGTGGGTCGTGACCTCATCGAGGAATCCGTCGCCGGTCACCACCGACGCAGTGAGCAAGGGCTCGAGCCGCTGCAGTCCCTCTTGCAGGCGGGGCAGGCCGAGGGCCTCCGACGGGTTCACTCTCCAAACGTTAGGTCAAGGCCCCAGAAAGGCGACAACCGCCAGGTGGGAGGGGCGCAGGAAAAACGGGAACGGGAGGTTCCCCCCACAGGGCCTCAGGGTGCCCCCGGGTGCGGCCTGTCCAGACGTAGGCCACAGGTACACTTGGTCCAACAGCAAGAGAGAAGGAGAGGCGGTCAGGGTGTTCGAACGTTTCACCGACCGGGCACGGAGGGTACTGGTGCTGGCGCAAGAGGAAGCGCGCCTGCTCAATCACTCCTTCATCGGCACCGAACACATTCTCCTCGGGCTGATCCACGAAGGCGAAGGGGTCGCGGCGAAGGCCCTCGAGTCGCTCGGGATCTCGCTCGAGGCCGTGCGCGAAAAGGTCGAGGAGACCATCGGCATGGCCGGGACCGCCCCCAGTGGGTCCCCGCCGTTCACGCCGCGCGCGAAGAAGGTCCTCGAGCTGTCGCTCCGCGAGGCGCTGCAGCTCGGGCACAGCTACATCGGCACCGAGCACATGCTCCTCGGCCTCGTGCGCGAGGGCGAGGGCGTGGCCGCGACCGTGCTCGTCAGCCTCGGGGCCGACCTCGGCCGGGTGCGCCAGCAGGTCATCCAGCTCATGTCGGGCAACCAGGGCAAGGAGTCGGTAGGGGCGGGCCAGGGTTCGAGCTCGGGTGACAACCCCTCGGGCTCCCCGGTGCTCGACCAGTTCGGGCGCAACCTGACCCAGCTGGCCCGCGACGGCAAGCTCGACCCGGTCATCGGACGTGCAAAAGAGATCGAACGCGTCATGCAGGTGCTGTCGCGCCGGACCAAGAACAACCCGGTCCTGATCGGTGAGCCCGGCGTGGGCAAGACCGCCATCGTGGAGGGGCTGGCGCAGCAGATCGTGGCCAACGACGTGCCCGAGACGCTGACGGGCAAGCAGCTCTACACGCTCGACCTCGGCGCCCTCGTGGCCGGCAGCCGGTACCGCGGCGACTTCGAGGAGCGGTTGAAGAAGGTCCTCAAGGAGATCCGCACCCGCGGCGACATCGTCCTCTTCATCGACGAGATCCACACCCTGGTGGGTGCGGGCGCCGCGGAGGGTGCGATCGACGCCGCCTCCATCCTGAAGCCGATGCTGGCCCGCGGCGAGCTGCAGACCGTCGGCGCCACGACGATCGACGAGTACCGCAAGCACCTCGAGAAGGACGCCGCACTCGAGCGCCGGTTCCAGCCGGTCAAGGTCGACCAGCCCTCGGTCGCGTTGACGATCGACATCCTCAAGGGTTTGCGCGACCGCTACGAGTCGCACCACGCGGTGAGCATCACCGACCAGGCACTCGTGGCCGCGGCCAATCTGGCCGACCGCTACCTGGCCGACCGCTACCTCCCGGACAAGGCGATCGACCTCATCGACGAGGCCGGCAGCCGTCTGCGCATCCGCCGCATGAGCACACCGCCGAGCGCAAAGAAGCTCGACGAGGAGATCACGCGGCTGCGCGCCGACAAGGAGGCCGCGATCGAGAAGGGCGCCTTCGAGCAGGCCAAGAAGCTGGCCGAGCAGGAGAAGGAGCGCCTCGACATCAAGGAGAGCCAGGAGGCCGAGCTGCGGGCCGAGGGCGTGGACCTCTTCGACGTGGTCGACGAGGAGGTCATCGCCGAGGTCCTGGCCGCCTGGACCGGCATCCCCGTCTACCGCCTCACCGAGGAGGAGACGGCCAAGCTCCTGCGCATGGAGGAGGAGCTGCACAAGCGCATCGTCGGGCAGGAAGAGGCGCTCAAGGCGCTGTCGAGGGCCATCCGCCGCACGCGGGCGGGCCTGAAGGACCCGAAGCGCCCGAGCGGCTCGTTCATCTTCCTCGGGCCGACCGGCACCGGGAAGACCGAGTTGGCCAAGACGCTGGCCGAGTTCCTCTTCGACGACGAGGACGCGCTCATCCAGCTCGACATGTCCGAGTACATGGAGAAGCACACGGTCAGCCGCCTGGTGGGCTCGCCCCCCGGCTACGTCGGCTACGAGGAGGGCGGCCAGCTCACCGAGGCGGTGCGGCGCAAGCCGTTCTCCGTCGTGCTGTTCGACGAGGTCGAGAAGGCGCACCCCGACGTCTTCAACACGCTGCTGCAGATCCTGGAGGACGGTCGCCTGACCGACGCCCAGGGCCGCTCGGTCGACTTCAAGAACACCGTGCTGATCATGACCTCGAACCTCGGCACCGCCGACCTGCGCAAGTCCAACATGGGCTTCGCCAAGACGTCGGAGGCCGTGACCTACGAGCGCATGAAGGCCAAGGTCGACGAGGCGCTCAAGGCGCACTTCCGCCCCGAGTTCCTGAACCGGATCGACGAGGTCATCGTCTTCCACGAGCTCTCGCGGGCCGAGGTCGTCGAGATCGTCGACATGCTCATGGCACGCACCGTCAAGCAGCTGTCGGACCAGGGCATCGGCCTGGAGCTGACGCCCGCCGCCCGCACGCTGCTGGCCGAGAAGGGCTACGACCCCCAGCTCGGGGCGCGGCCGTTGCGCCGGGCCATCCAGCAGATGGTCGAGGACCCGCTGTCGGAGCGCATCTTGTGGAAGGAGTTCCGCGTCGGCGAGACCATCGTGGTCGACGTCGAGGAGTCGCCCATAGAGGGCGAGGGACCGCAGTTGAGCTTCCGGGCCATCGAGGGCCTCGAGCCGCCGCCGCTCGAGCTGGCCGGCGCGGGGGCTGACCCCGAGTAAGGCGGCCCGGCCGGATCTCGGCCGGGCTCCCGTCTCAGCCGGGCTCCCAGCAATAGGTGAAGGTGCCGCGCAGCGATGCGTCGTAGCCGTCGAGCCGTCGCGCCATGAAGTGCGGTGAGCCGGCGCCGGCCGGCGGGTAGGTGAGCCCGTACGGCCCGGCCGGCTCGAAGCCGAAGCGCGTGTAGAAGGCGGGTTCGCCCAGCAGCACGAGCAGCGGCCAGCGCCGGTCGGCGGCCCGCTGCAGGAGCCCGGTCATGAGGGCGGTCCCGAGGCCGCGGCGCTGGTGGGCCGGCGCGACGCAGACCGGGGCGACGCCGCCCACCGCGGTGGGCCGCCCGTCCAACCGGCCGGCCACCGCGAGCACGTGGCCCGCCACGGCGCCGTCGACGTCCGCCACCAGCTCGAGGCGCTCCACCGGCGCCGCGGCCGCCCACGAGCTGCGCACGATGCCCACCTCCTCGTCGCCGACGCGTCCGGGGCTGCTGAACGCGGCGAAGACGACCGCGAGGACCGTCTCCTCCTCTCCCGCCTGTGGCGCGCGGAGGACGGGCTTCATCGGGCCCCCGTTTCCATCCCTTCGAGCCTGGCACGGACGGGCACCGGTGCGATGTGACACCCCCTCCGTACCGTGCCGCCATGCCCAGCCTCGCTACGGCGCGCGCGCGCTCCGACGTCCTCTTTCTCTGCACGGGTTGCGCGGCGACCTCGCTGCGCTGGGTCGGCCGGTGCCCGAGCTGCGGCGAGTGGAACACGCTCGCCCCCGCGCCACGGATCGTCGGGACCCGGTCGCGCGCCGGTGCGGTACCGCTGGCGCCGCCGGTCGCCCTGTGCGAGGTGTCGACCCAAGGGGCGCGCCCGCTCCCCACCGGCGTCGGCGAGCTCGACCGCGTGCTCGGCGGGGGCGTGGTCGCCGGCTCGGTGACGCTGGTCTTCGGTCCCCCCGGCATCGGCAAGTCCACCCTCCTCTTCCAGGTGCTCTCGTCGCTCGCGACCACCGGGTCCGACGTGCTGCTCGCCTCGGCCGAGGAGTCCCTCATCCAGGTCAGCGGTCGCGCCGCGCGCCTCGGCCGGGTGCCCGCCCATCTGCTCGGGCTCGAGGGTCCCGACATCGACGCCATCGAGGCGGCGACCGAGAGTCAGCGCCCCTCGTTGGTGGTCGTCGACTCCCTCCAGTCGATCGCCGACCCCTCACTGGCCCAGCCCGCGGGGAGCCTGGCCCAGGTGCGCGCCTGCGTCGAGCGTCTGACCCGACTGGCCAAGTCGAGCGGGGTCCCATTTTTCGTCGTCGGGCACGTCACCAAGGACGGCGACCCGGCCGGCCCGCGGGCGGTCGAGCATCTGGTCGACACCGTGCTCTCCTTCGACGGCGACCGCCACCACGCGCTCCGGGTGCTCACCGCGGTCAAGCACCGGTTCGGCCCCGCCGGCGAGGTGGGCATCTTCGAGATGCGCGAAGACGGCCTGCGCGCCGTCCCCGATCCCGGGCCGCTCATGCTGGGCGACCGGATGGCCGGCGTCCCGGGCAGCGTCGTGGTCCCGATCATGCAGGGACGGCGTCCCCTGCTCGTCGAGGTGCAGGCGCTGCTCGGGCCGGGCGGTGGCGGATCCCCGGTGCGGCCCCACACCCTGGGCATCGACCCGGCGCGGGCCAACCTGTTGCGGGCCCTGCTGGCCTGTCGCAGCGAGGTCGAGATTCCCGCCCCGGCCGAGTTCTTCGTGGCGGCGGTCGGCGGCATGTCCGTGACCGAGCCGGCGGCTGACCTCGCCGTCGCGCTGGCCATGGCGTCCGTCGTCAACGGCGTGCCCGTCCCTTCCGATCTGGTGGCCTTCGGCGAGCTCGGCCTGGCGGGAGAAGTGCGCACCGTGCCCGAGGCCGAGCGCCGACTGGCCGAGGCGCGGCGCGCCGGCTTCACGCGGGCGCTGGTGCCGGCGTCGCTCGCGGACGCCGCGGCCTCGGTGGCGCCGCCCGGCCTGGTCGTGCACGGCGTGCGCACCCTGGCGGAAGCGCTGGTCACGGCCTTCGGGCGGGCCGGAACGGCGGGCGCGCCGGGTACGATGCCGGAGTGGTCGACGGTCCCGGCGGCATCCAGCCGCTGAACGACGCGCTGGCCCTGATCGCGCCGGGGACCACACTGCGAGAGGGCCTCGACCGCATTCTCCAGGCCAAGCACGGCGCGCTGGTCGTCGTCGGCGACGACCCGGCGGTGCTCTCGGTCTGCACCGGCGGTTTCCTCCTCGACGCCGAGTACACCCCCCAGCGCCTGTCCGAGCTAGCCAAAATGGACGGCGCCATCATCCTGGCGTCCGACGCGTCGCGCATCGCCCGGGCCAACGTGCACCTGGTCCCCAAGGCGAGCATCGCCACGTCGGAGACCGGCACACGCCACCGCACCGCCGAACGCGTCGCCCGCTCCATCGACGTCCCCGTGATCGCGGTGTCAGAGGCGATGGCGACGATCGCGGTCTACCGCAACGACCGCAAGCACACCACCCAGACGGCGGGGTGGCTGATCGACCGCTCGAGCCAGGCCCTGTCCACCCTGCAGCGTTTCCGGGCCCGCTACGACGACGCCCTCTCCTCCTTGACCCGCCTCGAGATGGAGGACTCGGTGTCGGTGCGCGACGTCGTGGCGGTGCTCCAACCGGGCGAGATGGTCCGCCGGATTGCCGAGGAGATCGAGGGCCACCTCGTCGAGCTCGGTTCCGACGGCCGGCTCATCCACCTCCAGACCGAAGAGCTCAGCGCAGGCATTGAGGAGAGCCTGACCCTGGTCCTGCTGGACTACACCGACGAGAAGGGGATCGCCCGCCTGCGTTCGCTCGAGGCCGACGATCTGATGGACCTGCCCAGCGTCGTGGGCGCGCTCGATCTGCCCTCTTCGAACGACCAGTTGCACGCGGCGCTGGCGCCGCACGGCTACCGCCTCCTGCACCGCCTGCCCCAGCAGCTCTCCGAGACGCTCATCACGCGCCTGGTACAGCGGTTCGGCTCGCTCCCCGAAATTCTTTCGGCCTCGGCCGCCGAGCTCGAGTCGGTCGACGGCATCGGCGCCGCCACGGCGCGTCACATCCGTGACGGCCTGGCCCGCCTCGTCGAGGCGAGCATCTTCGAGCGCTACGAATAACCGATTCATCTGGTAAAATGGCTGGCCACCGTCGGACGGTCCGGGCCCGTCTCGACAATCTCTTTTCAGCAACGCCCGACGTCCGTGTGCCCGCGCAGGTGCATCCGGGCCACCCAAGGAGTCGTGAGTTCTGTGCCCTTCAAGGTCGGAGACAAAGTCGTCTACCCCCACCACGGGGCGGCCGTCATCGAGAAGCGTGAGACCAAGGTCGCCTTCGGCGAGAAGAAGGAATATCTGGTCCTGCGGCTCGCCTACGGGGACCTGATCCTCAACGTCCCGGCGGACAACACCGATGGGGTCGGCCTGCGTGAGGTCATCAACGACGAAGAGGTGGAGGAGGTCTTCGCCGTGCTGCGCAAGAAGGAAGCGCGCATGCCGACCAACTGGTCCCGCCGCTACAAGAACCACTCCGAGAAGCTGCGCTCGGGCGACATCTACCAGGTGGCCGAGGTGGTCCGGAACCTCTCGATTCGCGACAAGGACAAGGGCCTGTCCGCGGGTGAGAAGCGCATGCTCCAGCGGGCCCGCCAGATCCTCGTCTCTGAGCTGACTTTCGCGCTCAACGTCGACGAGGAGACGGCCGAAGAGCGTCTGAACGACGCGCTGACCTGATCGCCCGGCCCCGGTCCACCGTGGCGCGGGTGTGGTCGATTGTCGTCGCGGGCGGGTCAGGCCGCCGCTTCGGCGAACCCAAGCAATTCTCCTCCCTGGGTGGGCGCCCGGTGTTGGCGTGGGCCGTCGAGGCCTGTCGCCGCGTCTCCGACGGCGTGGTCCTCGTGGTGCCGGCCGACGTGGACGCCGATGACCCCGCCTACCCCGCCCACGCAGGCGCCGACGTCGTGGTGGCGGGCGGGGCCACCCGGGCCGACTCGGTCCGTCACGGCCTCGACGCCGTCCCCGTTGCCGCCGACATCGTCGTGGTGCACGACGCGGCGCGACCGCTGGCCCCGCCCGCACTCTTTGCCGCGGTGCTCGCGGCGCTGCGCGAGGAGGGCGTCGTCGGGGCGGTACCGGGCCTCGCCCCGAATGACACCATCAAGGTGGTGGACGAGGCCATGAACGTGACGAGCACGCTCGATCGCACCGCTCTGGTCGCCGTGCAGACGCCCCAGGCCTTCCGGGCCGTCGCCCTGCGCGCGGCCCACGCCCACGCCGGCACCGGGACCGGCTCGGGGGGTGCGGCCACCGACGACGCCATGCTCGTCGAGGCGGCGGGTGGACGGGTCCGCGTGGTGCCGGGGCACGACGACAACCTGAAGATCACCACGCCCGACGACCTCGCGACGGCCGAGCGCCTGCTCGCAGAGCGGGCGCCATGAGCGCGCGGGTCGGCCAGGGTGTCGACGTCCACCACTTCTCCGAGGACCCGCACCGGCCCCTCGTGCTCGGCGGCGTCGTGATCGAGGGCGCCCGCGGGTTGGCCGGCCACAGCGACGCCGACGCGGTGTGTCACGCGCTGGCCGATGCAATCCTCGGCGCGGTCGGGCTGGGTGACCTCGGCCGGCACTTCCCCGACACCGACCCGCACTGGGAGGGGGCCAACAGCGTGGCGTTGCTGACCGAAGTCGTGCGGCTCGCGGCGGCGCAGGGATTCACCTGTGCCAACGCGGACTGCACGATCATCGCCGACACGCCCCGCCTGGCGCCGCACACCGGCGCCATGGTCGAGCTCCTCACCGGTGTCGTCGGGGCGCCGGTGTCGGTCAAGGCGACCCGCGCCGAAGGCATCGGGGCGCTCGGACGCGCCGAAGGCATCGCCTGCATGGCCATCGTGCTGATGGAGCAGCCGTGAGCCCACCGTCGCGGGGCGGCCCGCGACGCCCCCCTCACCGCAGCACGAAGGGCGGCGGGCGTGGCCAGGACCAAGGCCCTCGCCCGCGCCGGGCGCCCGGCGCCCCGCTGGGGGAGCTGGGCGGCGACCAGGTCGAGGGCCGCCGCGCCGTGCTCGAGCTGCTGGCCGTGGGGCGGCGCCACGTGCGCCGGGTCCTCCTGGCCGAAGAGCAGGACCCGTCGCCCCAGCTGGACCGCATCGAGCAGCTGGCGGCGCAGCTGCGGATCCCGGTCGAGACGGTGCCGCGGGCGCGCCTCGACGCCCAGGCCAGGACAGACGCCCCCCAGGGCGTCGTGGCGCTGGCCCGGCCGCTCGACCCGGTGCCGCTCGAAGAGTTGTGCCGCCCGGCCAAGGGGGGCGCCCCGCCGTTCCTGCTGGTGGCGGCCGGCCTCACCGATCCGCGCAACCTGGGCGCGCTCCTGCGTAGCGCCGAGTGCGCCGGCGTCGGCGGCGTCGTGCTGCCGCGCCACCGCTCGGCGCGGCTCTCGGCGACGGTGACCAAGACGGCGGCCGGGGCGATCGAGCACCTGTCGTTCGCGGTGGTGGGCGGGGTGCCCACCGCGCTCAACGAGTTGCGCGAGCTCGGCGTGTGGTCGATCGGGCTGGCCGGCGAGGCGGACCAGTCGCTCTACGATCTGCCGCTGGGTGACGGCCCCGTTGCGTTGGTGGTGGGCAGCGAGGAGAAGGGGCTGGCGCCCTTGGTGCGCCGGCGCTGCGACGCGCTGGCCGCCATCCCCCAGCACGGCGCGCTGCCGTCGCTCAACGTCGGCGTGGCGGGCGCGGTGGCGTGCTTCGAGGTGGCGCGCCAGCGCGCCGCCGGTCGTTAGGCGGCCGCCGGCACCTCTGACGTGCAGAACGCGCACCGGTGCGCCGCGACGGGGATCTCGCTCAGGCACTGGGGACATTCGCGCGTCTCGGGCTCGGGCTCTTCTTTCGGCAACAGGTTCATGCGCTTCATCAGCGCGTTGAGCGGCAAGACCACGGCGAAGAACACGACGGTCGCGATGATGAGGAACGAGACCACCGTGTTGACGAACGCCCCGTACTTGAACTGCGAGTGGTGGACGGTGAAGTACAAGTTGTTGAAGTTCTGCTTCCCGAAGATGGCCGCGATCAGCGGCGTGATGAAGTCGGCCACGAACGCCACCACCATGGCCGTGAATGCGGTGCCGACGACGATGGCGACGGCCAGGTCGACCACGTTCCCGCGCAGCACGAACTTCTTGAAGTCAGCAAACATTGGCGCCTCCCAGCGAATCGTTGCTCCGCGCCCTTTCCAATCGGGCGCCGGACCAAACCCCACGTGCGGAGCCCGAGGCAGGAATCGAACCCGCGACATCTTCATTACAAGTGAAGTGCTCTACCAACTGAGCTACTCGGGCGCAGTGCTCAGAATACCCCGCTGGTAGCGGCGACTTTTGCGCACGGCGGAAAGGCTTGCACCGACCGCGACGGCAGGTCAGGCTTGTTCGCAATGAACCGCAACCATGCCTGAAGACGGGCCGCAGCACTCCGGGGGGATGACGGGCTCGCTCAAGGCGGCACGAGCCGCCGCCGTTCTGGTCGCCTTCGTCGCCGCCGTCGCCGTCCTCGTCGCGGTCGGCACACGACCGACGACCACGACACCGACCAGCGCGCAGACCACCCTGCCGACGACCACCGTCCCGGGTGCGTCGACCACGACGAGCACCACCGCGGCCGGTGCCGGCGCCTCCACCACGACGACCACGGCCCGGCACGGGCACGGCGCGGCGAGCACGACGACCACGACGGCACCCCACGGCACCGTGAGCGTCACGGTCGCCAACGCCACCAGCACGAACGGCCTGGCCGCGCACTACTCCACCGTCATCGGCGCCGGCGGCTGGAAGATGTCGACGCCCGTCGACGCCTCGACCACCGAGGCGACGTCGGCCGTCTACTACGCGGCGGGGCAGCAGCAGGCCGCCGCATCGATCGCGACGACCATCGGCGTGAAGCCGACGCAGGTGCTGCCGCTCACGACGGCCACGCCGGTCACCGGTGTGACGGGCACCGACGTCGTCGTCGTCATCGGCCAGGACCTGGCGGCCACCGCCGCCTCTTGACGTCGCCGGAGCCGGGGGGGCCCGGCGCGGCCCTCCCCGACGCGCTCGAACCCTTCGCCGCGGTGCCGGCGCGCAGCGCGCTCTTCCTCGACTTCGACGGGACGTTGGCGGCCATCGTCGCGGACCCGCGCGACGCCGTGGCGCTGCCCGGCGTGCCCGCGCTGCTCTCAGAGCTGGCGGGAGAGTTCGCGCTGGTGGCGGTGATCTCGGGCCGCCCGACCTCGTTCCTGGCCGGGGCGCTCGGCTCGCCCGCCGGCGTGACCCTGGCGGGCCTCTACGGGCTCGAGCGCGCGCTGCATGGCCCCGGGCACGACGCCTGGGCCGCGGTCATCGACCAGGTCGTGGGCGAGGCGACCGCCACCGCGCCGCCGGGCGTCTATGTCGAGCCCAAGGGGTTGACCGTCACCTTGCACTGGCGCCGCGCCCCCGAGCAGCGGGACTGGGTGGTCGGCTTCGCCGAGCGGGCCGCTGCGGTGCACGGCCTGGTGGTGCACGAGGGCCGTCACGAGCGCGAGCTGCGCCCCGCGCTCGACGTCGACAAGGGCACGGTGGTGCGCTCCCTCGCCGCCGAGGCAGCCGGCCGCCTCGACAATGCGGCCGCCTTCGGCGACGACGTCGGCGATCTCCCCGCCTTCGCCGCGCTGGGCGAGCTGGCCGGCGCCGAGGGGCGCCCGCTGCACACGGTGCGCGTCGCCGCGGTCGACGCCGAAAGCCCGCGCCAGGTGGCGGATCAGGCCGACGTCACAGTGGCCGGGGCCTCCGGGGCCGTCGCGCTCCTGCGGGCGCTGGCCGCGCGGGCGCGCGCCGGCGACCCCCGGTCTCAGCCCTGAGCCGCCGCCAGTTGGTCCGCCCACCAGTCGGCGGAGGTTCGCCCCGCGACGGACGCGCGTAGCGCTGTGGCGCGCGCGGCGCGGGCCGGCGGCGCCATGGTCAAGGCCGCGTGCAGCGCCTCGGCCGTGCCCGCCACGTCGAAGGGGTTCACCCCGAGCGCGCCGTGGCCGCCCAGCTCGAGCTCCTCCCACGCGCCGGCCTCGCGGGAGAGCACGACGACGCCCTCGTGGGTGTTGAGCAGCGGGCCCTCCTTGGCTACGAGGTTGAGCCCGTCGCGCACCGGGTTGACCAGCAGCACGTCGGACAGCGTGAGCGCCGCCAGTGAGCGCGCCCGGTCGTCGCGCTGGGAGAGCACGATGGGCGTCCACCCGTCGGACGCCGCGCCAAGGGAGTGGTTGATCCGCTCGGCGGTGTGCTCGACGTCCGCGGCGTAGGCGAGATACTCAGCCAGACCCTGCCGCGACGGGTAGGCGAAGGCGAGATGGACCACTTGGCCGCGCCATTGCGGGTAGGCGCGCAACAGCTCTTCGAACGCGAGCATCCCGCGCACGATGTTCTTCGAAGGCTCCATGCGGTCCGTCCGGACCACCACGCGCCGGACCCCCAGCTCGGCCGTCAGTGCAGCGGCAGCGGCCACGCACTCGGGCGACGCGGCCTCCTGGGCCAGCACCTCGCCGTCGGGCCCGAGCGGGGCGACGAACGTGCGCGGCGCGACCCGGCCCGCGGCGGCGTAGCAGGCGGTGAACCCGGCCTCCCACTTGTGGCAGTGGAAGCCGCAGGCGCCGTAGCCGGCCATGCCGTCGAGCAGCTCGGCGGACACGTCGTCGGGCAGCACGGCCAACATGGACGGCTCGGCGAAGGGCGTGTGCAAGAAGTGCACCGTGCGGAGGTCGGGCCGCCGCTCGGCCAGCATCCGTCCGAGCAACGAAAAGTGGTAGTCCTGCACGAGCACGATGTCGCCGTCGCCGGCCGTGGCGCCGACGGCGTCCGCCATGGCGCGGTTGTAGGCCCGGTAGCCGTCCCACGCGGCGCGCCAGTGCCGGTCGAAGCGGGGCCGGTTCGGCAGGTCGAAGAGGTGGTGGTGCACGTACCACAGCGTCGTGTTGGCGACGACGTCGTAGGCCTGGCGGTAGGTGTCGTCGTCCACGAGCACGGGCACCAGGTCGAGCCCGTCGAGCAGCATGAGACCTTGGGCGACGGCCTCGCGGTCCGCCGCACCCATCGTCACCGAGGCCCACGTCGTGCCGCTCCCGGCCAGCAGCCGGTGCAGCGACGAGGCCAGCCCGCCGCCGGCGGGGACCGGGACGAGCGCGCCGTCGGAGCCGGTGCGGAACGTCAGCGGCCCGCGGTTGGAGACGACGATGGTGCGGCTCACGCGCGGTGCGGTAGCGAGGAGGCGGGCGAGCGGGCCAACGCGGCCCGCAAGACGTCGACGGCTTGGGGCCGCAACTCGTGCAGGGGCCGGTTGCGGTGGATGCGCTCGCCCAGGTCCACCTGGGCCAGGCGATCGGCGCCGAGCTCCCGCGCCACGTCGATCAGCAGGCCGAGCTCGACGCCATAGCCGTCGGCGAAGCCGACCTTCTCGAACACCCAGCGGTGCGCGGCCGTCTCGCCGGCCAGGGGCTGGCGCACGTCGGAGAGCACGGGGAAAAGGAGCTCGACGAGGGGGCGTGCCACCAGCTCGGTCACCCGCCCGCCCCCGGTCGGGTCGTCGTGCAGCGGGCGGGTGTAGAAGCCTTTGACCAGCGCGACGTCGTCGGTCGTGAGCAGCGGACCGAGCAGTCCGGTGACGAAGGCGGGCGTGGTGTTGGCGACGTCGGCGTCGAGATACGCCACCACCTCGCCCGATGCCGCGCCCAGGGCGGTGGCCATGGCTTGGCCCTTCCCGCCGGAGCCCCCGGGCCCGGCCACCACCCGCGCCCCCGCCTCGCGGGCCTGCGCTGCGGTGTCGTCGTGCGAGCCGTCGTCGATGACGATGACCTCGTCCACCAGGCCGTTGCCCCCGTGCCCGGCCAGAAAGGGTTGGACCACGGCCCGCACGACCGAGCCGACCGTCGAGCCCTCGTCCCGGGCCGGGATGCACACCGAGACGGTGCGCCCGGTCCGCGCCTTGGCCTCGAGGACCAGGCCGGTCGGGAACTCACCGTGGTGGAAGGTGCGGGCCACGCCCCCGATTCAAGCAGGCAGGGTGCGTTGTAGCGGCCGGGGCCCAGGCGCTACCATTGACTCCATCATCCAGAGCGACTGAGGGACGGGCCCGTAGACGTCGCGGCAACCAGTGCGCAGCACCAGGTGCCAATGCCCGACCGATGAGGAGGACCGATGGTCGATTTTGTCACTGGGCTGCGCTGTCGAGAGTGCCAGCGTGCCTTTCCCGCCGAGGCGCTGCACGTCTGCGACTACTGCTTCGGGCCGCTCGAGGTGGCCTACGACTACGAGCGGATCGCGGCGACGATCAGCCGCGAGCGGATCGAGGCCGGGCCGCGCACCATCTGGCGCTACCGCGACCTGCTCCCCGTCGACGACGAGGCGCCGGTCGACCTGGGCGCCGGGTTCACACCCCTCGTCCGCGCCGACCGCCTGGCCGCCGAGCTCGGTTTGGGCGAGCTCTGGATCAAGGACGACACGGCCAACCCGACCGGATCCTTCAAGGACCGCGTCGTCTCCGTGGCGCTGACCAAGGCCCGCCAACTCGGCTTCAAGGTGGCGGCCTGTGCCTCGACTGGCAACCTGGCCAATTCGGTCGCCGCGCACGCGGCGCGGGCCGGACTGGACTCGGTGGTGCTGATCCCGCACGACCTCGAGGCGGCCAAGGTGACGATGACCTCGGTCTACGGCGGGACGGTCATTGCGGTCGAGGGGACCTACGACGACGTGAACCGGCTGTGCGCCGAGCTGACCAGCGAGCGCCCGACGTGGGCCTTCGTCAACGTCAACGTCCGGACGTACTACGCCGAGGGTTCCAAGACCCTGGCCTTCGAGATCGCCGAACAGCTGGGCTGGCAGGCCCCGGACCACGTGGTGGTCCCGATCGGGTCGGGCAGCCAGCTGACCAAGGTGGCCAAGGGCTTCGCCGAGCTCGGCAAGGTCGGGCTCCTGCCCGAAGAGCCCGCCGTGCGGGTCTCGGGCGCTCAGGCCGAGGGCTGCTCGCCCGTGGCCACGGCCTTCTTGCAAGGCACCGACGCCATCCGGCCGGTGAAGCCCAAGACGATCGCCAAGTCGCTGGCCATCGGGAACCCGGCGGACGGCTGGTACGCCCTCGAGGTGATGCGCAATTCGGGCGGGTCGTGTGCCGCCGTGACCGACGACGAGGTGATCGAGGCCATCGGGCTGCTGGCTCGCACCGAGGGCATCTTCGCCGAGACCGCCGGCGGCGTGACGATCGCCACGCTCTGCAAGCTGGTCGCCTCGGGGGCAATCCGCCCCGACGAGCGGGTTGTCGCCCTGGTCACGGGCCACGGCCTCAAGACCGTCGAGGCGCTCACCGGCACGGCGGGCAGCGGCCCGACGGCGACCATCACCCCCACGCTGGCGGCGTTCGACGCCGCCTTCGACTTCGAGCAGGAGACGACGAACCGATGAGCGTGACGGTCCGCATCCCCACCCAGCTGCGCACCCTGACCGGGGGCGCCGGCGAGGTCGCCGTCGAGGGGGCCTCCGTCGGCGAGGCCCTCAAGGCGCTCGACGCGGCGCACCCCGGCCTGGCCGAGCGCCTCTTCGACGACGGCGGCAACCTGCGCCGGTTCGTCAACGTCTTCCTGGCCGACGAGGACGTCCGGTTCCTCGACGGGCTGGCGACCGCCGTGACCGACGGGCAGACGCTCTCCATCGTCCCCGCCGTCGCCGGGGGCTGAGCGCAGGCCGTCACCGCGACGGGCCCCGGCCCACACGGGTACCTGGCGCTACGCAGGATTGTCCGGCGTGCGTCCAGAACGCCAGATATGTCCGGGAACATCCCGTGAGGAACCTTCCCGGCCCACACCGACCTGAATCCGGGCGGCGCCTTATGGATCGGGCGAATCCGCCTTCTATCGGCCGAATTCATAATCCCGACCCCGTATGCACACGGGCCGGGGCCCCCGGAAAGGCGTCAAACGCGCGGCGCCCTTGCGCCCCGCCCCTAAGGTGGGTACCGTTGGCACTCAGACGACGAGAGTGCTAATGGAGGAATAGAACCAGATGGCCAAGATCATCTCCTTCCGCGAAGAGGCCCGCCGCGGCCTCGAGACCGGCATGAACAAGCTGGCTGACGCCGTGCGCGTCACGCTCGGCCCGAAGGGCCGCAACGTGGTCCTCGACAAGAAGTGGGGTGCCCCGACGATCACCAACGACGGCGTGTCCATCGCCAAGGAGATCGACCTCGAGGACCCCTTCGAGAAGATCGGTGCCGAGCTGGTCAAAGAGGTCGCCAAGAAGACCGACGACGTGGCGGGTGACGGCACGACGACGGCTACCGTCCTGGCCTGGGCGATGGTCCACGAGGGGCTACGCAACGTGGCCGCCGGCGCCAACCCGATGTCGCTCAAGCGGGGCATCGAGTCCGCCGTGGAGACGGCGGTCGGCTCGCTCCACGGCCTGGCCAAGGAGACCGAGTCCAAGGAGCAGATCGCCCAGGTGGCCTCCATCTCGGCGGCCGACACCGAGATCGGCCAGATGATCTCCGAGGCCATCGACAAGGTCGGCCGCGACGGTGTCATCACCGTCGAGGAGTCCCAGACCTTCGGCATGGACATGGACCTCGTCGAGGGCATGCGCTTCGACAAGGGTTACATCGCCCCGTACTTCGTGACCGACCCCGAGCGCATGGAGGCCGTCCTCGAGGACGCCTACCTTCTGCTCGTGGGGTCGAAGATCACGGCCGTGCGCGACCTGCTGCCGGTGCTCGAGAAGGTCATGCAGGGTGGGAAGCCGCTGCTGATCATCGCCGAGGACGTCGAGGGCGAGGCCCTCGCCACCCTGGTCGTGAACAAGATCCGCGGCACCTTCCGCTCGGTGGCCGTCAAGGCCCCGGGCTTCGGCGAGCGTCGCAAGGCCATGCTCCAGGACATCGCGATCCTGACCGGCGGCCAGGTCGTCACCGAAGAGGTCGGCCTCAAGCTCGAGAACGTGACGCTCGACCTGCTCGGCTCCGCCCGCAAGATCGTCGTGACCAAGGACGAGACGACGATCGTCGAGGGCGGCGGCACCGAGACCGACATCAAGGGCCGCATCAACCAGATCAAGACCGAGATCGAGAACACCGACTCGGACTATGACCGCGAGAAGCTCCAGGAACGCCTGGCCAAGCTCTCCGGCGGGGTGGCCGTGATCAAGGTCGGCGCCGCCACCGAGGTCGAGCTCAAGGAGAAGAAGCACCGGATCGAGGACGCCGTGTCGACGACGAAGGCGGCCATCGAAGAAGGCGTCGTGCCCGGCGGCGGGGTCGCCCTGCTCCGGGCCCAGACCGCCATCTTGGAGGGTGCCGAGAAGCTCGAGGGCGACGAGGCCACCGGGGCGCGCATCGTGGCCCGGGCGGTCGAAGAGCCGCTGAAGCAGATCGCGGTCAACGCCGGCCTCGAGGGTGGCGTGGTCGTCGAGAAGGTCCGTGGCCTCAAAGGTGCCCACGGCCTCAACGCCGCCACCGGTGAGTACGAGGACCTGTTCAAGAACGGCGTCATCGACGCCGCCAAGGTGACCCGTTCGGCCCTGCAGAACGCCGCCTCCATCGCGGCCCTGTTCCTCACGACCGAGGCCGTGATCGTCGACAAGCCCGAGGAAGAGGCCCCTGCCATGCCCGGCGGCGGCATGGACGACTACTAAACGGCCAGGTCAGATTCGACCGGTCACCGGTCGGGGGCGCTGTCATCGCGCTGCCACAGCGATGCAACAAGGCGGTGTGACACTGCAACCGCCTCACCCCCAACCCGAGGCTGAACAGTGCGCCCGGCCGTAAGGCCGGGCGCACTGTGCTTTTCTCTACACTGACCTCCGTGGCTCTCACCCCGACGACCGGTTGGGCCGTTCTCCACCTGTTCGGAGGGCTCGGCGCCGACTTCGACGCCAATGCGTTGCGCAAGGGGATCAGCGCGGCGGAGGCGGACGGCTATCAGGTTGTCCCGGTGGCGTTGCTCGGCCACAAGGGCGACCTCGGCCTGATGGCGCTCGGCCCCGACGTGTGGCGCCTCCGCCAGCTGCAGACCGAGGTGGTGGCCGCCGGCCTGCGGCCGACCCAGTCCTACGTCTCGCTGACCGAGGTCTCCGAGTACGCCGCGTCGATCCCCGAGGAAATGCGCCAGGCCCGGCTCTTCCCGCGGCTGCCGCCGGCGGGCAAGGCCGCCTTCTGCTTCTACCCGATGAGCAAGCGCCGCGGCGAGGAGGACAACTGGTACCGCCTCGGCTTCGACGCCCGCAAGGAGCTCATGGTCGGTCACGGCAAGGTTGGGCGCACGTTCCACGGCCGGGTGCTCCAGGTCATCACGGGGTCGGCCGGGCTCGATGACTATGAGTGGGGCGTGACGCTCTTCGGCGTGCACCCCGACGACCTCAAAGATTGCGTGTACCAAATGCGCTTCGACGAGGCGTCGGCGCGTTACGCCGAGTTCGGGCCCTTCTACACCGGCATGGTGGGCGCGCTGGACGACGTATTGACCGTGCTCGGTGTCTGAGGGCGCCTCGTCCGTGCCGGCGTCGATCGATGACCTGCGCGGTGAGCTCCGGCGCCTCGGGCGTGTGGTGGTGGCGTTCAGCGGCGGTGCCGACTCGTCCCTCCTGGCCAAGGTGGCACGGGACACCCTCGGGCGGTCCGCCGTGCTGTGTGCCACGGCGCTTTCCCCCTCGCTGGCCGGGACGGAGGAGGACGACTGTCGCGCCCTGGCCGACGAATGGGACCTGCGCTGGGTGGGCGTCGCCACCGACGAGATGCACGACCCGACCTACGTGGCCAATGGCGCCGACCGCTGTGCGCGCTGCAAGACGGCCCTCATGGACGCGCTCGGGCCGCTGGCCGACGACGAAGACGCCACGGTGGTGCTCGGGGTCAACGTGAGCGATCTGGGCGATCACCGCCCGGGCCAGGCCGCCGCCGCCGGGGCCGGCGCGGTCTTTCCCTTCGTCGAGGCCGGGTTCACCAAGGACGACATCCGCTCGTGGTCGCGGACCCTGGGCCTGCGCACCTGGGACAAGCCGGCTGCGGCCTGCCTGGCCTCGCGGCTGCCGTACGGCACGCCAGTGACGCTCGGGCGCCTGGCCGAGGTCGAGTCGGCCGAGGCCGCACTGCGCGCCCTGGGCTTCGGCCAGCTCCGGGTGCGCCACCACGGCGAGGCCGCCCGTCTCGAGGTGGAGCCGTCGGCGCTGGCCGAGGTGGTCGCCCGCCGGGACGAGGTGGTGGCCGCGGTGCGCCGGGCCGGGTTCATGTTCGTGGCCTTGGATCTCGAGGGGTTCCGCTCGGGCAGCCTGAACCGGGTGCTCCGCAGCGAGGGCGGCGCGCGGTGAGCGCGGTCCGCGTCAAGGTGAAGCTGACCTTCCCCGAGTCCGAGGTGCGCCGGCCGGTGCTCGCGATCATGGTGCGCCAATTCGACGTCGAGCCCAACATCCGACGCGCCGACGTGGAGGAGCATCGCGGCTGGCTCGTCTGCGAGGTCGACGGCGAGTCGGCCCAGGTCGAGGCCGCGCTCCAGTGGCTCCGGGGCGAGGGAATCACCGTCGACCTGCTGGGCGACGTGCTCGAGGGCTGAGTGCTCGAGGGCTGAGTGCTCGAGGGCTGAGCGCTTACACGAGCGGCCGACGACACGGCCCTCCCCGGGCCGGCACAAAACCGCTCAGCCGTCGTCGGGGTTTTGGGGCACGTGCCAGCCCGCCGAGGACACCTTGCGGGGCTCGTAGAAGACGCAGCCCTCGGGGCAGGTGAAGGGAAGGGGCTCGTTGGCGTCCACCTTGCAACGCTCGAGGCGGTCCCCGCGAGGCGTCGTCCGCATCACGTAGTGGCGGCAATCGTCGTTGACGGCCATGCCCCATTCTGGCCCAGCGGGCGGCCCGCGGTAGCGTCACCGCCCGTGGACCCCACCGACGACCACGCCGTCCCGCTCAAGATGTTGCTCCGCTGGAGCGAGGCGCTCTCGGCCATCGCGCGCACGGGCCTCGGGTTCACCGAGAGCCTCTACGAGCAGGAACGCTTTGAGGAGATCCTTAAGGTTGCCGCCGACATCCGCTCCGAGGCCGACGGTGCGTCGGCCACCGAGGATGCGGAAGGACTCGTGCAGGAGTGGATGGACACCGTGGGCAAGGGAGTGCCCGGTTACGTCACCCCCAAGGTCGCTGTCGGCGCAGCCGTGGGCAACGACAAGGGCGAGCTGTTGCTCATCCAGCGGGCGGACTCGGGCATCTGGCTGTACCCGACCGGGTGGTGCGACGTCGGGTATTCGGCGGCCGAGGTGGTGGTGAAGGAGGTCGAAGAGGAGACCGGGATCGTCGCCGAGCCGATTCGTCTCATCGCGGTCCTCGACGGCCTGCGCCTCGGTTTCACCCGGGTGCCCCTGTACTCGTTGCTCTTCTACTGCCGCGCCGTGGGTGGTGAGATCGCGCCGCATCCGCTCGAGACCCGCGACGTCGGGTGGTTCACCCGCGAGACGCTCCCGCAGCCGCTGGTCGGCTCGGAGCGGTGGGGCGAGCATGTCTTTGCGGCATTGAACGGGGAGCGGCGCGACGTGCTCTACGACAACGTCCGCTCACCGATGTGGCGGGGCGGCTCGACCACGTCGTGATTGCCGTCGAGGCCGCCGGGTCGGTCGACGAGGACCTTGTGGCGGCGGTCGGCGCGCTCGTGCCCCAGCTCTCGTCGTCGTCGCCGGCACCCTCGAAGGAGGCGTTGCGCCGGATCGTGGCCGACCCGGGCGCCACTTTGTTCGTGGCGCGCGACGACGATCGTGTCGTCGGCATGTTGACGCTGGTGACCTTCGAAATCCCGACGGCGGTGCGAGCCTGGATCGAAGACGTGGTGGTCGACCACACGGCGCGTGGAAAGGGCGTCGCCGCTGCGCTCGTGCAGGCGGCGATCGACGGCGCGGCCGCACGGGGCGCCCGCACGGTCGACCTCACCTCGAGGCCCGATCGCGAGGAGGCCAACCGGCTCTACGTCCGCATGGGCTTCGAGGCCCGCGTCACCAACGTGTACCGCCGGACCCTCGACGCCTGAGCCCGGCCGTCCGTCGACTGGCGGCCGGCGTTCGACGCCGTTCCATCCCCTATCCGTCGTCGGGCGGGAAGGCGGCCGGCAGCAGACGCATCAGCGTCGGGAACCACGAGGTGAAGCGCCCCTCGCCCCAGGGCAGCTCGGGTTCGTTGGCGAAGGCCTGGCTGAACGTCCCGGCGATCATGATCGACACGAGGTAGATGGCGCCCTCTTCGTTCGCCGCGGGACCGAGCTCGCCCTTGGCGACCGCATCGGCGAGCGCACCACGTTGGAGCTCGACCATTTCCGTGCTGACGGCGAATGCGTCAGCCGAGGGATGGAAGCTGGGGACCGGACGCCAGAACAGCAGCTCGGCCACCGCGCGATTGGCCAGACACCACCGGCCGCTCGATTCGAGTCCCGCGATGAGCGCGTCGAGCCCGGGTTCGGCACTCTGCATGCCGTCTCGCATCGCCTCGAGATTCCCGCGCTGTCCCTCGAGGAACAGCGCGTCGTAGATCGCCATGAGCGACGGGAAGTACTTGTAGAGCGAGGGTGGCTGCACGCCGAGCCGCCGGGCCACCTCGGCCAGGCTCAGGCCGTTCACACCCTCGACGGTCATGATCTCGCGGGCGATGTCGAGGATCTCGGCCAGTGTCTCCTGGCGGCGACGGGCCCGGCGATCCGGCCGCGCCCGCCCGCCGGCCGGCGCCTGCGTTCCTCCTCGGCCCGTTGGTGCCATCGATAACCAGTATAGCTTTAAAGGTGGTTGACAGCTAGAGCTAATAGCATTAGCTTTACAGGCAGGCGGAAGATGACCAACGAGGAGACGACCGTGGAGACGACCGAGAACCCGAGGGCAATCCAGAGCAGTCGGTGGTGGCTGCGCCGGGACTCGCACTCGGTGGTGATCGCAGCACCGGCGGAGCGCATCTACGCCATGGTGGCGGACATGCCGCGGATGGGTGAATGGAGCCCCGAGTGCCAGCGAGTCGAGTGGCTCGACGGGTCGACCGGCCCGGCCGAGGGTGCCACGTTCGTCGGCCACAACCACACGGGCCCCCGAGGCCTGATCAAGTGGTCTCGCCGGGGGCGCGTGGTCACCGCCGACCCCGGCCGTGAATTCGCGTTCGCCACGCAAGAAGGTGGCAAGGATGGCGTCGTGTGGCGCTACGCCTTTGAGCCAACCGATGGCGGAACTCGTGTCACCGAGTCCTATGAGATCCACAAGATCCCGACCTGGGCCCGCATTCTCGACGTCCCGACCAACCGCGTCCAAGAGCTACGCGACGGCTTGCAACACACGCTCGAGCATCTGAAGAGCTCAGCCGAGACGACGCCGTCGGCTGGCTAGTCCACCCACTTTCCAAACCTCAGGAGCCGTTCACCATGTACACCTACCAGGCCGCACCCGACGTCGACGTCGTGACATCGACCGCCGCGATCGCCGGATTCGGCCAGCTCGCAATCAACGCCTTTGTGATCCACGCGAGCGAACCGGTGCTTGTCGACACGGGCGCCGTGCGCGAGAGCGACGATTTCATGGCGGCGTTGCGGACGGTGATCGATCCGGCCGACCTCCGCTGGATCTGGCTCACCCATACCGACTTCGACCACATCGGCTCGCTGGCCCGCCTGCTCCAGGAGAACGAACGGTTGCGCGTGATCACCAGCTTCCTCGGGGTCGGGATCATGAGCCTGGCCGCTCCGCTTCCCATGGACCGTGTGCATCTGGTCAATCCGGGCCAGACCGTCGATGTCGGCGACCGGACGCTGCGAGCGGTGAAGCCTCCGGCGTTCGACAACCCGATCACCCAAGGCCTGCACGACCAGAGGTCGGGGATCTTCTTCAGCTCGGACTGTTTCGGGGCTCTGTTGGACGAGGTGCCCGAATCCGCCGAAGAACTGTCCGACGACGCGTTGCGTCAGGGCCAGGTCTTCTGGGCGACCGTGGACTCCTCGTGGCTCCACCAGGTGGACCGGGCGGCGTTCGCGTCGGAGCTGGAGCGCATCCGCGTGCTCGAACCCACGATGGTCCTGAGCAGCCACCTGCCCGCCGCGCGCGGCTCCTCGCTGGGGCGGCTGCTGGGCGCGCTCGCGGCGGTGCCCGACGCCAATCCGTTTGTCGGACCCGACCAGGCCGCTCTGGAACGGATGCTCGCCGGGGTGACCGGGTAGGCGTGACACCTAATGCTCAGCCCATGTTGTCCAGGTCTTCCGGTGCCTCGCGCCCGGAGAGCTGGCGGTAGAAGCCGGGGCCGGCGGTGATCACCCAGGTCTCGGCAACCTTTCCGCCTTCGATCCGGTTGAACATCATCTCGTCGACGCTGACCCGGGTCCCCGTCGGCGCGAGGTCGAAATAGGCCCCGCGATGGACGGCCGAGGTCGTGCAGTAGCAGGCGACCACGTCGGCGTCCGCCACCAGGCTGAGGATCTCGGTGTGCTTGTCCGGGAAGGCGACCCGGTGGACGGCCATCGTCTTGCGTTCGTCGGCGAGCGTCGCCACCTCGCCGCTCGGAGTGTGCTCGCGCCAGTCGTGGGTGACGCAGGCCGCGAATTCCACTTCGTCGCCCCGGTCGTATGCCGCCCAGGCCCGTCGCAACAGGGCAGCGTTCTCCTCGTGCACGAGTGCTCCCTTCGGCCGCCACAAGCCTTGCAGACGACGGGCGCCGGGTGACGTATGGGCGCGTGCAGATGCAGGCCGTCACCCGGCACGCGTTGCCGACTTGCCGGCGCCCGCCCGGTAGGGTCGGGCGCCGAAAGGCTGGGGAGGAATGATGAGCGGGGTTGGATTGAACGGGCGGAACCGGTTGCGCGCGGCGAAGCACTTCGTCGTCGCGACGAGTCTCGCCGATCAGAGGATCGTCTCCAGCACAGGGTCGCACAGGCAGCGCCCGAGGGCCGCCGAGCTATGACGACCTTCATCACTCGGTACGAAACCTCGGGGCCGGGCGTTCGGCTCGCCGTCAAGGACCTCATTGACATGGAGGGCGAGACGACGACGGCAGGGTGCCGCGCGGTCGCGGCGCGGGCCCGGCCCGCTGAGCGCGATGCGGCCTGTCTGGCCGGAGCGCGCGCCGCCGGCGCGCGCATCGTGGGCCGGACCAACCTCCATGAGCTGGCGCTCGGGGTGACGGGCATCAACCCGTGGTACGGCACGCCGGTGAATCCGCTCGATCCCGCCCGCGTGCCCGGGGGCTCGTCGAGCGGCTCCGCGGTCGCGGTCGCGACCGGGGAGGCCGACGTGGCTTACGGCAGCGATACGGGCGGTTCCGTGCGGATCCCCGCGGCCTGCTGTGGCACCGCGGGCCTGAAGACGACGTTCGGCCGCATTCCGCTTGAAGGCGTCTGGCCGCTGTCGCCCAGCTTCGACACCGTCGGGCCGATGGCGCGTGATGTGGCCGGACTGGTCACCGGCATGCAGCTCTTGGAGCCCGGATTCACGGTGGGGGATCTGGGTGAGGCCGGCGACCTCGAGGTCGCGCGTCTGCCCATCGAGGCCGACCCGGCCATCACGGCTGCCCTCGACAGAGCGATTGCGCTCGTCGGCTGGCGCAGCACAGGACTGGTCGTGCCGGGCTGGGACAAGGCGCTGACCCATGCCGGCCTTCTTCTCATCGTCGAGGCCTGGCACTCCGACCGTGCACTGGCGCTCGAAGACCCCGACGGCATCGGGGAGGGCGTCAGGTCGCGACTGGAGCTTGGATCATCTCTCAACGAGGGCGTGGTGCAATCGGCCTGGGAGACGCAGCGCAAGTGGCGCGCCACCCTCGAGGGCGTATTCGACCACGTGGACTTCCTCGTCACGCCGACCTTGACCATCTTTCCGCCACCCCTCGAGGACGGCGACGACCTGCTGGTCTCCCGCTGCACGCTTCCGGTCAACCTGGCTGGCGTGCCGGCCCTTTCACTGCCCGTGCCGACGGGCGGGCCGTTCCCGGCCAGCCTTCAGCTGATCGGGCCCGCGTACGGCGAAGAGCGTCTGCTGGCCGCCGGCGCACTGCTCGAGGCCGCCACCGCCGCCGGATGAGACACGCCCGCCCTGGTCCTTGCGGGGCAGCGCGGGGAGAACAAGAATCTCCGCACTCGGGCGGTGGAAGGCAGGTCTGACAGTGGAACGGTTGGTTGGCCGGCGCGTGATGCGTCGGGGGTTCGTACTCGGCGCCGCACTGCTTCCCTTGGCGGCCGTCTTGTTTCTCGGCGCGTCACCCGCGTCGGCCCAGGCCGCGACCGCGGCGACGGTCTCCGTCAACCCGACAAACGTGACCTACGGCGCAACGGTGACGTACACCATGACGGTGACGTCGGGCTCGAGTGGGGTGACCGCCGGCGTGGTGACGTTCACGTCCGGATCCACGTTTCTGTGCGGGTCGCAGACGCCCGACTCCAACGGGACGTTCACCTGCACATCGACCAATGGGCCGGCGGGTGTCGACACCATCACCGGGATCTACGTCGACGGCGGTACGTTCGACAACACGTCGGCCACGACCGGGTCGGATCCGACACAGTGTGGTTCGGCGGGGCTGCCGTCCTGCCCGCTCACGGTCAATGTCACGCCGCCAGAGCCTCCGGCAGGGGCGACCAGCTCGAAGAGCGGCACCGGCACCGACCATGAGGGATCCTTCTCGACGAGCGTCAGTGACCTGGTCGTGCAGGCGAACGGCGCGGGTGCGGTGACCGCGGCCACCTACGGAGCGAACCCGACGTCGAGCACTCCCGTGGGTTCCACCGGCGTCTACGACGATGTGGCGATCGGGAACGGGTCGGGGTTCTCGAGCGTGGACATCGCCGTCTGCCACTACGGAGCTGGCTCCTCGATCCAGTGGTACAACGCCGTGACTTCGAGCTGGGTGGAATTCTCGGTGCAGTCGAAGCAGATCGCCTGCCTCTTTGCCACCGTCACCGCACAGACCTCACCCTCGCTTTCGCAATTGGTCGGGACCCCGATCGCCGTCTCGATCCTGCCGTCGCCGACGGCCGCGCAGGGGTATTGGCTGGTCGCCCGCGACGGCGGTATCTTCTCGTTCAACCGTTCCTTCTTCGGCTCAACCGGCAACATCAAGCTGAACAAGCCCATCGTCGGTATGGCCACGACCAACGACGAGAACGGGTACCGGATGGTGGGTGCCGACGGCGGGATCTTCACCTTCGGCGATGCCCCGTATATCGGCTCATTGCCCGCCCTGCACATCAACGTGTCCGATGTCGTGGCCATCGTGAGCGATCCTTCGACCGACGGGTACTACATCATCGGTGCCGACGGCTCCGTGTGGAACTTCTTCGCCCCTCAACTCGGTGATCTGCCCTTCTTCGGCTTCCACGTCAACAACATCGTCGGCGCCGCGCTGACGCCCGACGATCAGGGCATGTATCTCGTGGGGGCGGACGGAAAGGTGTACGTGCTGTTGGGCGACGGCGCGTTCCAGGGCGACGCCTCGAACATCCCGCTCAACGCGCCCATCGTCGGAATGTCGGTCGATCCGCTCACGGGGGGCTACTGGCTGGTCGCCAAGGACGGGGGCGTCTTCAGCTACGGCGCCCCCTTCTACGGGTCGACGGGTGCGCTGCGACTGAACCAGCCCGTGATCGCGATGTCATCGACCGGTGACGGTGGTGGGTACTGGTTCACGGCCCTCGACGGTGGCGTCTTCTCGTACGGCGACGCCCAGTTCTGGGGTTCGACCGGTGCGATCCGCTTGAACCAGCCCGTGGTCGGCATGTCAGGTTCCTGACGTCCGCGCCGCCCGCGGCGCGTTGCGGCGAACCAACCCGCGCCCGATATCGGCCAGGTGGTTCCGGACCGAGGCGGGAGAGAGCACCTCGACCGCGTCGGCGAACCCGGCGAGTTGCCGCGCCAGCATGAGTTCTGACTGCGCCCGCACCTCGACGGTGACGAGTCCGGAAGTTTCGACCGACCCGTCGCCGACCCGGCTCCCGAAGATGTAGCGGAGCACGTCGAGGGTGACCTCGTCCGTGCGCAACGTGACCGCGAGGGGCGCGCGCTGCGCGTCGATGTTCGTCACGATCGATTTCCAGGCCTCGGAGAGGTCGAAGTCGTCGGGACGCACGATCGGTCGATCGGTCGCGGTCACCGTGCGCACCCGGCTCACCCGGAACGTCCGTTGGCCCGCCGCCGTGTCGCCGATCAGATACCACGTTCCGTTCTTGACGACGAGGCCGAGCGGGTGCACGCTGCGATGGGACGCCTCGCCGTCACGGCGCCGGTATCCCAACTCGACCTGGACGCCCTCGATCACGGCGCGCTGCAGCGCCTCGAGATGCACGGGCGTGACCGGCTCGGCGTGGTCCCATCCGGCGGCATCCCGCACGACGGCGCCCGCCGCGGCTTCCGCCTGAGGTCGGAACGTGGCCGGCAGCGCCCGCACCAGCTTGCGCAGGGCGGCGCGAACCGCCGGGGTCGCGGCCACCGGTCCAGCGATCAGGAAGAGGGCCCGGGTCTCGTCCGCCGTCAGGCCGCTCAGGTCCGTGCGCGCACCGCCCACGAGCTCCCATCCACCACCCCGGCCGGGTTGCGAGTAGACGGGGACACCGGCCAGGGCGAGACCCTCGAGGTCTCGACGCGCGGTCCGCTCGCTGACCTCGAGCTCCTGGGCCAGCTCGGCTGCGGTGACCCGACCCTTGGATTGCAGGACCAGCAGCGCGGAGATCAGGCGGTCGGCTCGCACGTGGCCAGTTTGTCGCAGAAAGTGGCCAGAGGATGGCCAGTTTCCGGGCACACCATGGCGGTATCGACCCCACCACGCCGGCACGAACCGGCAGAAACGGAGCCCACCAATGCCCGGACTCGTTCCACCGCTCGCCGACGAGCGCGAGGTCCTGCTCGCCTTCCTCGGCCAGCAGCGTGACGCGCTGCGCTATGCCGCACACGGACTCAGCGACGAGCAGGCCTCGACCCGCTCGACGGTCAGCGACCTCTGCCTGGCCGGCCTGATCAAGCATGCGGCCCTGGTCGAGCAGGCCTGGGCCACTTTTGTCTCGACGGGCGACACCACGGTCTTCGTCCCGCAGGACGATTGGGCCGACGGGTTCCGGCTCGTCAACGGCGAGACCGTCGACGACGTCCTGGCCCTGGCCGCCGAGCAGGCGGGCCACACCGAGAAGGTGGTGGCCGAGCTGCCCGACCTGGGCGTGCCCTTGCCCCCGACGGCCGACGTGGTCCCTTGGATTCCTGGGGGCGTGAGCTGGACCCCCAGGTGGGTCCTCTTGCATCTCATCGAGGAGACGGCGCGCCACGCCGGACACGCCGACATCATCCGCGAGGCCATCGACGGCGCCACCGGTTGGACGTTGATGGCGGCGGCCGAAGGATGGCCGGCCACCGACTGGGCCTGAAGCCGACCTGGACGTCCCCGGGCCGTAGGGTGGCCGGGCATGGACGTCCAGGTCTGGTCCGACTTCGCCTGCCCCTGGTGTGCGTTGGGGCTGGCCCGCCTCGAGGCCACCCTGCGCGACTTCGAACACCGCGATGAGGTCCGGGTCGGGCACCGTTCCTTCGAGCTCGACCCGCGCGCCCCGGCCAGCCGGGACCGCACCATGGCCGACGTTGTCGCGGCCAAGTACGGCCGGACCCCGGCCGAGGTGCGGGCGGGGCACGAGCGTCTGACGGCGCTTGGTCGCGAGGCCGGCGTCGTGTTCGATTTCGACCGGGTTCGCCTCGGCAGCACCTTCGACGCCCACCGGCTCGCCCAATCCGCCCGCGGCAAGGCCGAAGAGGGTGCGCTGGTTCAGGGCCTTTTCCGCGCCTATTTTGCCGAAGGGCGGTTGCTGTCGGATCACAACGTGTTGCGCGAGGTGGCCGCCGACGCGCGCCTCGACGTGGTTGTCACCGACGAGGTCCTCGCCGGCGATCGTTTCGAGGCAGAGGTCAGGCTCGACGAGGTTGCGGCCGAGGATCTCGGGGTGACCGGGGTGCCCTACTTCCTCATCAATGGCGCCTGGCCCATCCCGGGTGCCCAGGACGTCGAGACGCTTGGGACCGTGCTTCGGCGTGCGTGGTCACGATTCGGACATTGAGGCCAGGATCTCGTCGATCATCTCCACCGTCGTGTTCGGGTGCAGGAAAGCGAAGCGAGCCACTGTCTCGCCCTCCCACTTGGTCGGGGTGACGAAGCCGATCTGCTCATGTAAAAGGCGCGCGGACCACACGTCGTAGTCCAACTTCGTCCAGCCCAGTCGCCTGAAGAGCACGATGGAGAGCCCAGGCTGACGGACCAGCTCGACGTGGGCCGTCGCCGCGATCCGCTCCGCCGCACGTTCGGCGATGGACAAGCCGGCCTCGACCGCGTCGCAGTACGCGTCGAGTCCGTTGACCGCCATGGAGAACCACAGTGGCAAGCCGCGCGCCCTCCGGGTCAGGTGAAACGCGTAGTCGCTCGGGTTCCATTCTTCGGGCCTCCCGCTGTGCAACACGTCGAGATACTGCGCGTCCTGGGTGTGCACTGCCTTGGCCAGGTTCGGCTGACGGTAGACCAGTGCCGCGCAGTCGAACGGCGCGAACAGCCACTTGTGTGGGTCGACGATGAACGAGTCGGCCCGCTCGTATCCGCTGAAGAGGGTCCGAACCGACGGCGCAAAAAGGGCGGCGGCGCCGCCATAGGCCCCGTCGACGTGGAACCACAACGAGTGTTCGGCCGCGACGTCGGCTACGCCGTCGAGGTCGTCCACGATGCCGGCGTTGGTGGTACCGGCCGTCGCGACCACGCCGATCACGTCAGCCCGTCGTGGATCCTCCCGCAGCGCGGCAGCCAGCGCATCCCCCGTCAGGCGGTGGTCCCTGGTCTCCACCGTCAGGACGCCGACGCCGAGCACGTGGAGCGCCTTGCCGACCGAGGAGTGGGCGTCTTCGCTGATCGCCACGAGCGGTCGTTCGGGCGCCGCCGCTTGCCGGCGGAAGGCGGCCGTATCGCGGGCCACCATGAGGGCGGAGAGATTCCCGGCGGAACCCCCCGCCACGAAGCAGCCGCCGGCTCCCTCGGGGAACCCGGCCCGATCGGCCAGCACCGCGAGCGCCTGGTTCTCCGCCACCACGACCCCTGCGGCCTCGAGCCACGAGGTGCCGTGGAGCGACGAGCACGAGATGAACATGTCGAAGAGCAGCGACGCCTTCGTCGGCGCCGCCGGAATGAAGGACAGGAATCGCGGGCTGTCACAGGAGACGATCGCCTTGGACAGTGTGTCGACGAAGAGGTTGAGCACATCGGCCGCGTCGTTGCCCCCCGGTCGCATGAGGCCCGCCAATTCGGCGTCGAGCGAGTCGACGAGACCGCCGAAGTCGAGCGCGACCGGGTCCATGGACAACCGCTCCCGACAGGCCGCGACGACGAGGTCGGTCATGGCCTCGTCATAGCGGAACATCGGATTGTCCATCAGGCGGGTGATGGGTCAGAACCGGGGAGACGATGCTGCCCGCTGCGCCACGCCTCCTCCGCCCGGCTCGCCACTTCGTGCAACGTGACCCCCGTCTTGGCGGCGACAAGGGCCACGTCGTCGAATTCGGGCTTCACGCGCCCGCTCGTCACCTTCATCCTGACGCTGATGCCATCGAGGACCACGGTCGCCATTTCGCGGGCCACCGGCCATCGCTCGACGGGCACGGCACGGACGCCCATCGTCCCCGTCGACCGGGTGATCTCGCGCCGGAGCGCCTCGAGCTTCGTGGGATCCGTCAGCACGTGCAAGATATGGCCGGGCCGGCCCTTCTTCATGGTGACCGAGCTCACCCACGCGTCGAGCGCGCCGGCATCGAGGGCGGCCGCCACGGCGTAACCGAGCTGCTCGCCGGTCACGTCGTCGAGGTTGGTCTCCAGGACCAGCGCGGCTTGGCCCGGTCCGACAGCGTCGCGTGGTGTCCGACGTCCGATCACCACCTGCGTGCAGTTCGGGAGGTCCGGCATTTCCCCTGCGCCGCCGCCGAAGCCCGACGCCGAGATCGTCATGTCGGGCATCGGGCCGAACGAGGTGCTGAGGGTGGCCACAAGTGCGGCGCCCGTCGGTGTCGTCAGTTCCACGGTGACGTCACGTCCGTAGGTGGGGACGTCTTCGAGGAGCCGTACCGTGGCCGGTGCGGGATTGGGCAACCTCCCGTGCGCGCTGCGCACGGTCCCGTTACCCGTCGCAACCGCGGAAGCCGTGACGATGTCGACCCCGAGAACTTCGAGCGCGGCCGCCGTTCCGACGATATCGATGATGGCGTCGTGACCACCGACTTCGTGGAAGTGCACCTGGTCCACCGGGCGACGGTGCAGCGCGGACTCGACAGCGGCCAGCGCCCGAAAGACGCGGAGCGCCCGATCAGCCACCCTCGAGGGGAGTGCGGCGGCTTCAATGAGGGCGCTGATGGCACCGTGGGTGCGCACGACGACGTCGTCACCACGGACGACGGCCCGGGTACAGGCGATGCCGCCGCGCAGACCCTCTTCGAAGCTGAGGTCCCAGCCGGGGAGGGGGAGCCGGTCAAGCAGTGAGCGCACCTCGGCGACGTCGGCTCCGGCGTCCACGAGGGAGCCCAAGGCCATGTCACCGGCGATGCCGGCGAAACAGTGGAACCACGCCACCGTTTCGGGCGCTCCGCCGGCACCACTGACGGGTCTCACGGCAGGAGCCTGGCCACCGCGCACGCGGCGCCGTAGCCGTTGTCGATCCCGACCACGGTGATGCCCGACGAGCACGCCGACAACATGCTGAGCAGGGCCGTCACCCCTTCGAGCGCTGCCCCGTAACCCGTGCTGGTCGGGACCGCGACGACCGGCGCGGGAGTCAGGCCCCCGATCACGCTCGCGAGCGCACCCTCCATCCCCGCGATTACGACGACGACGTCCGCTGCGGCGATCGTGTCCACCTCGGCCAGCAGTCGGTGCAGACCGGCGACGCCACAGTCGGCGAGCAACCTGGCGGCGAATCCGAGTCCACCGAGCACCGCCGTGCATTCCGCGGCCACCGGCAGATCGGCGGTGCCCGCGGTGACGACGACCACGTTGCCGGCTCGGGGCGCGGCGGGACGGAACACGAGCGTGGCCAGGCCGCCCTGCTGGGTGATCACACCGGGCCCCACCCCCGCCGTGACGCCGGCCGCTGACGCGGCCTTCACCTGTTCGTCGGTGGCCCGGGTGAGCAGGACCGGTCCATCGCTTCCCTCGAGCAGTTCCGCGACCACCACCGCACAGTGCTCGGGTGTCTTGCCCGGGCCGTACACGGCTTCGGGCAGGCCGAGCCGCAGGTCCCGGTGGTGGTCCACCCGGGCGAACCCGAGGTCAGCGAAGGGCAGACGGCGAAGTTGGCGCACCGCGTCGTCGGGCGCGACCTCGCCCGAGGCCACCCGTGCGACGAGCAAGCGGAGCGAGGAGGCGTCCATGACCTGCTCTATCCTGCCCAACCGTGAACCCGCCTGCGACATCGATCGCCTACTTCGGCCCCGAGGCCACCTTCACGCAGGAGGCACTGCTGGCCGAATCGGATCTGGCCGCCGCCGCACTCACGCCGCTGCCGTCGATCACGTCGGTGCTCGAGGCCGTGGCCAGGGGGGAGGTGGATGGCGGATTCGTGCCCATCGAGAACGCAATCGAGGGCACGGTCAGCGCGACCATCGACGGGCTGATCCACGACGTTGACCTGCATATCCAGCGTGAGGTGGTGATGGACATCCATCTGCACCTGATGGCGACACCCGGCACCACGCTGACGGACATCCGCTCCGTGGCGTCGTATCCGCACGCCTTGGCCCAGTGCCAGAAGTTCCTCGCCACGACGCTGCCCGACGCCGAACAGCATGCCGCCAACTCCACGGCCGATGCAGCCCGCCTCCTCGGGGAGACACGCTCGCCCGACGGCGCCGCCATCGCGCCGCGGCTGGCGGCTGAACGCTACGGGC
This sequence comes from Acidimicrobiales bacterium, assembly GCA_035551835.1. GTDB lineage: Bacteria > Actinomycetota > Acidimicrobiia > Acidimicrobiales > RAAP-2 > Bog-473. The sequence continues at coordinate 90,345 of DASZMN010000102.1, read as the reverse complement.
TGTCCGTCTTGGCCGAAGACGTTGAGGACCATCCCGACAACCAGACCCGGTTCGTCCTGGTGGCGCGGGCGAGGGTGCCCAGACCGACTGGTCACGACAAGACGAGCATCGTGTGCTTTCAGCGAGCTGACCACCCCGGAAGCCTGCACGGGATCCTCGGACAGTTCGCGGCTCGCAACCTCAACTTGACGAAGCTCGAGTCCCGCCCGACCAAGCAGGCACTCGGTGACTATTGCTTCGTGATCGATCTCAGCGGCCACGTAGCCGACGAGATGGTCGCCGACTGTCTCCGTGACCTTCACGCCGGACTGGCCGGAGTGAAGTTCTTGGGTTCGTACCCAGCGGCGGGAGAGCACGGGCCCGAACAGCGGCGACAGGCGGACGCGGCCTGGCAGGCCGCCGACGATTGGCTCAAGGGGCTGCGCTCCGCAATCCGCTAGTCCACTGGTACTGTGCGCCCGGGAGGGCCCATGGCGTTACCGATCATCGACGTCGACCAGCATCTCTTCGAGTCGAGGACGACCTGGTCCGACTTCATCGAGCCCGCGCACAGAGCCGATGCGCTCTCCATTACCGACGACGAGGGTGGGTGGCCCTGGCTGACGTGGCGGGACGAGCGCCTGACACCGCTCGAGGTGCCGATCCCCGAGCAATCGTCGCTCATCGGTGACGACCGCCTCCGTCGGGTCCGCGGCGAACGCGCGCCGGCCTCGTTCGACGACTTGGTGCCCGACGCCTACCGGTCCGCCGGGCCTCGCCTGTCTGCCCTCGACGAATTCGGACTGGACGCCGCGGTCATGTTTCCCAACTACGGGCTGCTCTGGGAGCAGCGGCTGGCCTCCGACCGCGGCGCCCAGCGTGCCAACGCCCGGGCCTATAACCGCTTCGTCGCCGGGGTGTGCGCCGAAGGCGAGGATCGCCTCTTCGCCGTGGCCCACGTCGTGCTGCACGACCCGGCCTGGGCTATCGAGGAGATCGCGCGGGTGCGCGCCACAGGGGTTCGGCTCGCCATGGTCGCTCCCGCCCCGGTGGACGGCAAGCCGCTGTCCCATGGCGATTTCGACCCGGTGTGGGCCGCCTTCAGCGAGCACGGCGTCGCCCCGGTGTTCCACGTCTCGGAGTTCGAGAGCCCGCTGCACCCGGCCTGGCGTCAGGGCGAGCGTGAAGAAGGCGAGCGGCTCTTCGACTCGATCTTCTTGTACCTGGCGCCGGCGGTCGCGTTGGCGGACCTGATCCTGAACGGGACGCTGGAGCGGTTTCCCGATCTGCGCGTTGGCGTCGTCGAATTGACGGCGAGTTGGGTGCCGCATTTCCTGCTGCACCTCGACGGCGCCTCCGACTTCTACGCGCTGCGTCACGGCGAGCCCTACCGGCGTCTTGCCTTGCGCCCCTCGGAGTACTTCATGCGGCAGGTGCGGGTGGCAGCGCTGCCGTACGAAATGCCGAACCGCCTCGTCCCGCGGGTTGGCGACGAGACGTACATGATCGGAAGCGACTGGCCGCATGCCGAGGGGGTGGCCGATCCGATGGCGGCGGCGGAGCGGGCCGTGGCCGGCTTGACCGGGGCCGCGCGGACCAACATCTTGGGAGCCAACGCGTCGTGGCTCCTCGGGCTGTGACCGTCGACCTCGAGGCCGCCGCCGCCGAGCGGGAACGGCTTCGCTCGAAGTACCTGCAGGCGCCGGAGGATCGGCCAGCATCTACCGCACAAGGCGTCCACCACATGGCGTTGCTGTGTTCGGACGTTGAGCGGACGATCCGCTTCTACCAAGAATTGCTCGGGTTCCCCCTGGTCGAGCTGTTCGAGAACCGGGACTACAGGGGCTCCACCCATCTCTTTTTCGACCTGGGGCACGACAACACGCTGGCGTTCTTCGATTTTCCCGACCTGGGCCTCGGCCCCTACGCCGAGGTGCTGGGAGGTTTCCACCATCTCGCCATTTCGGTGAGCCGGGAGCAGTGGGACGCGGCCCGCCAACGACTCGCCGATGCGGGCGTCGTCACGCACATCGAAAGCGAAGTCTCGGTCTATTTCTCCGACCCCGACGGGGTGCGGCTCGAGCTCATCGCCGAAGACCTCGGGTCGCTCTACGGCACCCCGTTGCACTGATGGCCGTCACGGGCCTGGCCAACTTGGCCGTCAAGGTGGCCGACCTCGAGGCTGCCTGCGCCTGGTACAAGGCGGCGGGGGCGGTCGTGACCGAGCCGGTGGCCTGGGAGAACGGACGCCGATCCGACGTCCAGCTCGGCGTCCTGGCGCTCACTCTCTTCACGCATGCGATCTACGAAGGTGCGTGCGACCTACCCGACGAGGGCTTCTTGCACCCCGCCCTTTTCGTCGACGACCTCGACGCTGAGCTGTCCCGCCACGCCGTCCTGTGGGGTCCAAAAGTGGTGAGCGGCTCCTTCGGGACCCGCCGTATCGCCTTTGTCGAAGCCCCCGGCGGCATGCGTCTCGAGTTCATGGAGCAGGTGCACCCTCCTCCCGGTTGAGACCCGTCGGTCGCGTGTCGCGCCGGAGACGAGTGCCGCCATGGGCCTCCCCCCCAGAGCCCGAGCGGGGTCCTCCGGTCGCCAGCATGTGAGAATCCGCCGAGAATCCGCGCCGAACCCGAGTCACAGGAGGTGGCAATGACCACGACCCGCGAGCGGGCGCCCAAGCACGGCTACACGCAGGACGGGGTGCCCGTGCACGCCAGGACCCGCGATTTCTTCAAGAAGGACACCGCGATGCAGCGGTTCAACGCCGCCGTCGGCCTGCGGATCACGGTGCTGGTGGGCACCATGTGGTGCGCTTACGTGTTTGCTGGCATCGCCCTGATCTCGCTGCCCGACAACGTCCACTCCACGCAGCTCCTGATCCTGTGGATCAGTTCGTCGTTCCTGCAGCTCGTGCTGTTGCCGGTCATCATCGTCGGCCAGAACATCCAGGCCCGAGCGTCGGACGCCCGAGCGGCCAAGACCTTCGAGGACGTACTCGACGTTCGACGGAAGATCGAACACGCCATCGGGCTGTTGGATGTGCACACCGAAGGCGGACTGCATGACGCAGTCCAGCTAATCGTCGACGCCATCAACGCCAAGGGTTCGGCCGCACCGCCCGCAGCAACAACCTGAAGCCCTCCCTACACGCCCTCGAGCTCCAGCTCGGACTCGGGCTCGGGTGCCCGCACCTCGGGCGCGGTCCGTGCGGCCTGGCTGATTGCCCGCTGGGATGGCAGGGTCGCCATCGCGACGATCGCAGTCGCAACCAGCAGGCCGGCCGCGATGCCGAACGCCAGCGTGTAGCCCGCGGTCAGCGCGCTCGCCGTATGCGCAGGCGTCGCGACGTGTCCCGACAGTGCGCGCACCGTGCGGCTGGCCGCGATGGTGGCCAGCGCAGCCAGCCCGATGGAGGCGCCGACGGTTCGTGACGTGTTGAGAAGCCCGGAGGCGAGCCCGGCGTCGCGTGGAGGCACCCCCGCCGTGCCGGCCACCGCGATGGGCGTCACCGCCAGCCCCATGCCCAGACCGATCAGCACGAACGGTCCGAGAAGCCCGCTGACGAAGCCGGTCGTCGTGGTCACCTGGGCCAGCCAGGCGAGGCCCGCACCCGCGACGAGCGTCCCGATCAAGATGAGCAGGCGAGGGCCGAGCTTCGGCACCAGGCGGGCTGTCACTTGGGCGCCGAAGGCGATCAGGACGGTCTGCGGCAGGAAGGCGAGTCCTGCTTGGAGCGGGCTGTAGCCCAGGACGTGCTGCATGTAGAGGGTTTCGAAGTACCACGAGCCGAACAGGGCGCCGAACATCATCAGCATCACGACGTTGCCACCTGCGACGGAGCGCGATCGGAAGATCCGCAGGGGCACCAGCGGCGCCTTCGAGAAGCGCGCCTGGAGCACGATGAAGATGCCGAGGAGCGCCACCCCCACCGCCAGCGGGAGGAGGACCTCGCCCGAGCCCCACGAGAAGGTCTCGGTCCGCACCAGCGCGTAGACCACCGCCACCAGCCCACCGGTCACGGTGATGGCGCCCGCCAGGTCAAGGTGGCGGTGCTCCATGTCGGCGCGTGATTCGGGGAGGTACCGGCGCGCCGCCACCAATGCGACGATCCCCACGGGCACGTTGACGAAGAGGATCCACCGCCAGCTGAGAAAGTCCGTCAAGATGCCGCCGAACAGCGCACCGGCGGACGCCCCGGCCGACGAGACGGCGCTCCACGCGCCGAGGGCCCAGGCGCGGGCCGCCCCTTCGGGGAAGGTCGCGGTCAGGATGGTGAGCGTCGCCGGCGCCAGGATGGCGGCCCCCAGCCCCTGGAGGGCGCGGGCGCCCACGAGCCAGGCCTGGTCCTGGGCCAAGCCTCCGAGGAGACTCGACGCCGTGAAGACGGTCAGGCCCACAAGGAACACCTTGCGTCGGCCGTACAGGTCGGCGGCGCGCCCACCGAGCAAGAGGAAGCCGGCAAACGTCAGGGTGTAGGCGTTGACGATCCACTGCAGGCCCGACGTGGTGAAGTGCAGGTCGTGTTGGATCGAGGGGAGCGCGACGTTGACGATGGATGCGTCCAGCACGACCATGAACTGGCCGACCAGGACGAGGCTGAGCACGAGCCACGAGGGCACGCGGCGGCCCGGGGCGATCTCAATGGTGGTGGCAGTGGTGCCGCGCATGGGTCTCCTCGGTGCAGGTCGGAGGGTCCTGGGCTTCCTTTGAAGGACGCAACGCCGTTCGGCGAGCCGCTATTCCCACGCTACGGGTGGGCGTGGTGACATTCCGGCGGAATTCGGACCTGAAGGTACGTACATGTGGAAGACCCGGCATAGCGTCCCGGTGTGACACGCGCCGCGCCTGCGGAAGAGGATGCTCCAGGGATCTTCTCGGGTTTTCGCCAGGAGCCGTCGAATTCGGCCCGAGCCGTTCGTATAGGTGGTGACGACCGGCACACGGCCGGCGGAATCCGAGCAAGGAGGCAGTCATGGGCAGGATCGTGGTGAGTGAGTTCGTCTCGATCGACGGCGTGATGGAGGACCCTGGTGGGGCGGAAGGCACCCGCAACGCGGGATGGACCTTTCGATTCGATCGCGGGACGGACGGTGACGGCTTCAAGCTCGACGAGACGCTCGCCGCCGAGGCGCTGCTGGTGGGTCGGACCACCTATCAGGGATTTGCGGCGGCATGGCCGACGATCGAGGACCCGGTGGGCTTCGCGGACAAGATGAATTCGATGCCCAAATACGTCGTCTCGAACACGTTGACCGACGGTGAAGCCGCCTGGAACAACAGCACCGTCGTCCGGGGCGACATCGTGGCCGAGCTGACCGCCCTGAAGACGAACCTCGCCGGCGTGCTGCTCGTTGCCGGGAGCGCCTCGCTCGTCCAGTTGCTCGCTGAGCACGGCCTCGTCGACGAGTACCGGTTGATGGTCTTCCCGATCGTGCTGGGGAGCGGAAAGCGTCTGTTCGGTGACATCAGCACGGCACCCGTCCTCGCTCTCGACGGGGTCACAAGGGTGGGTGACGACGGCATCGTGGTCCTGACCTACCACCCGAAGCACGTGCCTTCCGACGACCGGGCTGCTTGAGGCCCGAAACAGACCCTCGAACCGATCGAAACTGGAGGAGTTGCCATGAAGCAGTACCTGCTCAGTGTCGCCATGATCGACGGTGCGCCGGCTCGCCCCCCGGAGGACGCGCAGCAAGCCTACGAACGCGTGAATGAGCTCAACACGGAGCTGCAAGCCTCCGGTGTCTGGGTGTTCGCCGGCGGGCTCCAGCCCGCGGACCTCGCGACGGTTGTGCGGGAGGAGGGCGACGAGGTCACGCTCACCGACGGGCCCTTCGCGGAGTCCAAGGAGCACATCGGGGGCTTTTGGATCATCGAGGTGGACGACCTCGATGCCGCGCTGGCCTGGGCGACCAAGGCGACCCGTGCCTGCGGCGAGCCGGTCGAGGTGCGGCCGTTCCAGGAGAACCCGGAGGGCTGAGTCCCGCCCGGACCATGGAGAAAGACGATCGCCGTGTCGAAAGGGTCTTTCGCCAGGAGTACGGCCGCGCCGTCTCCGTGCTCGTCCGGGCGTTCGGGGATATCGACCTTGCCGAGGAGGGCGTTCAGGACGCGTTCGTGGTGGCGGCCGAACGGTGGGCGACCGACGGGCTGCCGCCCAGCCCGGTCGGCTGGATCATCACCACGGCTCGACGCAAGATCCTCGATCGCCTCCGACGCGAAGCCTCGCGTGACGACCGCCACGTGCAGGCTGCGCTGCTCAACGAGCGGGCTGAGCCCGACGAGGCGCTCGCGGTGCAAGACGATCGCCTCCGACTGATCTTCACCTGCTGCCATCCCGCCCTGGCGCCGCCGGCGCGGGTCGCTCTGACGCTGCGACTGCTCGGCGGTCTCACGACGGGTGAGATCGCCCGCGCCTTCGTGGTCTCCGAGCCGACGATGGCCCAACGCATCAGTCGTGCCAAGGCCAAGATTCGCGACGCCGGCATCCCCTACCGCGTCCCGACGAGCGCGGAGTTGCCGGACCGGCTGCGCTCGGTCCTCTCGGTCATCTATCTGGTGTTCAACGAGGGCTACACCGCCACCGCCGGCGATCGGCTCGACCGCGCGGAGCTCACAGCCGAGGCCATCGACCTCGGCCGGGTCCTGGCCGGCCTGATGCCCGACGAGCCGGAGGTGCTCGGTCTTCTGGCTCTCATGCTCCTGATCGAGGCGCGCCGGCCGGCGCGTACCGATGCGCGGGGCGTGTTGGTGCCGCTGCCCGAGCAGGACCGCACCCTGTGGGACCACGCCCTCACCGTCGAGGGTCAGGAGATCGTGCGGCGCTGTCTGCGTCGCAACGCTCCGGGCCCGTATCAGATCCAGGCGGCGATCAACGCCGTCCATTCGGACGCGGTCGCCGCGGAGACGACCGAGTGGCCCCAGATCCTCACCCTCTACGAGCAGCTCGCCGCCTTCGACGCGTCCCCGATGGTTGCCCTCAACCGGGCCGTGGCGTTGGCCGAAGTCGAGGGCGTCGACGCCGCCCTGGCGTCCATCGACGACCTGCCCCTTGAGTCGTACTACCTCTTTCATGCCGTCCGGGCTGACTTCCTACGACGACTCGGTCGCCACGAAGAGGCGGTGGTGGAGTACGACGCCGCGCTGGCGCGGACCGACAACGAGGCCGAACGCGCCTTCCTGCTGCAGGCCCGGAGGATGGCCGCAGGGCGATGAGTTGCCGGGGAAACCTGCGCCGGCTCCGGAAGGGCAAATCCGCCGGTGTGAGAGGCTCGTCCGCGTGAAGGTCCACGTCGTCGACGGCACCTACGAGCTCTTCCGGCATTTCTTCGGAGCGCCACCCCACCGGAACGCCGAGGGGGAAGAAGTCGCCGCCGTGCGCGGCGTGCTGAGCTCGGTGCTGCAACTCCTCGATGACGGCGCCACCCACGTCGGCGTGGCCACCGACCATGTCATCGAGTCGTTCCGCAACGACATGTGGCCCGGGTACAAGACGGGGGACGGCGTCGACCCCGCCTTGAAGTCGCAGTTCTGGCCCCTCGAAGACGCGCTGCGAGCCCTCGGCGTCTTCGTCTGGCCCATGGTCGACGTGGAGGCCGACGACGCCCTGGCGAGCGCAGCGGCCGTCGCCGACGACGACACCCGGGTCGAACAGGTCGTGATCTGCACACCGGACAAGGATCTCGGCCAGTGCGTGCGCGGGAGACGGGTCGTGCAGCTCGACCGACGTCAGAAGCTCTTGATCGACGAGGCGGGGGTGGTGGCGAAATTCGGGGTGTCACCGGCCTCCATACCGGATTACCTGGCGCTCGTCGGTGACAGCGCAGACGGGTTTCCGGGCCTCTCGGGTTGGGGGGCCAAGTCGGCCGCCGCAGTGCTGGCCCGTTGGGTCCACCTCGAGGACATCCCGGAGGATGCCACCGCCTGGGAGGTCGTCGTGCGCGGCGCACCGAAGCTTGCGTCCACATTGCGCGAGGGCATCGATCACGCGCGGCTGTTCAAAGAGCTGGCAACGCTACGCGTCGATCGCGCGCTGCTCGGCAACGTCGACGAGTTGCGATGGGCTGGCCCGACCGACGAATTCGGCGACGTGTGCGCGCGCCTCGACGCTGCCGGCGTCGAGAAACGTGCCGGCGCGCTGGCTGCCCACCGGGCGCGCTGACGCAGCGGCACCGTAGCCACGGACGTACGCCTCCCGTCGGACTGCTCGTTCAACCCGGCGCGGATGCCGCGACGGAGGGCACCGCACCCGAAAGGTTCAGCGCGCGGACGTAGAGGTCGCGGCTGTTGGGGAACCCGACGGCGCCGGGGATCCATGAGTGGAACGCGATCCATGAGGCCCCGCTCGTGTCCGTGAAGACCGACGCTCCACCCGGACCGGCGATGCCGCTCCCCGACGACAGGATCGGGCCGGGCGCGGCGTCAGCACACGGCCCGAGCGGCCCGGTGCACGTGGCCACGCCGACCGCGTAGTTGGCCCCGTTCCAGTCGTTGCCCGAGAAGAACAGGAAGTAGCGGCCGTTGGCGAGGACGAGATCCGGTGCCTCGACCGTTCCCGCCTCCCAGGCCTGGTCCGGCACGAGGAGTTGGGTCGGGGTGGCGCCGGCGGCGAAGCCGGTTCCCGCTGTGTTGAGCTGCTCGGACCAGATCCTGGATGTCCCGGGACCACCCGACTTCCAGACCAGGTACGAGTTCCCGTTGGCGTCGATGAAGGTGGACGGGTCGATCGAGCCGCCGAGTGATTGCTGGCACTCGAGCGGGCCCGCCGACGTGTCGACGAACGGTCCCTGCGGACCCCCGGCCGTGGCGACGGAAATGCACTGCGTGCCGGTCGCGGCGACGTCCACCGCGTAGTACATGAGGTAGGAGCCGTTCACGCGGGCCACCGAGGGTGCCCACGTGTTGTTCGGCGTGGCCCAGCCGGGCAGCGACGGGAGTGCGTTGCCGACGGCGCTCCAATGGGTGAGGTCGCTGGACGCAATGATCTGGATGTTCCCTGCGACCGAGTTGGTGGCGTAGGCGTAGAAGGTGCTTCCCACCGTGATCACGTCGGGATCAGGGAAGTCGAAGGGGTAGACGAGCCCGTCCCTCGCCCCGCCATCGAGTTCGGCACATGGACCCGAGACGGCCGAGATGTCCTGGGCGGCGGCCGCATTGTTGTTGGCCGACACCTGGTTCAGCGCTGCTTGCACCCCGCCCAGGCAGGTGTGGAGCGTGTTGATCCCGAGGCCCTCCAGCGAGGCGCCGGCGTTCGCACTGTTCAGAGAGGCATCGACCCCGGCCAGCTGGCCGAGCGTCGCGCCGATCGAGGCCTCGAGGCCGTTGCGGCGGCTGGTCGTTACGGCGTTGGCGTAGCTGGTCACCGCCACGCCGTGGCGCAGTACGGCGAGATGATGCCGGGCCGCCGTCAGGGTTGACTGCTCGCGCCCGTCGCGCAGATGCGCGTGCGCGTCGTACCAGACCGATGCGCCGAGTCCCCCCACCGCCAGCACGGCAGCCACGACGAGGAGTGGGCGAAGCGATCGTCGTTCAGCCACTTGCCTTCACCGCGGCGGCGCAGCTCGACGAAACCGAGTGCAACGCGTCGGCCGCCTTGGCCTGGCTGCCCACCGCCAGCGCGTTCAGCGCCTGTTCGACGCCGCCGAGGCACGCGTGCAGCGAGTTCAGGACCGACGCCTGCACGAACACGCTGGCTTGCGCCGAGGTGAGCGCGGATCGGGCCCCCTCGAGCTCGGACGTGTCTTGGGCCAGAGTGGTGGTGTCGTCGCCCACCTGGTGGGTCACCAGGGTGAGATCGGCCTCCGCCTTGGCGAGATCACGGGAGACGATGCTGGTGGTGGCCCGCGTGGCGTACAGGTTGTGCCGGGCCGCGTCGTAGTGGTTGTTCTCCTGCCCGGCGTCGGACAGCAGGTATCCGAGCGCGGTGCCCAGCAGTGCGGTGCAGGTGAGCATCGTGACCCAGCGCCGCCGCCGCCGTCGCGGGTCGCCCGGCGGCGGCGCAGCGTCGAGCTCGGGCGGGGTGGGCTCGGCCAAGAGCAACTCCGTCACGCGTCCATACCGCCTCCAGCGCCTTTCCTGCCGCGCCCACCGGGGTCGCGACGGCGCGCGAATCCTAGGCCGCCCCCGGGCAGTATTGGCCGCGCCTCACCGGGGCCGGAAGGCCCCCGAGAGATCGACGCCCAGGTCGGGAACCGGGCGATCGGTGGCAAAGCGATAGAGGATGGTGCGCATGTACATGCCCGCCGCGGACGCGTACATCCCGATGCCGACCACCGCGGCCAACCCGAGAACGGCCAGCGGGACACCGACCAGGTAGGCACGCCCGGCGATGAGCGTGATCCCGATGGCGACGACCAGCACCGCCCCGAGGGACAGGCCGACGAAGATGGCGCCGAAGCGGAGCCCGCTCCTCGTCACCGTTCCGAATCGCATCTTCAGGATCGAGGAGGAACGCTTGACTGCCTCAAGGGGCCCGACATCCTCGAAGGCCAGTACCGGGATCACCAGGTAGGTGGCGACGATCCACGCCAGGCCACCGGCAAACCCGAGGACGCGCCCCAGGATGCCGAGCCGGTTCTCCAGCGCCCGGATGGCGGTGCCGATGACCGCGGCCAGCACGGCCCACTCGAAGATCACGCCCCGGCGTCCCCAGGCCTGGGACAGCGATCCCCCGATCGTGGGCACTCGCCCCTCGATGCGGTCGTTGGCGGCAAAGACGAGCGCGACGTTGAAGGTCACGGTTGCGGCCGAGGCGACCACCGACCCGCAGGCCAAGGCGAGCAGGAAGGCGAACCCGCCGTGCCCGAGGACCAGCACCAGCGGCAACGTGACGACGCCGAACGCGAGCAGCGCGGTCGCGGTCGCCAGGACGGGGAGCCAGATCATCTGGCGGTCCTGGCGGAACAACCGCAGGGACGCTCGCAGGATCGCTTTGCCGGTTGGGTTCGTCACTGTCATTGGTTCCCCCTCCGCCGTGGGCCGACCCAGACTTCAGCACGCGAGCCTGGCGCGAGAGATCCCACATATGACTCAATCGACAGGTGCCGTAACCGACTTGAGTTCGTGCCGGGCCAGCACGCTTCAGCGCGTCAGGCCCCGATTTCGAACAACGTCACAATGCATGCATGCGGAGGGAGTGGGATTCGAACCCACGGAGGCTTGCACCTCGCAGCTTTTCAAGAGCTGTGCATTCGTCCGCTCTGCCATCCCTCCCGGGGCGCTCATGCTAGGTGAGCACCCTGGCCGGCCGACCCGCTGACCCACTCCGCGAGCTCGACGACGATCCCCGGCCCGTCCACGAAGACGAGTCGCCGATCGTGGAAGTCCATGACCTCGTTGCGCGGCCCGACCCCGTGCGCCGCCAGGTGGGCGAGCGTCGCGTCCAGGTCCGCGACCCGGAAGCACACGTGGTTGAACCCCAGGCGCGTCAGCGTCCCGGCACCCTCGTCCGGCCCGGCCGCCGGGTGGTGGAACCGCAGCAGCTGCACCTCCTGATGGACGGCCGCGCCCTCGAGGACCAGGGTGACGTGGTCGGCCTCCCACCCCTCTATGCCCATGTAGCGGGCGATCTCTTCGCCGCGGGCAAGGACCGCCACGCGTTCGGCAAAGCCGAGCAGCGCGAAGAAGCGACGGGCTGCGTCGAGGTCCGCGACCACCACCGTCATGTGGTCGAACCCCTCGTTCCGTACCGGTCCCGTCGTCACGGTCGCCTCCCCCGGGCTCGGGTCTAACCCTTGGCCCCGGCCTCTCGCAGGTCGCGGGCGCGCGAGCGCTGGCGCGCCCGCGTCGGCTGGTCGAGCACCACCTTGCGCAGCCGGACGGCCTTGGGCGTCACCTCCACACACTCGTCGGTCGCAATGAATTCCAGGGCGTGCTCCAGGGAGAAGGTCATCGCCGGCGTCAGCCGCACCAGCTCCTCGGCGGTGGAGGAGCGGATGTTGTTCAGCTTCTTCTCCTTGGTGGGGTTGACGTCCATCTCTTCGTCCCGCGCGTTCTCGCCGACGATCATCCCCTCGTAGACCTCCTCGGCCGGGCCGACGATCATGCTGCCGCGCTCCTGGAGGTTCATGAGCGCGAACGTGGTGGTGACGCCGCGGCGATCGGCCACCATCGACCCGTTGCGGCGCGTGCGCAGCTCGCCGTGCCAGGGCTCCCAACCGTCGAAGACGTGGTGGAGGATGCCCGTGCCCCGCGTCTCGGTCAGGAATTCGGTGCGGAAGCCGATGAGGCCCCGGGCGGGCACGCGGTAGTCGAGCCGCACCCACCCCGTCCCGTGATTGACCATCTCGAGCATGTTGCCCTTGCGCAGCGCCAGCAATTGCGTCACCACGCCCAGATACTCGTCGGGCACGTCCACGCTCACCCGTTCGACCGGCTCGTGCACGCGGCCGTCGAGTTCGCGCGTGACGACCTGGGGCTTGCCCACCGTCAGCTCGAAGCCCTCGCGGCGCATGGTCTCGACGAGTACGGCCAGCTGGAGCTCGCCGCGTCCGAGGACCTCCCACATGTCGGGGCGTTCCGTCGGGCCCACCCGGATCGCCACGTTGCCGACGAGCTCGGCGTCCAGGCGCGACTTGAGGAGTCGCGCCGTGAGCTTGGTGCCGACCGCACCGGCGAGCGGCGAAGTGTTGATGCCGATCGTCATGGCCAGACTCGGCTCGTCCACCGTGATGGCGGGCAGCGCGACCGGCCGGTCGGGGTCGGCCAGCGTCTCGCCGATGGTCACCTCGGCCAGTCCGGCCACCGAGACGATCTCGCCCGGGCCCGCCGAGTCCGCCGGCACCTGCTCGAGTGCCTCGGTCACGTAGAGCTCGGTGAGCTTCGCCGTCTCGATCGATCCGTCCAGGCGGCACCAGGCCACGGGGGCGCCCTTGACCAGCGTGCCGTTGTGCACACGGCAGATCGCCAGGCGGCCGACGTAAGGCGACGCGGAGAGGTTGCACACCAGGGCCTGCGTCGGCGCGTCGTCGTCGAACGACGGCGCGGGCACGTGCTCGATGATGGTGCGGAAGAGCGGCTCGACGTCGGTCCCTTCGACGCCCGCCTCGGTGCTGACCCAGCCCGCCCGGGCGTTGGCGTAGAGGATGGGGAAGTCGATCTGGTGCTCGTCGGCGTCAAGGTCCAAGAAGAGCTCTTCGACCTGGTGCACCACCTCGGCAATGCGGGCGTCCGCCCGGTCCACCTTGTTCACCACGAGCACGACCGGCAGGCGAGCCTCGAGGGCCTTGCGCAGCACGAAACGAGTCTGGGGTAGCGGCCCCTCGGACGCGTCCACGAGGAGCAACACCCCGTCGACCATGGTCAACCCGCGTTCCACTTCGCCGCCGAAGTCGGCGTGCCCCGGCGTATCGACGATGTTGAGCTTCACCCCGCCCCAGCGCACGGCCGTGTTCTTGGCCAGGATCGTGATGCCCTTCTCGCGCTCGAGGTCGCCGGAGTCCATCACCCGGTCGGTCACCTCCTGATGGGCGCCGAAGGCGCCGGTCTGGCGCAACAGCGCGTCCACCAAGGTGGTCTTGCCGTGGTCGACGTGGGCGACGATTGCTACGTTCCTGATGTCTTCGCGTCGGCTCATGGGAGGAGCCAACGATAGAGGAACGGGCGGACCCCTCAGGCCGCAGCCCGGCCCGGCGGCCCGGCGGCCAGCACGAGGGCCACCGCGTCGGTCGCCAGCGTGAGCACCGTCGGATGCGGCTCGAGCCGCACGACATGGCCCGAGTCGGGCCACCAGCCGACCACGGGGCCCGGTGCGGACTGGTCCCGCGCTCGCAGGGACTCGACCAGCGCCACGAGGGCCAGCTCGGAACGCACCGAGTCCCGGCGAGGGCCCGACAGTACGACGAGGTGCGCCTGCGCGGTGCGGACGTCGGCCCGGCCGCGCAGTGCCAGCAGGGCGGAGTGCGGGCTGTCCCACCAATGGTCCCTTCCGATGACCGGGGCGGGGCCGAGGGCGGTCCAGTCCAGTGCGCACCACAAACGGGTGGCCCACGTCACCGCTTCGGCCGCCACTGCACTGCGCCCGGCGGCCGGCAGGGACGCCACCCAGCGGTCGAGCGGCGAGGCCGTCCGGCTGCCCTCGCGGACCGCGCGGTCGGAGTCGTGGAGCCGCGCCCGGACCGCCTCGTGCGGGCTGCGCGTTTCGCCGGCCAGGAGGCCGCGCACCGCCGACAGGCCCACCGCGCGGCGCGCGGTGCCGGCCGACCACGCGAACGGCTCGTCGTCCAAACCCACGTCGCCGCCGGCGGCGCGCCGCACGGCGTGGTCCGTCACCCGAAAGGGACCGGCACCGGCCCGGCGGACGGCCAGGCGGGCGAGCGTCACCCGGACGTCTGCGAGCGTCGCCCGCCAGGCGGCCGCGTCGAGCGGGACTCGGGCGTCTGGTGGCGCCGTCAGCGCGGCGGTCAGCCCCTCAGACACGCCAGCTCACCCATGCGCCGTCGTCACCCGGCGGCCCGCGCGCCCGTGGTCCGCCCGCGCCCCCCCGCCGCCCCGGCCAACCAGGCCGCAAGGTGCGACGCGATGGCGCGCAGGTGCTCCTCGCGCACGTCCTCGATGCCGTAGCGACCGCTGTCCGTCTCGAGCAGGGCCAGCCGGAACGGCGGGGTCCCGCTCCGCAACGTTTCGAGCAACGCGAGATAGTGCAGCGCCCGTCGCTCCCGCGCCCACGACCCGCCGGTGGACAGGCCCAGTGCGCACAGCGACGCCCGGCCGGGCTGCGGCAGGCCGACCAGGAGGTCGAACACGCCGCGCAGGATGACGCGGCCGCCGGCCAGCGGGATCGCCACCCTGTCGTCGGTGCGCGGCATCCACGACGGGGCGAGGCGCGGCACCAGGCCGGCCAGGTGGGCGGCGTGGCTCGCGACGACCGCGCCCAACGTCGACCGCGCCGGCTCGCTCATCGCCTCGACGTGCGCCGACGTGCGGGCGCCGTTCGGCCCCTCGGCACGCAGTGCGTCGAGCGCGTCGACGAGAGGGTTCTCTATGACTGCGTCGACCACCGCGTCGGTGTCGCCGTCGGTGACGAGCCGCCGGAAGAGGGCGTGCACGAGCCGGGCGACGACGACCTGGTCGGGGACGCCACCGTCAGCGCCCGCCGCAACCGCTGCCGCAACCGCCGCCGAGCCGTCCTCGCCGCACGTGCCGCGGAGCTCCGCGGGCGCCGTCCCCAGCAGCTCACGCGGCCCGAGCACGAGACCCGGTGCCAGGTCGCCCCGAGATGCCACCACCCCGTACGCCGCGTCCTCGAGCCACGCCCGGAGCCCGCCGGCCAGGCCCGGGTCGAAGCTCGGCCTGGCGGTCGCGTCGCCGCGCAACAGCGCCAGCACCTCGCCCCCCGCCGGCACCGACGCAGCCAGGGACGACGGCTGGCGCAGGGGGCGCGGGGCGACGAGGACCATGGGCGGCAGTGTGCCCACGGCCTGTGACACCTCCTCTACCCTGGCGAGTGCATGGCACCTGCCCTCGTCCCGCCGGCCCCGGCGACGGACGCCGCCTTCGTCGTCGTGTTCGGGCTCTTCGTCGTGGCCCTGGTGGTGCTGGTGGTGATCATCGTGGTGTGGGCGGTGCGCCACGACGTCGTCGGGCGCCGCGCCTGGCGCGAGCGCCAGGAGGCCGCGTGGCGTGCCCGCGGGGAGGACGACGCGCTCTCGCCGCCCCAGGCGCGCCCGCGGTTGCGGCAACGACCGCCGCGGCCCGAACCGTGAGCACGCTCGGTTTGCCCGACGGTCGCGCCGACGGCCACGCCGGAGACGGCCACGCCGGAGACGGCCACGCCGACGGCCACGCCGGAGACGGCCACCTCGGAGACGGTGCCGGCAACCACCACGGCGGCGAGGACGTCGGCCGGACCGTGGTCAACTGGAGCGAGCGCCTGCGGGCGCGTTGGGACCGGCGGCGCCACGCCGCCGGGGGGCGGCAGGTCGTGACCCCGCAGCGCACGGCGTTCGTGCTGGCGGGCGGCGGCAGCCGCGGCGCCGTGCAGGTCGGCATGCTCGATGAGCTCGTGCGCAGGGGCATCCGCGCCGACCGGGTGTTCGGTGCGTCCGTCGGCGCCATCAACGGCGCGGCCTACGCGGGCAACCCGACGCCCGAGGGGATCGAGCACATGGCCGACGTGTGGCGTGGCATCCGCGGCACCGACATCTTCCCGCGGGGCACGTTCGACGGACCGTGGGCCTGGTTCCTCAAGCGCGCCGCGGTGCACGCCAACACCGGGCTGCGCCGGATCATCGAGGCCGGGGTCCGGTTCGAGTACCTCGAGGACGCGATGATCCCGGTCGAGGTCGTGACCACCTCGCTCACCGACGGGCGCGAGCGCTGGATCGCGCACGGCCCGGCCGTCGAGGCGATCCTGGCCTCCTCGGCCATCCCGTCGATCTTCCCGCCGGTGACGATCGACGGCGACGTGCTGGTCGACGGCGGCGTCGTCAACAACGTCCCCATTAGCCGCGCCCTGACGGCGGGATGCGACCGCATCTACGTCCTCCTCTGCGGCCCGCTGCACTACCACCCCAAGGCGCCGCGCCGCCCGGCCGAGGCCGCGCTCACCGCGTTCTTCGTCGCCGTCCACGCGCGCTTCGTACGCGAGCTGGCGGCGCTCCCGCCCGCCGTCGAGGTGGTCGTCTTCAGCGGCGGCGGCGATCCCTCGGGCCAGTTCCGCGACTTCTCGGCCACCGCGGCGCTGATCGAGGAGGGCCGGGCCGAAGTGGCCGACGTCCTCGATCGCTACGTCGGGACCTCCCACGACCTGGGCATCCCGCCGGCCGGCCCACCGCCCGCTCCCGCCCGAACCGTCCTGGCGGCCGGCCCGAGCCCGAGCCCCGGCCCCGGCCCCGACTCCGACCCCGCCCCGACCGAGCCCGCGGCCTCGCCGTGAGCGCCGGCGCGGGTGTCGGCGCGGACGCGGACGGCGGTGCGGGCGGCGGCCGAGCGGCGGGCCGCTACCTGCTCGGCAACGAGGCCCCCGAGACGATGGACCGCTTCACCGCCTTCGCCACGCTGTTCGACCCCTCGACCTTCCGGCACCTGGACGAGCTCGGCCTGGCCGCGGGCTGGCGCTGCTGGGAGGTGGGTGCGGGCGGGACCACGGTGGTCGCGCACCTGGCGGCGCGGGTGGGGCCGCGCGGCCACGTCCTGGCGACCGACATCGACCTGTCCTGGGCCGCCAACGCGGCGGCGCCCAACGTCACCGTCGTCGAGCACGACGTGGCGACAGACCCGCCGCCCGGCGGCCCCTTCGACCTGGTCCACGCCCGCCTCGTCCTGGTCCACGTGCCCGAGCGCGACCGCGCCCTGGCCAACATGGTCGCTGCGCTGCGGCCCGGTGGCGTGCTGCTGGTCGAAGACGCCGACCCCGCCCTCCAGCCGCGGAGCTGCCTGGAGGAGACCGGCCCCGAGGAGGTCCTGGCCAACCGCGTGCGCCGGGGCTTCCGCCACCTCCTCTCCGAGCGGGGGGTCGACCTCGCCTACGGCCGCACCCTGCCGCACCGGCTCCGGGCCGCGGGGCTCGAGGACGTGGCCGCCGACGCCGCCTTTCCCATCCGCCACCCGGCCTGCATCCCGCTCGAGGTGGCGACGGTCAACCTCGTGCGCGACCAGTTGGTCGCCCACGAGATCGCGACGGAAGCCGAGATCGAGCAGCATCTGGCCAGCGTCGTGGCCGGCCGCCTGGACCTCACCCAACCGCCGATGATCTCGTGCTGGGGGTGGCGCCCGGCCGCCTGAGGCCGCGGGCGGCGCGCTGGTCACAGCTTCCTGGTGGAATAGAGGGACGATGCCCGACGCCTCGCCCGAGTCGCTGTTCCACCCGGCCGTGGCGCGCTGGTTCGCCCGCCGCTTCCCGGCCGGGCCCACGCCGCCGCAGGCGGCCGCCTGGCCGCACATCGCGGCGGGCCGCGACGTGCTGGTCGCCTCGCCCACCGGGTCGGGCAAGACCCTGACCGGCTTCCTCGTGGCCATCGACGCCGCCTACCGGGCCGCCGAGGCGGGCACCCGGTCGGTCGGCGCGCCCGAGGTCCTCTATATCTCGCCGCTGCGCGCGCTGGCGGTCGACGTGCACGAGAACCTGCACGTCCCCCTCGCGGAAATCCGGGAGGAAGCGGCCGAGCTCGGCTGCCCCGACCCCGCCCTGCGCGTGGCCGTCCGCACCGGCGACACGCCGCCGGCCGAGCGCGCCGCCATGAAGCGCCAGGCGCCGGACCTCTTGGTGACGACGCCCGAATCGCTCTACCTGCTCCTCACCGCGCCGTCGTCGCGGGCGATGCTCCGCGGCGTACGCACCGTCATCGTCGACGAGGTCCACACGCTCGCCCGCGACAAGCGGGGGAGCCATCTCGCGCTCAGCCTCGAGCGGCTGGACGCGCTGGTCACCGAGAGCGGCGGGCGCCTCCAGCGCATCGGGCTCTCGGCCACCCAGCGCCCCCTCGACCTGGTGGCACGGCTGCTCTCGGGTGTGCACCCCGGCCGCGAGGAGACGGTGATCGTCGACTGCGGGCACGCACGCGACCTCGAGGTCGCCATCGAGCTGCCGAGCACCGAGCTCGAAGCGGTGATGGCCGGTGGCCAGCTCTCCGACATCCTCGACTCCATCGCCGAGCACACCCGGCACCACCGCACGACGCTCGTCTTCGTCAACACGCGCAAGATGGCCGAGCGGGTCGCCCATCTCCTCACCGAGCGGCTGGCCGAGGACGAGCCGGGGCGGGGCGGTGGCGACGTCGACGCGTCCCTCCTCGTTGCCGCGCACCACGGGAGCCTCTCGGCCGCACGCCGGCGCATCGTCGAGACCCGCCTGCGCGCCGGCGACCTGCGCGCGCTCGTGGCCACGGCCTCGCTCGAGCTCGGCATCGACGTCGGCCCGGTCGAGCTCGTCTGCCAGATCGGGTCGCCGCGCGCCATCGGCACCTTCCTGCAGCGCATCGGGCGGGCCAACCACCACCGCGACGGCACGCCGGCGGGCCGCCTGTACCCCCAGACCCGTGACGAGCTGGTCGAGTGCACCGCGCTGCTGGCCGCCGTGCGCGAGGGACGGCTCGACCTCCTGGAGCCGCCGGTGGCGCCCCTCGACGTGCTGACCCAGCAGCTGGTGGCCGAGGTGGCCGCGGCCGGCGAGTGCGAGGTCGAGGCCATGTGGGACATGACGCGGCGCGCCGCACCGTACGCGGAGCTGTCCCGGGAGAACTTCGACGAGGTCGTCGCGCTGGCCAGCTGGGGGATCGAGACGGGGCGCGGGCGACGGGGCGCGCACCTCCATCACGACGCGGTCAACGGTCGCCTGCGGGCCCGGCGCGGCGCCCGCCTGGCCGCCCTGACCGGAGGCGGCGCCATCCCCGAGACCGGCGACTACCGCGTCGTGCTCGACCCCGACGGCGTCACGGTCGGATCCGTGCACGAGGACTTCGCCGTCGAGGCGACAGCGGGCGACATCTTCCTCCTCGGCACCCACTCGTGGCGGGTGGCCAAGGTGGAGGTCGGCACGGTGCGCGTGCACGACGCCGGGGACCTGCCGCCGACCGTCCCCTTCTGGCTGGGCGAGGCGCCCGCACGGACGGCGGAGCTGTCCGAGGCGGTCAGCGACCTGCGGGCGGCGCTCGAGCCGGTGCTGCGCGCCGGAGACGGCGACGGCGCCCGCCGCCTGGTGTGCGAGCGCGCCGGCGTCTCCGCGGCGGTGGCCCAGCAGGTCGTCGCCTATTGCGCCGCCGGGCTGGACGCGCTCGGCCACCTGCCCACGCATAATCGCATCGTGGTCGAGCGGTGCTTCGACGACAGCGAGGGCTCGCAGCTCATCATCCATGCGCCCTTCGGCGGGCGGATCAACCGCGCCCTCGGCCTCGCGTTGCGCAAGCGGTTCTGCGTCTCCTTCGACTTCGAGCTGCAGGCGGCGGCGGACGACGACACCGTCGTCCTCTCGCTCGGCCCCCAGCACAGCTTCCCGCTCACCCGCGTGCAGTCGATGTTGTCGAGCGCGCAGGCTCCGCAGGCGCTGACCCAGGCGGTGCTGCTGCACCCGATGCTCGCGGCGCGGTGGCGCTGGAACCTCACCCGCGCGCTCGTCATGCCGCGCATGAACGGCGGCAAGCGCCGGCCGATCCACCTGCAACGCATGGAGTCCGACGACCTGCTCGCCGCGGTCTGGCCGGGCCTGGCCGCCTGCCAGGAGAACGCACCGGCCGGCCCGGTGGGGGTGCCCGACCACGTGCTGGCGCGCCAGACGGTCTACGACTGCCTGCACGAGGGCCTCTCGGTCGAGGGCCTCGTCGACCTGTGGTCCCAGGTCGAGTCCGGCGCCATCGAGGTCCACACCGTCGAGTCGAGCGAGCCCTCGCCGCTGTCCCACGCCATCTTGAGCGGGCGCCCCTATACCTATCTCGACGACGCGCCCCTCGAGGAACGGCGCACCCGCGCCCTCTCGTTGCGTCGTGGCCTCGGTGAGCTCGGCCCCGACGGGCTGCCGGTGCCGGCCCACGAGATGGCGGCGCTCGACCCCGACGCAGTGGCCGTCGTGCTCGAACAGCTCTGTCCGGCGCCGCGCGACCCCGACGAGCTCCACGACCTCTTGTTGACCCTGGTGGCGTGCCGGCCGCACGCCCCCTGGGCGGCGTGGTTCGGCGCGCTGGCGGCGGACGGCCGCGCCGGCGAGCTGGACGGCTGCTGGGTGGCGACGGAGCGGCGCGAGGCGGCGGCCGCCCTCGCCACCGACGACGAGGCCGCGGCGGCCTGTGCGGCCGGGCACCTGCAACTGGCCGGGCCGGTGACGGTCGACGAGCTCGTGGGCGGCGCGCCGTTGCCGCCCGGCGCACCGCTGGGTGCGCCGCTGACGGGGTCGCGGGCGCGCACGGCGTTGGCCCGCCTCGAAGGCACGGGCGTGGCGATCGAGCTGCCCGACGGGCGGTGGTGCGCGCGCCACCTGCTGGTGCGGCTGCACGCGGCAGGCCGCCGGCGCCGGCGGGGCCTGGTCGAGGCGGTGCCGATCAGCAATTACGTGCGCTTCTTGACCCGCTGGCAGCACGCCACGCCGGCGTGCCGGCTGGAGGGCCGCGCCGGCCTGCTCGAGGTGCTCGAGCAACTGGCGGGCATCGAGGTGCCGGCGGCGGAGTGGGAGGCGCAGATCCTGGCGGCGCGCGTGCGCGACTACGACCCGCGCTGGCTCGACGAGCTGTGCCTGTCCGGTGAGGTGGTGTGGGGCCGGTTGACGCCGCGCGCGGAGCCGACCGGGCGCAGCGGCGCTCCCTCGCCGGCGACGCCGCTGGCCTTCGTCGCGCGCGACGACCTCGTACCGATGCTGCGTGCGGTGCGGGCGGGTGTCGCCGCGCCCGAGCCCGAGGTCGGCGCAGCGGCCGACGTGCTGGCGGTGCTGCGGTCGCGCGGCGCCTGCTTCCGGCCCGAACTGGCCCCCCTGACCGGCCGGCTCCCGGCCGAGGTGGACGAGGGCCTGTGGGACCTGGTCGCGCGCGGCCTGGTGACGGCCGACGCCTTCTCGGCGGTGCGTTCCCTGCTGTCGGCGCGTGACCGATGGCGGACGCGCACGGTCCGGCGCCCGGCGCACCGCCTGGCCCGTCGGCGCGGCCCGGCCGGGTCGGGCATTGGCGAAGGCCGGTGGTCCCTGCTGCCCGGCTCCGAGGTGCTGGGTGTGCCCGCGCTGGCCGACGGGGTTCTGTCACCGGGCAACGAGGAGCTGGCCGAGGTGGTAGCGCACCAGCTGCTGCTGCGGTGGGGGGTGGTCACCTGGGAGCTGTGGGGTCGCGAGTCGTTCAAGGTGCCCTGGCGCGAGGTCGTGTGGGCATTGCGCCGGCTGGAGGCGCGCGGGCTCGCCCTCGGCGGCCGCTTCGTCGCCGGGCTCTCGGGCGAGCAGTACGCGCTGCCCGAGGCGGCCGAGGAGTTGCTGGCCGTGCACCGCCGTCCCGCCGACGGCGAGGAGGTCGTCGTGGCCGGCGCCGACCCGCTCAACCTGACCGGCTCCATCCTCGGCGGAACCCGCGTGCCCACGCGCCGCCATCAGCGCGTCGTGTATCGCGACGGCACCGTGGTGGATCGCCTCGAGGCGGGGTAAGGGGTGTCGCCGTCGCGCCGCATCGACCTCAACGCGGACGTCGGTGAAGCGACCGACCCGGCCGGCATCGACACCGAGCGGGCGCTGCTCGGACTGGTGACCACGGCGCACGTGGCCTGCGGCGGGCACGCCGGCACCGACGCGACGATGGCGACGACAGTGGCCGCCGCGCTCGACTCCGGCGTGCGCGTGGGCGCACACCCTTCGTACCCCGACCCCGACGGGTTCGGTCGCCGGCCGATGGACATCGACCGCGAGGAGCTCCGCGACGCGCTGACCCACCAGCTGCGCGCGCTCGCCGCCGTCTGCGCGTCGGCCGGCACGGCGGTCGCGTCGGTCAAGGCGCACGGCGCGCTGTACGAGGAGGTGGCGACGGGCGGCGCCATCTACCTGGTGCTGCGCGACGTCGTGACGGCGGAATGCCCTCCGGAGACGACCCTCGTCCTGCCGTCGGGCTGCCACGCGATGGCCATGGTCGGGCGCGACGGCGTGCCTGCCACAGCGGAGGGCTTCTGCGACCGGGCCTACCGTCCCGATGGCGGGCTGGTCGACCGTGCCACGCCCGGCGCCGTGCTGCGCGACGAGGCCGAGGCGGCCGGCCAAGCCCTCAGCCTCGCCCGCGGCGCGGTCTGCGCCAGCGACGGATCGATCCTGACGCTCTGGGTCGACACCTTGTGCATCCACGGCGACTCGCCCGGCGCGGTGGCGATCGCCACCGCGGCGCGCCGTGCGCTGACGGATGCCGGCATCGAGGTGCTGGCGCCGGCGCCTGCGTGACGCGCTCGGTGCCGGTGGACGAGGTCCGGCCCTTCGGTGACCGCGCGCTGCTGATCGGCGTGGACGATGCGCGGGCGGGGCGCAGGCTCGCCGCGGCGCTCGGGCACGCGCTGGGTGGCGCCGACGTCGAGGTGGTGGGCGGCGTGGCCACGGTCGGCGTCGTGGCCCGCGACCCCGACGCCGAACTGGGCGCGCTGCGGGCCGTCGTGCACGACACGCTCGGCGCCGCCCGGGCGCCCGACGCCACGGACGTCGGCGCGTCAGCGGGACGCCTCGTCACCATTCCGTGCGCCTTCGACGGGCCGGACCTGGCCGAAGTGGCGGCCCTGGCGGGTCGCTCGGGCGACGAGGTGGTGGCCCTGCTGACCTCGGTGACCCTGACGGTGAGCGTGGTCGGGTTCTCCCCGGGCTTCGCGTATCTCGACGGGCTGCCCGCGCCGTTGCGCACCGTGCCGCGGCGGGACCGTCCGCGGCCGGTCGTGCCGGCCGGGTCGGTGGCGCTGGCCAACGGGCACGCGGCGGTGTACCCCACCCCCTCGCCGGGCGGCTGGCAGCTGGTCGGGCGCACGGGCTTCCCTCTCTTCTCCCTCGACGGTCCGCCCTACGCCGCACTCGCTCCCGGTGACCGCGTGCGGTTCGCGCCCGCCGGCGCCGGGGACCCGCTCGAGCCGCGCCCCGACGCGCCGGCGGCGTGGTCGGCACCGCACGGCGCGCGTCTCGTCCTCGAGGTGCTCGCGCCGGGGCTGCGCGCCGTCGTGCAGGACGCCGGGCGCCGCGGCGTCGCCCCGACCGGCGTGCCGGCCGCCGGCCCGGCCGACGCGGTGTCGGGCGCGCTGGCCAACGGGCTGGCCGGCAACGCGCCGGGGGCGGGAGCGCTCGAGTGCACCGGGGGCGGCACCCGGCTGCGCGCCCTCGGTCCGTGCCACGTCGCCGTGGTGGGCGCGGCGCCCGAGGTGCGCGTGGACGGCACCGAGGTCGGGCCCGGACGGTTGGTCCCGCTGGCCGAGGGCCAGGTGCTCGAGATCGGCGTGCTGCGGCGCGGGTGCCGCACCTACGTGGCGGTGGCCGGGGGCCTGCTCGGGCCCGAGGTCTTCG
Organism: Acidimicrobiales bacterium; assembly: GCA_035551835.1. Taxonomy (GTDB): domain Bacteria; phylum Actinomycetota; class Acidimicrobiia; order Acidimicrobiales; family RAAP-2; genus Bog-473. Next base: position 66,446 of record DASZMN010000102.1, on the reverse strand, counting down.
GGAGCCAGGGCAGCGACGAGCTCTGCGGGCTCGGCCCGGGGCCACTCGGCCCGGGCGCCCTCCTGTGGGCCGGGGCGTGGGCCCCGCCTCTCGGCGACCACCTGGCGCCCGGCGCGGCGACCGAGCTGCCTGCCGGGGCGGGGCCCGTCGAGCTGCGCGTGGTGCGCGGCCCCCACGCCGAGCGGTTCGACCCCGGGGTGCTGGACCGCCTGGCCGCGACGACGTTTCGTGTCGGGACCGCCAGCAACCGGGTGGGCCTGCGCCTGGAGGCGCAGGGGGCTTGCGACTGGCGGGTCCGAGTCGCCGAGCTCGACTCCCAGCCGATGGTCACCGGGGCGGTGCAGCTGCCGCCGAACGGCGAGCCGGTGGTCCTGCTGCCCGACCACGCCACGCTGGGCGGCTACCCGGTGCCGGGGGTGGTCATCGCGGCCGATCACGGGCTGCTCGGGCAGTGCGGGCCCGGGACCGTGGTCCGCCTCGTCCCGGTCGGGTCGGGGGAGGCCGAGGAGGCGCTGCGGGAGCGCCGGCGGGCCACGGCACGCGCCGTGATGGGCCACTACCCGTTGGCGGCGGGCTGAGCCCGGCGTTCAGACCAGCAGCTTCACCGCCGTCCCGACGCCGATCACCACCACCGCCGCACGCAGGGCCGGGACCGGCAGCACTAGGGCGAGACGGGCTCCCGCGTACCCGCCGACGAGGCTGCCCAGGGCGAGCCAACCCACGGCGTCCCAGGCCAGACCCCCGTGGATCAGGAACACGATGGCGGCCACGCCGTTGACCACCATGGAGAGGATGGCGCGCATGCCGTTCGTGTGGGCGAGCGAGACCGGCAGGGCGAGGCCGAGCACGGCGAGGAACATGACGCCCATGGCGGCGCCGAACTAGCCGCCGTAGACCGAGGCGGCGAACACCCCGGCGACCAGCAGGACCGGGCGGGTGCGGGGATGGACCGAGTCCCGGTCCAGGGCTCGCCGCAGGAGTGGCTGGAGGCCGAACAGGGCGGCCGCACCCAGGACGAGCCAGGGCACGACGTCGTCGAAGGTGGCGGACGACGTCGTGAGCAGGAGCAGCGCGCCGCCGACCCCGCCGGCCAGGGCGACCGGGGTGAGGCGGGCCAGGCGGCGGGCCTGGTCGCCGATCTCGCGGCGAAAGGCGGTCGCCGAACCCAGGTAGCTGGGCCAGATCCCGACCGTGTTGGTGATGTTGGCCGTGAGGGCCGGATACCCCAGCGCGAGGAGGACCGGGAAGGTGATGAGGCTGGCGCCGCCGGCCACCCCGTTGAAGATCCCGCCGACCACGCCTGCAAGCAGGATCAACAGGGCGTGCGACGCAGGCATGCCGCGAAAGAGTACGGGACCTTTGCCGTTTCTCGGGTGTCCGCAGGGGGGAGCGGCGCACGGCATCGGCCTTGCAATGGGGATGTAAAGCCGGAATTTCTTCACACGTGTGCGAAAGATTCGCTGACCTCCCCCGTTTCATTCGCAAGAAACGAGGAGTCGGCGCGTGTAAGCACCGGCGGATAGGGGTAATTCATGAAGGGTCGTATGCGGATGGCGGCCGTGGGGCTCGTCGTCATGACCGTCCTCACCGCACTGACGTCGACCGCGGGAGCGGCGACGACGACCCAGTGGAACGTCGCCGGCAACGGAGGGTTCGTGTCCCTCAGTGTGCTCAACGTATTGCAGCTCGCCGGCGGCGGCTCGGAGGCCGACGCCAGCAGCAGCGGACCCCTCGCGGAGGCGGAGGGCACAGGCCTGTGCCCCGACGTCTCGGTCACCACCAACCCCTGCCCGACGAGCGCCACCTCGCCGGTCGGAGGGAACCTGCTCGGCTCCACCCAGGACGCCATCGCCAAGGGGTCGGGCGTCACGGCCACCCCCACCGGCGGCGGGTGCACCCTGCCGCTCAACACCGGCATCCTCGACGTCGACGTCTCCTGCGGCACGGCCTCCGCGTCCACCGATTCCTCCGGTAACCCCTCCGCGACGGGCGCCGGCAGCCTGGCCAGCGTGAAGGTGAGCCTCAGCCTGGCCTCCTTGCTCGGACTGGGCTCGTCGGCGGGAACGCTCTGCAGCGGCGCCACGGCGGCGACCACCGCGGGCGGCGCGGGTGCCGGTGGCCTCACCGGGACGCTCGGCACGCTGCTCGGGACGGTCAACTCCGTGCTCGGCGGCCTGTCGCTCCCGGGCCTCAACGGATCCACCGTCGACACCAGCAGCAACACCACCGGCGCGTGCTCGCTCCTCGGCGGCCTGCTCAACTCGCTCAGCGGCTCGGGCGGCGCGGGGACGGGCATCGGCATCCTGACCGGGGTCCTCAACCAGGTGCTCGGCCTGGTGGGCGGCAACGCCGTCGCGATCGCACCGCTGAGCGTCACCGTGGGCGGCTCGAGCACCTCGGTCACCACCAGCGGCAACGTGGTCACCGACGCCGTGACGCAGAGCCCCGTCGACATCAACATCTTCGGCCTGGCCGACCTCCAGGTGACCCCGACCAGGGCGTCGGTCGCCCTCGACCGCAGCACCGGGATCGTGACGCCGAGCTGCAATGCAGGCATCGTGTCCTTCTCGACGTCCGGTGGGGTGCAGCAGTTCCTCCAGCTCGGGACGGTGACCCAGCTGGTGAACAACCTCCTCGCCCAGCTCAGCACGACGCTGAACGGCCTCACGTCGTTCCTCTCGTCGCTGATCGGTGACCTCCTCCAGTACAACCCGAAGGGCAACCTCCTCAACTGCAGCGTGTCGAGCCCCGGCCCGACGGCCAACGCCACGGTGAGCATCGCCAACGCAGGGCTGTTGAGCGGGCTCATGGGCGGCATCACGCTCGCGGTCGGCGACGTGAGCGCTTCGGGGAGCGCGACCACGGCGACCCCGGCCGTCACCACGTCGGCTGCAACGGCGCCCGCTCCGCCGGCGATTGCCCCGGCGGCGGCGGCGGCGACCGCAGTGCCGAACGTCACCACCGTGCACACCGGAGAGTTCTGGTCGGGCAGCCTGCCCGTCATCCTCCTGACCGGGATGGGTCTGGCCGGCGTGATGCTGATCGGTCGCCGCCGCATCCTCTCGGCGGCCCGCTCGATGAACTCCATCGCCCGTCGCCGGGGCGGCCAATGAGCCGCTCCGACCGATCCAACCCCTCGGATCGGGCGACGGACCGCCACCGGGCCCGGCCTTCGGGACCTCCTCCGTTCCCCCTCCGGTCTCGGGGGCCGGCCCGGCGGCAGCCTCTAGGAACCTTCACCAACACGAGCGACACGAGCGACACGAGCGACACGAGCGGCCGGTAGGCCGCCACACGATCTGGGTCGGGGTGATCCGCCACATCCGCCACCCCGGCTCGCAGTAGGACCACAACACAGATCTCGGAGGATCTGGAGAGGGAGAAGCAGATGCAGCGGGAACCGGTGCTGCGAGCTGCTCGGAACGGGAAGGCGGAATCCCGTTCCGAGCAGATGCAGCCGGCCACGACTCAGGAGACGGGCCGATGAGGTCCTTGCGGGACGCGCGCAGCATCGGCGTCACCCTCCTGGGCGTCGCCCTGCTCTTCACCGCCCTCTTCGCCGGCACCTACGCCGTCGCCCACCAGCTGCACCAAAAGCACGCGGGCAACGTCCTGGTGGCCGCCCAGCAGGCGAACGCCGAGAAGGTCAGGCAGAACAACCACGGGGCCGCGTGCACGGTCTCGAGCGTGAAGCAGGGCCAGCTCTCGGGCATCCTCTCCATTCCGGCCATCAATCTGCAGGCGCCGGTGGAGGAGGGCACCGACGACGCGGAGCTCAACGTGGCGGTGGGGCACAACCCGCAGTCGGTGTGGCCCGGCGGCGTCGGCACGTCGGTCTTCCTGGCGCACGACGTGAGCTACTTCGTCCATCTCAACGCCCTCAAGCCGGGCGACGTGATCACGTACGCGACCGCCTGCAACACGTGGAAATACCAGGTCAGCGACCAGCAGGTCGTCCCGTCGGGCTCCCAGGTGCTCAACACGCCGGGCCCCTCGATGGTCCTCGACACCTGCTGGCCGCCCAACGCACTCTTCTTCACCCCCGACCGCCTGCTCATCCACGCCACCGAACTGGGCGCCGCGACCAAGGGCGGCAGCCTGAACCCCAGCAAGGAGTTCATCAACACCGTCCAGTCGACGAGCTACACGACCTCGGCGCCGCCACAGCTCCAGGCCCAGGGGCTCTCTCTGGACCAGAACTACGCGCCGATGGGGACCATGAACCTGGTCAACGCCTCGGTGTCCTTCGCCCAGTCGCCCGGCCCGCTCTCGCTCGAGGCCGCCGCCCTCACCACCTACTTCGGCGGTCTCCACTCGGGCGCCCAGCGAAATACCCAGTTCTGGGGGGCCATGGCTCCCGGGGTGCCGCTGCCCCCGCAGCTCGACGGGGCCTCGATCAGCGACCACCAGTCCCCGCTGAACGTCGAGATCGACTCGACCAACGGCGTCCCCAGCCAGGTGGTGCTCCGTGAGACGGTGACCCTCTCGGGCGGCTCGGCCCCCGGCACGTACACCGAAACGGTCGTTCTCCCTGTTCACGGCTCCGTGGTGACGATCGGCAGCTGGACGTTCGGCTGAGCGACGAGAGCCGGACGGATCACGGGGGCACCGTAAGGGTCGCTGGTCATGCCCGTTCCCGAAAGAGAACCCGGGAGAGGGATCGCGGAGGAGGGTCGGATTCACATGAGCTTCGACGAGGCGTACGACGAGATGCTGCACGGCGAGTTCAGCTCGCGGGGCAAGCACCAGGCGAAGGCGGCGGCGATCGCGCCCGAGCCGGCGGAGACGGCGGCGCGGGCCCGTCACGCCGCGGCCGTGGAGCCGGCACCCGAGCTCGACGAGCCGCCCCGGGGCTTCCAGCGTTACCGCACCGCCGCCCTGGTCGGCGCGGGCGGCATGGCCTGCGCGGCGGCCGGCGCCTTCCTCGGCGGGCTGGGCGGCTACTTCACCGTCTCGCCCGCGGCGGCCCACCCGGTGGCCTCGCCCACGATCACCCAGGATCTCCCGTTGGCCCAGGCGGTCAACCAAGCGGCGCACGGCACCGCGGCCTCCTCCGCGTCGACGCACGGCAACGGTGCCGTCGACGCCGCGAACTTCACCAAGGTGTCGGGGTCGCTGACCCAGGGCATCGCCGCCTTCCCCACGTTGACCTCGGAGCCCCTGCAGAACCTCCCGGTGGCCGACCTGCCCGGCCTGCCGGTCACGTCGACCGGGACGGGCGGCACGGGCACCGGCGGCACGGGCCCCGGCGGCACGAACCCCGGGGGCGGCGGCACGGGCACGGGCTGTGGCACCAGCTCGAGCGACCTCGGGCTGACCTGCATCCTGCAGAGCCTGACCAGCGCCCTCGGCAACCTCGGCTCGCTCTCGGGGGGCAACCTGCTCAGTGGCCTCGTCCCCACCCTGACCGGCGTCGTGAGCGACGTGACGGGCACCCTCGAGGACCTCACGTCGCTGCTGCCCATCGCCTCGTTGCCGGCACCGACCGGCGGTGGGACGACCGTCCTCGCCGGGGCGGCGGCCAGCGCCGGAACCGGGTCGTCGGCGACCTCGCCCCTGGTGAGTGCGCTGTCCCCGCTGCTCAACGGCGTGGCGGCCCTGGCCGGTGGCGCGCTCGGATCCTCGGCCCCCTCCCTGCCCTCGCTCCCGCTCTCCTCGGGCGGCACCTCCTCGGTGCCGAGCTTGCCCGTCACCACGACGTCGGGCTCGTTGCCGGCGGCGCCGACCGTGACCACGCCGAGCTCGGGGTCGAGCGGCGGCTCGGACACGATCAACGTGCCGCTGCCCTTGCCGATCACCGTGCCGACGATCTCGATCGGCGGCCTTTCGATCGGGATCAACTCCAGCGACGGCTCGGGCCTGACCCTCACGCTTCCCTAGGTCGGCGCGCGGTCTAGGGTGCCCGCCCGGGCGCGCCGAGCCGGCGCGTGCCGGGACACCCCGAGGAGGTCCGTCCGATGGTCCGCCTGACCTGCCTACTGCGGCGCAAGCAGGGTCTCACGCCCGCCGAGTTCCACGCGCACTGGCGCGACGTCCACGGCCCGCTGATCGCGCGCAGCGCGAGTGGTCGTCACGTGGTGCGCTACGAGCAGCACCCGCGCCCGCTCGGCGACTACGCGGGCGACGACGACCCCGGCTTCGACGGCGTGACCGTGCAGTGGTTCGAGAGCATGGACGCCTACCGGGCGCACATGGGAGAGCCCGACTTCTCCGAGATCTGGTCCGACATCGAGCAGTTCCTCGACACGGGCAGCCTGCACTTCGTGCTCACCGAGCATCCACGCGTCGTCATGGGTGACGACGCGGGCTCATTCCCGCTGGCCTGAGGGGCCCGACGGGGACAGCGCGCCGAGGCCGCCCCCGGCGGCCGGGTGCGCCGCGGCGCCCGGCGCGCCGGACGACGATGCGGACGAAGGCTCGGCCGGCTCGGAGGCCGGGGGAGGCACGGCTCGCAGGGTCCGGCGGACGGGCGGTTGCGCCGCCTCAGCCTCGGCCCGCCGCTCCTCCAGGTGGACCTGCAGGTCGCGCCAGGCGCGTCCGCCGACGCGCGACGCATGCTTGGGCAGCCGGCGCAGGTGGCGCTCGACGTCGCGCCGGTGCCGCTCCGCCACGCCACCCATGATGAACACGGTGGCCGCCGGCAAGGGCGGCTCGCCCGTGGCCAATTCGGCGAGCCGGAGCGACGCCACCTCGGCATCTTGCATGAGCCCAAGCTCGTCCTGCACCGCCGTCAGCTCACGCACGTAGCGCCCGGTCCGCCCGCCGTAGACCTCCGACGCGAATTCGAGGGAGTACCGCAGGCGCTTGCACTTGATGCGCAGGCGGTGAAAGTCGGTGACGACCTTCGTCTTCTTCGCGCGCCGGGCCGCCTTGGCCACGGCGTCGTGACGCGCCACGATGAGCGCGGGCAGGCCGATGGCGGCGGGCACGCGAGTGGCGACCGAGCGCCGGGCCGGACCCTGCCGCGCCATGGCGGCGAGGCCCTTGGCCAGCCGCTCCCAGCGGACCGAATCGAGCGCGCCCAGCATCTCGGCGCGGGCCTCCTCCCGCTCGCGCCCGAGGAGCTCGAACAGCTCGACGAGCGGGTCGTGGCCGTCGTCACGGAGGCCGTCGCTCCAGCCGGCCGTGACGGCCGCCAGGTCGCCCAACCCGGCCAGCTGCACGTCGAGGTCGCGCACGGCGCCGAGCGTGCGGCCGAGCCAGCCCAGCTCCTCGCGGAAGGCGTGCGCGCGCACCGGAAAGACGTCGGCGAACAACGAGAGCGCGGCGCGCAGGCGCCGGTTCGCCACCCGCATGTCGTGCAGCTCCTCGGGATCTTCGCCGAGACGAGTCCCCGGCTCCTTGGCGCGCAGCACGGCGAACTGGCGGCGGACGACGGCGAAGGCGAGGTCGCCCATGGTCGAATCGGCGGAGATGTCGGTCCGTCCCAGATCGGGTGTCCCGGGGACCTCGAGACCCACCGCGAGCAGGCCCGCCTCGAACTTGGACAGACGCGCCGGTTGCAGCCCGCACGAGACCCGTAGCTGCTGCACGATCGGGTCGAGTGCCTCCAACCATTCGGCCCGCACCTCGACCTCGACCCGGCGCAACTGCATGGGGCGCTGGCCACCGCCGACCACGATGACCGTCTCATCGAGCGCCACCTCGGCAACGTCAACACCGCCGACGCGCAACGCGAAGGGGCGCCGGCGGGTGCGCACCTGGAGCACCTCGCGCAGCGGGCGCCCCCCCACTATGGCCCGCAGGCGCCGACCCACGGGTCCCTCGGGCCCGAGCCCGCCGACGCCCGCCGCCGGGAGGACTTCGGTCACCTCCAGGCGCTGGCGCAGGCCGCTGCCCTCGGCCGGGCGCAGGTCCTTCACGGTCACTTCGTCGTGACGCCCGCGATGACGGGTGCGGGCGACGAAGCCGGCGCGGGCGACGCGCCAGTCGTCGGTGTCGAGGTAGGTGTCGACGAGCCGGCGCGGCGTCTGCGCCAGTGCGGTCATGGTGCCACCGTCGCCGGTCTCGACGACGAGCGTCGGCAGGGTGGCGAGCCAACGCTCGACCGGGCGCAGGTCGAGGGCGTCGAACTGCCACTCGATCTCGACGGGATCGGGTTGGTCCGTCCCGTCTTCGGCCCTGGGTCCGGACATTGCGGGTCAGGCTACAGCGGGACCCGCGCCGGCTCGGTGGAGGTCGCGCCTGTCCGCTAATTCGGCGCGCCGTGCCGGTAGTCTGAGGGTGCAGTGGCGCGACGAGCTATGACCGCGGAGCTCCCTTCACCGACAGAGGTCGTCCAGGCGGCCGGCGGCCTGGTCGTGCGCCGTCACCTCGGCTCGCTCGAGATCGCCCTGGTGCACCGCCCGGTGCACCAGGACTGGTCGTTCCCCAAGGGCAAGCTCGAGGAGGGCGAGACGTTCGAGTTGGCGGCGCGGCGCGAGGTGCAGGAGGAGACCGGCATGACCTGCCGGTTGCTCCGCTTCATCGGCCACACCGAGTACATCGACCGCAAGGGCCGCCCGAAGGCGGTGGCCTACTGGGTCATGGCGGTCGAGTCCGGATCCTTCGCACCCAACCAGGAAGTGGACGAGTTGCGCTGGGTGGCCCTCCAAGACGCTCCCCGCCTGCTCTCGTACCCCCGCGACGCCGAACTGGTGGCCGTCCTTATGGCCGCTGACCAGGTCGAACCCTTGATCTGATCCCATTCGGGTATTTCTGAAATTTTGATGTTTAGGGGGTCCTGGATCGGGAATAATGGGGGCAGCGATCTACCGCCTGATCGCACTGCCGGCGTGCGTGCCCCAGTCGAGAAGTCCAGGACCTATCGCCAAGGGCCCTGTGACAGCGCTTTGACGTCAATCGACTGGGGCACCGTCGGCGCCTTTCGTTTCAAAGCCGTGTGTTGCGTCGCGCGCGACGCGCGGGTCTGTGTGACGCTGCCCGGTCGTCGGACTTCGGGCCGGACGCCTGCTCAGGCAACCAGCACCGCGGCGCCGTTGACCCGGTCGTGGGCCAGGTCACGCAATGCGTCGTCCGCCCGATCCATCGGGTAGGGCGTGGTGGTGACTCGCACGGGGATGCGGGCCGCCTCGGCCAGGAAGGCCTCCCCGTCGAGCCGCGTGTTCGCGGTCACGCTCCGGAGCGTTCGCTCCTCGAACAGGTGCGTCCCGTAGTTGAGCGGCGGCACGTCGCTCAGGTGGATGCCGGCGATGGCGAGCGTCCCGCCGCGATCGAGCGCGGCCAGCGCCGGCGGGACGAGGGTGCCGACGGGTGCGAACAGGATGGCCGAGTCGAGCGGCTCGGGCGGTGGGGCGTCCGCCCCGGCCGCGCTGGCGGCACCCAGGGCGAGCGCGAGCTCCTGCGCCGCTTTCGATCGCGTCATGACGTGCACCCGGGCGCCCCGAGCGAGCGCAATCTGCGCGGTGATGTGCGCGGAGCCCCCGAACCCATAGATGCCGAGTCGCCCGCCCTCGGGCAGGCTGGCGCGCTGCAGCGCGCGATACCCGATGATCCCCGCGCACAGCAGGGGTGCGGCCTCGTCGTCGCCGAACCGCTCGGGCACGGCGTAGGCGTAGTCCTCCTCGACCAGCGCATACTCGGCGTAGCCGCCGTCGACGTCCCACCCGGTGAACCGCGGTGCCAGGCACAGGTTCTCGCGGCCCGAAGTGCAAAAGGCACAGACGCCGCACGTGTGCGCGAGCCACGGGATCCCGACGCGGTCGCCGACGCGCCAGCGGCGCGCGCCCGGGCCGAGTTGATCGACCGTGCCGATGACCTCGTGTCCCGGTGTCACGCCGGGTCGGTGCGGAGGAAGGTCACCCTCGGCCACGTGCAGGTCGGTGCGGCAGACGCCGCAGACACGCACGCGCACCCGCACCTGGTCCGCCGTCGCGTGGGGCACATCCCTGTCCACCCGGGCCAGCGGGCCGCCGTCGACCGGGCCCGGCCGCTCGACGATCCACGCCTGCATGCGGGCTGCGCACATCACCCACAGCGTAGGGCGGCGGGCCCAGGCGGCTACCGGATTACCGCCCGTAGCATGGCTCCGTGACGACGTTGGTGCTGGCGGGTCCGTCAGGGGCGACCGAACACGACGGCGGCGCGCACCATCCCGAACGCCCCTCCCGCGTGCTCGCGGTCATGGACGGGGTCCACGACCTCGCGCTCGACGGTTCGCTGGTGCACGCCGAACCCACGGAAGCCCCCCTGGACGCGCTGACCCGCGTGCACGCGCCGGCGTACCTGGCGCAGCTCGAGGCGCTCTGCGCGCAGGGCGGCGGGCACGTCGACGCCGACACCTACGCCCGGGCGGACTCGTGGATCGCGGCACGTCGAGCGGCGGGCGCGGGCTTGGCCGCCCTGGCGGAGCTCGAGGTTCGGGGCGAGGGGGTGGCCTTCGTCCCGGTCCGACCGCCCGGACATCACGCGTTGGCCGACTGCGGCATGGGCTTCTGCCTCCTGAACAATGTGGCGGTTGCGGCGGCGTCACGCACGGCCCAGGGCGAGCGCGTGCTGATCGTGGACTGGGACGTCCACCACGGCAACGGCACGCAGGAGATCTTCTGGGACGACCCCGACGTGCTCTACGTCTCGACCCATCAGCATCCGCTCTATCCCGGTACGGGCCACCCCGCCGAGGTCGGCGGCCGGGCGGCCGCGGGGCTGACCCTCAACCTGCCGCTCCCACCGGGCGCGACCGGCGACGTCGTCGTCCGTGCGCTCGACCAGGCGGCCCGGCCGGTGATCGAGGAGTTCGCGCCCGACTGGGTGCTCGTCTCATGCGGATTCGACGCGCACCGGGCTGATCCGCTGAGCAACCTGGACCTGGAGAGCGGCGACTTCGCCGACCTGGCGCGCGTGGTCGCGGAGTTCGCCCCGCGTCCGGGCCGGCTCGCGCTCTTCCTCGAGGGCGGCTACGACCTCGACGCGCTCCGGTCCTCGGTGGCGGCGACGCTCGCGGCGCTGCTCGGCCAGCCCGGAGCAGGCCGCGGGCGCCGGAGTGCAGGCGGCCCTGGCGTGGCGCAGCTGCGCGAGGCCACCGAGGCGCGCCGGCGCGCCGTGGACCGGTTGCTCGGACAGGCCGGGCCCTGACGTCGCCGCGTGCAGCGTGCAGCGTGCAGCGTGCCGCGGGCTCAGCTCGGGGCCCGGTGGACCAGGACCGGGCAGTGCGCGTGCGCGGAGCAGTATTCGCTGACCGAGCCGATCACCATGCCGACGAATTCGCCGTGACCCCGGCTGCCCACCACCAGGAGCTCGGCACCCTTGGACGCCTCCACCAGCACCGGCGCCGGATGTCCGCCGACCACCCGCGCGGTGACCTGGACCTCGGGGTGGGCGGCCCGCACCGGCTCGACGGTGGCCTCGAGGGTCCGCCGGACGTCACCTTCGGGATCGAAGTCCTCGGGCACGGGCACCGCCCACCCGTAGCTCGACGGCCATTCCCAGGTCGTCACGACCTCGAGACACGCCGACGTCATGGCGGCCTGGCGCCCCGCCCACGAGAGGGCGTCGAGCGACGACCGCGAGCCGTCGACCCCGACCACGATGCGGCCCGGGGCGCTCTGGGGTACCGATGTCATCGGGTGCTCCTCTTCGGTTCGGGAGGGACGGACCTCTTGGACGATAGGCCGCGCGGCCAGTGGACCAGGCCGCCGGGGTTACCCTTGCGGGAGTCGCCGGGCCTCCGGTGAGGTGGGAAGATGGTGCCCCGTGACGCTCGGTGTGTTCCTCTTGGACGACCACGAGGTGGTCCGAACGGGCCTGCGGGCCCTGCTCGACGCCTGCGACGACATCGATGTGGTGGGAGAGGCCGCGACGGTGGCCGAGGCGCTGGACCGCATCCCGATGGTGCAGCCGGACGTGGCCATCCTCGACGTGCGACTGCCGGACGGCAGCGGCGTGGAGGTGTGCCGCGAGGTCCGGTCGAACTCGCCCGCGATCGCCTGCGTGATGCTGACGTCGTACGCCGACGACGAGGCCCTCATCGCGTCGATCATGGCCGGGGCGGCCGGCTACGTCCTCAAGCAGGTCGGCAGCCTGGATCTGCTCGACACCATCCGCCGGGCCGGGGCGGGGCAGTCGCTCCTCGACCCCGCGCTAACCGAACGGGTGCTCGAACGGCTGCGCGAGGGGCCCAAGGTGGACCCGCGACTCGCCAGCCTCACGCCCCAGGAACGACGGATCCTCGACCTCATCGCCGAGGGTTACACCAACCGCCAGATCGCCGAGACGATGTTCCTGGCCGAGAAGACGGTGAAGAACTACGTCTCGAACCTGCTGGCGAAGCTGGGCATGGAACGCCGGACCCAGGCGGCGACGTTCGCGGCCCGCCTCAACGAGCGCTCGGTGCAGGACGCCCGCTCCGAGGCCAGCGGGACCTGAGCCGGTGGCGCCTCAGGTCCGCGGTGGCTCCGCCTCGGCTCGCCCGAGGGACGGCGCGTCGGCCGCGTCGACCATGATGCCGAGCTCGCCCAAGGCCGTGCGCAACCGGTCCCGTTCGTGCACGGGTTGTTCGAACCGGCCAGGCCCGCTGTCGATGCCCATCAGCGCCGCCAGCTCGACCAGCGCGACGTCGTAGCCGACCTGCAGCGCCAGCACCGCGGAGACCGTATCGACATCGCCGCTCGGCAACCCCGTCTCGAGCTCGGCGCGGCGACGCCGAACTTCGTCGAGCGCGTCGTCCCGGCCGGCCCCGTCTTCTCGGTGCGGCCGCTGCTCGAGGGCGGCACCGAGGAGTCGGGTGTACATCGACATCTGTCGGCGAGGGGGTCGATCAGCGTCCGCGGCCGTCTCGGGCGCGTGGCCCCGGGACGTCGACCACGAGCTCGTCGGCGTGGTCCCGGCGCACGGTGGAGGAGCGAACGGCGGGGTGGCGCGCCCATCGCCTGCGGATCCGACTCCTCGTCGTGTGCACTGCCCTCCTTTCGCCGCTGCCTCAGCTGCGGTGACCGGGTGGCCCCCCCGGGTTGCAGACAGCTTGCACCCCCTCCTCCCGGCGCGACAGGGCCCTATGTCACATGGGTGGCAGGGCGGCGTCGCAGGCGACGCGCGCAGGCTGCCCGAGGGGAGACAGGCTGCGGACCCCGGTGCGCCGCGTGCCGGAATTGGAAAATGGCGACCGAGGGGGTTGGCCGCCATTCTCCAAGCACCGTTGTCTGGGAAGAGGAGGGTGTCGCGCGTATTGTCTCGCGCCGAGCGGGTGAGCCGATAGGGCCAAAGGTCATGGATTTTCGGGTGACGGCCCTCCGACCAGGCAAATGAACCTTGGTCAACGCAAGGGCAGGGTGCGAGAGTGGGGCCCATGACCAAGGTCGTCTCCGCCCCCGAGGCCGTTGCGCTCATCCGGCCCGTCGACAGCATCGGCTTCGGGCTGGGACCGGCCAACCCCGACACGTTCCTGGCTGCGCTCGGCGGCCGGGACGACTGGCGGGACCTGCAGATCGGCGGCGCGCTCTGCCTCAACTACTACGAGGTCTTCACCAAACCCGGGGTCTCGTACCGCTGCGGGTTCTTCGGCCCGGCGGAGCGGTTGCTCCACGACGGGGGTTTCAAGGTCGAACTGGTGCCCGGCGGGTTTCGCCAGTTCGCGCCCATCTTGGCCCGGTTCTCCCCGAGGGTCATGGTGGCCCAGGGCGCGCCGCCCGATGACGCGGGCAACGTCAACCTGTCCCTGCACCTCGGGGCGACCCGGGACGAGCTGCTGCGGGCGGGACGCGACCCCGAGCGGCTGTTGATCTTCGAGGCCAACTCCAACCTCCCCCGCACCACGAGCCTGGCGCCGGACTACGAGAACACGATCCCGCTCGAGCTGGTGGACGTGCTGATCGAGACCGACGCCACCCCGTTTGCCCTGGCTGACCCGCCGACCGAAGAGGTCGACGCCGCCATCGCACGTCACGCGCTGGCGTACGTGCGGGAGGGTTCCACGTTGCAAACGGGCATCGGCGCCATCCCCAACATCGTGGCGACCGAGCTGGCCAAGGGCCCGATCGGTGGGTTCGGCATCCACTCGGAGATGTTCACCACCGGGCTGATGCAGCTCCACCGGGCGGGCAAGGTCACGAACGAGGCCAAGGGCGTGTTCGACGGGATGTCGGTCACGACGTTCGCGCTCGGAACGGCCGAGCTCTATGAGTGGCTCGATGGCAATACGGAGGTTGCCTTCCTCCCTGTCGAAACGGTGAACGACCCGACCGTCATCGCCAAGAATGCCAACCTTGTCTCCATCAACGGTGCGCTTTCCGTCGACCTCTACGGCCAGGTCGTGGCCGACAGCATCGACGGCCGGCAGATCTCGGGGGTCGGCGGCCACGAGGACTTCGTCGCGGGGGCCGAGATACACCTCGACGCCCATTCGCTCATCTGCCTGCGCTCGACCGCTGTCCGCCAGGGTGAGGTGGTGTCACGAATCGCCGGCCTCCTCCCGGAGGGTTCGGTGGTGTCGACGCCGCGACACCACACCGGTGTCGTCGTGACCGAATACGGCGCGGCAGAGCTGACCGGCCTCACCGTGCGCGAACGGGCTCATCAGTTGGCGGACATCGCGCACCCGGACTTCCGCGACGAGCTGCGGAAGGTGGCCGATTCGCTCGGCCGCCCGTAGACGCGATCAGTCGGTCGACGGCGAGAGGCCGAGCTGGTGCCGGAGCTCGGCGTCGGACCATGCGGGCGCCCCGGCCACCAACTTGTGGATGAACGCGTGCAGGCGCCGGAAGACCTCGCGGCTGTCCTCGAGCCAGGGCATCAGGATCGGGAAGACGTGGAACAGGCCCTCGAACTCCTGGGCCTCGGTGGGTACCCCGGCGGCGCGTAGCCGCTGCACGTAGCGACGGATGGGGTCGCGGAACATCTCGTCGCCGCCCCAGGCCACAAACGTCGGCGGGAAGCCGCTCAGGTCGGCCGTCAACGGCGAGACCGATTGGCTCGACGCGTCAGCGCCATGGAGGTACGAGGCCGTCGGGATGTTCCACGGCAAGATGTCGTGTTCGGCGTTCTCGGTCACCGACGGCTCGTCGAGGCGCAGGTCGACCTCCGGGGAGAACAGCACCAGGCCGGCCGGTCTCATGTCGTCGCGGCATTCGGGGTCGAGCAAGACCGTGTTGGCCAGGCCGCCACCGCCGGAGTCACCGGCGAGCAGGATGCGCGTCGGCGGGATGCCGAGATCGATCAACGCATTGAAGACCGCAGCCGCGTCCTCGGCGCCGGCGGGGTACGGGAACTCCGGGGCGAGGCGATAGTCGGCCACGAACACCGCGCACTCCGTCTCCTTGCACACCCGCGCCGTGAAAAAGGCGTACATCTCGGGCGACGTCCCGATGTACCCGCCGCCGTGCAGGTAGAGGATGACGCCGAGCGGAGCTCGATGCCGTTGGCGGTAGACGATCCCTGGGACCCCACCGAGCTCGGTTGGGTGCCCCGCCACGTCGAGTGAGCGGACGAACGGCGGCATGACAACCGAACAGATCCCGTCGAGGAACAACTCGAGTGAACGGAACTCGGGGATGCGCAAGGCCGAGGCGTACCCCATGAACGCGCGGATGACCTCGTGGGTCACCGAGACACCGAGGTTGGACAACGGCGAGAACTTGCCGGCCAGGGGATGACGGAACGGCAGCCGGGCCAGCGCGGTCGCCATCTGCTCGACGCCGAGCACCACGTCCAGCGCCACGACGGGGGCAGCCGCCGTCTGCACCTCGGGACGATTGCCCATCGCCATACGCGTGTCCTCCTTTGTTTACGTGGTGGCCGGGCCGGCCACCGGCTCGTACGTCCTCGTCACTCGCCGCCCCGTTGGGTTGTCGCCGACGTCGTGGTTCCCGGGCACGGCCACCCAGGGCCGGCCGAGCAGGTCGAGTTGTCGGTGGGCCAGTGGAGAAATGACTGTCCGAGACCACAACGACCAGGGGCGTCACGCCTTCAGGTTACGCCGACGCCGATGCCTTCCCCTCGACGGAGTCAGATGACGGCGGACCGGGAGTTCAGCGACGGGCGTCGTCGCGCTCCGCAGCCTTCATCTCGTTGACCAAGTTGCCGAGCGCGAGGTTGACGTCGTCGAGGTGGAATCCCACTTCGGCTCGAGTCACTCCGTGACGACAGGAGGCGACGCAGCGTGGCGGCAAGGCGAAGAAAGAGAGGCAACGAGCTCGCAGACCGCTCAGCGCAGGCGCTGGGCCCCTGGAGCATCCGCGTCCGGCCGGGCGGGGTCGAACAGGTCCGCCAGAAGTTCGACGCCGTCGACCACGCGGGGACCGGGCCGCGAGAAATACGCATTGGCATCCACCGCGACGATCCGTCCCAGGTCCGGGAGATCCGGGCGCCCCAAAAAGGAGGCCGACTGTTCGACCGCACCGGAGAGGTCGAACCCGCACGGGCTGAAGACGGTGACGTCGATCATCTCGGCACCGATCTCCTGCCACGTCACACGCCGCGACCGCTCGCCGGCCGCGGCGAGGACGGGCTCGCCCCCCGCAACCTGCACCATCTCGGGCACCCAGTGCCCGGCGTTGAAGGGAGGGTCGGACCACTCGAGCACGAAGACGCGCGGGCGCGGGCGGCCTTCGACGCGCTCCCGCACGGCTTCCAGGCGGCGGCGGAGCCCGGCGGCCAGTTCCGCGGCCACCTTCTCGGTGCCGGTGGCCCGGCCGACCTGCTCGACGCACTCGATCACGTCGTCGAGGCTGGCGGGATCGAGCGACACCACCTCGGCCCGGCAGCCGATCAGGTCGAGCGCTTCCGCCACCGCACCCGAAGGCACCGCGCACACCTGACAGAGGTCCTGCGCCAGGATGAGATCCGGGTCGATCGAGCGGATGCGGGCGTCGTCGAGGGTGTAGATCGACTCGCCGGCCGCGACCTTGGCACTCACCTCGGCGTCCACCTCCGCGGCGGTGCGGGGGCGTTCGGCGTCGAGCGAGGTGCCGGACACCACCGGCACCGTCCTCGCCCCCTCGGGATAGTCGCACTCGAAGCTGACACCACGGAGCTGGTCACCGAGGCCGAGAGCGAACACGATCTCAGTGGCGGAGGGAAGCAGCGAGACGATCTTCATCGATGCATCATCTCGCACTCCCCGTGCCTCCGCCCCTCTGCGTCCTCGCGTGCGGGCCGATCGACGTCGAGTTTCCCTCGAGGCGTCAACCCTTCCCGTTGACGCCGAGTTCGATCGCCTTCACCAGGAGGAGGACAACCGCGACGACCAGATAGCAACGGAGTGCCCACATCCCGAAGACGCGTCCTCGGGACCACTTTGGGCGGCTGAGGAGGTTCAGCGGCGGCATGCGCCAGTTGGCTCGTTCCTCCGGCGGGACCACGACACGCGGCGGGCGGCGGTGCCGGGTGCGCACCACTGCGATACCCGTGATCGCATAGGCGACCAGCAGAATGCCACCGAGCACGAGGGCGAGGTCGCTGACGTTCACGGACGTGAAGAGCGTGGTGATCATCAGCACGAGCGACATCATCAAGAGGATGGAGACGATGATGCCCGCCACGATGTTGAGCCACGGCCGGTTCGCCCACGGGCCCAGCACGTCCCTGTCGTTGCAGAGCAACAGCAAGAAGACGGTGGCCGACGGCAGCAGGACCCCGGCGAGCGCCTGGACCCCGGTCGTGATGACGCCGAGTGGCGCGCCGGGGATGATCACGATGCCGGCGGCCAGGACGACCATGGCCGAGAAGGCGCCGTAGAAGAACTTTGCCTCCCGCCACGAGCGGTGCAGCGAGTGATGCGCGCCGAACACGTCACCGAAGGCGTAGGAGGTGGAGAGGGTCACCGCGGCCGCTCCGATGATGGAGGCGTTCAACAGGATGATGGCGAAGATCGTTCCGGCCGCCGTGCCGACGTAGTGCTTGAGGCCTTCGGCCACGCCGCCCGCGTTGGTGAACTGGCCGAACAGCGATGTATGCGCAAAGGCGGCGGCGGGCACCGCGATCAACACCGAGGCGGCAAAGACGACAACGAGCGAACCGACGACCGTGTCGGCCCGCTCGTAGTTGATCCAGCGCGGGGTGATTCGCTTGTCGACGATGTTCGACTGCTGGAAGAAGAGCTGCCACGGGGCCACGGTCGTCCCCACGATGGCGATGATCAGCAAGACGGACGTCGAGTTGAAACCGCCCTGCGCACCTGGAGTGACGAAGCCCTTGAAGAAGGGCCCGGCCTGCGGATGGCTCATGACAGCGAGGGGAATCACCAGGAAGTTGGCGAAGATGAAGACGAACATGAAGCGTTCCCACCGCCGGAAACTGCCGGTGGCCGTCATGGCGATCAGCGAGACCGCGGCAAGGGGGACGGAGATGTACTCGCTGACCCCGAAGTAACCGAGTGCCAGGCTGACACCGATGAATTCGGTTGCGATGGTGAGAAAGTTGAGGATGAAGAGGTCCCCTACCGAGAACATCCCCCAGAATTTTCCGAAGCGCTCGTTGATGAGCCGGGCGTGGCCGACGCCGGTGACCGCTCCGAGACGCACCACCATCTCCTGGTTCACGATCAGGACCGGAATCAGGAGCGGAAGGAGCCACAGGAGTGTGAGGCCGAAGTTCTGTCCCGCCTGCGAGTAGGTGGACACGCCGCCGGCGTCGTTGTCGCCGACCATCACGATCAACCCCGGGCCCATGATGGCGAGAAGGGTCAAGAGTCGGGTCGTCCAGGAACGGCGGGCACCGGTGTCGTGCTGGCGGATGGTGCCGAACGCACCCTGAATATCCCCGACGTGGGCTGTGTCCAGCACCGCCGTGGCGTGCTCCATCTCCGGCGTGTCTGTCATGTCTCACCTCCCTTGCGCCTCGGGGTCACGGCGACCTGGTCGGCGCCGCCCGGGTTGTTTCTCCCACCCGGTCAGGGACGGCCGGGCGCGAACGCCCTCGACGGGTGGTGTTGACCTTTGTCGCTGGACCGCCCCGACACGGAGCGAGTGGGTCGCCGGCTAACGGGGCGCGACGACCTGATGCCGGCGGGCGGTTGGGTTGGGTCTTCGTCGACGGTCCACGGTTACTCCTCGGCCGCCGTCACGCCGTAGTCCCGCCGGAAGCCGGAGGGCAAGAGCAGCTCGAGGACGTCGTCGACCGTGATGACGCCCATCATCGATCTGTGTTCGTGGTCGAGAACCGGCGCCACCGTCAGGTTGAAGTCGGACATCTTGCGGACGACGGCGCCCAGATCCCAGTCGGGGTGCACGTGCGGCACGCCAGACGTGGCCACGGCGGAGAGCGGCTCGTCGGCCGGCGACTGGATCAGGTGGACGGCGGAGACCGAACCGCTGGGGAGGCCTTGTGCATCGGCCACGAAGACGACGCCCAGCGCCTCGCGCGGCGCACGGCTGGAACGAATCGCCGCGATGGCCTCGGTCACCGTCGTCGTCTCCGGGAGGAGGAGGAAATCGGGGCTCATGAGGCCGCCGGCCGTCTCGGGGTGGTAGCTCAACAGCGAGCGCACCTTGCGGCGCTGCGGTTCGGGGAGCAGCCCGAGGATCGGGGCACGGCGCTCCTGATCGAGCTCGGTGATCAGGTCGGCGGCGTCGTCGGCCGCCATTGAGCCCAGCACCTTGGCGGCGTCGGCGTCCGAGCGCGCCTCGATGAATTCGACCTGGTGCTGCGGGTCGAGCTCCTCGAAGACGTCGGCCTCGAGTTCGCGGTCCTGCCCGACGGCCTCGATGATCTCCTCTCCTTCATCGTGTGACGCCGCCTCGACGAGGTCCGCGATCTGTGCCGGGTGCAGCCGGGCCAGCTTGCGGTAGGGGATGCGCAGGTGCGCCGTCGGGACGTGGGAGACAAAGGGCTCGATGCTGCCCCAGTCGACGATGGACCCGGCCGCCGTGTGCTGTCCGAGGCGGCCCGGGAGCAGTCGGCGCACAATCCCGCGCGTCGAGGGATCGACACCCACGACCTCCCAGCCGGTGTTGTTTCGGGCGAGCTCGATCTCGTTGGCGCGGATCAGCCGGCCGCCGACGAAGTTGATGAGGTGACGGGCCTTCAGATCCTGGGCCAAGAGCAACTCACCCGGCCGGCGCTCGAAGCGACGCAAGTCGACTCGGTCGCCGTCGAACCTCACCAGGCCAGGTTCGAGGGCGGAGATCTTGCGCACCGGCACGAAGAGATCGCGTCCCGCGATGGTGACCACCGCGCCCACGATCGGTGGGTGCGGGCTGTCGCCGATCCGCACGATGAGGTCCCGGACGCGGCCGAGTCGATCGCCGTTTCGGTCGACGAGGGGCCGATTGATGACCCCGGAGAGGTGGATGAGGTCAGTCGCCACCGGGACATCTCCTGTGATCGCTCGCCGGCGCATCTGAGAGCGTCGGTTGCGGAGCCTTCGGGCCGTCTTGCATATGTGAAGGCAACGCTAGAACAAGCGAGGGCGACCACGTCTCCTTGAGGTGCCGGACCCGGCGCGTCCTGTGGTTTCGAACAGCGAGACCACGGGAACCCCGAGGTCGTGGGCCGACCGGAAGGTCAGTCCGCCTCGGAAGGCGCGACCACCTCGGCGGCGATGGCGGGATGGCGACGCCGCCTGAGCACAATGGCCAAGGCACCACCACCGAGCACGATCACGGCTGCGCCGGCGATCAGCGCAATCGTGCCACCAGAGAGGCCGGAGCTGACCGTTGCGCTCGTCCCGCTTGCGACCGGCGTGACGGCCGTCGCCAGCTTCACGTTGGCCTGATTCCCCACGTAGGTCGTCGACGCCTGCAAGCCGGTGCCTGTCTGCGCCGACGACAGGGTCCAGGTGAACGTCGATGTCGTTGCGGTGTGCGTGACGGCCCGCGCGTCGTTCTCCGCCGGCGCCCCAGGGAGTTGCACGATGAGGGCGAGATTGATCTGGGAATTGAGCGTCTTGGCCAAGGAGCTGTTGCCCGGTCCGCTCGACGCGGCCGGTGTGATCAGGCTGTTCGCCGTCGAGGCGGAGAAGTTCCAGCCGTGGTTGTCCCGGTCGACGGTCACCCCGATGCCCCCGCTGCCGCTGGCGGCCAGCCGGTGACTCTCCGCGTTCAGGTCGGCCAGCGAGAGGAAGTGGAACGTCAGCTTGGCCCCGCTGCTGCCGTTCGCCGAGTAGGCGGTCACCGTCAGGGGCACCTTGCTCCTGGCCGCACCGCTGCGGACCGCCGCCAGGAGCGCCCGGCCCGGGTTGGACGGCGCGTTGGGAACCGCCATGATCACCGAGTAGAACCCCGACCCATTCGGCTGCACGACGACCTTGGCCGCGAGGTTGCACCCGGCCAGAACGACGACGCCGGCCAGCAGTGCGGCGACCCATTTCAGACGTCGGAGCATGGCGCGTCAGGCCCCCACGTTGTACTGGTTGGTCGTACACCCCGATGGGTAGATCTGTGGCGAGCTCCCCCATGGGTAGCCGAAGCCCATGCTGACGCCGACCAAGGTCCCACAGACACCGATGCCGAGGGTGGACAGCACACCCGACGCTCCCGCAATGGTGACCCCGTCGACGACGAGGCCGCCCGACACGTTGATGTCGAAGCCGTTGGCCCCGACGTCGCCCGAGAAGGTGAGATTGGCGCTCACCGGGATGCTGTTCGAGATGGAGAAGTCGATCGGGCTGTCGGCGAAATGGAAGTTGAACGGGTCGGTCGAGATGTCGGCCTCGATGCTTTGCAGGTTGATCACGTTCAAGAACGTCAGCGTTCCCTTGAATTGCAGTCCGATGCCGCCTGGCGTCGCGTACCCGGTGTCGAACCCGCCCGTCTGGTAGGTGAGCCTGGCGTTGAAGAAGAAGTAGTTGGTGGGGCAGGGCAGATAGCCGAAGAAGAGGAGCGCCTTCGTGAGTCCCTGGGCATCGTCGATGATGCCGAGGTTCTGGTCCTCTTGACAGCCCGTCGGAGGCCCGACGCCGAAGTCCGGATCGAGCACCACCTTCGTCACCTCCTCGGTGGTCGGGTCGAAGTCGATCTCGCCCGAAAAGGAGTTGAGGTTGAACTCCGGGCTGGCCTTGGCGCCGATGCCCGGATTCAGCAGTGACACCGTCACCTGGGAGACCCTCGCCTCGGCACCGGGCGTCGGCGAGATCGGCTCGAAGGTCACCGTGGCTCCGAGCAGGCACAGGTTCGGGCCGCCGCTGACATCGACGCCGGCCTTGTAGCCGAGATACACGAAGAGCGCGGACGGGATGCCGAGGCACCCTCCCTGGGTCACGGCGCCGGCGCTGGTGACGTTCCAGTAGAAATTGTAGAAGTTCCAGTTGGTCGACCCGTCGGTCATCGGCAGCGTGGCAGTGGCCTCCGCCGGCGCAGGGTAATTGAGCACCAAGCCCCGGGTGCTGTCGACCTCCATGGTCAGGGGCACGTTGCCGCTGAACCAGGGAACGTGGACGTCCATCTCGCCCACCATCGCGGGTGCGCCGGTCATCCCGTCGACCTGGAAGTAGCGCTGCGCGTACATCGAGTTGTTCGGCCAATTGGTGACGCTCGGTTGGACGAGGGGGAAGGGCGCCGCCGGCAGGAGGGTGCTGCCGGCGGCGATCGGAAGCCCATTCGTGGTGTCGGTCGTGCTCCAATTGAGGTTCGGGAACGCGCCGAGGAAGTAGTAGTTCTCCAGCCCGTCCGAAGCGGTGTTGGCGTCGGGGTTCCCATTGCCGTCGGTCAACGGGGAGTCGACGAAGGCGGTGGCGTTGCCCGTCACGAAGCCGTTGTCGGTGTTCACGCGCAAGATGGTGTTCGGTTGCGGCACGAACCACAGCCCGACGGGATTGTCACCGCCGGCCAGCGAGTCGCTGGTGCCGGGCACGTATTGCCCGAGCACCAGCGGCGCGCTGGTGATCCAGCTGTGGCTGAGGTGTTGCAGGCAGGCGGTCGGGCTCTGGGGGTCGGTGCGGTCCCACGCCTCGAAGTTGAGCTTGTGCGAGCCGGTCGAGGTGGTGATGGTCTGCTGCACCTCACCGGACCCGTCGGGCGTGCACGACACGATGGAGCTCGGCTGAATGACCATGACGTCCTCGACCTCGCCGGTGGCGGCGTTGATCAGGTTGAACTTCAGCGGGATGTAGCGCAGCTGGGACGTCGGTGCGAACGACACCGTGATGTTCGTCGTCTCGTTGGTGCCGAGGGAGGCCGTGGTGTAGGTCCCGTTCTCGACGGCGGCGGTGATGTTCACGCCCCCGGCCATGATGGTCGGATTGAGACCAGATCCCGCGGCCAGCGGGTCGGCCGGCTCCTCGGGATTGGGGCTGTAGTACGGCAGGCCCAGGGCGTCGCGCTCCCACGCGGGCAGCCCGCGCAGCTGATCGCCCGGGTCCACCATCTGGATCCGGTACTGAGTGTGCGTCACGATCTCCGAGGCCACCTGGAGGTCGAAGGTGTCGTAGGCCGACACGTAGGCGAACTTCTGGCCCGTGGGGTCGCTGTAGGCGCCGTAGGTCGCGCCGGCCGCGTAACCCGCGTCGGGGAACGGGGCCACCCGGTTGGTGTCGTGGTCCTGTTGCACCGTGGCGGTGATGTCGCTCGGCTCGGGCTGGGGCAGGCCGGCGAAACGGAGCTGGCTCTGGCCCGTGTTGTAGAGGCCGGCGACCACGACGTCGGCCAGCCCCGCCGGCAGTGAGCTGAGCGAGGTCACCGTGAGGGGGTAGTACCCCGGGTGCCCGGGCTGGCTCGTGACCGACGCCGACGCCGTCATCGCGATCACCGGGGTCGGCGCGCCCGAGCCTGTCTGTCCCAGGTTCAGCGTGAGCCCCGAGCCCGTGATCGCCGCCGTGACGTCGGTGGACGTGCCGTTCTGCAGCAGGGCGTAGGTCACGTTGAAATTGGGGTCGACGCTGGGCGAGGTCACCACGACGGTGTCGGTGGCGTTCGGAGGCCAGTGTCCGGTTCCGCGGTCGGCCAGGGTGATGTCGATGGTGTCCGACCTCGACTGGTCGATGTCGTACTCGGCCTGCTGGCTGTTGCCGACCGGACCGGGGTAGCTCTGCTGGTAGACGCCGGCGCCGATTGGCGAGCCGTCGGGTCCGGTCAGGACCGCATCGGGACGGTAGGAGTAGGTGGGGAAGGTGACCTCGAACGAGTCGACCTTGACCGGGTCCAGCTGCGACGTGGCGGTGAGCACCACCTGGGGCGGCGCGGCCGCCGTGCTCGACGCGGCGGCGTCGGTGATCTGGAAATCGACATAGTCACCCGCGGGGATCGTCACGTTGTAGCCCGTGCCCGTGATCGACCTCGTCACGTCGCTCGCCGGGCCGAGGTTGATGAAACCGGGCGCGGTGGCGCCGAAGTTGATGGAGCTGGTGTCGCCGCTCGCCAGAGTGACCGCAGCCTGGACCGTGAACGTGTCGCTCACGTCGCCGTCGTTGTGGAGGTGCACCGTGCGGGTGGTGGAACCCGACAGCTCGGTGGGCTGGGACAAGGTCTGGGTCAGCGGCGTGGCCTCGTAGACCCCGACGCCGAGGTTGGGGAGGCTGGTGGAGAAGTCGGGCCCGACGGTTCCGGCCAGCGTGATCCCGGCGAAGTCCTGGGTGCCCTGCCCGTCGATCGTCGAGCTGATGACGATCTCCATGTCGAAGAAGCCCGAACCCGAAGCGGGTGGTGTCAAGACGGCGTGCATGGGCGGGCAGCCGACCGGCGCGGCGTAACACGTGATGACCTCGGTGCCGGCCAGGACGGCGGCCGTCACGTTCGTGGTGCCCAGGAAGAACGCCGGGGTGACCGCAGCCGTGTTGTTCGGGGCCGGCTCCGCGTGGATGGCGAAGGTGTTGATGCCCGTACCCTGCAAGCCTGCTTCGATGTCCACGCTGCCCGAGGGGCCGCCTCCGAAGAGCGGGGGCGAGACCAGCAATGAGGTGGGGAACGAGACGCCGCCGCTGCCGTTGGCTTGGGCCAGCGTCAGGGTCGGGACCGAGGTCCCGTCCTGCACCTCGATCGGCACCTGGGTGTACACCGACGGGTCGTTGCCGGACACCGCCAGCACGTGAGCCGAGACGACCGCCGGCGCGGGAAGGCTGAGCGGCGCGAACACGACGATCTGCACGTCGATGGAAGCCGCGCTCGTCCCGGCGGGCCCGAGCGTCACTGTCAGGCCCGACCCCGTGAGCTGCGCTGTCTGGTCGCCGCCGTCGACGTCGTAGAGGAACTGCCACTGCGACGTGCCGCTCGGTGCGGTCAGGGTCACCGTGTCGCTGGCCAGGCTGTCGTTCGTGATCGTCTGCTGCAGCTGGAGCTCGGCGTTCGGCGCGCCCGAGGTGTGGGCCAGCTCGATGGCGCCCAGCACGGGGTCCGAGACGCTCGTCAGAGGGCCGGCGCAGTTGTACGTGCCCAGTCCCAGGTTGATCGGGGTGCCGGTGTAGCAGACGCTCGAGGACAGCCGCGGCGTGGTGACGTCGATCGTCACCGTGGCGGGTGGGCTGTCGGCAACGCCGTCGTTGGCGACAAAGGTGAACGAGTCGGTCCCGTTGCCGATCGACGGGGTGTAGGTCAGGTCGGGCGCCGTCCCGCTCAAGGTGCCGTGCGACGGGTTGCTCGTGACGCGGTAGGTGAGCGTCGAGCCCTGCAGCGAGGTCCCCGAGAGGATGACGGCCACCGGCTGGGGAGCGATGTCGGTGACGGTCTGGGCAGATGCCGTCGGCGGGATCTCCACCTTGGCGACGGTCAAGGTGATCAAGGCCACGGTTGAGGTGCGGCCGCCCGCGGTAGCCGTGTACCCGATCAGGTCGGGCCCCGAATAGAGCGGGGTCGGCACGTAGCGCTCGTAGCCGAAGGCGAAGTAGCCGGTCGGGCAGGTTGGTCCATTGCCGGGCGCCACCGTCTGGTCGAGGGTGCCGTGGGCCGGACCATCGACGATGGAGAAGGTGGGCGACCCGTTGGGTGCGGTGGAGCACAGGTTCAGCCCGATGGAGCTGTCCTCGTTGACGGTGGCCGGGTAGCCGATCACCTGGGGGGTGAGGGTGGCCACGCTGATGGTGCCCGTGGCCGGATCGCTGACCGTCCCGTTGCTCACCACGTAGGCGAAGGTGTCGGTGCCGTCGGCCGTGAACGTGCCGGCGTTGGGTGTGTAGGTGAAGTCCTCGGCCACGTTGCCCTGGTTGCACGTGTTCACGCTGGCCGGGCCGGCGTCGGTCAGCGTGCCGAAGGAGGGGTTCGAGACGATGCTGAAGGTGAGGGTCGGCGTGATGCTCGGCTCGGGGTTCTCGCCGCAGAGCACGGCCGTCACCGGGACGTCTTCGGTGGTGAAGGCGGACACGTCGTAGGCCGTCGGCTTCAGGTGCGGCGAGACGGTGATGGTCACCGTGTTGTTGGTGCTGTCGAGGCCGGTGGTGGGGTCGGTGATGGAGTAGATGAAGCTGTCGGGACCCGTGTAGTTGGCGCTGGGCGTGTAGACGAAGGCCTCGGCGTTGGTCGTCGGCGAGCACCCCGAACTGGCCGGCGATGCCGACGGGTCGGCCACGAGCGTGCCGTGGCCCGGATCCGTCGTGATAGAGAAGTTCAGGGCGTCGTTGGGTGGCCCGCCGCCGCAGAGCCATACCGTCGCCGGCGCGTTCTCCAAGGTGCCGAACGAGGTGGCGCCGAAGGGGAACGGCGCCTCGATCACCTTGATGGAGATGGACTGCTGGAGGGCGGCCAACCCGGTGTCGGGGTCCACCGCCGACGCGCTGAGTGTCACGGTCTCCGAGGGCAGGAGCGCGGGGTCGAACGTCAGGTCCGGCAGGGCTTCGTCGATATGCGCCACCGTGCCCGTGATGTCGTAGCTGCTCCCGTTGCCGAGGCTCTGGACCGTCACCAGCTGGTTCGGTCCGCTGGTGTCAGACGCCGGGAGGGCGAGGGAGCCGGCGCTCACGCCGAGCAGCACCTCGTCCTGGGTCGTGGAGGAGGCGCCGGCGTCGGTCAGGAAGAAGCCGGTCGCCGCGCCACCCGGGAAGGTGAGCGGCCCCGCGTCGTTGGCGATGGAAAGCGCTCCCGTTGGCAGGGCCAGGGACGGTGGCGGGTTGGTCACGATCCCGTTGATGGTGGTGGTGACCTCGGCCCCCTGGGCGAACGGCCCGCTGCCGGTAGGACCCATGTCCTCGGGGAACATGTTGATGGTCGCCGTCGGGGTGCTGCCGCTCGGTGGGAAATAGAGGAACTCGCCGAGCGCCTGGTTCAGCTTGGTCAGGCTCCCCGCCATGTCGATCGTCTGGTCTCCGCTCGCCGTCCCGTTGAGGAACGTCACGCCGGACGCCGTCGCGTTGAGGAGCTCGATGGTGCCGGTCGACGCCTGCAGGTCCAATTGGATCTCGTCGGGGAAGTTTGACGGCCCGACCGACACGGCCGAGGAAAGGTCGGCCGCCTGCACCAGGTTTCCGTTCTGCGAGAGCGTCGTGTAGGACTCGGAAGCCGGAGCGGTGACGACAGGCAGCACCCCGCCGGCGCCACCCGGGAGGACGTCGAGGTCGACCTGGGCCGGGCTGCTCACGTTGCCCTCGACGTCGTGGACCGTGAAGGTGAACGGGTCGGAGCAGAGGAACCCCGGAGTCCCGTTGGGGTCGGGACAGGCATCTGCCGGCGGGGAGTAGACGACGGTGGCGTCGGTGGCGTCGACCTGGGTGATCGCGCCGAGCGTCCCGAGTTTCGGTTGGGACGCGATAGAGAACTGCAACGCGTCACCGGTCGGGTTGGACGAGCCCGAGAGCGCAATGGTGACCGGCGCCCCGGCCACGATGTGGGGATAGACCGTGTTCGAGATCGGGTTCGCGGTGAGCGTGTAGCTGGTGGCGGGCGCCGTCCCGGTGATCATCACGTTCGAGATGTCCCAGGTCGAGGTCGACGTCGTCGAGGTGTCCCCGAAGGACGTCCAGCGGAACGCCAGAGGCAGGTTGTCGTTGGGCAACGCAACAGTGTGGAGGACGGGCGTCCCGGTGGCGTCGCTGCCCCCGGTCCCCGCGATCGACACCAGCTGGTTGAAGTCGCCGGTGTCTCCATGGACGGAGGCCTGCTGCACGGCCACAGAGTCGCCCGATGTGGTGGCGTCGGGGCTGAAGTCCGAATAAAAGGACAGCGTCACGTTCTGCAGGTTGGACGGGATCCCCGTGGTCGGATTGAACAGGAGCTCGTTCCCCACGGCAGTGCCGCCGCTGACCATGGCCCGTGCGGAGCACCCGGTGGCCGGAGTGGTGGCGGGGCAGCTGGCCGACCAGGTGCCCGAAGGCGTGCTCCAACTGGTCGGGGGGAAGGTCGCCTCGCTGAACTGCTCGTTCAGGAAGGTGACGGGTGTGTCCGCCGCGGCCGGAAGAGTCGCATGCGCGCCGGCCAGGGTCAAGCTGGTGGCAACAACGGTGAGGGCGGCCGCCAACCGCAGGGCTACTGCGATCCGCCGACGCCCGCGTCCGAGCACGAGGTTCCGGAACCTACGTGTCTTCGCCAATTCACCGCCACCGTTTCTTGACAGACCTTGCGCTGCGCAGGTGCCTCTGCCAGCCCCCGAGGTGTCAAGACTAACCCCGTCTTGCATGGGTGCCAGGGCCGAACGTCACGCTTCTGCCGACCGTCTTGATCTGCAATGCACGTTCCCACCGCACTCCTCCGATGGAGGTTCGGCGCGGTCTCAGGTGTGCGGCGAGTGGCGGCACGAACTTGGGTCACCAGCGCGTGCGATCGACGGCCTTCCTGCAATCAGTATTGAGGACTGGGTGAACGGGGAATGGGAACTCGGTGACAGGAACCGGGGCGTCCGGGAGATCGATTCCCATCCGCGCCGGCGAAGTGCGGGTGAACGTCTCCAAGACCTCTCTCCGAGGGATGCGGCGCGCCGTCGGCAGCGGAGGAAATTCCTGGGCCGGGGTTCGCGGCGCCATCCCTTCCTCGGCCTTGGCCGTATTCCTCTGAGCAGGACCTGAATGACGCCCGCGCCCAGCGAGGTCGGCGTCCTCTCGTCCGTCCGCCGAACAGCACGTCCCCTACAGGAGGAACAACATGGCACAGCAGCAGGATCGAGGGTCCTCTCGGTCGAGGAGGGTCACCCGGATGGCCGCCGTGGTCTTGGCGGCAGGCGCGGCGTCGGCATCGGCGCTGGCCGTCACAGGCGCGGCGGGGGCTGCGACGTCAGGTGCCAAGGTGACGATCGTCAACACGAGCCACGGCAAGGTGCTCTCCGACGGCAAGACCGTCTACACGCTCAAGGCAAGCTCGACGCCCTGCACCGCCGCGTGCCTGAAAGTCTGGCCGGCCGTGGTCCTGCCGAGTGGCGTCAAGCACGCCACCGCTGGGTCGGGGGTCACCGCGTCCAAGCTGGGGACCGTGAAGGTCTCGGGCGCGACCCAGGTGACGTACGGCGGCAAGCGGCTCTACCTGTTCTCTGGTGACACGGCACACGGTCAGGTGAACGGCAACATCACCGATACGTGGGGCAAGTGGACGGCGATCGTCGTGTCCAAGCCGACGTCGGGGTCGGGAGCTTCGAACTCGGGATCGAATTCGGGTTCCTCGAACGCAGGCAGCGGTGGGGCGTCCTTCTAGGGGCGCCGCGCCCTCGCCCCCGCCGATGGGCAGCCAGTGGTAGTCGTCCCCGTCCAGTCCGCGACCGGTCCCCGGGGCGCACGGTCGACGAACGTCGTCCGGTCGCTCGGGCGGGCCATGACGGCGCGCATCTACCTTCCGGCGTGCGGGGTCGCCGCCGTCGCGGTGGCACTGATCGCGGGCGGGTGGTTGACCGGATGGGGCGGTGCCAGCTTCGCCGGCTCGATGCAGGAGCTGCATCTCGTCGTTGTGGGTCCGGCGAGCGTGATCGTCGTTGGCGTCATCTTGTTGACGGAGCGGCTTCGACCGGCGCAACGTCGGCCCCTCGTGGCTCGGGGTCACCGACAGGATGTGCTCTATGCGTTGCTGCACGGCACCCTCGGGGTGCTCCTGATCACCGCGCTCACCCTGTCATTTCAAGAGCTGGTGAAGCGTGCCGTGCCATGGATCGTCCTCCCCAGGATGGCGCCGGTCCCGCACGTCGCGGCGATCGCGGTGATCTTCGTGGCCATGGACGCCTGCAATTGGTCCGTGCACCTGGCAAACCACCGGTCGCGTGTCCTCTGGCGCTTCCATGAGCTCCACCACTCGCAAGAGGACATGAACGTGATGACGGTGTTCCGCACGCATCCGCTCATCCATGTCTCCTATGTGCTGGCCCTGGTCCCGGGCGTCATCCTCCTGGCCGATGGCTCCGTGTCCACCACGCTCCTGATCGTCTACGGCGGTATCGTGGCGTTTGCCCACTCCAACACCAACCTGGGGTTCGGGCCGCTCGGGAGGATCGTGGTGAGTCCGAACTTCCACCGAATCCATCATCGGGTCGAAGGGGCACAGGACGTCAACCTCGGCTTCGCCCTGACGATCTGGGATCAGCTCTCCCACCGGGCCGTGTTCCCGACCGCGGAGACGGTGCGAATGGACACGGGCATTCCCGGCCGGCCGCTGCGAGTCGAGCAAGAAGGGGACCACGCCCGGCATTTGGCCGCTTTCGGCGCCCAACTCGTCGGCCCGTTCCGACCCATGCCCCGTCCAGTGGATCTGCCGTCGGTGCGCGGCGAACGTCGCGTCGACGGGGCTCCTGTGCCGGCCCCGTAATGGCGACGCTCAGGCCGTCGAGCGCCGGCGGGCGCACGCAGGACGCGTTGCGGCTCCTGTTCACTGTCCGCCCTGTGTCGGTGAGCGCCGATCTGGCACTGGCGGCGGCGCGCGTCGCGCTCGCCTGGATCTTCATCTACTACGGAGCGGCCAAGCTGTTCGGCGCGTTCAATGGGGGGGGAATCCACGGGACGGCGCTGTACTTCTCCAACGTGGCCCACCTCCACCCCGGGGGATTCTTCGCGGTGTTGGGCGGCGTGATCGAGTTTGGCGGAGGCATTGCCGTGGCATTGGGCTTCTGCGCCCGGCTGGCCGGGTTGGCGCTCTTCGGCGACATGGTGATGGCCATGATCACCGTGACCTGGTCCACCGGGATCGCGTCGGTCACCGATCCTCCCGGCTACCAAGTCAATCTCGCGCTGGCAGTGCTCGCGCTGATCGTCGTGCTGCTCGGGGCCGGCCGTTTCAGCGTGGACGCCCTGATCGCGCGCGGGCTCGGTCTCGATGATGCCGTCGCCCGCTGACCGTTGGAGCACAAGGAGCCGGGCATGATGGGCCTGACGGAGCAGGGAGTGCGACGGCCCCCTGCCCCCGCGTCCGGTTCGGGTCGTATGCAACAACTCGTGCGCCTCGGCGCCAACCTCGTCGGGGCAGCCGGTGCCGCGTACTTCGCCGCCGTCACCTTGGAGGCCTACCTCCGGACTCACCGGTTGCTCGGCGTCGGCTTCTTCGTCGAGCAGATGGTCGTGGTCGTCGTCTATCTGGTTCGGCGTCCGGCCCGCCAGGTGACGCGGCGTTCCACGGACTGGGTGCTCGCCTTCGGTGGGACGTTCGTGCCGGTGTTGCTCAGGCCGGACGGAACCCATCCGGCGCTCGGGGTCAATCTCGGCATCGCGTTCGGGGTACTGGGGCTGGCGATCTGCCTGTGGTCGTTCCTTGCCCTGGGGAGATCGTTCGGCTTTGCCGCCGCCGACCGGGGGCTCGTGCGGGACGGGCCCTACGCCGTCGTCCGGCATCCGATTTACGCCTCCTACCTTCTGTTGCAGTGCGGCTACGTCCTCCAGAGCGTCTCGCTGCGCAACTTGGTCGTGTTCTTGATGGCTTCGGGGTTCAACGTCGGCCGCGCGCTGGTCGAGGACGAGCTCCTCGCCGGGAACCCGGCTCACGCGGCCTATCGCGGGAAGGTCCGCTGGCGACTCGTCCCCGGCCTCTGGTAGCAGGCAAAACCCACGCGTGCTGTTCCACCGCTGGGCACCGTTCCCTCACAACGCGCCAGGGCCGAGCGTGAGTCCGATTGCCGCCGGGTCCGGACGGACGCGCCCCCCATAACGCGAACCCCGTGACGTAGTGCTGGCACGAGGGCCGATCGAGGGGTTGACCCCCTTGGTCCCGGCTCTGAGCTGGAGCACACTTGCATGGCAGGCGGAGGCGGGCCCACGGAGAAGGAGAAATAGAGGGCATGCAACTTTCGGGGGACGCGTGGCCCTGACCAGCGAGAGCCTGCGCCTGGCGAGGTATCGCGCCCGGGCCACCCTTCGCCACCGGTTGGGTGGATATCTCTCCCTGGTCCTCCTCGTCGGACTGGTGGGCGGCCTGTCGATGGGTGCCTTGGCGGCGGCCCGTCGCACCCAGTCGTCGTTCGCGACCTATTTGGCCAGCACCAACCCGTCGAACCTGGGTGTCACCGTGTTCGGAGGGGTCGGCAACGGTGGGGGGAACGCGCCGACCTATTCATCGTCGGCCGTCGAGACGATCGCTCGCCTGCCCGGCGTGCGGCACGTCGAGGCCGCCATCCCAATCGCCGCCGCGCCGCTGGGCCTCGACGGCGCCCCCCGCCTCGTCAATATCAACGACGTCCAACCTGTCGCCAGTGTCGACGGGCTGTTCTTCGACCAAGATCGACTGGCCGTCACGGCGGGGCGCATGGCCAACCCCGATCGGCCTCATGAGATCGTGATGACGGCATCAGCGGCGCAAGCGCTCGGCCTTCGTGTCGGCGAGGTCATCCCCTACGGCATCTACACCCAGGACCAGACGAGCCTGCCGGGTTTCGGCACGGCACGTGTCGCACCGCACATCCGCTTCGACGCCACGCTGGTGGGGCTGGTCCAACAGAGCAACGCCATCGTCCAGGACGACATCGATCGGTTTCCCACGTTCGTCTTTTTCACCCCGGCCCTGGGCCGAGAGGTTGCGGCCGAGGGAGCACAGCAGGGCGCCATCACCTATGGGCTCCAACTCGACCACGGAAACGCTGGCGTCAATGCGGTGGAGCGGGAGTTCGCCAGGGCCGCACCCCCCGGGAACACCTACGGGTTCCATGCCATCGCACCGGTCGAGGCCAAAGTCGATCGAACGGTCAAGCCATTGGCCATCGCCCTCGGCGTCTTCGGCGGGGTCGCCGCCCTCGCGGCCTTGCTCATCGGCCTTCAACTCATGTCGCGCCAACTTCGTGACGCCGAGGACGATTCCTCGGTCCTGCGCAGCCTCGGCGCGGGGCCGACGACGATCGCCGTCGACGGGCTTGTCGGCATCTTTGCGTCGATCGTGGTGGGTGCGTTGCTCGCCGTCGCCGTCGCCGTCGCGCTCTCCCCGCTCTCTCCCTTGGGGCCCGTCCGTCCCGTCTACCCCGGTGCCGGGATCGCATTCGACGCGACGGTGCTTGGTTGCGGCTTTCTCGTGCTCATCGTCGGTCTCGGGGCAATGGCGCTCGCCCTGGCGTATCGGGTCGCACCGCATCGAGTGGCCGCTCGTTCGAGGATCGCGGTTCCGAACAGGTCGAGGGCCGTAGAGGCGGCCGCGTCGGCCGGGCTACCGCCGCCGGCCGTGGTCGGGGTGCGCTTCGCGCTCGATCCAGGGCGGGGCCGCACCGCGGTTCCCGTGCGCTCGGCCTTGTTGGGTGCCATCCTGGCCGTTGCCCTGGTCGTGACCACCCTGACCTTCGGCAGCGGTCTGCAGTCTCTGGCGTCGCATCCGGCGCTCTATGGGTGGAACTTCAGTTACCTGCTCAACGCCAGCAACACGACGCCCCCCCAGGCACTCTCACTCCTCGACCACGATCCCGATGTCGCCGCGTGGGATGGCTACGACTACAACGATGCCGAGATCGACGGCCAAGGTGTTCCGTTCCTCTTCGAGCACGGCCACTCCTCGACCAAGGCGCCGATCAGCGCGCCGATACTGGCCGGGCACGCCGTCGAGGGCAAGGGCCAGATCGTCCTGGGCGCGGCCACCTTGGCGCAGTTGCACAAGCAGATCGGCGACACCGTCGTCGTCACGTATGGCACGCCGGGGAACCCCGTCTACCTCCGGCCAACTCGTCTCGTCGTGGTGGGCACGGCCACGATGCCCGCCGTCGGGTATTCCAGTGTC
Source organism: Acidimicrobiales bacterium (assembly GCA_035551835.1). GTDB lineage: Bacteria > Actinomycetota > Acidimicrobiia > Acidimicrobiales > RAAP-2 > Bog-473. The sequence continues at coordinate 32,571 of DASZMN010000102.1, read as the reverse complement.
ATCGACGACCACACCTCCATGGGGACGGGGGCGCTCATGTCGGAGTCCGGGTTGCCCGCCTCGTTCGAGCAGGCGTTGTCGAGCTCGGACCCGACGCTCAACGGTCCGAACCTCGTCTTCGTGCGCCTGCACAACGGCATCCCCGCTACCCGAGGCGTCGCCAACCTGCAGCGCGTCGCCACGCAGGCCGACCGCGTCTTCGCCGCCGTTCCCGATGGTCAAGGTCAGGGGGACACCGTTTCGGTCCTGGGAGTCCAGCGCCCCGCCGAGATCGTGACGTACGGGACCATGGGCCTCTCCCCAGCGTTGCTCGCGGCGGGACTCGCCGTCGGCGCCATCGTGGCTCTCGGCCTCACCCTGGGCGCGTCGGTGCGGCGACGCCGACGCGACCTGGCGCTGTTGAAGACCATCGGTTTCACCCAGCGACAACTCGTGGCCGCGGTGGCATGGCAGGCGTCGGTGGCGGCCGCCATCGGTATCGGGATCGGTGTGCCTCTCGGCGTCGTTGCCGGGCGTTGGCTGTGGACGCTTTTTGCCCGCGAGATCTATGCGGTCCCCCAACCCAGCGTGCCGGTCCTCTCGGTGGCCCTCGTCGGTCTCGCCGCGCTCGTGCTGGCCAATGTCGTTGCCGCCTGGCCGGGCCTCGTGGCGGCACGGACACCGACGGCGCTGTTGCTCCGGGCCGACTGAACGTGCTGCCTTGGACCCTCTCCCGAGGAGTGCCATCGCAACATCTGACGAAGGGACACCCACATGGTCAACGAACTGAGCGACTTTCCGCCGGGCGTCATCGGGTTCGAGGTCACCGGAAAGGTCCAAGCGGAGGACTTTCGCGACGTCGTCCTGCCGATCTTCCAAAGCGCTGCGAAGCGTGGCAAATTTCGACCCTTCGTGGTCGTTCCTGAGTTCGAGGGATGTCCAGCGGCGCGCTGTGGGAGGACTTGAAGATTGGCCTCCCGCACCTGCGAGACTGGAAGCGGATTGCGTTGGTGACCGATATCGACTGGATCGTCCAGGTGACTGAATTGTCCGGCCGGATGACACGGGTGAAGTGCGGTCGTTTCGGCTCAGCGAGCGTGCCGAGGCGATCCCGCGGGTCGTGGGAGATTGACCAAGAACCCGGCCGACCGAAACCCCACCCGCCAAACGCCGGGCGAGCGTTCACGTAGGCTTCTCAGCACGGACTTTGGCGTTCGGTTCTGGACGGCCTTTGGACAAGCCGGCCGGCCGAAATGCAAAAGTCCTGCTGGAGAGGTGCGAGAGCGGCCGAATCGGACTCACTGCTAATGCGAATCAGAGTCCCGAACTAGACGGCGCCAGGCGGCGAAAGACGAGTTCAGCCGGCGTTTCTGGCATTGGCATTTTCCGGCTGTGATTGCCAAGAATCGCGAAACATTGGGACAGGACTAGGACACGATCGGACTCAGTTGCAATGAGTTGCGGGGCCTCAGAGTTCGAGATTGGCGAGCCCTCGTTCGGCTCACCGGCATCTGAAAGGTGGCAATCGTCGGGGGTGTCGGTTGTGTGGTCGACTACGTTCGCTCCTTTGGCGCCAAAGGACGATCCCGGCCATGGGCCCACCACGGGGTCGACCCGATCGACCAAGTGGCCGACCAGCGTCTCGACGCCAAGGTGCTCGACATGGCCCGAAAGCTCAATGACGTGCAACTGGCCACGCTCGCCTTCCCCTCCGCTGACAACGTGATCACCGACATCGACTTGTTGATGGACCCCGGCCAGCGCGGCGACCCTCAGACATTGTTCGCGCACCTGCAGGCGGCGAGATGAGCGCCCCCATCACATGGAGGGTCTGGCCTTGGCTATCGTCGGCGTGGGCGTCATGTTGGTGGTCGCCACTGCCGGCTTCCGATCTTTGCGCCGCCGTGCGCTAGGGGACGCGCCGCGGGGGCTGAAGCTTCCGCACGAAGCGCTCCGGGCGAGCGACGACCTCAAGCCAGTAGAGGTACGGCAGGAACGCGACGTCACCGGGCACGTTGCCATCATGCGCCATGAGCAGGATTTGATCTCGCTTCTCGTTGCCATCCCGCTCGGGGGTAAACCCGTGGTTGGCGTTCCGCAGTAGCTGAATGTAGAGAGCAGCTGCTTCCTCGAGCGGGACTTCGCGATCATTCCCTCGGCGATCGGGCAAGCGGATCATGGACCCGGCGATACGAGAGGTGAAGGCGAACCCACCCTGCACGCGCCGCAAAGCGTCCACGGCCCGGCGTGCCGGGATCAGCAGGAGTTCGGCCGCAAGGGAGGGAAGCTCAGATTCGAGAAATCGAAGTGCCTGTTCTGCGCGACTGAGCTTGCAGCCATCGAAGAGAGTCACGATCCCGAGTCCCTTCAGGGTGTCGAACGCATCGAAGCCGAGGGCCCGACGAGTTGCTAGGTCGCGGTCGTGCGCGGCTACGCCTCGGAGTCGATGACCCAGCTGCTCGACACTCATGAACATTTCGATGAGTCGCCGGGGCACGAACAGTCCCGATTGGTCGACGTAGTTGGCGAAGTCGCTCATTTGAGCTAGGAGCTCATTCATCTTGGCGACCCACCAGGTTGTGGCCTCGAAGGTGTGGGTCGAGTCGATACCCGGGCGGTCACCACCCCGAAGCTCACCCATCCCCGTGAAGAGCTGGAGCAGTTCCACTTCACTACCGGTCCGGCCGATGATGGCCAAGCCGAGGTCGTAGACAACGATGCCGGCAATGCGTTGGCATGGGATACACCACACCCGCGGGGATGCCGACAGAAATAGTGGTGCGAGGTAGGCGTCCCGAGTCACCGCCAGATCGCTCGTCAGGTGCCACCCGGCGCTGAACACCGTTTCGCCTGGCGCCGGTGCCGGGCGATTCTCCAGCAGGTCAGGCTCTTCCTCGATCCGCATGAGGACACGGGCGAACGCCAGTCGAGCCATGACGGCCGGGTCCATCCTGATCAACTTCACACCCAGCTCCGGAAGCAGTGGTGGGGGCAGATCGCCAGAGTCCCAGGGCTGCCAAAGCCTCGAAGCCACCTCTGGTCGCGGACGCGATCTCACCATGAGGCACCATGGTCACCATCAACCGGATTGCTGCTGCCATCGCTGCGAAATTGTTGGGTCGCTCAGCGAGGATGCGGTCGCGTTCTTCGAGAATCTGCGCGACGCTGAGGGTTGAAGCCACCCCGGGGTCCGTGAGGCCCTCGAGCAGGGTCCACTGGCCTGACTCTTCTCCGCCGGCAACTACAGTGTCGACGGTAAGAAGGCGCGGTGCTCGGTGCTCGTAACGCTCCCTGGTCTGGACTTCCCATCGAAAGGTCGAGGCATCAATGGCCCAGCCCTTGAAGGCAACCTGGCTCAAGTGGCCGAGGATGTCGTTCCCAGCGATCCACGGCGGGATACGGAGAGGCACACGTCGATCGGATTCGGCTCGCTCAATGTGGTCCCACTCAGTCACGGTGCCAGAGTAGGGCTGGGTTCGATCCACCACTCTTTCCGTATCCGGACGCCTGAAACGGCCAAGTCCGGCGGGATGTAACTGTCGAACGGGCGTCGACCGCGGGGGGGTGTCATCAGAGTGCGGTCCTTCGCCGCTTTGGTGTAACGAAATTACTGTGGCCCACGTAGCGTCGGTCAGCGAGTGGCAGTGCCAAATGATCTCTCCTGGAACAAGAGGTTCAGCCTCACTCGGCGACGTCCGTCTGTGTTCAGGCGCCGCCTCTAGATGTGGCGATCCGGGCCGCCTGATCCCAGCCACCTTGTGCCTGAACCGAGCCCGCAGTCGTACCGGTGGCTGAAAGCATCACCGTCCATCTAGTCGCCGTGTAGAAAGCGTTCCAGCTTGGGCACCGACACCCTCCACCTTGAACCGATCTGAACTGCCGGAGGGAATTGTCCCGCTCGACAGAGGCGGTAGAGGGTGTCGGGGTGCACGCCGATTCGACGCGAAGCATCGGGGACGGAGATCAGGTCAACGGCAGCCAGTTGGTTGTCTTGAACGCGGGTAACCAGGGTCATGCTCGACTCCGGGCGATGCTGACAAGCGGTGTCGTTGCGACGACCCACGGTTGCATCGGAACTTCACCCTCCTGATTCGGCGCGAGGACGAGGCGTCCAGGCCCCTCTCATGGTCTGAATGGACATCACCTTCAACGTCATCCGGTGATGTCACCCCCGTGAATCAGCGGAAGTGCGCACCGTCACCCCCGAAGAGGAGATGTCACCCACGGTTGAGGGTTCTCGAACCGGCAGCGCAGGAGCCTTGTGTGTGAAGAACCCACACGTGTTGCTGCATACCGCCTGTGTGCGGCTCTGGGTATGGAGCCAAGCATGAGGCTGACAAGGTCGGGAGCCAACGACTTGCCAGCTCGTCGCACAACGGGGAGGAGCTATGGCCAACACGACAAGGCGGCATTCGCCTGCCGGTCGTGGACCCGAGGGCGGGGTCGGTCCAAGCGTCGACGGAGGATCCTGGGAACAGCTACGCCTCCGGGTCTCCCGACCCGGGCCGCTACCCCTCGCTCCCGGCGGCGCCACGCAGCCCCGTCCAACGACCATTGTAAGCAAAAACTTGGGCGGAATTCTTCCTGGCGCTCGCTAGAACGTTCACGTGTTTCCCCCGCCACTATCCATTGAAACGCTGGTCGGCGCGTCTCGTGCGGCCAGCGTTTTCGCGTTCGGACGAGTGTGTGGAATTGCCGATTCTCGGGGCTTTTATCGGAACCTACTCAGCCGCCTCCTGTGCAGCACTATGCAGCGTGGCGCCGCGCTTTTGGCCCGTACGCTGCGACTTCGTGATCGACTCTCCCGTCGATATGGCGGTGCATGGGGCATGCCCTATGCAGATGCACTACGCAAAGTCTCTCGGCCATCGAATCGACGACTGCAAGACGGCTTTCGCCCTCCTCGTGCTGCAACTTCAAGCGCGCTCGGCGGGCGAGTTGCCGGCAGGACGGGACCGGTCTCCCGACGGTCTGACCGATGACATCGAAGGGCAGCTGAAAAATGTCATGGAGGACAAAGACGACGCGTTCAGCTGGGCTCAGCCTTTGGAGCACCACAAGTAGGGCGAGCCGCCGCCGCCGGACAGCATCGTGAGCGGCGGCCGATGCTGACGTAGTTGCGCCGACGGATGGTCAGGCCGTTGAGTTGACACAAGGCCATCGGCCAACGAACGTCTGCGATTCGTCGACAGCTCAGAAGGAAGGATTGCCGTGGTACAACCAGCTTTCGCCGATCGCTGGCTCACCGCCTTCGAGGACGTCTACGAACGACAGCCGCTGCAAGACATCACGTGGTTCACGGCCACAGCCGGCCAGGAGCTGGTCACTCTCGTCCGTGATGGCGCCATCCAGCGCGGCGACCAGGTCGTCGAGCTCGGTTGCGGTCCTGGGGTCGAATCGCTGTTTCTGGCCGTTCACGGGATGCACGTCACCGGCGTGGACCGATCGCCTGCGGCGCTGGCGATCGGTAAGCGCCTTCAGGAGATCTACGGGGTGGAGGTCAAGTGGGTCGAGGGCGACATCATCGATGTCCCGCTGCCCGACGGTTGCGCGGATGTTGTCAGCGACTCGTTCATCTTCCACAATGTTAGACCGAGCAAGCGCGACCGCTACGCCAGCGAGGTCAACCGCCTCCTTCGGCCAGGCGGATTGTTCGTTCTCCGCGGGTACTCGGACTGGATGAGCGACGGAACCGGTCCCTATCGCCTCTCGTCAGGAGAGATCCTGGGCACCTTCTTGCCGTACCTTGAGTGCGAATCGCTGCGACGGTTCCGTGGGCTTCCGACCGCGAAGCGGCCGGATCAGTGGCACTGGATGGCGACGTTCAAGCGTCCTGAGCGGACGACCGGCGAAACGCGCAGCCACCTACCGCGGGCGTCAACAGTTGAGACATCGAGCCCACGTCCGAGGACGAGAGCCCTCTCATCGCCCGGTCGTAACCGAGCTGGCGGAGTCTGACAACACGAGGAGCACTCTGCTCCCCGACATATCGGTGGCAGCCCGTCAGCGCGGGGAGGATGAACTCACCCCGGCCATCGACCGGGCAGCGGCAAGCCCTGCGGCGGCGCCGTAGGTGATCCCGATGAACTTCGACGAGCAATCTCCGGCGACGTAGATCCCGGGGGCGCTCGACTCGAGGTCGGTCGACAGTTCAAGCGAGGGTGTCACCCGCTCGATCACCGGTGCGGCCACCGTCGCCGACGCCTGGACGCAGCCCGGGCTGGCGGTGTTGAGCAACTCGATCATCGACGCCACGTCGTCCACGATCGACGCCGGCATGCATTTCCGCAGGTCCCCCGCCGTGAAATCAATCAGACTCGAGCCCACCCCGGCCTCCTGAGCGCAGCCACCGGGGCCCGGTACATCGCCGAACAGGTCACCGACGGTCTGGACGACCGGCTGGCCGCCGCCGTACTCGCTCACCCGACGGCCGATCTCGAGGGCGTGCTCGGTGCCGTCTACTCCCTCCTCCATGCTGAGCGCGGTGACGATACCGATGTTGCTCCACCGGGTCGGGTTGCCGAAGAAGTGCTGCCCTTCGAGCACGGGGATGCCTGCGAAGTTGTAGTACATTACGCGGCCGCCGGGTGTGATGCAGAACGTACGTACAGACTCGCCGCGCCCGTTCAGGAACGCCAGTCGCGGGTTTGGACAGCCGGTCATGAGCGGCGCCATCTTCTCCCGCGCCGTCTCCAGACGAACGCCCACATCGGCCGTCTTGCAAGCGGTGTGGGCGAGACCGAGTTCCGACACAAGAGCTTGCATCCAGCGCAACGCTGATTTCCCGACCGCGACGACCACATTGTCCGCGTGCAGGTGCTTCGTGGCACCTTCGAGCGCGGCCCTCACCCGCCACCGCCGCAACGTGCCAGGGTCGATCATTAGGGCAGGCGAGTCGAGAAAGATGTCAACGCCGCTGGCGGTGAGGTAGGTGGTCAATTGATCGATTACCTGCACCGCAACCGGGACAGTCACCAGCTTCGAGGGTGAGAGGTCAACGTTGACGAACAGTGCTGCGTGCTCCTCCAGCAACGGGCAGTGTTGGTCTTCGAGTCCTTCGGGGAGCCCGAACTCGATGAAGATGTCGAAGACGTCGCGGAGGAGGGCATCGGCGCGTTCGAAAGACCCGAGGGCCCGCTCGAGCCCGCTGTAGTGCAGGATTGTCCCGCCTCTGCGCTGCTTCTCGATCTTCGAGCGCGACAGGTGCTGCGCGTAGCTCAACGTGGTGTCGAAATGGAAGGCAGCGCCGCCGAGACCGACGAGGCAGTTGCAGTTCGGGCACTGCAACCTAAACCGCTCGGCGTCGCGCAGAGTCCGGGCCCGAAGTTCCCTCCGCACCTTCGGGCACAGGCTGGCGAGCATCCCCCCCCCTGCTCGAGCAACGCGACGGACATGCCGGCTCGCGTTGCCTCGAGCGCGCTGAACAACCCGCTCGGGCCGCCACCGATCACGACCAAGTCGTAGTCGTCGGTCATGGTTCGTCCCCTTCTTTCGTGATGTGGTCGTCGAGCTCGTCCATCCAGGCCAGCCTGGCGCTCGGGAAGAGCCGGCCGAAGGTTGTGAAGAAGAGGTGGTCAGCCGAGCGGCCCTCACGCGTGACCCTGTGCACCATGGCGGCGCAGTAAGCTGGCAGTAGCTCGAGCGTGTCGCGTCCGCCGCTACCGGTCAATGCCGTCCAATGCCGGATCGAACTGCGGACGAGCTCACGGTAGGTCCCGGGACGCTCGAAGCAGTCAGCGAAGAGCTCGTCCCACGTCTGTGCGTCCGGATAGAGGAGGACCGCCAGTGTGGCGAGGAAGTTCACAACGTCGAGGGCGGGCAGGCCCACCTGGCAATAATCCTCCCAGTCCACAAACGCGACCCGGCCGGTCAGCGGGTCGAATCGGACGTTCCACGCGGCGAGGTCGCCATGCGCCGGACCGACGAGTGCTCGTCGCGCCGCAGCCAACGTTCGCGTGCCGGCGAACCGCTCCGGATCGACTCCGCACGAGCGAAGGACCTCGAGGGGGTCGTCATCGCCCCAAATGATTCTGTCGGGATCATGGCGGGCGAGCCGTACGACCTCATTCACGACCGACAGGCAGAGTCCCAACTGGCTATCGGCGGAAAGGCCAAGAAACAGGTCGGGCACGTCAGCAGCAGGCACGTAGGACATGACGTAGCCCTGGCCGGCCCGCCGCAGCGGTCGGCAGAGCGATGCCTTCCCCAGTGCCCGCAGCTTGCCGTACTCGGCGGCAACTCGACCGTCGTCGTCGCCGAGGGGCACCTTGGCGACGTAGAGCGGCTCGCCGCGATACCGCAAAACGGTGATCTCCCGCAGCGCCCGACGGTGTTGGCGTTCACGCCTGGGCACGGATGTGGACAAGGTCACGTCGCAGGGGTCGGCATCCCTCCGGTCGCAGCGGAGCTGCGCGAGCAAGGCGGCCCGCGTCTGCGTCGTCGGGACCATTGCCGCTACCGCGCGTCAGCGGGTCGGTCCACCGCCGTGTAGAGGATGCGTTCGACGAGGTCGTCGAACGACAGGCCGGCCCTCGCGGCTGCGAACGGAAGGTCGCTCATGTCGGTCATAGCCGGAAGCGGGTTGATCTCGAGGACCTGTGGCCGCCCGTGGGCGTCGAGCTTGAAGTCGGTCCGTGACAGCCCATAAGCGCCGACGGCCGCATGGGCTCGACGGGCCAGCCCGGACATCTCCTCAATGAGGGCATGGTCCTCGTCCTGTGGCACCACTGACCAGGACGTGCCCGGCACGAAGAGGGTCACGGCGTCCAGGAACGGCCGGTCGTCCTGGAACACGATCTCGTGGGCCGGCAGGACGGACATCGAGGTAGCGTCCTCGAGGATGCCAACAGTGAAACCCCGGCCCGGCATGAGCCGTTCCGCGAACATGCTGCCGAACCTGCGTCCACGCTCTAGCCCCTCGACGAGCTGGGCGATCGAGTGGCAGAGCTCGATGCCGTAGCTGCCGCCCTCGTACACCGGTTTGGCAACGACGGGGAGTCCCAGCTCAGCGGTGGCGGCCTCCGCTTGCAGCTCGAGGTCGGCGGCGAGATCGATCTCAACGAAGTCGGGCGTGGGGATCTCCTCATAGCGAAAGAGCTTCTTCGACTTGACCTTGTCCTTGGCCACGCCTGAGGCGATCGGACCCGAGCCGGTGTAGGGGATTCCCAGCAGCTCGAGCGCACCCTGTACCCGACCCGTGTCGCCGACGTTGCCCCAGTGCGCGACAAAGCCGACGTCGACGCGACACAGCTCCTCGATGAACGAGCCACCCTCCAGGTCGACGACGACCGCGTCGTAGCTGCGTCCTTGCAGGGCTTCGTGGATGCGATCGATGACCGGGGTGACAAGATGCGGGTGCGGCTCGCCTCCGGCGAGGATGCCGATGCGGGCGTGGCGCAGATCGATCGGCAACGGGATCGCTGTCGGATCCGCTCGCTCATCGCCTAGTCCACGGGTTACGGCAGCGTTCGACATGCTCACTCCAGGACCTGCCCGGCGACCCCGTAGAGCCGTATGGCGTTTCCGGCAAGGATCTGATGGCGCTCGTCCCGTGGCACGTCGCGCAGCTGGTCCTCCAGGACCGTGGCGGAGAAGGGCCAGTTCGACCCGCTGTGAGGGTGGTCGCTCGACCAGAGCATCTGGGACACCCCAATCTCGTGTCGGTTCCGGATGCCGTAGCAGTCGGTGATGAACGTCGACGCGATGTTGACGTTGAAGTACTCGCTCGGCCGCCGCTCGATGGATGGCCTCGTGGTGGCCGCGGCGCGTTCGAACCGATCGTCAAGCTGCTCGCTGAAATACGGAACCCAGGACGAGTCGACCTCAGCGAGCACGAGTGAAAGACTCGGGAAGCGGTCGAACACCCCAGCGAAGATGAACTGCGAGGCACGGATCGGCGCGTCGAAGAATCGCATGTCCCCGGAGAATCTCGCCCGGGACTTCCCGCCCTGCGGTTGGGTAGCGAACGTCACGTGGATCGACAGCGGGATACCCACGTCGACGAGCGTGGCCCACAATGCGTCGTCGTCGGTAACTATCTGGTCCCCGCCGTGCGGATATCGGCCGATCATGGCGCCTCGGATCCCGGGCAGGGCGGCGGCGCGCTCGAACTCCGCGACCGCGTCGGCGACACCCGCGTTTGGTACCATGGCGACGCCCCACAACCGGGCAGGGTCATGGGAACAGAACTCGGCGAGCCAGTCGTTGTACGCACGGACGCAGGCGAGGTGGAAAGCAGCGTCGTCGCGGTGCCAGCTCAGGGCGCAGGCGATCCGCGGTGTGGGGTAGAGCACTTCGGCGGCGACCCCGTCGCGATCCTGCTCTCGGATGCGCGCCGCGGGGACGTAGCCGCCTTCTCGAACCTCGCTCCACCTAATCCAGTCCCGACGCCGCTCGGCCGGCACGCCAGCTGAGCAATTGCTGCCGAAGTTGATCGGCTCGAGCGCACCCTCGATGACCCACGCGTCGCCCTCGTCGAACAACTCAACGTGAGGAGCTCGATCGCGAAAGCGGCGCGGAACGCGCGTCGACCACAAGTCGGGTGGCTCGTTGACGTGAGAGTCGGCGGAGACAAGGAGGGCGTTGGACATGCTCAGAAGTACGATTCGAGTTGGCCTCGACGACGAACGTCGAGCGTGGCGCAGTGGAATGACCCGCCAAAGGTGTTGAAGTTGCGGAAGCTGCAGGGGATCGGAATGAACCCCCACTCCTTCATTGCCTCGATCATCGGCTCGTCGTTTCGCTCCACGACAACCCGCTCTTCGTCGATCATGAGAAGGTTCATATTGATCCACCGGCTCGTCATGTAGAGCGGGTGGTCGAGCGGAATCGGCGATGCGGGAGCCTCGAAGACCTCCCATTCTTCGAAGATGGCGGGCACCTCCGGCACGCGTTCGGGGTTGATCAGGAGCTTGCCCGGCGCCAACGGCATCAGAGTGGCGTCGATGTGCATCGGATGGTCGTCGTCGAACTCGAGGACGTGAAGTCGATACTCGTCCCCGAGGTGCTGCCGCAGCCACTCGATCCCGAAATCGTTCGTGACATTGCTCTTTTGGACGAAGAGATCCCTGCCGCAGCGAACGACGTCTGCAGCGTCGAACGTCGGCTCGAACTCGGTGATCACAAGCCGCCGCGGTTCACCCGGCTTCGGATCATCCCAGTCGGCGTCGTAGAGAACATCGGCTAGCTCAGGCTTCGGCGCCGCACTCCAGATGGCGCCAGTGGCGAAGTACTCCTTCAGCAGAGGGCGAAAGGCCGATGTGGAGAAGTAGCGGGACCGCCACGCCATCGGGCACTCGAGGACCTCGTGACCGATGACGATTAGGACATCGCGTGGCATCGCATCGTAGAGGCCGGTGCTCGTCCACCCCGGCGCCCCGTAAGCCTGTGAGTTGTCATGGCTCTCGGGCCGTCGGACTCGCACGCCCTCGGACTCAAGAATCGTAGCCAGCTCGTCCAGCTCCCTGTTCGCCGCGGCCACCTGGTCCGCCGGGAAGGGTCTTCCGGCGTTTCGGCGGAACACCGCTCGCTGTCCGGCGGGCAACGGCGCGGCAATCGCGATGTGCCAGGGCGGGAAGTGGGCGCCGTCGAGCGTGCCGACGATGACCTCCTCGAGCGGATCCCACTCGTTGTGGGAGCTGACAGCAGGGGTCGTCGTAGTGGTCATCGGTACGCTCCTGAGAAGGTGATGGCGTTCAGGGGGAGAGGTCCTCGCACTGCGGTGCGGCCGGCGATCTGCGTCCGCCCGGCTGCGACGTCCATGAACAACCGTCCGCCACGGCGTGAAAGCTGGCGGGCCGACATGCTCGACCGACCGAGGCGCTCGGCCCAGTACGGAGCGAGTCCCCGGTGCGACGCGACGCACACCGGATCCTCGGTCACACCCAGTCGTGGGAGAAAGGTGCGCGACACGAAGTCCACGTCGGCCTCTGCGGCCTGTGCCGTGAGAACGTGGCCGTCGAACTTCAGCTCGGCCAGAGCCTCCACGTTGGGGGTCGCCGCTCGCACGGCCGTCTCGGACTCAAGCTCGAGGATCAGGTCGTCGCACGTCTTGGCCCAGCCAACGATCGGCACGCCGACGGCGGCAACGACGTGAGGCATCGGCGTGCACGGAGCTAGCTCCGCGCAGGGAAGGTCGAGCGAGACGAGCTCGCCCCGACGCGTTGCCCGCACGTTGGTCGTCGACGATTCGAAACGAACGAGATCTCCGGCACCGTCGACATCGAACGCGTATGCCGCGCTCGCTGCGGTGGCGTGCCCGCAGAACGGCAGCTCCGTGCTCGGCGTGAACCATCTGATGCGGTAGTGCGCTGGCCCGATGCGCACCAGGAAGGCCGTGCCGGGCAGGCCCAGCGACGCGGCTATCGATTGGAGCTCGGTCGTCGACGCGAAGTCGTCGGATTGCACGACCACGCCGGCCGGGTTCCCCTGGCACCAGTCGTCGACGAACGTGTCGACGAGCCACGCATCCCCTGGACTGCATGCCGAGCGCCTCTGGCCGTCCGCACGTCCGGCCGCGGCCAGAACCTCCGGCGGCGCCGGGATCGATCGGTAGACCCGGGGAAGCGCCGTCCGGATGCCACCCAGCCGAGTCAGCGACGCGTACTCGGGATCCCTCCTGAGCACTTCGTCGGCGTCTCGCAGGCGCCAGAGCGGCACTCGCGGGAAGAGGTGGTGGACCAGGTGGTAGCCCTCGCCCTCCTTCTCGCCCAGCAGGAAGCGTTCAACACGACCGTACCGGCGGTTCCACGACATGTAGATGTCGGTGCGCGGCACCGCTGTCTCGATGAGCGGGTAGTGCTCGAGCAGCTCCGCCGTTGCTCCTAGCCACACCTGGGTCGTCACCAGGGGTACGAGCCAATACAAGACGACGAGTTCGAGGCTGGCAACGCCGCCAAGCACGCCGCCAACGATGAGCGCCGATGCGAGGATCGCCAGCCGCACGCAGCGCTCGTCGGCTCGTTCGCCGGCGGTGAGCACCCGATGGCGAACCAGATACCGGATGTAGGCCAGCGTGGCCCGCGGGCCAATCAACCCACGCAGGTAGCGGCGCAGCGAGCTGCGCTTGAGCGAGGCGCCGCACAGACGGTTGCGCTGGTACTGGTCGTAGTCGGGATCGCGCACTGGGTCGCCAAAGTGGCCGTGGTGCTGCAGTACGTGCGACCACCGGTAGCCGCTCACACTCTGCAGCACCGGGTAGCCGCCGCCGATAGCGCCTACGAGAGTTCCGGCCCGCACGTTCGACATCAGGGTTCGGTGGCACGCCTGGTGCAGCACACCGGCGAGGGCGCGTTGCCGCCCGCCGATGAGAAACGCGGTGACCACGTAGACGCCGAGGGCGAGAGCGAGAGGCAGCTCGTGCCACGCCCACAACGACATCACCGCGGCAGCGACGACGACCGTCCAGTGCTCGACAACCTCAAGAGGCCCGTGCCAGTTGTCGCTCCGTGAGCACGCCCGGACGTCGGCGAGGACGTCCGCGGTGAACTGGTGGCGACGAACGCCGTGCGTTGCGTGCGTCATCGTGGATCGCGATCCGATCTCCAGCGCGAAGGTGACGTGCTCACGGTACGGCAGGCGCCACATTCGATTGAAGTCGATCCGAGACAGTGGGAACGTGCGAGACGAGGGAGGCGTCGGCTCGGGGCGCGACACCCGATCCCGACCGCAGCCAACTGGCCGACGCAGCGAATGCAGGGTTCACCACTCGTTCGTCAGTGCCGGTCGACAGCACGTTCTCGATGCTGCGCAGGTTTGTGGCGAGGGTTCGGGTGAACGATTCGCGGGTGAAGAAGGCCGTGTGGGGCGTCAACAGGAACCGATCGTCGGGAAGGCACAGCAGGCCGTAGGGGTCGTCCGCCGGAGCCGGCACGGGCTCGATGTAGTACCCGTCCATGGCGACGCATCCGATCCGACCCTCGGCGAGCGCGTCGTGGAGCGCGTGTGGCTCAATCAGCTCCGCCTCTGACGTGTTGACGACGACGGCATCAGGCCTCAGACGAGCCAGCGCCGCTGCGTCCAGGATCCCGGCCGTGTCCGGTCCGAACGCAGCATGGAGGCTCACCACGTCGGCCTCTTCGAGGAGAGCCGGCAGCGCCAGTCGCCGTACTCCCAGCGCCTGCTCGACGTCCGGCTTCTGGTGGCGGCTGCAGTACACGACCGACATCCCGAAGCCTTGGATGGCGATTCGCGCGACCGTCGCTCCGATCGTCCCCATGCCGACGATGCCGAGGATCCTTCCCTCGAGGTTCGCGGCTCGGAACACCGGCCACCCGCCGGCCTTGGTCTCGTTTGACAGCGAAGTCACGCGCCGGACGGAATCCAGCATCAACGCCACGGTGAACTCTGCGACCGCTTGGGCGTTCGCGCCGGGAGCGTTTGTGACGGCGATTCCGTGACGAGCGGCGGCGTCGGCGTCGACGAAGGCGCGATAGCCGACACCGAGGAATGCCACGACCTTGAGGTCGGGCGCCGCTGCGAGAGTCTGCTCCGTCACGTTTTCGACGCCGCCGAGGATGTATGCCTCCTTGCCTCGCAACGCCGCCAGCAGCTCAGACGGATCTAGGTCGACGCCTTCGATTTGGAACTCCGCGCCGGTCGCCGCCAGAGAGTCGAGAGCGGCGGGATCGAGTGGGTTGGTGGTGAACAAGGCTCGATATGTCATTTTGCCCCTGCCCCTTCAGTCGAGCTGCTGGCACAGCCGCGTCGCATGTTGGGCGCAGCCCCACGCCAGCGTGAACCCGCTCCCTCCGTGGCCATAGTTGTGAACGACCGGGGTGGTGGCAAGGTGCTCGGTCTCAAGCCGGACACCGGCTTCGCGGTACGGTCGCACGCCGGTGACAATTGACCGGATCCGGTCGCGATGGAAGACGCCCTCGGGGAGACCGATGCCACCAGGTTCTGCAATCCACCCCGTGACCGTCGACCAGATCCGCTCTGCAGCAGCCGATCGGTTCGTCACACCGTCGACCGGCCCAGCGCCGCGCACCGGGTCATCGAGGAACAATGAGCCGAGGGCGAGAGCATCAGCCCGCGGGAGGCAACTGAACTCGTCGGCAACGACGGCGGAAGGTAACGACACCGCGTCGTGAAGCAGCTGATAGCCCCGAATGCCCCGCACGGTGCGGTCGCCGAACAATGTCCTGCTACCGAGTCCGGTGCAGTTGACCACGACGTCGGCCGGGAGGCGATCGACGTCGTCGACGTCCCTGAAGTGCGCCTGGACGAAGGCGCCGCCGAGTTCCTCCACCGCCCGGACGAGCTGCCGCAGGAAGATCGGGGTCTCGATGAGGAACGTGCGAAACGTCCACCGGTGGGTGTAGCCCACCGGCAGGCGAGGGTCGTCACAGGCCTCGAATCGCGGCAGGAGGTCAGCCAGATACGGCTCTGGCGATCGCGAGGTGGCGAAGAACTCGTGGTTCTCGATCCACCGCACGCCCCACCCGGCGCCTACGAGGCCGGCGTACCAGCCCCACGATGCCGAGGTCCATTCCGGCAGCAGGTCCTCGTCATTTTTGGCGGCTTCGGACGTGTCGCCCGTTAGAACCGGGAACCAGACCGCCCCCGCCGCTGAAGAGTCAGTCTCCAAGCCCCACGTCTTTGCGTAGATCGTCACCGGGTAGCGGCGTTCGAGGAGCAGCAGTGCCGTCGAGAGACCGACCACACCCCCGCCGAGGACGGCTATCCGCGGCCGAGTTGGCACAGAGCCACACTCACGCCACGCAGCTGCGGCGGAGCTCAACCTGCGCCAGCCACGCAGGTACGTGATCGCGCCCGATGCGTTCCGGCACGAGACCGATCCACCGGTCGGTCTCGACGGCGGCGACAGGCACCTCTCGGTCGAGGGCTACGGCAATCTCCTGCATCGTGCCGTGACTGCCGCCGAGGGCCAGGAGCGCGTCGCAACACGACCCGACAACGATGTTGCGCACGGTCGGCGGCAAGCCCGTCGCCAGGGCAATCGTGCAGTTGTCGTTCGGCGGATCCTGGTTCGGTACCAAGCCGATCACGGTGGCGCCCGCCATCGCCGCGCCTGCGGCCGCCGCATCCATGACGCCGCCCAGGCCGCCGCAGACCAATACGTGGCCTGCTGCGCCGACGGCATAGCCGACGAACCGCGCGATGTCAGCGACTTCGGGGGGGCAGTTCCTGCCCTTTCCAACAACGGCGACGATCATGTGAACAACGCCGAGAGGAACCGCTCCACGACGTGCAGGCGATCCGCAGGCATCTGCTGGATGGCGCGGCACCGGCCAGCGACCCGATCGCACACCGCCCGAGCTTCGGTGCCACTCAGCTCGCCGAGCTCCACGGCACGCATAAGGTCTGCCACGGCCCGCAGCGGGCCCGCCTGGTGCGTGGCGCACGTCCGCAGGCTGAGGAACAGCGCCGCGTCGTGGTCTCGCCCCTGACGTTGCGGTCCGAGCACACAAGGGATCCCGATGTCGGGCTCGACTCCGATGCCGGACGGGTCGCCATTCGGGGATCCGATGCTCATTGCCCCAGAAACAGAGGCTTGCGGGCCAGGACCGTGTCGAAGAACTCACGGCGATAAGGCTCCTGCCGCAGCGCACCACGGAAGCCCTGGACCGTGACAATCTCCTGAGCGGGGCCGTTCGACCGCACAGCGATGCAGCAGTGGACCGTCTGCAGAATGAGAGCGGCACCCTTCGGACGCAGCTGCGCCTCGACGATGTCCAGGGTGTCGATGAGGATGCGCTCGTTGAGCTGCGGGCCGCGGGCGACGTAGTTCAGGCCTTTCTTTATCTTCGAGTAGCCGACGATCCGCTCATCGGGCACGTACGCGAAGTGAGCCACGCCGAACGCGGGCATGAGGTGGTGCTCACACAGCGAGACGTAGTGGACGTCGTTGACAATTACCAGGTCGTCGTAGCCAATCGAATTCTCGAAAGACTTGAAGACCTCCTCCACATCGGCCCACCCCGGATTGACCATCTCGGCGTAGAGGTCGGTAACGCGCCTGGGCGTATTGGCGATGACCTCGGCCTTGTCGGACTGGCCGAGGCCGTGGAGGACCAAGCGGATGCCCGCCTCGATCTGATCGGGATCGAGCGGATGAGGCGGCAGCAGGGTCGCCGTCTCCGCTGTCTGGATGAGGATATCGGCCATCGGAATGCTCCTTTCGGTCCCGGTCCTTCCCGGGACACTCGGGTCAGGGCCGGATGGTCGTAACCGCCTGTTCGATCGAACGCTCAGCTCCTCTGTGTTCGATCGTCCTGGCATGCTGGTCGAAACAATGCAGCTGACGAGCGATCAGATCGACGGAATCAGGTCCCACGAACATGCGCCTGAGCTCAGTTATACCGGCGCGTTGCACATCCGAAGCAAGGCCCCGGACTGTCAGGACGCGTTCGATCACGATCTCTGCCAACCGTGTCGTAAGTCGCTCCGATCCCAGGATTGTCGCCGCCATGCCCGCGATCGCGACGGTTCCCTCGTAGTCGTCGTCGGGGACGAAGGTATCGACCACCTCGCCGATACGCACCGCCATCCGCGCTGACGCAGCGCTGCCGAGCATGTCGACGTTCCATTGGTGTCCGTAGTGCTCCTCTGGCAGGAGAAGCGGGAATCGCTCGAGCGCTACGCTCTCATGCAGGGAGGTAAGCCCCGGCGTCATGGCGTACACCGTGCAGCTGCGGACCCGCCGGACGAACGCCGAATGAGGGAGGAGCGCCAGATCCACCTTCCGACCTTGGAAGTGGAGCGTCCGCGAGCGCCCCTCGCCGAACGCCCCGCAGCACACGAGGACCTCGGAGCAGTCCGTCGCCTGCAGCAGGCGCCACGCCACCCGCACCATCAGCCGGACGAAGGCGTCGTTCGTCCCGTAGTCGAGGACGAAGTTCTTGTAGCCGCCGAGGTTGAACACGACGGTCCAGTCGTCTTCGTCCCGGCATGGGAGGGACGCCTGCGGCGCCGCCACCAGGTCCGGACTGTCAATGACCGAGCCGACGACCGTCACATGATCGGCACCAACGGCCCGCAACTCGGAGAGTCGGTGCTCCATTCCTGGATGCCGTTGGACGACGCTGCGGTGGGCCAACAGGTGGGCGAGGAGTTTGCGCTCGTGACAGGAGAGTTCGGCCGGTTCGGAGCCAGCAAGGTGTTCGAGCGGGCGATCGAGGCGCCAGAAGCCGAAGAGGCTGTCGACGAACCAGTACGGCGTGCCGACGGCGTGGCAGGAGAGCGCGACGTCCTCGTTCATCACGACGACAGCGGCGTCGCACCGGGCAAGGGTGGCAAGCACAGATGTGGTGCCGGCGACATCGGTGTCGACCACGCACGCGAACGGTCCATCGTGGTTCGAACGCACGTAGAGGACGGCCGTGCCGTCACCGAGGAAGATCAGCTCGTGGCCTGCAAGACCCCGGGCGATCGCCATGGCCTTCGATGCCGATCCGAAGCCGTTCCCCTTGGCACTGATGGCGAGGCGCACCGCGTCGGGGGAGCCGATTACAGCCCAGATCGAAGGCGCGGCGACGGGCCAGCCGGTGTCACGCCCACCCGATCTTGACGTCGCCGACCCGGAAGCGGGACGCCGCCACCAGCGCAAAGAAGGTGGCGAATCCGAGCAGCACCAGCACGGGCCAGAGCACAACGGTCCACGAGCCCGGTACGAGGATCGCCGATCGGAAGCCCCGCATTGCCCAGTAGGTGGGCGCGGCAGGGGCAACGTGACGCGCCCAGCCGGGCAGGCTCGAGATTGGCGTCAAGGCCCCACCGACGCCTGCCAGGACCATGGCGCCGAGATAGGTCCCCGCTTGCAGCTGCAGGACGGTGCGGCATACAGAGATCAACAGGAGCCCCATGCAGACGAGCGTGACCGCCAAGGACGCCGCCACGAGTACGAGACCAACGATCGATCCCTGCACGCGCAGGTCGAACAGAACGCCGCCGACGACGAAGAGCACCGTCAGCTGCGCACAGAGCGCCAGTAGGGGCGTCACTGATTTCCCGATCATGATCTCGACGCCGTTGGCAGGTGAGGCGACGAGGCGCGGCCAAGTGTTCCAACCATGCTCGCGGAACACCGCATATCCCACGTTGCCCACGAGGAGCAGGGCGAACAGCACGGCCATCCCGGGAACGGCCTGCTCAGCTCCGTTCGCGCCGGGGTTCCCGACGAGTATGAGCGCCGCCCGGAACGTGGGCTTTAAGAACGCCATGATCAGGAGCGGCATCAGCGTGAAAATGATCAGGAAGGTCGGGTCCTGACGGAGGATCTTCAGCTCGTGGACGACGATCGCCCGCACCCGGACGACGGTCATAACGCCGCGCCGATCGGCTCCGAAGGTGCAACGAGGTCCTTGCCCGTCAACTGGAGGAAGACGCTTTCCAGAGTTGGGTGGACGATGCGCACCGATCTCAGCGACGTCCCGGTGTGCTGCAGTTGCGGCACGATACGGACGATGTCCGCGGCGGGCTCATCGGTGTATATCCGCAACTGGGAGTCGGTGCGTTCGGCGGGGTCATCCCGCCACTCGGGCGCCGGACCGTCGAAGGTGAGCTCCAGTGCGGCCTTGGCGTGAGCATGGATAACCTCGCTCACCGTCCCTTGTACCACCACCATGCCATTGTCGAGGATCGCGATGCGAGCATCGAGCGCCTCGACCTCGCCGAAGTAGTGAGACGAGTAACAGATCGCTGTTCCGTACGCCTCGGCGAGGTGGCGCACGGCGTCGACCAACCTGCTTCGTGTCTGCACATCGACGCCTGCCGTGGGCTCGTCGAGGAGCGCCAGTTTCGGCCGGTGGACGATCGCCATGGCAGTGTGGACGCGCCGCTTCTCACCACCCGACAATGTGCTGACGCGTCGTCCGGCGAGTTCTGACAGCGCCAAGAGTTCGATCGCCTCATCGACGCAGCGCCGCAGATCCGTGCCCCGGAATCCGTGCAACCGTGCGAAGAACGTCACGTTGTCGATCACCGTCAGCGACGGATAGACGCCGAGATCCTGCGGGGCGAGCCCGATCGCCGCGCGGACCGATCGGGCGTCGGACACGGGTTCACGCCCGAGGACCTCCACCCGCCCGGCGTCGGGCCGGAGCAGCCCTGCGACGAGCGACACCAGCGTTGTCTTCCCGGCACCATTCGGTCCGAGGAGACCGAGGATCTCGCCACGATTCATCTCGATATCCACACCGCGGAGCGCGTCGACGTCGCCATATGACTTGTGAAGGTTCTCGACGCACAGGATCACTGAAGGCCTCTCACTCTCGCCACTTTCACAGTCGCGTAGCTGCCGGGGCCGTCGCTAGGCTCGGCGGATCCCGGACCGACAAGGGCCTTGTCGGCCTGGCTAACTCCCTTCACGAGTACTCGAGCACGACGGTGACGAACTCGTCCCTCCGGTCCTGAAGGCCCTCGTACGCCACTTGCGCATCGCGGAACGCAATCCGATGCGTCACCAAGGGTTCGACGAGCACCCGCCCGCTGGCGAGCAAGTGGTTCGTGAAAGGCTCGTCGGCACGACGTTGGGAGACGCCGATGACCGACTCGTGTGCACCCACGATCGAGAGCCCCCGCAGGTGCACGCTGAAATAGGCATCGAACGTCACCGGCGTCCGAGGGCTCCCCAGCAGCACGACACGACCTCCGGGGCGGGCGTATCTCGTGGCTGCCGCCACCGAGGCCGCTGCGCCTGTGGCCTCGATTACGAGGTCAGCATCTTGCTGAGTGCAGTCCGAGCCGTCGGGATCATCGGCGCGCTCGATCCCGCAACGCCTCGCGAGGCGCCTACGACCGTCGGCGCGGTCGTAGGCGGTGACCGTGAACGCCCCCGCCTCTCGTGCGAGCTGGGCAGAGAGGTTGCCGATGACACCAAGGCCGAGGATGGCGATCCGGTCGCCGAAACGGACCGGGGCAGACCGGAGCGCTGTCATGGCGATGGTCAGCGCCTTGGTGAACACGGCCCGCTCGTCCGGAACGTCGTCGGGCACGACTTGGACCCTGGCCGCCTCGACCACAGACCAGGTGGCATGGCTGCTCTCGTGGAACACGCGGTCCCCGATCGCCACGCCCAGCACCTCAGCTGCCCGGGCGCCAACGGCTTCGACCACGCCGACCGAGGCGTATCCGGGACACCAGGGAAAGGTCGCCCAGTGACCGGGCACGGCCAGGCCTGGGTGGACCGCGGTGAAAACGGCCAGCTCGGTACCGGCGCTGATCAGCGAGCAGCGGTTGCGTACAAGCACCTGGTTGTCACCGACAGAGTTGTCGAGGCGCTCGCTCCTGATGGCAACCTGGCCTGGCTCCTCGAACGTGAGCCAGTACCGATCGAGCGTGGTCACGGCGCCGCCGCCGCCGGCACGCTCTCCGGTCGGCCGGCCCGGGGATCGGCGACCGAGGACCGGGCATCGCGGTAGAGCCGATCAATCACTTCAAGGGTCTCGATGGCGTCGTCGGCGCCAACCATCGGTCGGGGCCCACCGCGCACGGCGCGGCAGAAGTCCGCTATCTGCCGGCGATGGGAGATGCCGTAGTAGTCGATGCCCGGTGCCGCCTCTTCAGTGATCGCCGCGCATTGGAATCGCTCGACGGCAGCGGCAAGCTTCGGCGAACCGCTCCATCGAAGCAGTTTCGGGGGGTGGTTGAGGCTGAAGGCGAGCGTTCCTTCGGTGCCGACGATCGTTATGATGCAGTCCCAGAAGGTTTGGCCCGCTGCGGTTGCCGAGATCGTCGCCAAACCGCCGGAGCTCATCCGGAGTACCCCTGCGAACGTGTCCTCGGTCTCCATCGCGTCGGTATGCCGGAAGGTATGCATCATCGAGATCGCGTCGGTGAATCCTTCGCAGAGGCTCCGCAGCACGTCGACGCAATGGTAGGACTGGTTGATCAGGACGGATCCACCCTCGCCTTGCAGATTTCCTCGCCAGTAGCTGTCCGCGTAGTACGAGGTGTCGCGACCGCACTCGACGTGACCCGTCGCGAGCACGACGTCGCCAACGATCCCGCCAACGAGCCACTCGCCGACAGTCAGGACGACGGGGTCGTAGCGATGCTGTGACACGACGACCAGTTCGACGTCCCGGTCGACTGCCAGCCCGTGCAACGCCCGAGCTTCCTCGAGGTGAAGGGCGATCGGCTTCTCCAGAAGGACGTGCTTGCCGGCGCGCAACGCCGCCGCCGCCAGCGGCGCGTGCTGAGCGTGGTCCACGGCGATCGAGACGGACACGATCTCGGGATCGTCCAGGACTTCGGCGGCGTCGGTGGTCACGTGCGGGATGTCGCACGCCGATGCTAAGGCGCGGGCCTGGGCGATGTCCCGGTCGCAGGCCCATGTAACGCGGAAGCCGTCGACGTGGCGGATCCCGTCGACATGGTTCGGCGCGACACGCCCACATCCGATCACGGCATGGGCACACCTGTCGGTTGCGTTGGACGGCACCACATGACCGTCGCGCCGCACGCAACTACGGCGCGAGTCGTTGAATGTCTCGCGGGAAAAGCGTCGCCTCGCGGACGTTGGATGCCTCGATCAACCGGGCGACGAATCGCTCCAACCCGATGGCGAAGCCGCCGTGCGGCGGCATGCCGTAGCGAAATGCCTCCAGGTAGCTTTCGAACGCATCGGCGTCGAGGCTACGCGACTGGAGAGCCACGAGATAATCCTCGAGCCGATGGAGCCGCTGTCCGCCAGTCGCGAGTTCCAGCCCGCGGAAGAGCAGGTCAAAGCTGTTTGACCGATCCGGCCGGTCCGGATCGGGGTGGGTGTAAAAGGGTCGCTTCGACAGCGGATATCCGGTTACGAAGACGAAATCGCAACCACTCTCTCGTTGCGCCCATTCCCCGAGCCATCGCTCGTGGGCGGGCGCGAGGTCCGGCTCGCCGACGACCGACTCGCCGGTCGCATCCTCGATCATCTGCTGGCCGACCCCGAAGTCGATCGCCGGGACCACGTCCGGTACCTCCGGCATCTCGACGCCCAGCAGTTCGACCGCAGCGGCAGCCTCTCTTCGGATTTCGTCGACCATGCCTGCTACGGCGTGCCTGACGACGGTCATCACGTCGCCGTAGTCGCGGATGAACCCGAGCTCCGCGTCGAGAGAGACGTACTCGGCCAGATGCCTGGCGGTGTCGTGGGGTTCGGCTCGGAACACCGGCCCGGTCTCGTACACACGCTCGAACGCGCCAACCATCATCTGCTTGTAGAACTGCGGGCTCTGAGCCAGATACGCCGGGCGTCCGAAGTAGTCGAGGGTGAAAACGTTAGCGCCGCTTTCCGTCGCCGTGCCCAAGATCTTCGGCGTGTTGATCTCGGTGAAGTCGAGGGCATCGAGGGTACGACGAAAGCCGGCGACGGCGGCGGCGGAGATGGCGAAGATGGCCCGCTTGCTGGGGTGGCGTACGGCCACGGCGGCGTGGTCGAGGAGCCTCGGAAGCTGCTCCTTCAATACGCGCCGTCGCAATTCGATGGGCGGATCAGCGGTCGACGCCGACACGAGCCGGATGGACGACGCGTGGACTTCGACGCCGCGCGGTGCTCGATCCTCCGCCTTCGCGATGCCGATAACCTCGACGACGGACTCGGCGTGCAGTCCAGCCAGCCACTCGCGCAGCTCCATGTCCTCGACGACGACCTGGGCCACGCCGCTACGGTCACGCAGGATCACGAACGTGACCTGGCTGAGCGGCCGTACATGATGGATCCAGCCCGCGAGCTGCAATTCGGCGCCGATGCATTCGCTCACCTCGTCTGTCAGGACGCGATTCATCCTCTGCCCCCAGCTCGTTCGCCGTCGCAAGAGGTCGGCGGCGGCTAGAACCACTTTAGGCGCTGATGCCCGACGGGACTGGGGCCGCTCAGCTGCCCGAGCGGGTGAGCACCCCGCCCGCCTCGCCCGCCATCCTGAGACGCTCTTCGCTCCGGAGCTCGATCACCTGCTCCAGCTCCGGCAGGACCACATCAGCTCCGGTTTC
This sequence comes from Acidimicrobiales bacterium, assembly GCA_035551835.1. Taxonomy (GTDB): domain Bacteria; phylum Actinomycetota; class Acidimicrobiia; order Acidimicrobiales; family RAAP-2; genus Bog-473. The sequence continues at coordinate 8,658 of DASZMN010000102.1, read as the reverse complement.
GAGTGTCGGCGACTCCAGTGCGCTCAATGTGAGCTGACGCAGGACCAGCGGCATGGCGGAGAGGTTGCCGCCAAGATCGTGCTCGGCGAATGGCAGCTGGTACAGGTCGCGGGGTCCGACGGCGGCGGAGCGATCGAGCGAATGCTGGACGTCATCGAGCCTCGACCACTCGTCGTCGGTGGCATGGACGGCGACGACCGGACATTCGACAGAGCAGAGATCCCGGATCGTCCCGTCGAGATCGGCCCACTGGTTGGCGTACGCGTCGTCCCACAGCGGCCTGGGGTCGATAAGGTGTCTCTCGAACGCGACCTCGGCGGGCAGGTCGGTGCGCGCCCACGAGGCGTAGTCCTTCCCGAGCGCGGCTTCCAGCGTGTGTCGCACATCGACGACCGCGGCCAGGAGGACGAGCCGCGTAACTTTCGCAGTGCGCGACGCCACCCGGATCGCCGGCCGCGCCGGGAGACTGACGGCCAGGATGACCACCTGATCGACCGGCTCGCGGGCTACGGCCAGGTCGACGACGGCATCGAAGCTGGCCGCGACCCCGGTGAGCGTGAAGTTCCGGACGTCGCCCTCGCTCAACCCGATGTGATCGATCGGGTCGAACCGGTAGACGACGGCGCCGTTTTGCACGAGCGTGAGCGCGACCGCCCCCATATGGCGCATGGTTCGACAGAACCCGGGAGCGAGCAGGATCACCGGTCCGGCGGCATACGCACCGTGGCTCCTCCACACCGCGACTCGTCGGCCGTCGGCCGTCGTAGCGTCAAGTCTTTCGGTCTCCATCTATCCGTCAACCTCCTCGGGTCCCTGCAGTGCGTGCTGGATTTTGAGGGCGCAGCCTTCCGACCCAGTAGAACGGGCGACGCGCCGGGTGATGCGCAGGGTGGTCCCCGTCGCGCCACACGGGCACGGCTCGGGATCGATGGCGCCGAAGTCGTCGCTGATGATGCAACACGGGTAGGAGCGAGCACTCGTGTCGATGTATGCCAGCAGTCCCATCGTTCCGGGTGCCACAGGGGCGAGTGTGGCTGGCGAGCGCGCCAGCGCGTGGACCCAGGGAGGGACGTGCTTGCGGTGCTGTGCGCACTCGACGAACACCGAGTTGAGTTCGACCTGGCTGAAGCAATCGCGTACCTGCTCCAGAGAGTCCAGTCCGAGCACCCGTGCGGCCTCCCGACGGAGCTCGTCCGGCTCGACGGCCTCGCCGATCCGACGCTTCCACCCTCCGCCGGTGAGTACCACGATCCGGTCGCGGCCCCGAACACGGCGTCCGTTGGCGCCCATCCACGTCAGCAGGTCCATCAGCAGCGCCGGCGGTCCGACCACGCCGACGAGCGCCCCGTTGGCGAGGTGCCGGGCGATTGCGTCGGCGGCGGCCTCTGCCAGGAACACGCCACCCTGCACCAGGAACTCGCTTGACGCGAACGCTCGACCCAGCGCCATGGCGTAGGAGAACCAGATGTCGCCAGCCTCTTGCGGCGACGCCGTCAGGCTCACGACCTCGACGTTGATGTCCAGTTCGTCCGTCGAAAGCCATGGTTCTAGCAGGCGCAGGCCGACCCGCATCGATCCGGCGAAGCGAGCCAGGGTCACGTCGTCGCGGGGCACGACGCTCACCGTGCCGCTTGTGCCGCTGCTCCGGAACCGCCGGACCACCTCCGCGTTCGGCACCGAGGCCAGGTCGAGCTGCTTGAACAGGTCGATCGGGAAAACCGGAACCGACGCCACCAGGTCGTCGCCGTCGGCGGGCTCGAAGCGGCCGACGAACCGGCCGAACCCGACGTTGTGGTCGCGGTGCCAGCGCACGTAGTCGGCGACGAGCGCCGACGTGAGGGCCATCTCGTCACGCTTGGCTATGGCGAACGGATTCGCACGACCGAAGATGATCCGGTCGACCGGCGCCACCTCGTCCAGTTGGTGCACGCGGGCGGTCACCTCAGCGACGAATGCGCTCATGACATGACGAGTTCGACCAGCGTGCCGTGCTCCAGCCGTTCGGTCTGATTGATCGGAGCGACGACGCCTTTCCCGTGGACCGCCGAGGGCAGCTCCGTTGACGAAAGCCGCACGAGGCGGCTCAGGGGGTAGTACCCGTCGTGCGTGGCGCCGGGGCGGAACAGGTTCATGAGGCCGAGTTCGGTGATCCGACTCACCCCTCGCGACGCCCAGTCGTCGCGGTGCGCGAGGCACAGGTCCCACGGCGCGACACCGACAGTCTGGACGTAGGCGTCGAGATGGGCGGACACCTCGTCGAGCGACGTCACCTCGTGCACGTACAAACAGCGACCGTGTGGGTGCTGCGAGCCGGGTGCCAGTCCGCGGACGATCGTCCAACCGCCGTCGGCAGCTGTATCGACCTCAGCGCCGAGGAACTCAGCCGTCCGTCGCATGAGGCTGACCACCGCAGCGTCGTCAATCGTGTCGCGGCTTCGTGGCAGCAGCTCCGAATAGCGCCCGAAGGCCCGGCCCAACTCCTGCAGGAGCGGCTCGGCCGGTGCTTCCACGAAGACCTCTTGCGCCGAGAAACAGGCATGCTGATCGTGCAGGAACACGTCGTGCGCGAGGGCCAGCGCAACGTGCTCCAGTTCGGTGCCGGTGCAGATACCTGCGCCCACCACGGCGACGCTCCGCCGAGGCCCGAAGGGTACGATCTCGGCTTCTGGACCGGCATTGCGGCGGACCCACTCGACGGCGTCAAGCGTCCCCCAGACACACACGGCATCGGCGCGCTCGACGAGCGCTCGACCGGCCTCGTCCGATCGATCCCAGTACACCGCCGAGACCGAGCGGGCGACCGGGTGCAACGGGTCGCAGTCCAGCATGCTCAGCGCCAACGCGGCCGGGGTTAGGAGGTCGCGGGCCGCCGCCTTGAGGACGACCGTGTTTTTCGTCACGAGCGCACGGACGAGCGACACCGCCGCCGCGGATGGCACGTTCCCAGCGAGCAGGTGCACGCTGAGGCCGCGCGGGAAGGCGCGGACCTCGGTCTCCTCTCGCCTGATCCAATCGTCGAGCATGAAACGCGACCCCAGCTCGACGTCCAGTTGGTCCCATATCCGCGTATGGCCACGCAGAATCAGGCTGATCCAGTCGGCCTCGCTGCGCGCCGCAGGCTCTGAGATGCCGCGCACCTCCTGCAGTTGCCTCACGTAGCGGCGTCGCCGGGGATATTCGTCGGTCCTCCAGAGGCAACCGAGCCGGTTCAGAAAGGCTATGATCTCCTGCGTCGGGAGCGCGGCAATCTCGGCGTTCGTGGTGAGTTCGTCGGCCATATGCTCGGAGAACTCCGGGATAGTGATGGTGGCCCACGGGTTCTCGACATGCCTGATAGCCGGTGGCCGCCCGTCCACTCGCCGCCCAGCGACCACGAAGGGCACCTCGACTGCATGCCCGTTCGTCACGGCCGGACCTGTCACGTCACGGACACCTCACCGCCCACAAGCTGGCGCTGCTCGACGGCGGGCACGACCTCGGACATGAACCGAGCCATCGATTCAATCACCCCGGACCGCTCGGAGACGCCCTCGAACCCACAGATGATGTGGTTCACGCCAAGCAGCTCAGCCTTGCTGACAATCCGGTCGACGCACAGGTCGACAGAGCCGATCGGGTTCAGGGCGAACAGGCGCTCGACGTTGTACACGTCAATATCGCGTGCACCCCGCAGGATCGCCTCGTCTCGCCGCGCGTAGTGGAAGCCGTAGTTGATCTCCCGACGCTCCGGCCGGTCGGGCAGCTCGTAGATGGCGTCGCCACCTGCCTTGATCCACCACAGGTAGCGCGCCAACACGTCCTCCTGAGCCTGCTCCGTGGTGTCGGCGACGTGGGCAACACAAGAGAGCGCGTGCTCCGTGAGCGAAGGGTCACCTCCGCATTCGCGCGTCACGTCGGCGTGGAGGTCGACGATCGATCGCTTCACCTCGTCCTCGAGGTAGTAGAGCAGGAGTAGCGGAAGGCCGTTCCTGGCCGCCCACTCGACGCTGGAAGGCGAGCTGGCCGCCGCGTACGCCTTGGGGTACGGGATGGATAAAGGCTTGGGCAGCGTGTTGACCTGGCCGAACGGCCAGAATCGGCCGTCGTTGCTGTACGGGCCCGCCCACAACCCCTTCAGCGCCTCCCAGCCCTCGCGGATCATGAGGTGGCTCTCGCTCACGTCGCGTCCGAGCGCCTCGAATTCGCGAGGGAAATCACCCCGTCCGATCCCGAAGAGCAGCCGGCCGCCGCTCAGGTGGTCGATCATCGCGACGCGCTCCGCGAGCCGGATCGGGTGGTCGAGCGGGACGACGGTCACCGCCGTGCCGACATCGATAGTGCTGGTCGCCCCAAGGAGGTAGGCAGCCAAGGTCAGCGCGTCGCCGCACAGCCCGAACGGTGTGAAGTGATGTTCGAGGACCCAGACGTCTCGGTAGCCGAGATTCTCCGCAGCGTGGGCGTGGGCGACGGCTTCGTCGAAGGCCCATCCTTCGGACATGCCTGGCGGCTGTCCCGTCGTGACGAAGGTGCCATATCGCATCTTGGACATATATCCACCTTTCAACTCGCGTGGTATCCGTTGACGAGCGACCGAGTGTCGGAAAAGCCTTCCGGAATGAACTGTCCGTGCGTTCGGAGCGCTGTCGCAACCTTCCTCGCTCGCTCTGATTCACCGAAAGAGATTGCACGAGCGAGATCGTGGTGCCTTGCATCGTCTCAGATCCGGCCCGTGATGTGTCCGCATGCCGTCGGTCCGAGGCCAGCATGATCCCACGGCGGCGCGCTTGTGGTGTCGGGCGGCGCCAATGACGCGGGTGTCCAGCCGCCGCTTCAGCAGGAGGACCTCAGCCTTCAGGCGGCGCCAACGACGCGGGTGTCCAGCCGCCGCTTCAGCAGCAGGACCGCACGCGTCAGCGCGACGATCGCGTCGTTTCGCGGTGCGTAGCGCGAATCGGCGGCAAGCTCGTTCAACATACCAACGGCGATGGACATGACGTCATCGGGGCTGGCCGTCGCGCTATCGGACATCTTCCAGCCCTGTCGGGCCGACCGATCGATGACGCCCAGTTTGATGAGCTCCTCGCGGGAGTAGCGGTCGAGCAGGATGTTTCGCACCCAGTACGCGACTCCCACGGTGATCCGCCTGGCAATGCGCGTGTGGGGATCGACGCCCGCGCCGTCGTAGGCGGCTCGTACGGCCAGGCGATACTCGCTCGAGCGACCACGGAGGTCGTGGGGCTCGCCGTTCGGCCCGGGGAACTGGTGTCGCAGTTCGACGACGATCTGCGCAACGTCGCGATATGACTTTTTGACGGTCGACGTGGCGGCATCCAGCTGCTCGGTCACCGGAATCGCATCCCGAAGCGCCGATGCCAACCGATCTACGAGCACCTCGGTTTCCGAGGTACTGGTTCCAGGCGCATCGAACAACGCCGGTACGTCAACGTAAACGTCCACCATTACGCTCCCAGGGTCCCTGTGATCGGGGCGGGCGCCGCCCGCACCGGACCATCCCGTGCCAGCTGCCTGGTGGGCAGCGGGATATCGTGGCGGTACAATTCTAAAACAGGGGCTGCCGGATAAGCAACGAGAAATCAACGTCGACAAGAACCTTGTCGAGCGCCCGCCGCCCAGGGCTCGCGCACCATGTCCCGGGAAGAGTCTGGGCCTTGCACCGCGCCTTGCTAGCTCGCCGCGGGGCGCGCGGAGATTGCCAACGGTGGGCATCAGCGCATCGCACGGGCTGCGACCAGCACTTCGATGCTTGAGAAGCCATCATCGATATGCACCTATCCGATGCCGAACATGAACGGCTATCGTCGAATGCGGCAGCGATCTTCCGACGCGCGTCCTCCGGCACTGTCGACAAGCCAGGTCCGGCGGTCCTCCGGGTCGCGAGCCGCCTGCTCGCCGTTCTCTACTTCCGCTGGCTCCGGGTCGATCCTACGGACAGCACCCACGGTCGCGACCGTTTCATCCTGGGTGACCGAGCCGCGCTCTCCGTGCTCTACGCCACCCTCCTCGAAGCCGGCTTCATCTACACCCCACCGACGCTCGGCGACGAGCCGGCCTTCGCCAGGCTCGGGTCCGAAGCCTTGGCTGACGTCGGCGCCGTCGACGCTGGCAGCGAGGCCTTCGAGAACGGACTCGGTGTGGCCGTGGGCGTGGCGATCGCGAGCCGGGCGGTCGGCAACGGTGCCCGTGTGGTCGTCCTGCTTGACGACCACACGCTCGACGAAGCACTGGAATCGGGTGTCGCGACGCTCGCTGCGCGAGCCAAGCTCGGCAATCTTGTCACCCTTCTCGCGACCCCCGTTTGGCGCTCTCCCCAGCGAATTCGACGGCAATGGGAACGGATCGGCTGGAAGGTGGAGGCGGCGGCCAGCGACAGTGTCGACGACATTGCCAGGACGCTCGACGCAGTGGCCGTCGAAACAGACGCCGAGACGCCGACCCTCGTTGTGATCGTTGCCACCGCCGAACCGGTGGACAACAGGTGACGGCATCGAGCGCTGCAGTCGTCGGCCCGGTCCGCTTTCGAACGCCTGTGTCGCACTCGATGACGGCGCTTCTACAATCGGAACGCCGTTGACTGACGTGAAGTGGGGCGAGAGTTCCGGAGTGCATCCGGGTAGATCGATGCGGCGTGCGGCGAAGGAGGCACATGGAGGCAAGGAGGGACAGTTCAAAGACACCCGGCTTTGACGCACAGCTACAGGCGTTCGCCTACCAGGGGCTACCCACCTTTGCGCGGCGGCCGCTCCTCACTGAGCCCGAGCAGCTCGATCAGCGAAAACCCGACGTCGCAATCATCGGTGCTCCATGGGACGATTCCACGACCTATCGTCCCGGTGCGCGATTTGGGCCCCGGGCGTTGAGGTGCCAGGTCGGGTCGGCCGGTAGTGGTTATCAGCTCGACGCCCGAATGTCCTTGTTCGACTATCTGGACGTGGTGGATTTCGGCGATGCCATCTGCAGTCCGGGGATGGTCGAGGCGTCGCATTGCGCCATTCGAGAGAGGGTCTCGGAGGTTGTCCGGCGCGGCATCGTCCCGATCGTCCTCGGCGGCGATCATTCGGTGACCTGGCCAGCCGCTACTGCCGTAGCTGATCACCACGGTTTTGCGCGGGTCGGAATGATCCATTTCGACGCGCACGCTGACGCCGACGATGTGATCGCCGGCAACCGGGCGAGCCACGGAACACCCATGCGTCGCCTCATCGAGTCGAAGGCGATCGCGGGGTCCGACTTCGTGCAGATCGGATTGCGCGGCTATTGGCCGTGCGACGACACGCTGGATTGGATGCACAGTCAAGGCATGCGCGCACACACGATGACAGAGATCTGGGAGCGTGGCTGTCGCAAGGTCGTTCAGGACGTCGTTGACTGGGCGCGTGGTGGCCCGAACGCGTTCTATCTTTCCGTTGACGTCGATGTCCTCGATCCAGGGTTTGCTCCGGGCACCGGTACACCGGAGCCAGGTGGGATGACGTCAATCGACCTCCTGCAAGCGGTGCGGCGCGTAGCTCGGGAGGTGAACATCGTGGGAATGGACGTCGTGGAATTGTCTCCACCGTACGACCAGAGCGATGTGACGACGCACATCGCACTCCGCGTGATCTTTGAGGCCTTAGTGGCAATGGCGCAACGGAGACGGGACTCTGAGCCGGCTCAGGAGTCTCGGCCCACTGCAAGCCTGAATGGCGTCCAAGATCGGCATTGGCACTCGGTCTGACGGGGGACCACGAAGAAGACCAAAGCTTTAGCCTTAGCCCACCTTTAGCCCCGATCCACCGAAGAATAGAGTCTGATCGCAGTCGCGCATCCGCGAAACATGCCTTCCTGCAGGGGAAAATGGTGGTTACCACACCGACCACACCCCCTACCGGAAGGCACTGTTTCGATGCGTGCATTTTGCCATAGTCTCGACCGTCTCGACGTGACCTTCGACGACGAGCATCTGGTGGCCAACGCAGGATTGCTGCTGCCGGCGACACTGGCCCAGCACCTCGGACTACAAGAGCTCTTCGACGAATACGTCGATCTCGGCGATGCGGCCGGACGCGCCAATGTCGGCCACAAGGCAATGACCCTCGTCCACTCTGCGTTAGCCGGGGGCGACTCCATCGATGACGCCGACGTGCTGCGTTCGGGCGACACCGCGGCGGTGCTGGGTCATGGGGTACTCGCTCCTTCGACGCTCGGCACGTACTTGCGTTCCTTTAGCTGGGGCCACGCCCGCCAACTCGACAAGGTGGCCGGGGCGCTGTTGGTGAGGGCTTGGGCTGCCGGCGCCGGTCCGGGCGATGCACCGACGACCATCGATGTCGACTCGACCATCTGTGAGACCTACGGACTCGCCAAGCAAGGTGGCGTGTTCGGTCACACCAAGGTGCGGGGCTATCACCCGCTGGTGGCCGCCATGGCTGGCACCGGCGAGGTGGTGCACTCGCGCCTGCGCGGCGGCAACGCTCACTCGGGCCGAGGAGCAGCCAGCTTTCTCACCGAGAGCTTCAACCGGGTGCGCGCGGCTGGCGCCACGGGGCCACTCACGTTGCGCGCCGATTCGGGCTTCTACAACCACAAGGTCGTCGACGCCTGTCGTGCCGCCGATGTGCGCTATTCGATCACGGCCAAGCTCTATCCGGGCCTGAAGAAGGTGATCGAGGCGATCGAGGA
>DASZMN010000101.1:0-2139 GCA_035551835.1 Acidimicrobiales bacterium | reverse complement strand
GTGAGGTGCGTGGCCCACAACCTGGCCACCGACGACTTCAGCGCCCTGCCCGACGATTTCACCTACGTGCTGAACTTCAGCGTCGTCAAGAGCGGGCGCTGGGACCGCGACCTGGCGGCCAACGCAGAGTCGGTGGGTCTCCTGATGCAGCGCTGTCGCCGGGCCAAGGCCTTCCTCCACTGTTCGTCCACCGCCGTGTACCAGGCCGACGACCACCGTCGGCTCGCCGAGACCGCTCCACTCGGCGACAACCACCGGGTCCTCATGCCCACCTACAGCATCACCAAGATCGCCGCCGAGGCCATGGCCCGGTCGGGGGCCCGCCAGTGGGGACTGCCGACGACCATCGCCCGCCTGAACGTCCCGTACGGTGACAACGGTGGGTGGCCGCTGTTCCACCTCGAGATGATCCTGGCCGGACAGCCGATCGCCGTTCACACCAACGCCCCGAGCATCTTCAACCCCATCCACGAGGTGGACATCGTCGCCATGGTGCCGCGTCTGCTCGAGGTGGCCGGCGTGCCCGCCACGATCGTGAACTGGGCGGGGAAGGACGCGGTGAGCATCGAGGAATGGTCGGCGTACCTCGGCCGCCTCGTGGGCAAGGAGCCCCGCTTCGAGCACACCGACCAGGTCCTGGAGAGCGTCACGACCGACAACACCCGCCTGCACGAGCTGGTCGGCGGGACGACCGTCGACTGGCGGGACGGCATGCGGCGCATGGTCGCCGCCCGCCACCCGGAGCTGACGCTCGCCGGGGCCGAATAACCAGGTCGCGGGAGGCCGGAATAGGCTTGCGGTGTGCGCAGCAGCTGGCTCTCGTCTCGGGCCGTACTCCTGCACCTCACGATGATCCTGCTGGTGGCGACGATGGCCGGCCTGACCTGGTGGCAGGCGAGTCGGGCGCTGTCCGGCAACACCCTGAGCTATGTCTACGCCTTCGAGTGGCCGCTCCTGGCCGGCGTGGTGGTCTACATGTGGTGGGACATGATGCACGAACGGCCTGATCGCGGCGGCCGCCCGCGCCCGGAGCGGTCAGCAGTCGCCAGCACGAACGGCGCCGCCACCACGACGAACGGCGCCGCTGCCAGGACGAACGGCGCCGCCACCGCCGAGGCCAGCGCGGTCGGCCCGAGGTACCGCGACGACGAGGACGAGGCGCTCGCGGCCTACAACCGGTACCTGGCCGAGCTCAACGCCAGTGGCCGGCGCAAGACCTGGCGGCATCCCACGTGAGCGCCGCCCTGCTCCGGTACCGCGTCATGGCCTACGTCGTCGGGGTGGGCCTCCTGATTCTCGTGCTCGTCGGCGTTCCCCTGAAGTACGCGGCGGGCTCCCCGGGCGTCGTCGCCGTGGTCGGGCCGATCCACGGCATCCTCTACATCGTCTACCTGGTCACCGCCTACGACCTGGCCCGCCGGGGCCGATGGACGCTGGCCCAGATGGCCGAGGTGGTGGGCGCCGGCTTCGTGCCCTTTCTCGCCTTCGTGGTGGAGCGTCAGGTCACCCGCCGCGTCGAGCGGGAGCTGCGCTAGCCGCCTGCGCTCTGGCCCGCCTGTGCGGCGCGGAGGACGGCCAGCGCCTCGTCGGCGTGCTTGTCCATGTTGAGCTCGCTGGCGATGCGGGCCAGCAGCCGCCGATCGGTGCCGATGACGAAGGTGGCGCGGCGATTGAACAGCGGTCCCGGCCGCTTCACGCCGAACGCCTTGGCGACCCGACGGTCGGGATCCGACAGCAGCGGGAAGTCGAAGTCGTGCTTGGCCGTGAACTGCTGCTGGCGCTCGACCGAGTCGGCGCTGATGCCGAGCCGGCGAGCGCCGAGGGCGCCGAACTCGGCCCCGAGGTCGCGGAAATGGCAGCTCTCCGCCGTGCATCCCGACGTCATGGCCTTGGGATAGAAGAACAGCACCACCGGGCCCTGACCCAGCTCCTCGTGCAGGCGGACTGACTGGCCGTTGTCGGCCGTGAGCTCGAAGTCGGGTACCTCGTCACCGGTGCGCACGGGCTGCACTATACGGGTTGTCGCTCGACAGCCTCCGGCGCCGTGGCCTAGACCGGCGCCATGTCCGCGTCGACCGCGCTGGCGATCTTCGCGGCCGGGCTGGCCGCCGGGACGATCAACACCATCGTGGGCTCCGG
>DASZMN010000100.1:0-2423 GCA_035551835.1 Acidimicrobiales bacterium | reverse complement strand
CGTCCTGTTCCTGTTCCGGCGACGAAGGTGGCTGGAGACCCTTGACGAAGTCCACCGAGTGCACGAACATGATCAAGAATGTCGGTTCCCGCTGCGTCGGGCCTCCCTGACTTCCTGATCATCGGGGCGCCCAAGGCCGGGTCCACGGCCCTGCACGTTGCTCTGGCCCAGCATCCTGACCTGTATCTGTCGGCGATCAAGGAGCCGAAGTTCTTCATGTGCGACGGGCCGCCGGCGCCTCAGCGGGGGCCCGGTGACGCCCACAGCGTGCGCGAGTGGATCTGGGAGCGCGACCGCTACGAGAGGCTCTTTGCCTCGGCCCCCAAGGGCGCCCAGAAAGGCGAGAGCACGCCGTTCTACCTCTGGGACCGTGTGGCTCATCGGCGAATGAGGGCGCTCGTTCCCGACGCCAAGCTCATCGCCGTCCTGCGGGATCCCGTGGATCGCGCCTACAGCAACTGGACGCACATGTGGTGCGACGGTCTCGAGCCCGAGGCCACCTTCATGCAGGCCTGCCAGGCCGAGCCCGAGCGGGTGGCACGGGGTTGGGCGCCCTTCTGGCGCTACCTGGAGCTCGGGCGCTACGGCGAGCAGCTGGAGGACCTCTATCGATGGTTCCCGCCGGAGCAGGTGCATGTGCTGCGCTACCGGGACCTTGTCGACGAGCACGACCGCACGCTCGACCGCATCTGTGAGTTCCTCGGGGTGCGTACCGGGCTCATCTCCGAGGCACCCTCACGGAACGTCTCGACGTGGGTGGAGCCGACCCGGGTCAACCTCGCGCTGCGGGCGGTCGTGCGCAGCGGTGCCGAGATCGGACGATGGTTTCCTCCCCAGGTGTGGCGCCGAGCCAGTGCACCGGTGCTCGCCGCGCTCCACCGCCGGCACGGCGACCGCCCCGAGCTTGCCGCCCAGGACCGTCAGCGCTTGGCTGCCCACTTCGCGGACGACGTCCGCCGCCTCGAGGGCCTCACCGGCGAAAGCTACGGGGACTGGCTCGCCAGCCCCGGCCGGGGCACGTACTCGGTTCGTAGGTCGTGAGGGCCGTCGGGTCGGGCGATCTCGTAGTAGACGCGCTGCCCGCCGTGCGGGAGGGAGAGGACGCTCAGGTACCGCAGGGCTCCCACGCCCCCCTGTGGGGTCGCCCAGGGCTCGTCGCCGAGGGGCTCGAAGCGCGACGGGCTCGTGCCGAAGGCGATCCCGGTCTGCTCGGCCCAGTTCTCGTCCGCCGTCGGCCGCCCGTCGTAGTACGCCGCGTACCCACCGTCGACCGGCACGACCGAGGTGATCCGCGCCCCCCGCTCGTCCCACTGTCCGGATCGACCATGCATGGCGACCCCCTCGAGCGACCAGGTGATCCCATCCGAGCTCGTCGCGTACCAGGTGTCCATGCGATCGCCATCGGCGGGCACCTCCGTTCGGTGCCGACAGACCCACATCTGCCACGCGCCTCCCCGGCACCAGATCACCGGGTCCTTCCACGCTGTGGTGGCGTCGCCGGCAAGGACGGTGGCGCGCCGTCCCTCCGGCAGACCTGCCGGGTCGTCCGCTTCGAGGACATCGACACGCCAGTGCAGTGACCCTGGCGTGGCACAGCTGACGTACAGGCGCCAGGTGCCGTCGTTCATCGGCACCAGGGCGGGCCGCTCCAACGACGCGCATGACAGCTGATCGCTGGTTACGACGGCGACGGTCTCGAAGCGCTCGCCATCTGCCGAGCGGGCCACCACGTTGGCGTACCCCCGCCCGGCGCCCACCGGACGCCGGAGGCGGTACGCGAGCCAGAAGGTGCCATCGACCCACGCCGCGCTCGGGCCGCCCGCCCAATGTCCGGCGCTGTCGCCGGGCGCATCGACGACGATCGAGCCTGTCTGGGTGCCGGGGCGGGGCAGCAGCCCGGCGAGCGGCTCCGCCGACCGGCTCACACCCACGACTGGTTCCGGCGAGGCGTCGCCGGCGCCGACCTCATAAGCCGACCAACTTGATCATAATTGTCAACATTAGCCGACGAGCCCGATCGCTCGAGGTCGTCGCGGCGCGCGCAACCGCTCTCGATGGTGTCGTCGCCCATGCTCTCCCCCGTCGTGGCCCGCGCCCGGCGGACGATTCCCTCGGGCAGTGTAGAGCCGACTCCAGGAGCTGGTCCTCGACGGCTTGCTTGATACCAGTCAGTATGTGATACTCTTAGGTATCGCATACTGTTGGGTATGCGAGGAGCTCCGGGAGGTGTGTCGATGGCGAGCGGACGCAATGTCGAGGGGAGCGCACTCATCGGGGCCGAGGCGCTGGCGTGGCTCTCGGCTGCGCTGCGCTTCGAGCAGCTCATGGGGTCGCTGCACGCAGCCCGCGCTCGGGCGACCGACGAGACCGTCCCGCTGGCGGTCGTGGGGGGGCATCATCGACATGGTGGCGAAGACCAGGCG
>DASZMN010000099.1:0-88743 GCA_035551835.1 Acidimicrobiales bacterium | reverse complement strand
CTCTGGCGACGTAGCGGTTGATTTCGCGACGGCCATGGCCCGCGACCTGGACGCCACGGTCCGCGTGGTCCACGTGAACGAGCTGATCGTCGGCGGCCGGGGCGTCGCCTACGAGAGCGAGTCCGAGGCCATGGAGATCGTCGACCGGGCCGTCACGACACTCCGCCGCGCCGGGGTCGGCGCCGACGGCGTGCACTACCTGGCCAACTGCTTTTCCCTCGCCGAGCGCATCGCCGAGGCCGCCCGGGACTGGGGTGCCGACGCACTCGTCTTCGGCTCGAAGCGGCGGGGCCGTTGGGGCCGCCTGCGTGGAGCCGGCCTGCGCGAGCGGGTGACCGCCCTCACCGGCTTGCCGGTCCTCACCGCCCCCGCTCCGCTCAAGGTGGCCCGCGGGGTGCACGCCGACTCGCTCGAGCGCGAACTGGCCGAGCTCTAAGCACCCGGGCCGAGGCGGGCCCGGCGAGGTCAGGGTCGTTCGCCGCCGTAGATGGTGATGGAGAGGAAGCGGATCGGCAGCTTGATCAGCATCGTCGGGCCGTGCGGGATTTCTCCCTCGAACTGCAGCGTGTCGCCACGCTCCATCTTGTAGCGCTGGCGGCCGTAGCCGTACTCCATAACCCCGCTTAGCATGTAGAGGATCTCGACGCCGCTGTGCTGGAAGAGCGGGAACACCTCGGTCTCGTCGTCGAGCGAGACGAGGAGCGGCTCCACCCGCTTGTAGGGACCGCGCAGGCTGCCCAGAAGCTCGTAGGTATGCCCGGCGCGGGTGCCCTTGCGCACGATCTCGGGCCCGCTTCCGGCCTTGACGAACACGGCGTCGCGCTCTTCGGCCAGGCCCCGGAACAGCGCCGTGACCGGCATGTCGAGCGCGCCGGCCAGGCGTTCGAGGGTGGTCAGGCTCGGCGAGGTCTGTGCGTTCTCGATCTTCGAGAGCATCCCCTTGGAGATCCCGGTGCGCTCGGCGAGCTGGCCAACGTTGAGGCCGATCTCGAGCCGGCGCGAGCGCACATGGTTGGCGATGACCTGTCCCAACGAGCTGGTCTCGTCGGGGCCCGGGACGTTATCGATCGCCACGAGCTTGGCTGCGTCGGCGCGTGCGGCCTTGGTGGCACGGGTACCCGTGGAGGCCGAGCGCTTCGCCGTCCCCTTCGATCGAGACGTCGGGCGTCCACGCGGGGCGGCTGCGGTCCGGCGAGTGGCCACGGCCGCTCAGCCTAGGCACGTGCCGGCGGTCGCACTTGGGAGCCATGAGTCAGCGCATCTGGCCAGCCCCCGCGTACGGGTGCTCGCTGACCAGGGGCTCTTGTTCGCTGAAGCGCTCCCAGCGAAAATCGCGATGGTCGATGTCGGCGTGGCGGCTGGTCCCGTGCACGATCAGGTCCGCCGTCAGCTCACCGACCGCGGGCGAGATCTTGTAGCCGTGCCCGGAGAAGCCCGTGCACAGCCACAGCCCGTCGATCGGGGTGGCCGAGATGATCGGGTTGTAGTCAGGCGTCACGTCGTAACACCCCGCGTAGGACGACGACAGCGCGGCGCCGTCGAAGCCGGGGAAGCGGTGAGCGAACTTCGGCACCAGGGCGGCCAGGTCCTCCTCGTCCGCCCGTTCGCGGTAGGCGTCGGGGTCGGACCACACGGGGCGCGAGTGGTCACTGTCCCCGAGCAACAGCGTGCCGGTGCCCTCGGTGCGCACGTACTGGAGCGAGACCAGGTCCGAGAAGACCGGGAGCGGCCCGAGCGCACGACCGGGGTCGACCAGCAGGATCTGGGCCCGCTGGGCGCGCACCGGGACGTCGAGCCCGAGCGGGGTGGCCAGCGCGGGCGACCAGGGGCCGGCTGCCAACACGACGTGGGCGGCACCGATGCGGTCGCCGTCGGAGAGGCGGACCCCCGCCACCTGGTCGCCCGTCGTCTCGATGGCGGCGACGCCGTGGTGCTGACGCAACTGCGCCCCACCCCGACGCGCCGCGACGGCGAAGGCCAGAGCGGTCTGGTGCCCGTCCCCGTAGCCGCCGCGGGGTTCGTAGGCGAACTCGGCGAAGTCCTCGAGCCGCGCCGCCGGCCACAGGCGCTGCGCCTCGTCGTGGCCCACGAGCTCGACCTCAATCCCGAGCGCCTGCTGCATGGCGACGTTGGCTCGGAGCGCCCCGAGATTCTCGGAGCCGACCCCCACCAGGTAGCCGGTGTTGGTGTAGCCGGAGGGGGCGCCGAGGATCTCGCTGGCCCGCTCGAGCACCGGCAGGGCGCGCCACGCCATGGCGGCGAGCGAGGGGATGCCGTAGTGGCAGCGCACGATCCCGCTCGACTTGCCGGTGCCCCCCGAGCCGACGGTGGCGCGCTCGAGCACCACGACGTCGGTGACGCCCAGCTCGACGAGCGCGCGCGCCGTCGAAAGTCCGGCCACGCCGCCACCGATCACCACGACCTCCGCCGAGCGGAGAGCAGGCACGGCTGTCAGGTGGGCCAACCCGGGATCCAGCCGGTGCCGGCCAGAGGGACCCGGGCCATGGCGGCAGCCTCCACCGTGAGCGCGGCCAGGTCCTCGGGTTCCAGGTGATGCACGCTGGACTTCCCACAGGCCCTGGCCAACGCCGTCACCTCCATGGTGAGGGCGCGCAGGTAGTTGGCCACCGCGGTGGCGGCGTGGACGGGATCGAGCCGCGTCTCGAGCGCGGCGTCCTGGGTCGCGATGCCGACGGGGCACCGCCCGGTGTGGCAGTGGGCGCAACGGCCCGCGGCCGTCTCGAGCGCGGTGTAGTCCGCGCTGACGTCGTGGGTGGCGCCCTTGGCGTCGCGATACGAGGAGCGGTTGCAGCCGAGGGCAAGGAGGGCGGCGACGCCAATCGACACGGCGTCCGCCCCGAGCGCCAGTGCCTTGGCCACGTCGGCTCCCGAACGGATCCCGCCGGAGACGACGAGCTGCACCTCCCCGCCCGCTCCGACCGCACGGAGCGCCTCGGCCGCCATGCGAACAGCCGGCAGGGTGGGGATGCCGGCGTGCTCGATGAACACGTCCTGGGTGGCGGCGGTGCCGCCCTGCATGCCGTCGACCACGACCACGTCGGCTCCGGCGGCGACCGCCAGCTGGACGTCGTGGTCGACGCGGGTGGCGCCGATCTTGACGTAGATCGGGATCTGCCAGCCGGTGGCCTCGCGGAGCTCTTCGATCTTGATGCGCAGGTCGTCGGGGCCGACCCAGTCGGGGTGGCGGCTGGCCGAGCGCTGATCGATGCCCGGCGGGAGTGTGCGCATGGCCGCCACGCGCTCGTTGACCTTCTGGCCGAGCAGCAGGCCGCCGCCCCCGGGCTTCGCGCCCTGTCCGATCACGATCTCGACGGCGTCGGCCTGGCGCAGGTCAGCCGGGTCGAACCCGTAGCGCGACGGGAGCACCTGGTAGACGAGCAGGGAGGAGGCCTTGCGCTCCTCGGGGGTCATGCCGCCGTCGCCGGTGGTCGTCGACGTGCCGACCTCGGTGGCGGCGCGGCCGAGCGCCTCCTTGGCGCTGGCCGACAGCGCGCCGAAGCTCATGCCGGCGATGGTGATGGGGATATCGAGGTGGAGCGGTTTGGCCGCGTGGCGGGAGCCGAGGATGGTCGACGTGTCGCAGCGCTCGCGGTAGCCCTCGAGCGGGTAGCGCGAGACGGAGGCCGTGAGGAAGACGAGGTCGTCGAAGGTGGGGAGCTTGCGGCGCGCGCCCAGGCCGCGGATCGGGTAGTGGCCGGTCTCGGCCATCTCGTGGACGCGGGCGATGACGTCGGGCGGGAAGCTGTGGTTCTCGGCGCCGGTTGCCGGCGCGGGTGCGGGTGCGTCCATCAGTAGGTGCCGTGGTGGTGCGTGGAGAAGTGGTACAGCTGGCGGGCCGAGGCGACCTTGGTCACCCGGTCGGGGTCGATGTGGTCGAAGCCGCTCTCCTCGACGAGGCGCTGCACGGCGAACACGTCGTCGTCGGTCATCTCGTCGACCACGGCGTCGGCGCCCAGCGATGCGATGGTGCCCTGCACGTAGATGACCGCCTCGTAGAGCGAGTCTCCGAGCGCGTGGCCCGCGTTGCCGCCGATCAGGATGGTGCCGGCCTGCGCCATGAACCCCGTCATGGCGCCCGCGTTGCCGGCGATGGCGACGGTGCCACCCTTGAGCGAGATCCCCGCCCGGAGCGAGGCGTGGCCCTCGACGAAGATGCGTCCTCCCCGCGCGCTCGAGCCGGCACTTTGTGACGCGCTCCCGCGCACCCGGATCGTCCCGCCCATGAGATTCTCGCCGACGGCCCACCCGACGAAGCCGTTCACAACGATGTCGGGCCCGCTCCCGTCGCGGGCGCCGCCGAGCCCACCCACGAAGTAGCCGGCGTTGCCGTCGAGGGTGACGGCGATCGCCTGGGGGACGCCGACGGCCAGGTTGTGGCGGCCGCGGGGCTGCGTCACGGTGGCCTCCGAAAGCTCGGGTAGGCGCTGCAGCACGGTGTTGACCTCACGCACGCTCACCCGATCGCAGTCCAGGGTGAGCGTGCGTGCGACCGTCATGCGGTCCATCGTCAGCGGCTCCATGTGTAGACCTCCTCGGGATGGGGCTCGAACACGACGGCGTCCGCGATGCCCGGCAGCTCGGCCAGCGCCCGGTACTCCGAGGCCACGGCGACGTAGCCCGCGGTCTCGGCCACCACGGCCGGCTTGCAGGCGAAGGCGTCGCGCACGACCGACATGCCCTCGGCGCTCGTGATCACCAGCGTGAAGAAGCCGTCCATCTCCTTCATCACCCAGCGCGTCGCCTCCTCGAGGTCATCGCCGAACTCGAGTCGTGAGGCCAGAAAACGCGCCCCCACCTCGGAGTCATTGTCCGAGTCGAAGGCGACGCCGTCGTCCTCGAGGTGCCGACGGACGGACGCGTAGTTCGAGAACGAGCCGTTGTGCACGACGCAGAGATCGCGGGCCGGGACGAAGGGATGCGAGTGCAGCACGGTCACGGCCGACTCCGTCGCCATGCGGGTGTGGGCGACGGCCTGGTAGCCCGCCCAACCGCGGATGCCGTAGCGGGCGCACGTGTCGGTGGGGCGGCCGGTGTCCTTGAGGACCCGGACGTGGCGGCCCGTTCCGAGCACGCGCACCGCGTCCCAGTCGGCGGCCAGCAGGGCGTGTGCGTCGGCGAGCGAGTCCTCGGGGACGTCGACGACGAGCCCGGCCCCGAAGCGTTGGAGGTCGGCGCCCGTGCCGCACAAGTCGAGCAGGGCGCAGCCGACCGTCATCCAGTCGACCGGCACGTCGGCGCCGAGGGAGAGCCGGACCAGGGGCCCTCGGCCGCCCGCGTGGTCGGCCTGCGCCGGCGCGTCGGCGTAGACGGCGATGCCGGACGAGTCCGGGCCGCGCTCGTCGAGCGCCTCGATCATGGGGACGAGGAGCGCCCCGAGTTGCGGCTCGAGCTCGGGGTCACGCAGGAGGAGGCCGACGACGCCGCACATGTCAGCCGGTCCTCCCGTTGCCGTTGGCGCTGGCAGAGGTAGTGGCCCGGCCCGGCCGGCGATAGTGGGCGACGTAGGCCGGCAGGGCGGCGTCGACGCGCAGGGCCGGGTCGACCACGGCCTGCTCGACGACCGTGGTGAACGGGAGGACACCCGCCCAGATCGGGAGGTCGTAGTCCTCTTCCTCGTCGAGCGGCCAGCCGCTGCGCAACTTGGCGGAGCTCTCGGCGAGCGGGAGGCGCAGCAGCATCGTGCTGCGCAGCTCCTTCTCGGTGGGGGGGCGGGCGTCGCGGCTGCGACCGGGGATGATGTGGTCGACCATGAGGTCGAGGCCGGCCCGCTTCTCGTCGAGATCCTTGACCTCGCTGGCCGGCCCGATGATCACGACCGATCGGTAGTTGATGTCGGTGTTGTACGTCGAGCGCGCCACCACCAGCCCGTCGACGAACGTCACGGTCATGCAGATCTCCGTCTCGGGTGACCGGGCGCCGCGGAACAGGCGGCTGGCGGCCGACCCGTGCAGGTAAACCACGTCACCGTCGCGGCCGTAGGCCAGCGGGATCACGATGGGGTAGCCGGCCGACGTCGTCAGCCCAACGTGGCAGACGAAGCCTTCGTCGAGGATGGCGTCGACCGTGGCCCGGTCGTACGCGGCGCGGTGGGCGTAGCGATGCAGGGTCGTGCGCTCGGTGACCGGATCGCTGTCGTCCATGCGCTCTTCATTATGACGGCGTGGTGTTGCCTGTCAAGAAACGATGTAGAACAAAATGCAACAGGCACCGTGCGTCCCCGGCGACCGCGGCGTTTCCGTTTACACGCCTGTCATCTGCCTGGGCGTTGCGGTTTCAGTTAACCGGCACGCAACATTTCGCAATAGTCCGGTAACCATGATCTGTTTCCCGCGATGCAACATCGTTGACGAAGGGCCGTGACGGCCGATACCACGATGGCACGAAGTGCGGGAGGCGCCGTATGGCGATGACACTGGACCGGGAGAGCCCAACGAAGGCTGCAGACGCGCTGCGCGCGCTCACTGAGCGCGACGGCGTCGAGTTCCTCTTCGCCATGTTCGTGGACATGCACGGCAAGCCCTGCGCCAAGATGGTGCCGGTCTCGGCCATCGATGGGCTCATGGCCGAAGGGGCGGGGTTCGCCGGCTTCGCCGCCGGGGCCATGGGCCAGGTGCCCTCGTCACCCGACGTCTTGGCCATGCCGGACCTCGGCTCCTACACGCCCGCCCCGTGGCGCCCCGGGCTTGGCATCATCCAGTGCGACCCCTACGTCGAGGGTGAGCCCTGGCCCTACGCCCCCCGGGTGATCCTGCGCCGCCAACTCGAGCGGCTCGCCGCCGCTGGCCACGCCATGAAGGTGGGTGCCGAGGCCGAGTACTTCCTGGTTCGGCGGACTTCCGACGGCGGCATCACGGTGGCCGACCCCGACGACCGGGCGGCGGCGCCGTGCTACGACGCCCGGGCGCTGACCCGCATGTACGACCACCTCACCTCGGTGTCCAAGCACCTCAACACCATGGGATGGGCCAACTACGCCAACGACCACGAGGACGCCAACGGGCAGTTCGAGCAGAACTTCCGCTACGCCGACCCGTTGACCACGGCCGACCGGGTCATCGTCTTTCGCTACATGGTGCATTCGCTGGCGGCGCAGGCCGGCATGGTGGCGACCTTTATGCCGAAGCCGTTCTCGCACCTGACCGGCAATGGCTTGCACATGCACCTGAGCCTGTGGGACGAGGACGGTGCCGAGTCGTTCGCCGACCCGGCCGACGCGCGCCGGCTCGGGATATCGCCGATGGGGTACTCCTTCATCGGCGGCCTGCTCGAGCACGCCGAGGCGCTCACCGCGGTCACCTGCCCCACCGTCAACTCGTACAAGCGGCTGGCGAGCGCGCCGCCCAATTCCGGCGCGGCGTGGTCGCCGGCCTATGCGACCTACGGCGGCAACGACCGGACCCACATGCTGCGGGTCCCCGACGCCGGCCGGGTGGAGGACCGTTGCATCGACGGGTCGGCCAACCCGTACCTGACCCTGAGCGCGCTCATCGCCTGCGGGCTCGACGGCATGGAGCGCGCCGTCGATCCGGGCGATCCCTGCGAGCTCAACCTCCTCAAGATCGCCGAGGCGGAGGCGGCTGCGCTCGGGTTGCGGGCCATGCCGATGACGCTGTGGCACGCACTCGGGCACCTCGAAAGCGACGACGTGCTGCGCACCGGTCTCGGCAAGACCCCCGACGGCGATTACGTCGACTACTTCGTCGCCACCAAGCGCGACGAGGTGAGGGCCTCGCAGGTCCCGGTCACCCCGTGGGAGCTCGACCGCTATCTCGAGGCTTTTTGACGGCGACACCGAGGCGCACCGCGCGACGAACCGTGACCGCAGACCCGAAGCATCAGCCCATTGAGGAGACGAGCACATGAGTGAAGAAGGCACCGTGACGAGTGGCGCGCCAGCCGAGGTCGCCACCTCCTTGCACCGGGGGACCAACTGGTGGGGGGCGTTCGTGATCGGCCTGGCGGGCACGATCCTGGTGACGGGCATCGTGCCCTTCGCCGTCTCTTCCATGGGCGCCGCCGCCATCCCGGCCATCGCGCTCGTCGTCGTCATCGGCCTGATCGTCTGCCTCTGCATGGGCGAGCTGGCTGCCCTCTTGCCCCACCGGACGGGGGGCATGCCGTCTTACGCCTACGAGAGCTTCGAACCGCTCGGGCACACCACGGCGAAGCACATCGGCGGCGTGTCGGGCTGGGGGTATTGGCTGGGCTGGTTCCCTGTCGCGCCGATCAACATGTTGTTGGCCGCCGGGTATATCGCAGTCCTCTTCCACGTGCCCCTCGGGCGCAGCTTCTCGCCCCTCGGCACGCTCGGCACGCCGGTCACCTTGGGCGTGCTCGTCATCACGTTCGTCGGCCTGCTCGCGCTGTTCGCACTCTGTTGGTTCGGGATCCGCCTCGGGGCAACGTTCGCCACCATCCTCGGGGTGACCTCGATGGTCCCGCTCACGCTGTTGATCTTCCTGCCGGTGTTCAAGCCGTCGACTTTCCACTGGGCGAACATCTCGGGCTTCCACTACGCCGCGCCCGCGAGCTCGGGCACCATCTTCTTCCTGGCCTGGATCTTCGTGATCTCGTGGAACGCCATCGCCATGGAGGCGGCCGCCTGTTACATCGGGGAGTGCCGCGACCCAGCGCGTGACGCCAAGATCGCACTGACGGCCGAGGGTCTCTACGGGGTGTTCGTCTATATCGGCACGGCCGTCGTCTTCGTCGGTGTGCTGGGGGCCTCGCTCAAGACGGCGGACCCGCTCACGCTGTACACGAGCTTCTGCGACCACATCTTCGGCAATGCCGCCTGGGTCAAGTACCTCATCGGCATCCCGCTGATCTTCGCGTTGCTGCTCTCGGTGCTCAACGCCATCATGGGCGTGGCCCGGTCGCTGTTCCAGGCCTCCGAAGACCGGCTCCTGCCGCGCTTCTTCGAACACAAGAACAAGCACCACGTGCCGGACCGGGCCATGGCGTTCAATGTGGTCTGTGCCCTCGTCGTCAGCCTGTTCGGCTCGCCGGTCCGCATCTACATCTTCTCCAACGTCGGCTACATCGTCGCCGTGGCGGCGTCCATGTACGGCTACTTCCTCCTGCGCCAGTTCCGTCCGGAGCGGGTGAGCCCGTTCCGCATGCCGGGATGGTTCCGCTGGGTGGCCCTGGCGGTGGCGCTCTTCCTCACCTTCGACTATTTCGTGGGCGGCTGGAATTCGCCGGACATCGTGGTGGGGCCCGGGCAAGGGCACTTCCTTTACATCCTGGGCCTGGTGATCGTGGCGGCGTACGTCCCCCTCTATTGGTGGCGCCGGACCAGCGACAAGCGGCGGGGCATTGCGGACTCGGACGAGATGGCGCTGGTGGTCGGGTCGCCTGGCGGTATCGACCTCGACGACACGCCCGGGCCGACGGTCCTCACGCCAGAGTCGATGCCCACGCTGTCGACCATGCAGGCCGAGACCGAGCTATGACGGTGACGGCGCCGGGTTCGGCCGCGCCGGCTGCGGGCTCCCCGATCCGCCGGAAGTTCGGCCGGCGGAAATTCGACAAGCAGCCGACGCAGAAGGCGGCGGTGCTCATCGCGTCGAACGGGGAGAGGATCCCCGGCGCCGCCATCCGCCAGGCGTTGCGCATCAGCGCCGGCGAGCCGGTGGCGGTGGTGACCGCCGCCCGGATCTACGGCTCCTCGCTCGGATTGCCCAACCCCGGCCTGATGCCGACCAGGAAGGAGATGAACGAGCAGAAGGAGATCGTGCAGCGGGCGGTGGCTGCGATCGAGAAGGGCGGGTCGGAGGCCTGGGGTCAGATCGCCGCCACGCGGCGGCCGTCCAAGACGTTCGCCCAGGCGGCGGCGGCGCGAGGCGTCGAACACGTGCTCGTGATCCGCCCCGAGAAGGCGGGGTGGCGTCTTTTCGTCGAGGGCGACGTCGCCAAGGAGGTGGCCAAGAAGCTCGGTCGAGGGGTCACCGTCGAAGGAGTTGCGCCCTAGCCCTAGCCCGTCGCTGGTGTTGCGGTCACGTCATCCATCCACTTCCAACATCGAAGGAGAAGCAGTAGGTATGTACATGAGCATGCAGCGGGTCCGGTTCTCGAGCCCGGACGCCTACGACAAGTTCCGCACCGTCTTTACCGATGTGCGCCATCACCTCATGACGAAGCCCGGCTTCATCCACCTCACGTGGTGGGAGCACCCCGACGAGGCCGGTTGGTACAACGAGGTCTCCATCTGGGCGTCCAAGGAGGCCGTGAACGACTGGCACATGGACACGTACCACAAGCACGCCAAGGAGTGGGCGGCCAACGGGGCCATCATGGAGGACATCATCACCAACTTCGAGCTCACCGCGACGCGTCTCCTGCGTATCTGCCCGACGTGCGGCACCCTGCAGGACAAGGCATACGACATGGCCGCCGAGCAGAAGGTGCTCGCCGAGCCCTGCCCCAAATGTGGGTTCAACTTCCCGGTGGCCAAGGAGACCGAGAACAGCACGGCGGTGTTCAAAGACATCATCTGAGCCGGCCTTCCGGGGGTCACCCGGGCGCTTCTAAGCTCACCGTATGGTTTCCGAGCTGTTCGACGAGGCCGCCTGGAAGCGGGTGCCGGACTTCGAGTTCACCGACGTCACCTATCACCGGGCCGTCGAGCACGGCACGGTCAGGATCGCGTTCAACCGGCCCGAGGTACGCAACGCCTTCCGTCCCCGCACCGTCGACGAGCTCATCACCGCGCTCGGCCACGCCCACTCCTCGGCCGACGTCGGCTGCATCCTCCTCACCGGCAACGGCCCCTCGCCGGTCGACGGCGGCTGGGCCTTCTGCTCCGGCGGCGACCAGCGCAGCCGCGGCGCCGCCGGCTACGAGTACGAGGACAGCGCCGACACCGGCCGGGCCGGCCGCCTCCACATCCTCGAGGCGCAGCGCCTCATCCGCTTTATGCCCAAGGTCGTCATCTGCGTCGTACCCGGGTGGGCGGCCGGGGGTGGGCACAGCCTCCACGTGGTGTGCGACCTGACGCTCGCCAGCGCCGAACACGCGCGCTTCAAGCAGACCGACGCCGACGTCGCCAGCTTCGACGGCGGGTTCGGTTCGGCCTACCTGGCCCGCCAGGTGGGACAGAAGTTCGCCCGCGAGATCTTCTTCCTGGCCCACACGTACAGCGCCGAGGAGGCGCACCGCATGGGCGCGGTGAACGCGGTGGTGCCGCACGCCGATCTCGAACGCGTCGCACTCGAGTGGGCGGCGGAAGTGAACGGCAAGAGCCCGACTTCCATCCGCATGCTCAAGTACGCCTTCAACCTGATCGACGACGGCCTGGTCGGCCAGCAGCTCTTCGCCGGCGAGGCCACCCGCCTCGCCTACGGGTCGGCCGAGGCGGCCGAGGGGCGCGACGCCTTCTTGGAGAAGCGACCCCCGGACTGGTCCGCCTACCCCTGGTACTACTGAGGTACTAGGCGGCCGGACCGGCCTCGCGCTCGATGCCGGACAGCAGGTAGCGCAGCCCGCTGGCGAACTGCTTCGGGCTCGTCATGGCGACCAGCTCGGACGCGGTGCGGTTGGTCCCTTCGGGGGGCGTCCAGCCGGATCGCGAGGTGGCCAGCGCGGCGAAACCGACCGTGTAGGTCTGGATCGCCGCGTAGGCCGTCTTCGACGAGGCGGCGTCGAAGCCGGCCTCGCGCAGGATCTTGAGCATCATGTCCATGCGCCGGATAGCCGTCGGCGAGATGACCGGGTGGCGGAGATACACGTAGAGCGCCCCTGGTTCCTTCACCAGCAGGTGGCGGAGTCCCTCGGCCGCCGTGGTCAGGCGGGCCTGCCAGGTGCCGGTGGCCGCCGGCAGGGGCTGGCTCTGGATCAAGAGCTGCTCGACGACCTCGTCCATGAGGTCGTCCTTGTCGCGGATGTAGCGGTAGAGCGACATCGGAGCCACGTCGAGGTCCGCGGCCAGGCGGCGGATCGTCATCTGCTCGAAGCCGTTGGCCCGGAGGGACCGCAGGGCGGCCTCGACGATCTGGGACCGCGAAATCGTGCCCCGCGATGCTCGTTGACCCGGCGACCTTCGACGCGCCCCCGTCGTCACGCTCCCCGCTCCCCGTGCCACCGCCATGCCACTCACCTTACCGTTTGCGGGTTAACATACATGTACGCAAATCCGGGAGAGATGCGAGCGTGCAGGGCCGTCGCAGCGGAAGCGGCCGCGGCAGTTGGACGCGGCCCTTCTGCTGGCGACGGCCCTCAACTTTCTTCATCAGTAGCACGGGCACCGTCTTCCACGACGTGCCTCTGCCGGCGCCCGATTGATCAGGCGCCCGTTCGTCGTCTTCCTCTGCGCGCCACGCCGCCCGGCCCCATCCCGACGAGGCCGGCAGCCGCCTGCGCATCCGAGCGCTGACCAGGGTCGTGGGGCTAAAACATGTGGCCGGGGGCAAGTACGGCTGATCCCCCGAGGACGGACCACGAGGAGGTCTCATGCTGGCAACCGACTACCCGGTGCTCGATGCGTTCCTGACGATTCTGTACTTCTTCCTCTTCATCGTCTGGATCTGGCTCGCGTTCATGGTGTTCTTCGACATCTTCCGCAGCCACGACTTGAGTGGTTGGGCCAAGGCGCTCTGGGTGATCTTCATCATCGTCCTCCCGTTCCTCGGCGTCTTCTTCTACCTGATCTTCCGTGGCGGCTCGATGCACGAGCGGGCGGCCCAGCAGGCAGCGCTCCAGCAGAAGCACTTCGACCAATACGTGCGCCAGGCCGCCGGCACACCGGGCGCGGACACGGCGTCGCAGCTGACCAAGCTGGCCGAACTCCGCAAGGAGAACATGATCACCGAAGAGGAGTTCCAATCAGAGAAGGCCAAGCTTCTGGCCTAGCGGCGGCAACCCCGCCGCACCGGACTCCTTCGTCACCGGGGACCACGCATCGGTGACGCCGGAGGAGCCGGACACCACAGAGACCGAAGCCGAATCGTCGACGGCCACCGCCGGCCCGCCGCAAGAGACGGCAGGCCCCGGCGCCACTGCGCCTTCGCCCGACGCGTCCGAGCGCATGGCCACGCAGATCGAAGATGACGTCGAGGCACCACTGCCGTGGCGGTCCATCGCCAAGAGGACCGTCGCGGTGGTGGTGTTCGGCGTCACGATCTACCTCGTCTTCCCGAGCCTGGTCGCGGTATTCAGCTCGTTCCCGAAGCTGACCTCGCTCCAACCGATCTGGTTCACCCTCGCCTTGGCGCTCGAGGTCACGTCCTTCGTTTGTACCATCGCGCTCCAGCGCATCGCTCTGCGCACGAAGGCCTGGTACTCGGTGACCACCTCGCAGCTGGCGGGCAACGCCATCAGCCTCGTCGTGCCGGGCGGCGCCGCCGTCGGCGCGGCGACGCAATTCCGCATGCTGGCCAAGGCGGGCAACGACACGACCACCACGGTCGGCGGCCTCACCGCGTTCTCGCTGCTCAACATCGCGGGGCTGCTGGCGCTGCCGATCTTCGTGTTGCCGGCCATCCTCGCCGGTACGCCGATCGCCCACGGACTCCTCACCACAGCGCTGCTCGGCCTCGGCGCCTTCGTCCTGTTCACCGGCTTCGCCGCCGCGGTCCTGCTGCTCGATGGCCCAATCCGCTGGATCGGCCGCGTCGTGCAGGCGGCGCGCAACCGCTGGCGTCGCAGGGCCCAGCCGATGACCGACCTGCCCGAGCGACTGGTGCGCGAGCGCAACAGCATCCGCGATGTGTTGGGTCGGCGTTGGAGGGCGGCGTCACTTCTCAGCAGCGGAAGGCTCTTCTTTGACTACGGCTGCCTGCTGGCGGCGATCCGCGCCACCGGCGCCAAACCCAATCCCTCCCTCGTGCTCCTCGCCTACGCCGTGGCCGGACTGCTCAAACTCATCCCTATTACGCCAGGGGGGCTCGGCATCGTTGAAGCGGGGCTGAGCGGCTTGCTGATCCTCGCTGGCGTGCCAGGCGGCAGCGCCGTGGTGGCGACGCTGGCCTATCGGATCATCTCGTACTGGCTACCGATCTTCGTTGGGCCGTTCGCGTACTTCGCCTTCCGACTGCGCTACGGAGCGCCGCCTCACGATGCCGGCGGGGGGCGCGGTTCTGCCCTCGCCTCGGGCTGACTCGGGGCCTCGGCCCACAACCCTCGACGGTCCACCCACTCAAGAGCCAACACTTCGTGCAGTTCGGACACCGATTCTTCGCCGAAACGCGGGGGTTCGTCGTCGCCGTCGTCCGAGACGTCGACGCCCAGCTTCTCGGCTGCCTTGAGGAAGGATTGCCGCATCACCATCTCCTCAAGCGTTGTCTTGGGAACCAAGGCGTAGACGAAACGGCATTCAAGTGCCTCCGCGGCCCGAATCAGCGTGGACATGTGGATTGATCCGCTTTCCTCCGCGCGTTCGATCTGGCTGACACGAGACTGGTTGACCTTCATCCGGACCGCCAACTCCGTGGCCGACATGCCGAGCGCATCCCTGAGCGTTCTGATCCAGCCGCCCGCGGGCGCAGGTCCAATCCGTAATTCGAGACCCACAAGTCGCTGATCGAGACTTCGGCGCGCAACTGATCGATTGGCGTTCATCTGTGGGAGAACTGTCGTCTGCATATGAGCCGCCCTACTGAAATCTTCGAAATCCAGTAGGGCGGACTCGAGAGAAGTAGGAAACCCTCCTGAACCATGCGACTTTCAGTAGAGCGGGACGTATGCACGTCGAATTGGTCCACAGAACTGCCCATCCGGCAGCATCCTCGAGCTGGCATCCGTCGCGGAGTGCGCCGCCGGGATGGCCGGGCGCAGAAGCGGGCGGTCGTCATTCTGAAGGATGGGGCCGACGAATTGGGCGAGCGTTGTCCGTCGCAGTCGCAGGTGATCGCTTGATTTACGACTTATGCGTCGTGATCTCGCGGGCCTGACCGCTTTTGTGCCGTCCGAAACGGGCGCCTCGACACGGGCATTGCGCGGCGTGGCAACATGGCGCCGGACCAAGAGGGGGGCCCCGAGCGGGCCAAGAGATGCAAGGTTGGCAGCGCCATGTATGAGGGGACATGGGATTCCGTGCAGACGCATCGCGTCCCGGATTGGTACGACGACGCCAAGCTGGGCGTCTTCGTGCACTGGGGCCCGTACTCGGTGCCGGGCTGGGCACCGCGGGTACCCGACATCCAACAGCTGCTGGTCAAGTCCGGTCCGAAGCGGATGCTACGGGAGAACCCTTACGCCGAGTGGTACCTCAACTCGATGCGCATCAAGCGCAGTCCCACGGCGCGGCACCACGCCGAGGTGTACGGCGACAACTACCCCTATGACAATTTCGTCAGCACCTTCGACGATGCGACTGCCGGCGCGAATCTCGACGATTTGGCTGCGTTGTGTGGCACGACCGGCGCTCGCTACGTCGTGCTCACGACCAAGCACCACGACGGGTTCGCGCTGTGGCCGTCAACGGTGCCGCATCCAGCCAAGGGCGAGTATCACGCGCAACGTGACCTCGTCGGCGACCTCTCGTCCGCAGTACGCAGCCGCCGGATGCGCATGGGGCTCTACTACTCGGGCGGTTACGACTGGCCGGTGAACGGGGCCCTGTTGCGACGGGCGTCCGACGCCGTGCTCGCCGTGCCGGCGGGACGCCGCTACCGAGACTACGTCGGCGCCCATGTGCGCGAGCTGATCGACCGCTACGCGCCCTCGGTGTTGTGGAACGACATCGGGTGGCCGGCGGGGGGCAACCTGGCCGAACTGTTCGCGTACTACTACAACGAAGTTCCCGACGGCGTGGTCAACGACCGTTGGCGCGAGTCGGCCGTGCCGCGCGGCCCGTTGGGAGTCGGGCTGGTGCGGGCGGCGGGCTGCCTGCTGCAGCTGGCATGGCCCTTGATCCCGGCGCGGCGCAAGCGACTGACCTTCTCGACGCCGCAGCACTGCGACTTCCGCACGCCCGAATACGACGTGTTCGACATGGTCTCTGCGCGTAAGTGGGAGCTCTGCCGCGGCGTCGGTCGCTCCTTCGGGGCCAACCGCCACGAGCTGCCCGAGGACATCATCGGCGCCACCGAGCTCATCCAGATGTTCTGCGACGTGGTGGCCAAGAACGGGAACCTGCTGATCGGCGTCGGGCCGCGTCCCGATGGCACGGTGCCCGAGGCCCAGCAGGCGCCGCTACGTGGTCTGGGCGCGTGGTTGGCGACGAACGGCGAGGCCATCTACGGCAGCCGCCCCTGGGTGGTGGCCGCGTCGTCGACGACCGAAGGGGTGCCGGTGCGTTTCACCAAGAGCGGCGAAGGTGTCTACGCGCTGGTCATCGGCATGCCGGCGGGCCGGCGGGTCACGCTTCGTGGGGTGGACGGCTCGGCCGTACGCCGGGTCCGCCTCGTGGCGACCGACGAGCTCGTCGAGTTCTCGGTTGACGGCTCGGGGGCGTTGGAGGTGACCCTGCCCGAGCGCCTGCCGCTCGCCGCGGTGACCACGTTGGACCTCGGGTCCGAGGTCCGGGTGCGAGCGGGGGCGGCGCGGGCCCCGGTCCTCAGGCGCTGAGGACGAGCTGGGTCTGGAGGACCCGGGCGACGAGGCGGTCCTGCGGATCGCGCACGTCGGTCTCGACGACGATGACGGTGCGGCCGACGTGCAGCGGCCTCGACGTGGCCTCGACGTAGCCCTCCCGCAACCCGCGTAGGAAGTTCGTCTTCGACTCCACGGTCGTGGTCCCCGCGGCGCTCTCGGGCAGGTTCACGAACGCGCAGGCTGCCCCCGTGCTGTCGGCCAGCGCCATGACGGCGCCACCGTGCAACAGCCCACCGGCCGTGCAGAGTTCGGGCCCCCAGTCGAGGCGGGCCGTCACCTCTTCCTTGGTGTAGCGAGAGAACGTCACGCCGATCGTCTTGGCGAAGGGCATGAGGTCGCGCAGGGTAGGGGGGTCGGGCGAGGGCGAGGAGGGGGCGGCGTCGGTCATGGATCCGGAGGCTACTGAGGGAGGGCGCCTCACCGTCTGGTCACGACATTAGGACCTTCGGCTGAGGACCTCTGACCCTAGGCAGGAGCGCGCGCGTCCCTCAGGATGCACGCATGGACGACGGTCGCCGGCGCTGCAGCTCGCCGACAGCAGATGCGGCTCGATCTCTCTCGGAGAAGATTCGTCTCGTTGACGGAGTGGGGACACCTTCCCCCGGCGCGTCGTCCTGTTTCGCAACGAGCCAGCCCGGGGGTGACGGGCTCGGCCTTGCGGCATCCGTTCCCCGCGGGGGTGGCTCTCGCTCCGGATAACCGTCGAGCGAGGGATCCACCCGGGGTTCGGGGAGGGGAGAACTCAATGTGACTCCCGGCGTCCAGTACTACGTTCGGTGTACTTGGCGAACGTCGGGAGCTCACATTGATCCTCGACCTCTTCTTGATCGGTCTGGTGGTGACGCTCGAACCGATCCCCTTGACCGCCATGATCCTGCTGTTGGCGGCCGAGCGTGGGCTCTTGAAGGGTCTCGGTTACGTGCTCGGATGGATGGGCACGCTCGTCGCCATCGTGGCCGTCGTCGTCGTGATCACAGGCGGCAAACCGCTCATCCCCAAGAGCTCGCCATCGACCGCCGCGCTGGCGGTCAAGCTCGCAGGGGGTGTGATCCTGGTGGGCATCGCGGCGCGTCGGCGGGCCCGGCCGGCGGGATCCTCCGCCGCGCCGAAGGTGAAGAAGGAGCCCAGGTGGATGGCCCGCATCGACGGGATCAACCCGTTGACCGCTGCCGGCCTGGCCTTCGTGCTCCAGCCGTGGGTGCTGGTGGCGGCCGGGCTCAGCTCGATCGTCGAAGCCAAGCTCAGCTCGGCCGGCGAGTACGTCGTCGTCTTCGCCTTCTGTGTCTGGTGCTCGGCCAGCTACCTGGTGCTCGAGACGTACGCCGCGCTCCGGCCCGAAGCGGTCCAGAGCCGCCTCCAGGCGATCCTCAAATGGATCACTACGCACCGCGACCAGGCGATCGCGATCCTTTCCCTGGCGCTCGGCCTGTATCTGATGGCGAAGGCCCTCTACGGGCTGGTGACCGCGTAAGCGGTCGGTCGAACGTCAGACCGCCGGCGGCACGGGTGCGGGTGTGGGCGCGGGCGCCGTCCCCGGCGCCACGGCTTGGGCGCCGGGGCGGGGCGGGAACACCGAGGGGCCGAGGTTGGCGTGGATCATCAGCACCACGGCCGACGCGACCATGATGTAGACGAGGTCGAGCAGGATCGCCAGCGTCCCGCTGCGGCTCGAGCCCACGCTGCCGAAGACACCGGGCGCGATCAGCGCCAGCAGCAGGTAAACGGCGGCGCCGAACGTCACGACCAGCTGCAAGAGGTAGATGAAGCCGACCACGCCGGCGTAGGAGTTCATGACCCGGGTGTTCGGGCGCACCGTTCCCTCGTCGCCGTTGGCCGTCTGAATGCCGCGGCGCAGGTGCACCACCCAGACGCCGCCAAAGAGCGCGGCCAAGAGCGCGCCGATGACGACCTCGCGGGCGACCTGGTCGCCCATACCCCCATAGTGCGGGGCGATGAGGGAGAACAACGCGGTCACGATCAGGATCGAACCGGCGTAACTGAGCTGGAGTGTCACGAAGCTCATCCCGAAGAGGTACACGGTGTGCGGACGCATGCCGCGCGGATCGGGCTCAGCCCGGTTGGCGACGATCACGATGACGAGGACGATGAGGATCGTCGACATGAGCGCGAGGCTCAC
The DNA here is from genome assembly GCA_035551835.1 of Acidimicrobiales bacterium. Classification (GTDB taxonomy): domain Bacteria; phylum Actinomycetota; class Acidimicrobiia; order Acidimicrobiales; family RAAP-2; genus Bog-473. The sequence goes on along the minus strand of DASZMN010000099.1, from coordinate 70,052 downwards.
GGCCAGCGCAACGGCGGCGCCCCCGGCGACGTTGACCAGTTGACCGGTGACCATGGTTCCACCCCCTGACAGCCCTGCTCCTGCGGGGCCTGGGGGCACGGTAGGTCATGGCGCGCGGTGAATCGCGGACCCGTACCGCCGGCCGACGCCCGTGCCCGGAACCTGAGCGAACCCTGAGTCAGCTGCCCTCGCGGGGGCGCTCGTCCAGCGCGAGGTCACCGTCGTCGCGCACGACGACGCCCCGAACGCCGAACCGCTCGGCCAAGAGTGCAGGGACGTCGGTGCGTGCCACCTCCGCAACGGCGGACGCGCCGCCAACCGGTCGCTCCACCACGACGGCCTGCTCGAAGACGAAGAGCGACAGGCAGCGTTCGGCGAAACGCCGGCCGACGATGATCCCCTTCACGAAGTCGGATTCTGGATGCGTCGCCGTGTACCAGTTGTTCACCGCGATGTCGATCGCCTCGGCCGGTTCGGGGACGAACCCGTACATGTCGGTCCAGGCATCGTCCTGGAACACCTGGAGGACGAGCTCGGGCCCCTGCTCGACGAGGCGGTAGCGCCAGCCCGACTGCCCGGTCTCAGGTCCCGCCGCGAAGGGGAGGGGATCCAGCAGCCCGCCACCGCCGAAGCCGACGTCGGCCAGCCAGGTCCCGTCCCGGTCCGACACCCGGAGAAGAAGATGGTTGAGCGGGCGGGGCGAGCCCTCCGGGCCGAGGCGGACCCGGGCCAGCATCGGGGCGACCTCGAAGCCATCGAGCGAGTCGAGGGCGGCCCCGAGCAGCAGGTTGTGCTCGAAGCAGTAACCACCCCGGCCCCGGGTGACCATCTTGTCCTCCAGGTGCCCGAGATCGAGCGAGACCGGGATGCCCGCATGGGGATCGAAGTTCTCGAAGGGGATGGTCGTGGCGTGGGCCCGGTGGATCTCGGCCAGCCCGGGGGCGGGGGAGCCGGCCAGGCCGATGCGGTCCAGGTACGCCGGCAGGGAACGAAGCGGCGGCATCGCCTGCGAAGCTACCGGCACCATCCCTAGAGATTCTCCGCGGAATTCGACGTCCAAAGACCCGCCTCATTAGGGTGCGTCACAGCGGGCAAAAAGCCAGGAGCCGGAGTTGCAGACCCACCACCCCAAGATCACCCAGGGTCCAGATCGCACGTATTTCGTCGAGTGCGTCCAGTGCCGCAACGACACCCAGTCGGACCTGCCGATCGGGATCGGGATGCCCCTGCAGGACCTCGAAACGGCCGAACGTCTCCGTGACAACCACGCCGCGCGCTCGGCGCCGGTGGTCGCTTCCTAGGTCCGTCGGGAGCCCGTCACTTGGCCGCGACCGCCGGGGTGGGCGGTGCGGGCGCGATCACCAAACTGAGCGGGCGCTCTGTCGCGGACACCGTGACGCGGCTGCTGGCGCTTCTCGAGGCGAAGGGCCTCGAGGTGTTCGACGTCATCGACCAGCGCGCCGAGGCGCACGCGGTGGGACTCGACCTCCGCGCCACCACGCTCGTCGTCTTCGGTAGCCCTGCGGCCGGGACGCCGGTGATGGCAGCGGTGCCGCTCTCGGCGCTGGACCTGCCGCTCAAGCTCCTGGTCTGGGCCGACGACGAGGGCGGCACGCAGGTCAGTTACACCGACCCCGCGGTGTTGGCGGAGCGCTACGGCCTCGCGCCCGAACTGGCCGCCGCGTTCGAGGGGATCCATGCGCTGAGCGACGCGTTGGTCGCCGATTAGCCGCGGCCGACGACAGGCCCTCCGTCAACGAGCAGAGGGTCAGGCCCGGCGCGCCGTCTCGAGCTTCACGTGCTGGCGCTCGGGACCGATGGCCTCTTCGACCGCGTGGACGAGGGTGCGGCCCGGCGCGCCGGGGACGCCGCTCTCTGTCTCGCCGTAGATCGTCACGCTGATCACGCCGCCCCACCCCTTGTGGACCTCGATCCCGGTGAAGACGTAGTCGGCGTCGTCGGTCAATGTGTCGGCCAGGGCGTGCAGGATGCGCTGGTGCACCTTCGCTCCCACCATCGCTTCCACCTTGACGGACCGGCGACGCCTTCGACCAGGGCAAAAGGTCCCCGATCGGTTGTTGGCGCCGGGCCGCCGAGGTCGTCGGGCTTGCCCGGCGTTGGCGCCGTCAGCCGAAGAGCGGGACAGGCGTGGCGTACTCCAGCTCGAAGTACCGGGTCGACGCGCCCGGCACCTGCAACGCGGCCGCCGCCGGCTCGATGTCCACGCCCGGCAACCCGGGAAAGAGCGGATCGTGATGGCAGAAGGCGACGCGCGCCGGGCGCAGCAGGCCGAGCTGCTCGAGCATGTAGTCCACGGTGGAACCCTGGAACGGCTCGCCGTCGACGTTGGGGCGCCCGCCGATCGACAGCAGAGCGACGTCGGGCCGCAGCCCGTCGAAAAGGCCGCGCCAGTAGCCGGCGCTCCCGCTGATCAACATGGAGCCACTCGAGGTGACCAGCAGATAGGCCAGCTGGCCGCCGTCGTGGCGCGAGCACTTCTCGTTCATGGCGACCAACGCCGGACCGGCCGGCGCCGGCGCGGCGTCCAGACCGGCGAACAGCCGGCGGATCGTGTCGGCCCGCTCCTGGGCGCTCACGTCGAGATCGCCCAGGCAGGGAATTGAAGTGTCCCACTCGCTGTGGGCGAAGAGGCAGGCGTGCAGAGCCGGCAGCACGCGCACCTTCGTGGTCGGGCCGCAGTGGACCGTCTCGCCACCGGTCACCACGAGGAGCTGGCGTTCGGGCACGCCGGCGTCGCGCAGACAGCGCGCCGACTCGGGGGACGCGACGACTGTGGCGCCGGCATCGAGCGCCAGGACGTCCGCCCCGTAGAGGTGGTCGAAGTGCGAGTGGCTGACGAACACGAAGTCGGCCTCGCCGACCTCCCTCGTCGACAGCCCGACCGGATCGAGGCCCGGGAGCCGGTCGAGATACGCGTCGAAGAACAGGTTGAGCCCTGCATCGCGCACCCGGAACGTCGCCGTCCCGAACCACTCCAGCGTCGTGGGCATGGCAGCTCCTCTTCGGGTTCGTCGGGTGATGTCTCCGACCGGTGTCCGAGGCACGGATGGTAGAGGCGTGGCCGCCCCCACTCAGGAGGGCGAGGCGGGCGAAGCGGGGGCCTTCGCGGCGGCGACGGCGACAGGGGAGGGATTCCCCAGCAACTTGGCCGAGAACTTCACCGCCTTGACCGCGGTCGTGGCGCCGGTCTGGAGGGTGGCGCCGATCACGATGAGGACGATCCCGAGCCAGAACAGGCCGTGCCAGCCGAGCATCAAGATGCCGAAGCGACCGAGTGTGTACGGCGGCGAGCAGACGACCGCGCCGACGGCGCCGCCGACCACGGTGGCGGCCAACTTGTCGCGCCGCGACGCGCTTGTCTTGGTGTCGATGCCGACCATGCGGGCCGGCACCGCCAGGTAGCAGAGCATCATGATCCCGACGACGATGCTCTGGCTGATGGCGAACGGCCACTTGCCCCAGCGCGTGACGACCAGCGCGGAGAACGAGAACGCGAGCCCGATCACGCAGCCCCAGGTCAGCACGGCCCGGAGGTGTTGGTTCGCCTTGGCGAAAGCGGGACGGATCTCCGGGCTCCCGGGCACCGAGATGGCGAAGGCGAACACCCCGTTGAGGTAGAAGCTGGCGGCGGTCAGGGCGGTGACGGCCACGATCGCCGGGACCAGGATCGGACCGTAGAGGGCGTGGAACGACTTGTCGTGCAGCACGTGCACCTTGATGTCGAGCATGGCCACCCAGATCCACATCGCCGGCAGGATCTGCACCAGGGTCAGGCGCCAGTTGGTCACGAGCAGCTTCACGCCCTGGAACAGCATCAAGAACGCGCCGACGATCAGCGCCAGCGGGGCGAGCCAGCGGCGGGTCGCGCTCAGTTGGAGGACGGCCCGCTCGACGGCCTCGTCGTCGCTGCGCCGGATGGCGTCGATCAGCCGCGCCATGCCTTTGCGGATGCGGGCACGCCGGGCCCGTCGGGTGCCTCGGCTGCGCCGGGCGCCGGCCGCCCCCGTGCCGCCGGGATCGGTGGCGGCGGGCGGACCCGGTTCCGCATCCCCCTTCGGGGCGCTCGGGTCTTCGTAGTCGAGGGTCACCGGTCGCTCCTCGCGTCGCCGCCGTGGGGCACCACCCCCGTCATTGTGGTCCCCGTCTCGGAGCGGGGAAAGGGCGTCGGCTCGTCGCCGGGCATCACCGAATCGAATCAGGCCCTTTCGAAACGCCCGGGGGCGACCTAGCCTCTGCACTCAAACCGGTGAGTGCACGGCGCGTCCAGGGGAGGTGGTCGCCGATGGCTGTCGACGAGGTGGTCCGCCTGGCGGACAATCCCCTGCCCCGCCTGGTCCCACACCTCAGCGAGGCAGAGCGCAAGGCCAAGGGGAAGCAAGCACGGACCAAGGTGCCGCGCGACCACCACGCGCGCTTCGAGCCGAACGCCGACCGACCCGATCCGGTGGCGTTGCTCGAGAGTCAGGCCCCGTCGAGGGTCCCCGAGCTCGTTCCGATCCGCTACGGCCGGATGCTCGTCTCGCCCTTTACGTTCTTCCGCGGCGCCGCGTTGGTCATGGCATCGGATCTCGCCACCACGCCGCGCTCGGGCCTCAACGCCCAGATCTGCGGGGATGCGCATCTCTCGAACTTCGGCATCTTCGGGTCACCCGAGCGCCAGCTGGTCTTCGATTGCAACGACTTCGACGAGACGTTGCCCGGACCATGGGAGTGGGACATCAAGCGGCTGGCCGCCAGCATCGAGGTCGCGGCGCGGAACGTGGGATTCTCCAAGGCCAATCGCCTGGAGGCGATCATCCGGCTCGGTCAGCGCTACCGGGAGGTCATGCGGATGATGGCGGGGCTGTCGAACCTGGAGGTCTGGTATTCCAACGTCGAGATCCAAGGTCTGATCGATGCGCTCAAGCAGCACGCCACCACGACGGGTTCGAAGGACGAGACCCACATGGCGGCGGTGGCGTCGAAGACGACCTCGAAGGCGCTGACCAAGGATTCCATGCGTGCTCTCAACAAGCTGACGCGCGTCGTCGACGGAGAGAGGCGGATCATCAGCGAGCCGCCGCTGATCGTGCCCATCGACGAGCTGTTCCCTGGTGACGAGATGGAGCAACACGTCGACGTGTTCCGCGAGGTCATCCGCAAGTACCGCCAGAGCCTGCCGACCGATCGCAAGCACCTGCTCGAGCAGTACAAATTCAGCCAGCTGGCCCGCAAGGTGGTCGGCGTGGGCAGCGTCGGCACCCGCTGCTGGATCATCCTCATGCACGGCCCGCGCCACGACGACGTGCTGTTCCTCCAAGCCAAGGAGGCCGAGGCGTCGGTCCTGGAGCGCTTCACCAAGAAGAGCGCGTACGCCAACCACGGTGCCCGCGTCGTCGCCGGCCAGCGGCTCATGCAGGCGAGCAGCGACATCATGCTCGGCTGGCAGCGGACCGGCGGCATCGACGGCGTGCCGCGCGACTACTACGTCCGCCAGCTCCAAGACTGGAAGGGGTCGATCGACCCCGACACCGCAATCCCCGAAGGCATGAAGGTCTACGGGGAACTGTGCGCCCACACTTTGGCTCGGGCCCACGCCCGCTCGGGCGACCGGATGGCCATCGCGTCGTATCTCGGCAACAACGCGTCGTTCGAAAAGGCGCTGGCCCGCTTCGCCGAGTCGTACGCCGACCAGAACGAGCGGGACTACGAGGCGTTCGCCGCCGCCTGCAAGAGCGGCCGGCTCCACGCCGAAGAGGGAATCTGAGGCGGGCCTGAGCCATGCGCCCTCATGCCGGGCCTCCGTGCACGAATCATGACTTTTTACCCTGTCGCACAACGGCATGCGGTGCGATGGTTACGAAGCACCGTACGAACGCGCCGCTTCTTGGCGCCCGATCACCTTTGAAGGAGCCCGAATGATTGCCTCGAGCTATCCGGTTCTCGACGCCTTCCTGACGATGTTGTACTTCTTCCTCTTCATCATCTGGATCTGGCTGCTCATCACGGTCTTCTCGGACATCTTCCGCAGCCACGACATCGGCGGAATGTCGAAGGCGCTCTGGACGATTTTCGTCATCGTGGTGCCGTACCTCGGGGTGTTCGTGTACCTGATCTTCCGCGGCGGCTCGATGCACGAGCGGGCGGCGGCCGCAGCGGCGCAGCAGCAGAAGGCGTTCGATTCCTACGTCAAGCAGGCCGCGGGCTCGCCCGGCGACACGACGGCCGACCAGCTGTCCAAGCTGGCCGACCTCAAGGCGCAAGGCGTGATCACCGACGCCGAGTTCGAAACACAGAAGGCAAAGGCGTTGGCCAGCTGAACGGGCTGTCCATGACGACGCGTACACCCATGAGGAGGTCCCCATGACGCTAGGACCGGTCAGCTACACCGTGATCGCCTTTCCGGGCAACCGCTTCAGCGGCGGCATCGCCCCCGAGGTCGAGAAGCTCGTGTCGAACGGCACGGTGCGCGTCCTCGACCTGGTGTTCCTAGGCAAGAGCGAGACGGGCGACACCGTCAGTCTCGAGTTCGACCAGCGCGACGAGCTGGCGGCCTTCGGCGACCTCGACGGCGAGGTGGGCGGCCTCATCAACGACGAGGACCTGGACCACGTGGCCGATCAGCTCCCGCCGGGCAACTCGGCGCTGGTCATCGTGTGGGAGGACCTGTGGGCGACGCCACTGGTCGAGGCGGTGCGGGCGTCGGGGGGCGTCGTCGTCGACACGGCGCGCATCCCGGCCGAGCTGGTCGAGTCGGCGCTGGCGGACCTGGCCGCGGCGCTCAAGGGCTGAGTCTCACGTACGGACCCAATAGAGATCGCAAGAAGAATCGCAAGAAGAACTGAGAGAAGAGGAAAGGAGCACACCATGCCTTTGCGACGACGTCCGGTGTTGCGGACAGTGGGTCGGACGGCGGTGATTGCCGGCACGGCCTCCGTGGTTGCTGGCAAGGTCGGCCAGCACCAACAACAGAAGCTCGCTGCGCAACAGGATCAGGCCGAGCAGAGCGCCGCGCCGGCGCCGAGTGAGGCGACTGCGCCGAGCTCGGATGACCTCATCAACAAGCTCAAGGAGCTCGCCAACTTGAAGGACCAGGGCATCCTGACCGAAGAAGAGTTCACCACGCAGAAAACCAAGATCCTCGCCGAGATGTCCTGACGCCCGGGGGGCGACCAATCGTCGGTCTCGACCGATGGATCGGTGACGAGGCGGCGCCCGCAGTGGGCGCCGTCGGTCGCGCTCGGGGATCGAGAACGGACCCGAGCGACCGCGAGTGCCACTGACACCCCAGATGGGGCCACCCACATTGGGTGAAATCGGGATTGAAAGCGCCAGCGCCAGGAACACCGCCCAATACAGGGGTTTCGTCGTCGCGAGTCGGGGTAGGTCACTGTGAGAAGGGCGGGGCATGCACGACACAGGGCAGGAACTCATCAGTTCAGCTATCAGGCACGCACGGCGGGCGCAGCGAACAACGGGGCGACTCTTGGCTTCCGGCTTCGGCTTCGGGTTGGCCTACTACTTCGACTCGGAGAACGGCGGAGCGCGGCGCGAGCACCTACGTCGCTCGCTGCGCCGGGCGGCCGTGACCATCGACTCCCTGTGGGCTCCCGAGGTCGGCGACCAGCCGCCGGTCTTCACTCCGCTGCTGCGCGGCCTCGACGCCGATGAGTACGAGCCTCGGCTGACCCAGCGCGGCGAGGCGAGCTGAAGCACCCGGCTCCCGAGCGGGCGCTTGGGCCGTCCCAGGTCAGGGCCGCCGGAACGACGTGTCCCGACCCGGCGCGGTGGCCTGACCCGATCCCAGAATCCGAAGGGCGGCCGATAACGTAAGCCGCAATGTGGCCGAACGACCCCGGGGCGCCGGACTTCACCGTCCGCGTGGGATCACGCTCGGTTGCGTGCACCTAAAGGGCCCGATTCCGGCATGGTGAGCGTGCAGGATCGTTCGGTGGCGGTGCGCGAGCCGCCACCACCCCCGCCGCGCCGGTCCCGCCGTCGGGCGGCCTGGTGGTGGGTGCCCGGAGCCATCACCTTCGTCACGATCGCCGCCGTGATCGTGGTGACGCTTTCGCAGCTCCACCCGAGCCTGCTCTTCACCAACACGACGACGACGGGCGGCGACACGGGCGCGCACATCGCGATGCCCTGGTACCTGAGGTCGCTGATCAGCCACGGGCACATCACGGGCTGGGATCCCGGTTGGTACGACGGCTTCCCCCTCTACACCTTCTACTTCACGCTGCCCGACTTCTTCGTCGCCGTCGGCTCGTGGGTCATCCCCTACGACGTGGCATTCAAGCTCGGCACCATCGCGGGGTCGGTCATGCTCCCCGTCGCGGCGTGGGCGTGCGGCCGCTTCTTCCGGCTCCGCCCGCCCATCCCGACCTTGTTGGCGGCCGCCACGCTCCCGTTCCTCTTCGACTACACGTTCACGATCTACGGCGGCAACCTCTTCTCGACGCTGGCGGGCGAGTACGCCTTCTCGTTCAGCCTGGCGCTGTCCGTCTTGTTCCTGGGCCTGTTCGCAGCGGCGGTGCGCGAGGGCCGGCACCGAGTCTGGGCGGCCGTCGTGCTGGCCGGGTGCATCCTTTCCCACATCGTGCCGGGGCTCTACGCGCTGGGGGGCGCGGCGGTGCTCACGGTGATCGAGCTGTTGCCGGCCCGGTGGGGGATCGCCGACACCGCGCTGCGTTTGTGGCGCGGCGACCGGGCGCAGGAACAGGTGCCGAGGGCGCGCACGTTGTGGCGCGCCGGATCGACCGTCGGCACCGGCCTGCTGCTCTCCGCGTTCTGGCTCGTGCCCTTCGGTCTCGAGCGCGCCTACGCGACGTCGATGGGGTACACGAATCTGACGACGTATCTGAACCAGCTGTTCCCCGAGGCCGACACCTGGGCCCTCATCATCGCCGGCGTGGGCGTCCTCATGGCGATCGCGCTGCGAAGCCGCTTCGGGCTCACGGTGACGGCACTGGGCGCCGCCTTCGCCCTGGCCGAGGTGTTCGACCCGCAGGGCAGCCTCTACAACGTCCGGCTCCTTCCGATGTGGTTCATCTCCGTGTATTTGATGGCGGGTTGGACGTTCGGGGTGGGCTGCATCTTGGTGGCGCGGGCCTGGCGCCGGGCCCGACTGCAGCGCTGGGAGCGCTACGAGGCCTCTTTCGGCGATCCGGGTTGGGTCGCCGCGCCGGGTGTCTCCGATGTGGGTGAGGGCGCCGGCGATGTTGAGGGTGGGGCGCGATTCGGGGTCGGGGCCGGATCGGGCCCGACGGAGCGGGCGCCCTACGAGACCTACGTTCCGCCCCCGCCACGGACGCCGCGCTGGGGGCCGGCGGTGGTGAGCGGCGCGGTGGTTGGTCTGCTCGCAGTGCTCGTGGTGGTCGTCCCGCCCTTCGTGTCCTCGAGCTCATGGGGTCCCGTCCATCTGGGGCCCAACGAGGTGACGAACTGGTCGTCGTACAACTACACGGGGTACGAGGGTCAGAGCTCGTATACGGAATACCGCGGCGTCATCCAAGCAATGGAGACGGTGGGCAAGCGCTACGGGTGCGGCCGCGCCATGTGGGAGTACAGCGAGAGCGAGAACCGCTTCGGCACCCCCGAAGCCCTCATGCTCCTGCCGTACTGGACGAACGGCTGCATCGACTCGATGGAAGGGCTGCTGTTCGAGTCCTCGGCGACGACGCCGTATCACTTCATCAACCAGGCCGAGATGTCCGAGGGCCCGTCCGAGCCCGAAGTGGGCCTGCCCTACGGGCCCGTCGACGTGGCGCTGGGGGTGCAGCACCTCCAGCTGCTCGGGGTGAAGTACTTCCTGGCCGAGACGCCCGAGGTCGAACAGCAGGCCGCCGCAGATCCATCGCTGCAGCTGGTGGCCAAGTCCGGCCCCTGGACCTACAGCTACAGCGGCGTCCTGACCCACACGACGTGGGAGATCTATCTCGTGAAGGACTCCGGTCTGGTGACCCCATTGCAGAACGAGCCGGCCGTGCTCTCGGGTGTCGACCCCGCACCCTCGGGCTGGCTCGACCAGTCACTGGCCTGGTACGACCATCCGATCCGCTGGAACGTCGAGCTGGCACAGGACGGTCCCGCCAGCTGGCCGCGCACAGCGGTCGGTGACACCCGTCCCCCGGTCAAGCCGGTCGCGAGCACGAAGGTGAGCGACGTCGCCCAGACCGATACCTCGGTCAGCTTCCACGTGTCCAAGCTGGGCACGCCGGTCCTGGTCAAGGTGTCCTACTTCCCCAACTGGCACGCCAGCGGCGCAGACGGGCCCTACCGGGTGACGCCGAATCTCATGGTGGTCGTGCCGACGAGTCATGACGTGAGCCTGACCTACGGCCGGTCGGGCGCGGACTACCTGGGCGACTTCCTCACCGTTGTGGGGGTCTTGGCGCTGGCTGCCCTGGTCCTGGTGCCGTGGCTTCTGGCGCGGCGATGGCGCCGGCCCCGGTCGTCCTCCGTCTGAGTCGGGCCTCTGGGGGCGCGGCGGGGCGGCATCCCCTGGGCGCTGCCTTGTCGGGCGATCGGGAGGGTCAGCGCGATGAGACAAAAGGGACACAAAGTGTCTAACATGTGCAGCAATGACCGTGACGTTGGCCACGTCGGGCGGGGAGCTCAGTTCAGAGACCTTCGCGGCGCGGACGTTCAATCCGACCGAAGAGCGCATCCTCATCGCCGCCCTCGGCCTGATCGGCCGGCAGGGTGTGCAGCGCCTGGGCATGGCGCAGATCGCGGACGCCGCCGGCGTGGCGCGGGGCACCCTGTACCGCTACTTCCCGAGCCTGGTCCACGTCCTCGCCGCGGCGGCCGACTACGACGAGGCCCGGTTCAGTGCCGGACTCGACGAGGTTCTGGACTCGGTGCACGAGCCCGAGGCTCGCATCGGCGCCTTCGTCGGCTACGCCTTCGACTTCATCCGCAACCACCCGGCCCGTCGCCTCTTCGAGTCCGAGCCCGGCTTCGTCCTGAGCTACCTGCTCGACCACCTGCCGGCGTTGCGCGGCGAACTCATCGGGCGCCTGGGCGACGCGCTGGACACGGTGCCCGCGGTCAAAGCGGGCGAGCTCGACCGTGACCAACTGGCCGACGTCATCGTCCGCCTCTTTGCGTCGAGCTGGATCATTCCCGAATCGGACGAGACCTCACTCGTGCATTCCCTGAGCCGAATCTTGCAGATCTGAGTACCAGGAGGAACGAAATGGAAACCGAAACGCAAACCGAAGAGGTCGCTGGCGGCGGCTATGGGGAGAACCCGATGGGGGGCATGGACCCCGAAATGGCGGCGAACCCCCAGCCCGTCTTCCAGGCCCTGCGCGCGGACATGCCGGTCATGACCATCGACATGCCGAGCGGGGCCCGGGGCGTCCTGCTGACGAAGAAGGAAGACATCATGACGGCGCTTCGGCAGCCCGACGTCTTCTCTTCCAACATGGACGCGGTCGACCTGAAGAACAAGCGTCCGATGATCCCCCTGCAGATCGACCCGCCCGAACACAAGAAGTTCCGCAAGCTGCTCGACCCGATCTTCGCCCCGCGCAAGATGGCGGCGATGGACGAGGAGGTCTCGGCGCTCGTGAACCACCTGATCGATCAGTTCATCGAGAGAGGCGAGGTCGACTTCGGCAAGGAGTTTTCCGTCCCGTTCCCGTCGCAGGTGTTCCTGACGCTACTCGGCCTGCCGCTCGAGGAGCTCGATCGCTTCGTGAAGATGAAGGACGGCATCATCCGGCCCGACCATGAGACGGGCAAGCTCTACGGCTCCAAGGAAGCGGTCGCTTACCAGCAGAAGACAGCGGACTCGGTCTACGACTACTTCAACGAGATCTTGGACCTCCGCGAGGTGGAGCGACGCGACGACCTGCTGTCGATGTTCCTCGACGCCGAGGTCGAGGGCGACCGCCTGAGCCGCAACGACATCTTGGACATCTGCTTCCTGTTCCTGATCGCCGGCCTCGACACCGTGACGGCGACTCTCGACTGCATGTACGCCTTCCTGGCCCAGCACCCAGAGCAGCGACGACAGCTGGTCGAGGACCCCTCGCTCATTCCGAACGCAATCGAAGAGATGCTGCGCTGGGAGACGCCCGTGATGGGGATCGCGCGGGTAGCCGTGCAGGACACCGAGCTGGGCGGCTGCCCGGTGCAGTCGGGCGACCAGATCATGGTCATGATCGGCTCGGCCAATTGCGACGAGGCCGAGTTCCCCGACAGCGACGTCGTGCGTTGGGATCGCGACGTCAACCCGCATATCGCCTTCGGTGGTGGCATTCACCGCTGCCTCGGCTCGCACCTGGCCCGCATGGAGCTGCGCGTTGCCCTGCGCGAGTGGCACAAGCGCATTCCCGACTACGAGATCGAGCCGGAGCACACACTGGTGTACACGCCGGGCATCCGTTCGATCGATCACTTCCCGATGCGGTTCACCAGGGCATAGAACCTTGCGGTCCCACGGCGTCGCGTGGACCGGGGACCGAAGGTCTTCGCCATGACAGAACGGCACGATCCGCGGGCGCGGCGCCTGGCCATGGTGCTCGAGCCGGTGGCCGCTCAGGTGTACTTCGCACCGGAATGTCACGCCGCGTACGCCGAGCTCGGGTTCTCGCCGAGTCCGGCCACGTTGCCGAGCGGGGTCGAGCTGCCGGACGGCCCGGCCTATTTCACCAGCCGGGGCTCGGTCATGGGTCAGGTGCCTGGCGCCGTGGTCGCGGCCGCGTTCGCCGTCTTCAACCCCGAGGCGGTCGTACCCTCGGTCGCCTTCGGCTGGAGCAAGGCCGACGCGCCCACCATCTGTGCCGCGCGGACGCGGGGCGCGGTGGGTCAGCTGGAGCGGATCCTCGGTCCGTCGCCCGGCGGGTTGGCCCGGGCGACCGAGCTTCTCGAAGGGGCGACGGCGCCGCTGCGACCCGAGGGCAAGCCGCTCTACGCCGGACTGCTGAGCCTGGGACTTCCGGGCGAGCCGCTGGCCAACGCGTGGCGCCTGGCCGACATGCTGCGCGAGTACCGCGGCGACGCCCACACGGCGGCCTGGACGTCGACCGGACTCGACGCCACCGAGATCGGTCTCCTGACCGAGCCCTACTGGGGCCTCCCCTTGCGCACCTACGTCCGCACCCGGGCCTGGTCTGACACGCAGCTCGATGCGGCGGAGGGGCGCCTGGTCGAACGGGGACTGCTGGCCGACGGCGCGCTCACCGGCGCCGGGCGTGCCTTGCGCGAATCGATCGAGGTGGCCACCGACGCGCAGTGCACCCCGATGCTCGATGCACTCGGCGACGAAGGGTTCGCAGAGTTGGTCGGCCTGCTGGCGCCGTGGGGCCAGGCCATCCGCGACGCCGGTGGGTATCCGGCGCAGGGGCCACACGAACTGGCACCGGCGGGCTGAGAAACCGCGGGTCGCGACCTCCTCAGGCCAAGGGCTTGTGCTCCGTCCCTTCGGTCGGGGTGATGAAGAGCGCCGACCCCGGCTCGTGCACCCGGGCCGTGTGCCACACGTTCGTCGGGTTCACCATCGCCTCGCCCGGCCGGAGCTCCACGACACGCTCTGCGCCGTCGACCTGCTGCAGGACGTCCACGCGTCCCGAGATGAGAAGGACCACCTCTTCCCCGGCCGGATGCCGTTCCCAGGTGTCCCACGTGGCTTCTTGTGGCGTCACGCAGACGAGCCGCCCCTCGGGGCCGTCGCTCGCGAAACGCGCTTCGTAGGACTCGAGGTTTTCGCGCGACCAGGTGAAGTCCGCCAGCGGCGTCGCCGTTGCGCCGAGGCCGAGGTGCACGAACGTTCTCGTCAGGTCGAAGCCGTGGGCCACCGGTCCCGCGCCCATCAGAACAATGGGGACCACGCCGCACTGCGCAGCAGCCGGCTCTCCCAGCGATCGCGGACCTCCAGGGCGTCGTGCAGCCACGTCCCCGGGGCCGAGGCCTCCGGCGGGAGGTCGTGGCCCAGCATCCACATGACGGCCTTCGTGTTGACCACGCGCTGCCAGAGGATCACCTCGGTCGTCATGTGCGTCCCAAAGACCGGCTGGAAGGCGGCCTCGAGCTCGATCATGCCCGTGCCCTCCTCCTTCTGGGTGCTCAACGTGTTGTCGTAGAGGGTGCCCGCCTTGTCGAGGTACGCCCGCAGCCCTCCGGCGAACGGCCACGCCGTGTCCTCCATGAAGAGCGAGTTCTTGTGGGTCTCGCCGTCCACCGGCACGCTGGCGAAGTCGAGCTCTTGGAGCGGTGACCACGACACGGGCCGGATGACCTTGGCCGTGCAGGCGTGGCGCATGGCGTCGACCCTGGCCGACCACGTTGCGAGGTCGCCGCTTCGCACGCGCTCGGCCAGCTGCTCCCACGACGTGGCGTCGCGGCACCCGGTGATGGTGACGACGGTATAGGCCTGTCCGCTCCCGTGGGCGAGACGCAGGTACCAGAGCAGCCGGCTGCCGTCCGACTTGGCCAGGGCCGGCAGGTACTCGTCTCGGTAGGCGTCGTCGAAGGCGTCCTCTTGCTTGCCGGCGACCTGATGCACTTCGTGAAGCAGCAACACGGTGGACTCCCCTTTTGGACGTGCTGTTCGTGCGATTCGTGGTGTTCGTGACGTTCGTCGGTGGTTTGTTCGATGACTCGTCGGGGCGCGGCGTCAGCGGGTGGTGGCGATCCCCCCGTCGACCGGGATGACGGCGCCGGTGAGGTACGCACCCGCCCGCGAGCTGAGGAAGATGGCGGCGCCCGCCATGTCGTCGGGGCGGCCGATGCGCCGCAGCGGCGCGCTCGCGGCGATCTGCTCGCCGAAGGACTCCAGGGTGGCCGCCATCATCTTGGACTCGAAGGGCCCGGGTGCGATGGCGTTCACGGTGATGGCCGGGGCGAGGCGCTTGGCCAGGTGGCGCGTGAGCTGGTGCACCGCCGCCTTCGACGCGGAGTAGGCGTAGGTCTCGAGCACGGGCACTGCGATGCCGTCGATCGAGCCGATGTTGATGACTCGGGCCGGCTCCTCCTGGGACCCCGCCGCCTCCAGCAGCGGGAGCATGAACTTGGTGACGTGGAACACGCCCTTCACGTTGAGGCCCAGCACCCGTTCGAAGGCGGCCTCGTCGTAGTCGGCCAACGGTGCGCCCCAGGTGGCCCCGGCGTTGTTGACCAGGATGTCGAGCTTGTCGACCCGGGACGCCATCTCGTCGGCCAGGCGACGGCACTCCGCCTCCTTGGACAGGTCGGCCGGGACGGCCACGCAGGTGCCCTTCTTCGAGAGCTCGGCCGCCACCTCCTCGCAGACGTCGGCCTTGCGCGAAGAGATGTAGACCGCCGCGCCCGCGTCCACGAAGCCCTCGGCGATCATCTTGCCGATGCCGCGGCTGCCGCCCGTCACGAGCGCGGTCTTGCCGTCGATGGAGAAGAGGTCGGAGGCGGTCATCGCGTCATTCTGGCCCGAGCGGGGACCCGCCCGCCTATCCGCTCGCGGCGGTGGTCCGCGCCGACATGGTCACGAAGTCCCGGGCCCACGAGGCCGTGAAGAAGGTGGCCGGGCCCTGGATGCTGCTCGGCGACAGGTCGGTCCCGTTCGCCGGCGACGCCGGTGCGCCGGCCGGAGGGGCGTAGGTCGCGAACACCGGCCAGGACGGGTTGATGTCGAGCTCCATGCCGCGGACAACGCCGGCCTGGACCAGGAGCTGGGCCAGCTGCAGCGGATCGAGCGCGGGCCCCGCGACGTAGACGAGGGCGCCGTTGGCCGTGACGCCGACCGAGGACCGCCACTGGTTCTCGATCCCGGCCCCGGAACACGACGACACGCCGCAGGTCGCACCCCACACGCCCCAGTCCGGGTTGGCCGCTTGGGCCGTCGGCTGCCCGCCCTCCACCAGCGGGACGAGGTTCTGGCGCACGGCGATCACGTCCGGCGTCATCGTGACGTCGGTGCCCCACGCGCCGACGTTGACCGAGCCGTCGGAACGGATGACGAGGGAGGCGGCGCCGCTCACCAATGGGTAGACGGTCTTCCCCTCGGTGACGTAGCCGCCCCCGGCGTCCTTCATGAGGAAGCCGCCGTTGAACGCGGCGACGAGCGACGTCGCCTGCGCCGGCAGGACCGGGGCGGTGAACTGGTAGGGACCCCCGCCGGGGCTCTTGGATCCCGAATAGAGCTGGGCGCTCAGCAGGTTCGTGTCCATCCACGCGATCCCGGCGTCCGCCGTCCCGCCCGGGGGGACCAGGTGCGTCTCGTAGACGGCGGAGGCACCGTTCACGGGGCGGCCGACCGGCGTCCACATGCCGTCCGTCGGGGTCGCCGGCGGGGAGAACGGCGTGAGGGGCGCGGGCGAGGGCAGCGGCGTGGGCCCAGGAGGCGTCGTCGTCGTGGTCGTGGTGGGCGCGGTCGACGTCGTCGTCTTCGCCGTCCGCCCACCGTGGCCGTCGGCCGACGTGGCCACCGTGGCCGACGGTGGCCCGCTGCTGCACGCGGCGAGCAGCATCGCGGCGGCGACCAGCCCGGTCGCTCCGACAAGCCTCCCCTGGCGCACGCCTCGCATCCGCGTCAGCGTACGGTGCCGGCCGCCCTTCCCGGCGGCGGCCGACCCGTCGAAGGTCAGGGCGTCACGGCGCGGCCAGCGCCAGCGCGCCGCGCACGAGGACGCTGGCGCCGACACGCAGCGAGTCGTCTTCGACGGAGAACGTCGGGCTGTGGTGCATCCCACTCGAGCCGTCGGCCGCCGCGCCGCCGACGAAGAAGTAGCACCCGGGCAGGTGGTTGAGGAACTCGCTCACGTCGTCGCTCGGCGCGGCCGGGGGCATGCGGAACACCGCCTCGTCGGCGAGCACCAGCTTGGCCTCCGACTCCACGAGATCCACCACCGCGGCGTCGTTCACCACCGCCGGCGTGTGCTCGGGCAGCTCGAGGTCGACCTCGACCCCCTGGTCCTCGGCGACCGTTGCGCACAGCGCGACAAGGCGGTCGATGGCGTCCTCGCGTTGCGCGTCGGTGAACGTCCGCAGGGTGCCGGTCACCGTTGCGGTGGTCGGCACGACGTTGACGGCGGTGCCGGCCCGCAACGTGCCCGCACTGCACACGCAGTCCGACCCTTCGAAGGCCAGGCCCTCCACCACCGTCCTCAGCCGGCCCACCAGTTCGGCCGTGGCCCGGATGACGTCGCCGGTCGCCGTCGGCACGGCGCCGTGCCCGCCCGGGCCGCGCAGCGTGATGCGTAGCGCGTGGGCCTCGGACATCGTGATGCCGGCGCGCAGGGCGACCATCCCGGTCGGGATCACCGAGGTCACGTGGAACCCGATGAGACGCGCCCCCTCCATGACGGACAGCGCGCCGCCCTCGACCATCGCCTTGGCCCCGCAGAGCGCCTCCTCACCGGGCTGGAAGAGAAAGACGTAGCGACCCGGCAGGTCGTCCCGGCGGGAGGCCAGCACCGACGCCGCGCCGAGCAGCGATCCCACGTGCACGTCGTGGCCGCACGCGTGCATCAGGCCCTCGACCTCGGAATGGCACGCCCGATCCGGATCCTCTTGCACCGGGAGGGCGTCGATGTCGGCCCGCAGGACGACCGTGCGCCCTGGGCGTCCGCCGTCGAAGGCGAAGATGCCGCCCGTCTCGGTGACGCGCCGCGACTCGGGGATCTCGAGCGCGGCCATGTGGTCGCGGATCAGCGCGGTGGTGTGGTGTTCGGCGAAGGCCAGCTCGGGTCGGCGGTGGACGGCGCGCCGCAGGTCGACCATCTGGTCGTAGACGCCGTCACCGGGGGACGGCCCGAGCAGGTCGCGCACCTCGCCGGCGCCCTCAGCGCCCGAGCAGGTCGCGGGCGATGTGGGTGACCTGGATCTCGTCGGTGCCGGCGTAGATCTGGAACACCTTGGCGTCGCGGGCCAGTTGCTCCACCCGGAACTCCGACATGTACCCGTTGCCGCCGAACAGCTGCACCGCCTCCATTGCCACCTCCGATGCGGCCTGGGCCGAGTACAGCTTCATGGCCGACGCCTCGGCCAGGGTCAACGACTTGCCCGCGGCGGACATCTCGATGTGGCGGAACACGAGGTTCTCGACGTTGAGCCGGGCGATCTCCATCCTCGCCAGCTTCAGCTGGATCAACTGGAACTCGGCGATCGGGCGTTCCCACAAGAGGCGGTCCTTGGCGTACTGGACCGACAGCTTCAGGCACTCCTGAATCAACCCGAGCGACATGGCGGCCACCCCGGCCCGCTCGGTCACGAAGTTGCCCTTGGCGCTCTCGCGACCCTCGTTGCCGCCGGGCGCACCCTCGGTCTCGCCGAGCAGGCGGTCCTTGCCGACCCGCACGTCGGTCAGGAACAGCTCGCCGGTGGGGGACGAGTGCAGGCCCATCTTGCGGAAGGGCTTGGACTGGTCGAGCCCGGGCATGCCCGAGTCGAGGATGAACGTCAGCACCTGGCGCTGGCGCAACGGCGTCTCCGACGCGTCGTCGAGCTTGGCGTAGAAGACGATCGTGTCCGCGTACGGCCCGTTGGTGATGAAGGTCTTGTTCCCGTTCAGCACGTACTCGTCGCCGTCGCGCACCGCCGTGGACTTCATGCCGCCCAGGGCGTCGGACCCCGAGTCGGGCTCGGTGATGGCCCAGGCGCCGACCTTGTCGAAGGTCATGAGGTCGACGCCCCAGCGCTCCATCTGGGCCGGCGTGCCGCCCTTCATGATGGTGCCGCCGGCCAGGCCCGTGCTCACGCCGAGGGCGGTCACGATGCCGGGGCAGTAGTGGCACAGCTCGATGATCGGGATGAGCATCATGGCGGCACCGCCGCCCCCGCCGCCGCCCTCGGCCCTCTCGGCGGTCGCACCCGAGGTGTCGCTGGCCCTGCGCTCGATCGCCTTCTTGGCCGACTCCCGCGCCATGACGTCGAGGCCGAAGGTCGAGTAGAGCTTGCGGATCACCTCGTAGGGCGGGGTCTCCCCGTGCTCGAACTCCTCGACGTTGGGCTCGACCTCTTCGCCGACGAAGCGCCGGACCGCGTCGCGGATCGCCAGCTGTTCCTGTGACCACTCGTACATGCGTGCCTCCCTGCGACCCTGCGGTCCCGCCGCCGGCTTGCCGCAGCTCAGCCGCCGCGGTCGTTGTGCCCGGTCGCCCGAGGCGGCCGGCGCCGCCCGACCCTACAGGGCGGCCCTAGGCCTCGGCGATCCGGCGCAGCGTGTTGCGGTCGGTGTGGACCACCTCCTCGGGCATCCGGGCGTGGTGGATGACCGAGGTCTCGGTGTAGGTGAACTCGTCGTCGACGCTGGTGTCGATCGTCACCTCGTAGCGGATAGTCCGGGCGTTCTTGTCGAGCCAGTTGTTGGACAGGATGCCGTAGGTCTGGTTGCCCACCCGCGCCTCGAGGTTGAACGTGGTGGCGTCGGGGGCCACGATGCCACCCGCCACGACCGCCGAGCCCCGCGGGATGAGGAAACAGCGGACGACCTCGCTGTCCCGCGCGTCCCAGAGCCAGTACCCGACCTCGGTGTGGAAGGGGTTCTCCTCGATCCCGCGCCACGCCGCCATGCGGTAGTCGAGGCCGTAGAGCACTTGGCTGCCGTTCTCGACCGGGCCAAAGGGCTTGAAGTCGATGTGTTCGCGGTAAGGGGTGAGGCCGACCTTTGCGTCGGCGTTGGCGAACGCGACGTCCTCGCCCTGCTCGCCTTCCCAGATGCCGGCCAGGCGGGCCAGCGGTCCCCATTCAGGTCCTGCGCTCAACGCTCCTCCTTCAAGGTTCGGACGCGCACCGGCCCAACCGAATCCCGGGCGGCGACGATCGGCGTCACCTTAGTGAGGCCAACGGGTACCCCAACCGGTCCTCAGAAGCGGGCGGCGACCCCCGCCAGGTCGACTCCTCCACTGTTGGGGTCCCCGTCCTTGGGCCGGCGGGGCGAGCGCGGGGTACGGGTCCGCGTGCGCGCCCCCTCGGCGTGGCGCTGCGTCCGCGCCACCAGCATCCGGCTGAGCACCAACAACAGCAGCACGATGACGATCAGGATC
Organism: Acidimicrobiales bacterium; assembly: GCA_035551835.1. Lineage (GTDB taxonomy): Bacteria > Actinomycetota > Acidimicrobiia > Acidimicrobiales > RAAP-2 > Bog-473. Next base: position 50,079 of record DASZMN010000099.1, on the reverse strand, counting down.
AACGCCGCGTCGTAGGACAGGTAGTGCAGCTGGACGTTGGGCTGGTCGTAGAAGGTGAACACGACGTAGGTCAGGTATGGGAACTGCGCATGCGTCAACGTGTGCGGCAGCGTGTTGGCGAAGCCTGCGGTGTAGATCAGCGGCGCCGTCTCGCCGCAGGCGATGGCCATGGCCAGCAACAGTCCGGTCACGATGCCGGGTGCGGCGCTCTTGAGCACCACCTTGCGCAGTGAGTAGCCCATCGTCATCCCCAGGGCCTCGGCACCCTCGCGGTAGCCGGTCGGGACCTGGCGCAGCGAGTTCTCGGTCGTCTTGGCGATGTAGGGGACCACCATGATTGAAAGAATGATGAGCGCCGCCGGGAGCGAGTAGCCCCAGTGCAGGCCGACGACGAACGCGGTATACCCGACGTAGCCGAGCACGATGGACGGGAAGCCGGCCAGGACGTCCGACGACGTCCGCAGGAAGCCGCCGCTGCGCTTCCCGTTCTTGCGGATCGGTGCCATCTCCGACAGGTGGATGCCCGCCAGCACGCCGATGGTGCCCGCGATGATGAGCACCCCGACCATGAGGATCAGCGTCCCGAGGATCTGATCGCGCAGCCCGCCCCCGGCTGGCGTCAACTTCGTCCACAGCACATCCCAGCGCCAGTGTGCCGCGGCCTTGAACAGGACCCCGAGGAGGACCCAGGCCGCCGGCACGACGATGAGGAGCAGCGCGGCGTAGGTGAAGATCCGGAATCCGATGGATCCCATCCGGCGCCGACGCGTCGAGGGCCCGGCCGAGAGCGGCGACGGTGCCTTCGACCCCGAGGCGGGCGGCGTGGCGACGGTGGTCATGCCCCACCGACCGGGGCACCGACACGCGAGGTCCGGGCCACGATCCAGCGGGAGGCCAGGTTCACCGCAACCGAGATCACGGCGAGCACGAGGGCGAGCTCGGCGAGGGTGGCCACGGCGAAGCCGGTCCCGTCGGTCAGGGCACCCTCGAGTTGGGTGAGGATCGTCGCCGCGATCGTGCCGAAGGGCTGATAGATGTTCGGCGCGAGGCGTAGCGACGCGCCGCCGACGAGCGCGACGGCGATCGTCTCGCCCAGCGCCCGCCCCAGTCCGAGGACGCTGGCGCCGATGATGCCCGAGCGCACCCAGGGCAGAGTGATCCTGTTCGCCACCTCCCAGTTGGTCATGCCGAGCGCCTCGCCCCCCTCCTTGGGCAGCGGCGGCACGGACATGAAGAGGTCGCGGGTCGTTGACGCGATGATCGGGATGATCATCATGCCGAGGACGATGCCGGCCGTGAGCAGGCCCTCGCCCGCACCGGTCGGGCCGCGGAAGAAGCTGAAGGGCTCCACGTCGGGGAACCACCCGGCGATGTCGGCCAGCGTCGGGTAGATGTGCTGGGCCAGCCACGGCCCGAAGGTGAGGAGGCCCCACAGGCCGATGACCACGCTCGGCACCCCGGCGAGGATCTCAATGGCGAAGCCGAGCGGACGGGTGATCCAGCCCGGCAGCCGCTCGGTCAGAGCGAAGGCGGCACCGATCGACAGCGGCACCGCGATGATGAGGGCGATGACGGAGGACTGGATCGTGCCGGCGACGATGGGCCAGGCGCCGAACTCGGAGCCCGCCGCGTGGGCGACCCCGTCGGTGTGGACGACCGCGCCGTAGCTCTGGCCGTAGGTCCAATTCTTGCCGTAGAAGAACTGCCAGCCGTTCACCCGGATGGCGGGCCACGCCTTGTGGGCCAGGATCGCAACGGCGAAGATCAGCGCGGCCAGCGGCAGGTAGACCGCGACGCGCGAACCCCAGCGCCAGCCGTGCTCTTCGTTGTTTCGGAAGAAGGTCCCCACCCGGCGGAGGAATGGCTCCGGACGGACCGGTTGTCCTGAAGGCGCGACGGGAGCGGGTGCCCCCGCCGCGCCTTCGACGGACGTCATCGTTATTGGATGGCCAGGATCTGCTTGACCGACTGCGCCTCAACCTTCGAAGGCAGCTGCTGGAAGTTCACCTGCGCCAGGTACGAGGCGCCGGCGCCGTCCTTCGGGTTGATCGCCCACTCCAGGAAGGAGCGGATCGACTTCGCCGTCGAGGAGCTCGACTGGTGCGTCGAGACGATGGCGTACTCGTAGTTGATGATCGGGTAGCCACCGTTGGCCGAGCCGTAGATCAGCGAGATCGTGCCGTTGGCCGGCGTCTTCTTCACAAAGGATGCGGCCTCGGCGGCGATGGCGGCCTGGGTTGGCAGCTCGTACTGGCCCTTGGCGTTCTGCAGCGAGGCGTAGCCGAGACCGGCCTGGAGGGCCTGGGTCAGGTAGCTGATGCCGACGTAGGCGATGCAGCCCGGCGTGGCCTTGCAGCCCGTCACCATGCCCGAGTTGCCGGACTCGCCGAGCGCGCCCGGTGCGGCTGGCCACGGGACCGTCGTGTTGAAGCCGATCTTGGTGCCCCAGCCCGACGCGTCCGTCTTGGACAAGTACGTCGTGAAGAGGAACGTGTCACCGCTGCTGTCGGAACGGTGCAGGGTCACGATCGGAATGTTCGGCAGCGTGACCCCGGGGTTGAGGTTCGCAATCTGCGAGGCGTTCCACTTGGTCACCGTGCCCTGGTAGATCTCCGAGAGCACCTTGCCCGTGAGCTTCAGGTGCGACAGGACGCCCGGGACGTTGTACGCCACGATCTGCGAGGAGATCGCGAGCGGGATGTTCGTCAGGTCCGGGTTGGACGTCGCCACGCTCGGCGAGAGGTACGCGTCCGACGCGCCGATGTCGACGGTGTTGTTCTCGGCGTCGGAGATCCCGGTGCCCGACCCCGTCCCGGCCGTCTGCACATTGACGCTGGTGAACTTCTCGTTGTAGCCGCCCGCCCACAGGTTGAAGAGGGGGTAGAGCAGGGTGCTGCCCGTCTCGGTCAGCGTGCCGCCCGAGGGCGTCTCTACGCCGCTGCTGGGGAGCTTGGTGCTCGCCGATGCGGCCGTGCTGAGGACGACCGAGCTCAGCGCGAGGCACGCCGCGACTGCGGCGACCGCTCCTCGCGTCAATCGTGTCGCTCTCATCAATTTGGTCACAGGTTCTCTCCTTGTGAGGTGGATACTTGGGTGTTGCTCTGGTTGATCCGACGAATCCGAAAGCTCGGAGTCGGTCAGGGTTAAAGGCAATGGCGTCTCCCGGGTGTCGCCGTCGGCCCGATCCTTGGTTCGAGCCCTAGCCCATCCGCCCGGTCACGTAGCGCTCGGTGTCGGGATGCGACGGACGGTTGAACAGGTCGTCCGTCGGGCCGTGTTCCACCAGTGCGCCTTGGTAGAAGAACATGGTCTGATTCGAGATCCGCATGGCCTGCCCGAGGTTGTGCGTCACCACGATCAGGCTGAGCGCCGGCGTCAGCGTCTTGATCAGCGACTCGATCGACTCCGTCGTCACCGGGTCCAGCGCCGAGGTCGGCTCGTCGAGGAGCAGCACCTCGGGACCGACGGCCAGGGCCCGGGCGAGGCAGAGCAGCTGCTGCTGACCACCCGAGAGGCGGAACGGCGAGTCGTTCAGGCGGTCCTTCACCATGTCCCACAGGCCGACCTCGGTCAGCCGCCGCTCGCACACGACGTCGAGCTGCTTGCCCTTGGCGATGCGGTGCGCCTTCACACCGGCCACGACGTTGTCCTTGATCGACATCGGGAACGGGTTGGGACGCTGGAACAGCATGCCGACCCGCCGGCGCAAGGTGAGCAGGTCGACGCTCGGCGCCCACAAGCTCTGGCTGTCGTAGGTCACGTCGCCCTGGCGGGCGAAGCCGGGGACCCGGTCGTTCATGCGGTTGAGCGTGCGCAGGAAGGTCGACTTGCCCGACCCGGTCGGACCGATCAGCGCCGTGATCGAGCCCCGCTTGAGCGACACGTTGACGTCGGCCAGCACCATCCGCCCCGAGAAGCCGAGGTCCAGCTTGATCGACTCCATCACCGCTTCGGGCCGCAGCGCGTCGGGGTCGAGCGACAGCAGGGCGTCGTCGATAACCGGCCCTGCCTGCGTCGTAACGAGACCGTTACGAGTCTGCTTTGTCTCCGCGTCTGCCACTACCTGGAACGTAGCGAGGCGAAGTGAACGCCCGGCAACAGGAGCGCAATCTCAGGATGAACAGTTTGCTAGGACTCGGCAACCTCTGCGCACATCCCAGTTGGTCCCAACCCGACGTCAGCCACCGGCGAGGGGATCGGGCCCGCCGGGACCGCCAGGACCGCCGGCACCACCCAGCGCGACGCGGTGCGCAACGGTGATCGCGACGACGACGCGCGGCGCGGACGCCAGCACCGCGACGTAGAGGACCGCGGCCGGGATCGAGAGTCCCACCGCCACCCCCGACGAGAAGAAGCCGGCGATGAACGCGGCGAAACCGAGCGACCCCCCGGCGACGAAGGCCAGCCACCATTGCAGGACCAGCCCGCGGTGGGCATCGTCGGGCGGGAGGCAGTCCCGGAGCGCGAGATACGGAAACCAATAGTTCACGACGGGCACGAACCACGAGCCCACGCCCCAGGCGGGCGAGCACGTCGCCGGGAACCCGAGGGCGCGGGCCGCCGACGCGGCGCGGTGCTGCCACATGACGGTCACCACCAGTCCCGCGCCGGCCACCAGGCCCAGGACGACGAACCACGGGCTGAAGGGCGTGTTGGGGAACTGCGGCGTCGGGAGGCCGCGTGCGGCGTCGTCGTAGGCGACCTTGAAGTCCTGACCCAGCTGGAGCATCTGCGACGACTGCGTGCGCACGACCAACAGGGCGAGCACGCCGACGAGGCCGGGCAGGCCCAGCGAGAACCGAGCCACCGGCGCCATGCCCATCTCGCTGGCCACGAGGCCCGACGTGTTGTACGTCTCGAGCCGCTCCGACGCGACGGCCCACGGCGCCGGCCCGATCGGCGGTCCCGACGGCGCCGCGGAACCGGCCCACGGCGGTGGGGGCGGCTGCTGGGGCACCACGACGGCCTCGCTCCACGCGTAGCCGTCCCACCAGCGCTGGCCCGGGCCACCCGCCGGATCGGGGTACCACCCGGGCGGCGCGCCGGGGTAGCCGCTTTGGTCGCTCACCCCGACATCCTGCCAAAGCCCCAGGCCTGCCCCTGGTCCCCCCTCCCGCGCCGTGGTCGCGCGGCCCGTCGCCGGCAATATCCTCGGCGCGATGCGGGTGTTCATCGCGGGCGGCACCGGCGCCATCGGGCGCTCCCTCGTCGCGGCGCTGGCCGCCGCAGGACACGACATCGCCGTCTACTCCCGCCGCGGCGACCGGGTGGCCGCCCTGGGTGTGCCCGGCGTCGTTCCGGCGGTCGGCGACGCCTTCGACACGGACACCTTGCGGCGCGCCGTGGAGGGGTTCAGGCCCGACGTCGTCGTCAACCAGCTGACGAGCCTGGCCCGTTCGGCCAACCCGTTGGCGGTCAAGCGCGGCTTCGACATGACGACCCGCCTGCGCCGAGAGGTCTCCGCGACCTTGGTCGGCGCCGCCCGGCGCGCGGGGGCCCGGCGCATCGTGGCGCAGAGCATCGCCTTCGCCTACCGCCCCGGGCCCGGTGTGCGCACCGAGGCCGACCCGCTCTGGACCGAGGCCAGGGGGCAGCTCGGCATCCTCACCGGCTCGGTCGCCACCCTCGAGTCGAACACCCTCGGCGACTCCGGGATAGAGAGCGTCGTCCTGCGCTACGGCTCCTTTTACGGTCCGGGCACCTACTTCGCCCCGGGCGGCCTCTACCCGACGTTGCTGAAGCGGCGCATGATGCCGCTGCCCGGCGCGGGCGGGGGGATCTTCGGCCTGGTGCACATCGAGGACGCGGCCGCCGCCACCGTGGCGGCCCTCGAGGGCCCGACCGGGATCTTCAACGTCGCCGACGACGTGCCCGCGCCGGCGTCGGAGTGGATGCCCTTCGTCGCGGGCCTGATGGGGGTCAAGCCACCGCGCCGCGTCCCCGAAGCGGTGGTGCGCGTCGGTGCCGGAAAGTTCCTGACCTATCTCCTGTGTGACCAGCCCGCCGTCTCGAGCCAGCGGGCGCGCACGGAGCTCGGCTGGTCGCTGCGCTACCCGGACTGGCACGCGGGGCTGGCCGCCGTCTTCTCGGGCACCTAGTTCGTGCGCCGCTTCCTCCCCTGGGCCCTGCTCGGCCTGCTCGGCGTCGGCGTCGCCGCCGCGGCGGCCCTCGGTCAGGTGGACTCGCCCGGCGTGCCGGCGTCGGTCTGGGTCGACGACGTGCTGTCGACCACCGCGGCGGCCGGATCGGCCCATCTTCTGTTCTCGAGCGTCACCACGGGCCCGGACCCGTCACAACGCTCGGCCTTCGTCGGCAGCGGCGTCGTCGACTTCACCAGCGGGGACAATCGGGTCACGCAGCTGAACCACCAGGTCGAGTCCGAATCGACCAACGGTGGCGCCCCCCGCCTGGTCGAGCAGGCCTGGACCGGGGAGACCGTCGCCATCGGGCAGACCATGTACCGCCGCGAGGTGGTGGTCCTGTCCGGGCACCCGTTGCCCTCGCCGTGGATCAAGTCCCAAGTCCCGCGCGACGTCCACCAGGCCTTCGGCCTCGACGTGGGCACGGGAGCGGAAGATGCTGTGGCCGGCCTGGCCGGGATCGAGTCGGTGTAGTCCGTGCAGGCCCTCGGTCCGGGCGGCGTCGACGGCGTGCCGTCGACGAAGTACCTCATCACCGACGCGCCGATCGCGGTGTGCGCACACGGCCGGACGGTGTCGTTGCCGCTGATCTCGCCGACGACCATCTGGGTCGACCACCAGGGTCGGCTCGTGCAGGCGCGGGTGGCGACGCACGACGCGGGTGGCCGTGTGCACGCCGGCGTGCTCAAGCTCATCGGGGGATCGTCGTCCCGCGCTACGCCGTCCACGACGGTCACCACGTTGACCTTCTCCGACTTCGGTGCGCCCGTGCACGTCGCCGCGCCCGCCACGAGCGGTGTCGAGCACGGGGGGTCCGTCTCCATCGCGTTCAGGGCCAAGTCGGCGAACGGCGCCTGCGGCGCCTGAACCGGCACCTCGCCCCGGCGCCTTGGCCGGCGCTGACCGCTCGGAGGTCTCAGCCCCCCACCGTCAGCCCCAGCGCGGCCCCCACGGCGCCGACGACACCCGCGCCGACCAGGACCAGGACGACGCTGCGCCGGAGCCCGACGATGAGCACGAGCGCGCCGGCCAGAACGAAGATCTGCCACACGTGCGCGATGGCCAACCCAAGCGGGATCGCCGCACCGGCGATCGCGCCGATGGCCGCCGGGCCCGCGCCGGCGAGGAAGGATTGCGCCGCCCGGTTGGTGCGCAGCGCGCCGAAGTGCCGGGCCCCCGCGAGGATGAAGACGAAGGACGGTGCGAAGGCGATGAGCGCCGCCAGCAGCGCGCCGCCGACGCCCGCCGCGGCGTAGCCGACCACCGACACCGTCTGCACGACGGGCCCCGGTGTGATCTGTCCGAGGGCCACCCCGTTGAGGAACTGGGTGTTCGTCATCCAGTGGTAATGGTCGACCGCGTCGGCCTGCATGAGCGGGATGATCACGAACCCGCCGCCGAACGACAACGCGCCCACCTTCAACGCCACCCACGACAAGGCGCCGAGACCGCCTGTCACCACGACGCCGAGCGGCGCGATCACGAACCCGTGCGCACCCCGCGGCCAGTGCACCCCTCGGGTGATCGCGAGCTCCACCAACCCGCAGCCCAACAACACGAGGACGAGATAGGTGCCGACGGTGGCCGCGGCGACGCCGCCGGCAACGGCGTAGAGGACCCAGCGCACCTGGCGGGCCGGGAGGTCGCCGGCGCGGCGCCAGCTCGCCGGCACCAACCCGAGGGCGGCGTTGATCGCCACCGCCGCCACGGCCGCGCCGGCGCCGAGGGCGGCGCCCTTGATCCAGGTGGGTGGGTTCGACGCCAGGAAGATCGCGGCCAACCCGATGATGAGGGCAAGCCCCGGGCAGATGAAGCAGGCCCCGCCGACCAGCGCCCCCCGCGTGCCACGCAGCCGCCAGGCGCAGAAGATGGCGAGCTGGGTGGAGGCGGGCCCGGGCAGGAGGTTCGTTGCCGCGATGGCGTCTTCGAACTCCGTCTCGTCGATCCACCGAGCACGCTCGACGGTGAGCCGGCGCAGCATCGCAATGTGCGTCGGTGGACCACCGAAACCGAGGCAACCGATGCGGCCCCACTCGCGGGCGATGGTGCCGAGGCCGACCTCGGGGCTCGCATCCGACGCCGGCTCGGGCGTGCGCTCGTCCGCCATGGCCTCATGTTCGCACGGGCGTTCGAGGATGGACGGCGTGGACCTCATGCCGACGAGTGCGCAACATCTTGCTGGCGTCGCGTCGCGTCGCGTCGCGTCGCGTCGCGTCGCGTCGCGTCGCGTCGTCAACACTGCGCAAACCCCGACGGCGTCCTGTCTGGTCTCCAAGGTCGGCGCGCGGCCACGCGCACGGTCCCGTTGCGAGGCCTTCGCAGAGGACACCACGGCCGGCACGCAGACCAGAAGGGCGACGATCGGGTGGTGTGGCCAAGCCGATAGCAGTTCTGGTGCGCCGATCTGGTGAATTGCAATGGATATTTTCGGTCCGAAACCCCTATCGCAGGACCTTTTGCCCTATTGACATGTTTCGTGCAGCAAAGTTCACTCGGGCAGGGCGGGGGGTGACCTGCGGACACAAAGTTCGAGGCGCACCCACCAGAGCAGCACTTTTGGAAGGCGGTGGCGGTGGAGCAGGTCACGGCGGGGAACCGGCGCTCACACCGGCGCGGACAGCGGGGGACCACGGGGGGGCAACGGCATCAGCGACCCGCGCTGGCCAGAGTCGGCGCGGCCTGTGCGGCCGCTTTGGGTGGGTTCAGCGCTGTGCTCGTGTCGAGCCTGGGCATTGCTGGCACCACGGCCTCGCCAGCGGGCGCTTCGGTCCCGCTCGTGAGCAACCAGGCCTTCACGACGCCGGGCGCCCACACCGTCACGCTCCCCAGCTATGGCGTCACCATCGCGGCGCGTGCCGTCGGCGGTTCCGGCGCGTCCGGCGGCGGTGCCAGTTCGCCTGACGGCAACGCCGGCATCGTCGACGACCCGAACGTCACGCTGAGCCCGGGCACGGTGCTCAAGATCTTCGTCGGCGCGCAGGGCGGCGACGGATCGAACAACGGCGACTGTGCGGGGGGAGGCGGGGGAGGCGGCAACGAGGTCGGAAAAGGTGGCGGACAGGGCGGACAGTGTTCGTACGTAGAGGACGTGTCGGACTCGACGTATCTGCTGATCGCCGCCGGAGGTGGCGGAAGCGGTGGTGAGGGCGGAGGCGGAGGACCCGGCGCGGGGGGCGGTACGGGCGGTGCCACAACGATCGGCGGCGCGTTTGCGACGGGGTTCGGCGGTCTCAGCTCGGGAGCGGGCGGCGGCGGCCCGGGGAGTGAGGAGGCATCGCCGGCCAACGGGGCCGGCGGGAGCACAGCCGGCACGGCCTCGGACGCCGGCGGCGGCGGTGGTGGCGGTGGCGGCGCGGGCGCCGGGAATGGCGGCGGCAGCAGCTTCGAGGGCGGCGGGGGCGGCGCGGGCGGAGACAGCTACGGCGCGGACGGGGGCGACGGCTTCGGCACTGCGCCGAACTCGGGCAACGGGTCCGTCTCGCTCACCATGTCGGCGGGCACCTTGGACACCTCGGTAATCGGGACGGCGACCGGCACCTCCGGCGAAACGCAATTCGCCATACCCGCCGACGCATCGGCGGTCACGATCCTCGAGGAGGGGACCGATGGCCAAGGCGGTCAAGGCGGTGCGGCCGGGCTCGTAATGCAGACGTTGCCAATATCGAGCGGATCGTTCCTCACCCCGGGCCTCTCGCTCGACTCGGATACCGACTGCGCCGGTGGCACCGGCGGCGGCGGGTTCAACGGAGTGCTGGGGTCGGGCACCAACGGGGCGTCCGGCGGATCCTGCGGCTACGTGCGGTTCATTTCCGACACCAACGGACCCCAATTGGTCGGCGTCGCCGGCGGTGGTGGTGGCACGGGCGGCAGCTTCGCCGGCGACCCGGGGGGTTACGGCGGGTCCATGGGCGGCAGCGGTGGCATTCCCGCGTTCAGCAGCGGAGGCTCGGTGGGGACAGGCGGCGCCGACAACTGCGACTTGGGGGTCGTTCCCGAGCACGGCGGCAACGGTGCGGAGGGGAGCAGCGGCGCGGGCTCCGGCGGTGGCGGCGGTGGCGGCGGTGGCGGCGGCTGCAGTCCTGGCGGCGGCGGCGCCGGAGGCATCAACGTGGGGGGCGCCGGCGGCGGAGGTGGCAGCAACTACGTCACCAAGGCGAGTGGCACGTTCGGCTACTCCGACGTGGCGTCCTACACGCCGAACACGGACTCCTTCAACCAGATCGAGTTCATCGTCGGCGTGCCTCCGGTCATCACGACGGCCGACTCGACAGTCTTTACGGCGGGCAGCGCGAACAGCTTCACGGTGGGGGCGCCCGGTGTCATCCCGGGTGCCGACCCGCCGACCGCCCTCTCCGAGAGCGGCAACCTTCCCCAAGACGTCTCGTTCACCGACAACGGCGACGGGACGGCGACACTGTCGGGTAACCCGCCCTCGGGCGCCGCCGGGACCTACGTCCTCACCATCACCTCGGCCAGCGCGCTGACCTCGGTGAGTCAGGCCTTCACGCTCACCGTACAGAACCCACCGACGATCACGTCGGCGAACAACGCGGCGTTCTCGGTGCAGCAGTCGGGGGACTTCACCGTGACCACCTCGGGCTTTCCGGCCCCCACGCTGTCGGAGAGCGGGGCCCTCCCCACGGGCGTGACCTTCACCGACAACGCCAACGGCACGGCCACCCTGGGCGGCCCTCCCGCCCCCGGCACCGATGGGACGTTCACGGTGACCATCACCGCGGGCAACAAGAACCTGGTGACCCATGCCACCCAGACCGCTTCGCAAACCTTCACGCTCACCGTTTCGGGTCAGGGCACGCAGGCCATCGGGTTCAGCTCGACTGCAACGACCGCCGAGACGAACGTGGGCGACAACACGTACGCCCCGACCGCCTCGGGAGGGGGATCGGGAAATCCCGTCGTGTTCAGCATCGACACCGCGTCGGCCTCGGAGTGCTCCATCACGGGCGGGATCGTGGACTTCACCGCTGCGGGCACCTGCAACATCGACGCCAACCAGGCGGGCAACTCGGACTATCTGGCCGCACCCCAGGCGGTGCAATCGATCACCGTGGGCAAGGGCTCCCCGCTCATCACGTTCATCGACGCACCGCCGAGTCAGCCCACACCCAACACCGACTTCCTCCTGGGCGCGATTGCGAGGGCCGGCGGCGTGCCCGAACAGGAATTCATCAGCTTCTCCGTCGATCCAGCATCGACCGATCCGGGGTGTCAGCTCCTGGGCCCGGCCGACTATGCGCTCAATTCCACGGTGGATCAGAACCTGCTGAACGTCGGCTTCACGGACTACACCGCACAGTTCGTCGAGTTCGGCGTGGTGAACAACAACCCGGCTGAGTCCGTCGGGACATGCATCATCGACGCGAACAACGCGTCCGACAGCTCGTTCGGGCCCGCGCCGCAGGTGCAGATCGTTATGACCGTGAAGAGCACCCAGTCGTTCGCCGACGTCGCGGGTCCGCCCCCGGTGGCCGGCGCGGGCTCGACCTACACCCTCGTCGCAATCTCGACCGCGAACACGCTGACGCAGTTCTTCCCGACGACCTTCAGCCTCGATGGCTCGTCCTCCGGATGCTCGCTCTCCCCTCTGACGGCGTTCGAGGCGCAGGTCTCGATGCAGATCGCTGGTGACAGCTGCGTGGTCGATGCCAACCAGCCGGGGGACGCGGACGTGTTTCCTGCTCCTCAGATCCAATTCACCACCGCAATCAGGACGCCCGAGACGGTCTCACTGTCGGCACCGCCAACCGCAGCCGTTGGGTCAGCCGTGACGGTCTCGGCCATCGGCAGCGTCAGCTCGCCGTCGCCGAGCGTCACCGTCGACCCCGCGACCTCGCCCGCGGGTGCGTGCACCCTCAGCGACAGCTCGTCGGCCGCTGCCACGGCCACCGCCACGGTCACCTTCATCGACCAGGGCACCTGCGTGCTCGACGCCAACCTGGCTGCCGCGTCGTCGTCGTTCGCCCCGGCTCCGCAGGCGCAGCAGACCATCACCATCGGCTCCGAGTCCCAGACGATCTCCTTCACCTCGACACCACCCGCCGGGCCCGTTCCCGGCTCCACCTATGCAGTCAGCGCCACGTCCACCTCGGGTGAGACGCCGACACTCTCCGTCGACCCGGCCTCGTCAGGCGTGTGCACGCTGGCCTCGGCCACGGTGACCGCGAACAACGTCGGTTCGTGCCAGATCGATGCGTCGGTGCCGGCGACCGGCAACTACGCCGCAGCGAGCGGGAGCCAGACCTTCGCCGTCGGTCCGCTCACGCAGACGATCAGCTTCATCACGACGGCGCCGGGCGCCGCAACGGCGAACGGCACCACCTACACACCGAGCGCGACGTCCACCTCGGGGGCCACGCCGACGATCGCGGTGGATCCCACGTCGACGAACGTCTGTTCCATCGCGTCCGGCGTGGTCAGCTTCCAAGAGGGCGGCACCTGCATCCTCGATGCGTCGTTGCCACCCCTCGGAAACTACGGGGCCGCCGCCACGTCACAGTACTTCAGCGTCGCCAAGGAGGCGGGGACGATCCAATTCACGACCAGCGACGCCACGGACTCCATCGGCCACACGTACGCGCCCCACGCCACTGCCAATTCCGGGGCGACGGTGACCTTCAGCATCGATCCCGGCTCGAGCGGGGTCTGCGGCGTCAGCTCCGGCACGGTCGCGTTCCAGCACGCCGGGCTCTGCACGATCGATGCGAGCGCTCCGGCCACGGCCTCGTACACGGCGGCGACCGCCTCCCAAGAGGTGGGCGTCGACATGACGATCGGCTCCATCCACTTCACCTCGACCCCGCCGTCCACCGACGTGACCGCCGGGCCGACCTACGCGGTGAGCGCGACGGCGAACTCGGGCGCAGCGGTCGCCTACACGAGTGACACGCCGGCGGTCTGTTCAGTCTCCGGCTCGACGGTGGCGATGTTGGAGGCCGGGACCTGCACCGTGCGGGCCAGCGCGCCCGCCACGTCGGACTTCACCGCCGACACGGCGACACAGTCCTTCGACATCCTGACCAGCCGCACCGCCGGCGAGGCCGTCGCGTCAACACCCGACGGGATGGGCTATTGGGTTTTAGATTCCGACGGGGACGTGACGCCGTACGGGACCGCGGGCTCCTACGGCTCGCTGCTGGGCCGGACGCTGAACGCGCCACCGGTCGGCCTTGCCGCGACACCCGACGGTAAGGGGTACTGGATCGTGGCCTCCGACGGAGGTATCTTCGCCTACGGCGACGCCGGGTTCTACGGGTCGGCTGGTGCCATCCATCTGAACCAGCCGATCGTCCACCTGGCGGCCACCTCGGACGGGCGCGGCTATTGGCTGGTAGCCCGCGACGGGGGGATCTTCGCTTACGGAGATGCCGAGTTCTGGGGATCCGCGGGTTCGCTCCGCCTGAACCAGCCGGTGGTGGACATCGCCCCGACCCCGGACGGCGCGGGCTATTGGATTGCTGCCGCCGACGGCGGGGTCTTCACCTACGGCGACGCGCCCTTCGAGGGATCGATGGCGGGCACCCCCCTCACCCGCCCCATCACGGGAATGGCCGCAACGCCGTCCGGTGGTGGCTACTGGATGGTGGCCTCCGACGGGGGCGTGTTCTCGTTCGGCGGCGCGCCGTTCTACGGCTCACTCGCCGTGCCCGTTGGACACGTCGAGATCGGTCTCATCGCGGCGCCCGACGGTGGCGGGTACTCGATCATCGCCGACGACGGCCAGGCCGCCCACTTCGGGTCCGGGTAGGCCACCCGCTTCTCGGGCCTCGGGTCAGCGGCCCGGCGAGGACAGCACGACCGGGGCCATCTCCGCGAGGGCGGCGATGTGGGCGTCGGCGTCGGCGAGGCCGGAGTGCATCGTGTTGAGCGAAAGGTGGGTGGCCCCGGCCTCACGCCACCGGCGTGCGTGCTCGGCGATCTTCTCGTGGTCGCCGGTGGAGTACTCCAGGCGCCCCTCGAACTCGAAAGCGGAGAGGTCGCGGCCCGCCTCGGCCGCGGCCGCGTGGATGATCTCGAGCGCCTCTTCGAGCCCGCCCCGGGGTCGCGCCATGGGAAACCACCCGTCGGCCAACCGGCCCACCCGGCGCAGCGCCGGCGGCGCGAAGGCGCCGATCCAGATGGGGATCGGGCGCTGGATGGGTTGCGGCGCCAGCCCGGAGTGGTCGATGTGGTGGAAGGTGCCGTCGACGGTCACGCTCTTCTCCGTCCACAGGGCACGCAGCACCGCCACCTGCTCCTCCAACAGCTGGCCCCGTTTCTCGAAGGGCATCCCCAGGGCGTCGTACTCGATCTTGTTCCAGCCGACCCCGAGGCCCAGCCGGAACCGCCCGCCGCAGAGCAGGTCGACCTCGGCCGCCTGCTTGGCGAGCAGCGCCGTCTGACGTTGTGGGCCGATGAGAATGGACGTTGCGAAGCCGAGCTTGGTGAAGCCGGAGAGATAGGAGAACATCGTCAGCGGCTCGCGGAACGGGCTGTCGATCGTGTACGGCCCACCGAGGTTGCCGAGCACGGCCGTGTCGCCGCCGAGCACGTGGTCGTAGGCCGCGAGATGCGTGTAGCCGAGGTCGGACGCCGCCTGCCCGATGGCGCGCACCGCGCCCGGGTCGTAGGCGACTTCGGTCTGGGGAAAGATCACGCCGATGTCCATGCCGGCAGTCTGCCCGCGTTGTCACGACCGCGCCGCGGCCGGGCCGCCGACGGACTCCCCGGTTAGGTTGGCGCCATGAAGCTCCGCATCTTCATCGAGCCACAACAGGGCGCCACCTACGACCAACAGGTGCGGATGGCGCAGACGAGCGAGGCCCTCGGCTTCGACGCCCTGTTCCGATCCGACCACTTCCTCACCATGGGCGGCGACGGCCTGCCCGGGCCGACCGACGCATGGGTGACGCTGGCCGGCCTGGCCCGCGAGACCGAGCGCATCCGCCTGGGGACGCTCGTGACCTCCGCCACCTTCCGGTTGCCCGGGCTGCTCGCCGTCGAGGTGGCCCAGGTCGACGTCATGAGCGGCGGCCGCGTCGAGCTCGGCCTCGGCGCGGGCTGGTTCGACGCCGAGCACGAGGCCTACGGCGTCCCGTTCCCGCCGCTGGGCGAGCGCTTCGAGCGCCTGGAGGAGCAGTTCGCCATTCTCACCGGCCTGTGGACCACCCCGGTGGGGAAGAAGTTCGACTTCAGCGGGCGCCACTACACCGTGAAGGACAGCCCGGCACTGCCCAAGTCGGCGCAGCAGCCCCACCCGCCGCTCATCGTCGGCGGCGGCGGCGCCACGCGTACCCCGCGCCTCGCCGCCACCTACGCCGCCGAGTTCAACCTCCCGTTCTCCTCACTGTCCGACACCCAGGCGCAGTACGGCCGGGTGCGCGCCGCCTGCGAGCAGAGGGGCCGGGACCCCAAGACACTGCGCCTCTCGGCCGCCCAAGTGGTGTGCTGCGGCGCCGACGAGGCGGAGGTCGCGCGCCGCGCCGCCGCCATCGGGCGCCAGCCCGACGAGCTGCGGGCCAACGGTGCCGCCGGCACGCCCGACGAGGTGGTGGCGCGGCTGCGCGCGTTCGCTGACATCGGGGCCGACACGATCTACCTGCAGGTGCTCGACCTCGACGACCTCGACCACGTGGAGCTCATCGCGCAGGAAGTGCTCCCCAAGGTTTCCTAGCCGCCCGAGGTCGACGGCGGTGTCGCCGTGCACCCGTGGCACGGCCCCTGGCCGCTGAAGTAGGCCGGGATAGACGGCGAGTCGGTCGGCGGATTGGTCGGGAGCAGCACGGGGCGCCGGGGCGCCTGGTTGAAGTTGAAGTCGCTGACCATGTTGCCGAGGATCGTCGCGTTCTCCCGCACGTCCGGGCGCGGGTCGGGCCGGCCGTCGGTCTTCGGGTTGAGGCGCGAGCCGCCGAGGAAGTCGTCCTCGATGAACTTGAGGTAGGCGTCGCTGCTCAACGTCTGGTGGTCGATGTAACCCTGCTTGGCGTAGGGCGAGATCACCATCGCCGGCACGCGCAGCCCGTAGCCGTTGAGGTCGACCGTGGGCGGGACGACGTTGTCGTAGAAACCGCCCCAGTCGTCCCACTGCACGAAGATGGCCGTCGAGTCCCAGTCGGGGCTCTTCATGGCGGCGTTGACGACGGCGGTGACGTACGCCTGTCCCTGGTGGACGCTCGCCGGTGGGTGCTCGCTGTCCGCCTGCGACGGGGTCACCCACGACACCGCGGGCAGCGTGCCCTTCTGGGCCGCGGCGAAGTAGTTGTCGAGCGGCTCGATGTTGCGCAGCTGGTGGTCCTTCTGCACGTCTTCGAAGATTGGCAGGGGGTTCCAGATGCCCGGTGTCAGGTAGTTCTGCTTGACCGGCGCGCAGGTCTCGGCGCCGTCGTTCTCGCAGTCGGGCTGGGTCCCGGTCTGCACGTAGTAGGCCCACGGGACGTGCTTGTCGTACATGAGCCAGGTGAGGTCGGTCCACGCGTTGGTGACGTCGGCGGTGCCGGTCTGGAGCGCCTGGTCGACGTATTTCTGCATCTGCGCCGGCGTGTAGGGGCCCTGGATCTCGTTCTGGCAGCTCAACGGGCTCTGGTTCGAGCAGATGGCCGACCAGCCCGACACCAGGTAGAGGTGGTCGGGGAGCGACCACGAACGGACCGGCTCGAACATGTGGTCATTGAGCGCGAAGTCCTGCGCGTAGGCCCAGTAGTTCGGGATCTCCGCCGCGGTGTGGTACCCCATCACGTCGGGCGTGGAGGAATTGGTGCAGGCCGGGTCGGCGGGGTTGAAGCAGCCCTTCTTGGCGTTCGCCGCCGACTTGATGAACCCGTCCATGGCCCCGTTGTTCACGTCCGCTGCGGCGTTGCGGACGTTGTGCGGCCCGCCCCCGTTGACGTCGGCCGTGTCGTGGTAGGGCGCGGTGCAGCCGCCCGTGGGGTTGGGCACGCACACCGTCGGCACGCCGTTGTGCATCGGGATGCCGTCGGCGCCGGGATAGGTGCCGAAGTAGCTGTCGAAGGAGCGGTTCTCCTGTTCGATGATGATGACGTGCTTGATCTTGTGGATGCCAGCCGCCACGACGTAGTGGCCTGTCGGCCCGCCCGTGACCCGCTTTCCCTGCGCCGCGGTCGGCGTGGACGGCGACGAGCCGCAGGCGCTGAGCGTCAGGGCGAGGATGGCGACACCGAAGGAGGAGCCGACGAGGGCCCGCCGCCGCCGGATCCGGCGGGGCCGCCCGGCGGCCAGCACAAGAGGACGCCCTCGCATGCGTGCACTATTGGCACCCCAAGGCCCCGGGTCAACCGTTTCGGGCGAACCCTCACAAATCCCTAAAAAGCAATCCGCCTACGGGCCAGCCTGGGATTACCCCCTCGGGCGCCGGGCCGGACGACGGCGTCGGCACCCTCGGTACGCTTGACGGCGGTGATGCGGGCAGCCCCGAACCCGACCCCGGGACCCATCGTGCGGCGCGCCGGGGAGGATGACAGATGACCATCACGAGTCGCGGGGCGGTCGCCCCGACCAGCCATCCGACCGAGCGCACGGAAGTCGCGACGGGCGGCAACGGCACGGCGGTGACGGAGACGCCCGCGCTCGACACCGACGTGCTCGACGCCGCCGTCAACCTGGTGGCCGACCACGCGCCCGGTTGGGCGAAGACCGAGGCGGCGGCGCGGGCGAAGCTGCTCCAAGAGGTGATCGAGGCCACCATGGCGGCGCAGGACGACTGGGTGGCCGCGGCGTGCGCGGCCAAGGGCCTCGAGCCCGGGTCGACCGAGGCGGGCGAGGAGCTGTTCGCCGGCATCGGCACGTTCGTGCGGATGGCCCGCCTGTTCCGTGACTCGCTGCGCGACATCGCCAAGGACGCGAAGCCCTCGTTCGCCGGCCCGGTGCGTGAGGCGCCCGACGGCCGGCTGCGGGTCCAGGTCTTCCCGGCCAGCGCCTTCGACCGCATCACGTTCCCCCAGACCACCGCCGAGGTCTGGATGCAGCCCGGCGTCACCCGCGATGCCATCGTCGCCGGCCAGGCCCCCGCCTATGCTGACCCCGTCGCCCACGTCGGCACGGCGCTCGTGCTGGCCGCGGGGAACGTGGCCTCGCTCGGACCGCGCGACGTGCTGTCGAAGCTCTTCGTCGAGGGCAAGGTCGTCGTGATGAAGGCGAACCCGGTCAACGACTATCTCGTGCCGCACTGGAGCCGCGCGCTCAAGCCGCTGATCGACGCCGGCGTGCTGCGCATCGTCGACGGGGGCGCGGCGGTGGGCCGGTACCTCACGGCGCACCAGCTCATCGACGAGGTGCACATCACCGGGTCGGACAAGACGTACGACGCCGTCGTGTTCGGCACCGGTGAGGAGGGCGCCAGGCGCAAGGCGGCCGACGAGCCGGCGCTGGACAAGCCGGTGACGGCCGAGCTCGGCAACGTGTCGCCCATCATCGTCGTGCCGGGCCGCTGGTCGGTCCCCGAGCTGCGCTACCAGGCCGAGCACATCGCGACAATGTTGGTGAACAACGCAGGGTTCAACTGCATCTCGGCGCGCGTGATCATCACACACGACGCCTGGCCCCAGCGCGACGCGTTCCTCGGCGCGCTGACCCAGACGCTGGCCGGCATCCGCACGCGGCGCGCCTACTACCCTGGCGCCGCCGAGCGCCGCAATGCCTTCGCGGCCGCGCACCCCGAGGCGGAGTCGTTCGGCAGCGGGCCGGCCGACGCGTTGCCGTGGACGTTCATCGCCGACGTGCCCGCCGGGCGCACCGACGACATCTGCTTCAACGTCGAGTCCTTCTACGCGGAGATGGCCGAGACGGGCCTGCCGGCCCCGGACGCGGCGGGCTTCCTCGATGCCGCCACCGCGTTCTGCAACGACGTCGTCTGGGGGACGCTCGGGGCAACGATCCTCGTGGCGCCCTCGTCGTTGAAGGACGCCGCCGTGTCCGACGCGCTGGAGCGCGCCGTCGCCGACCTGCGCTACGGCTCCATCGGCGTCAACGTGTGGCACGGCCTGTCGTTCGCGATGGGCTCGACGACGTGGGGCGCCTATCCGGGGCACCCGCGCACGGACATACAGTCGGGTACCGGCGTCGTCGGCAACGCCGCCATGTTCGACCGGCCGCAGAAGTCGGTCGTGCGCGCGCCGTTCCGCTCCCGGCCCAAGCCGCCCTGGTTCGCCACGGCGCCGTCGTCCTACGACGTCATGCGCCGCTTCGTGGCCTTCGAGGCCGAGCCGTCGGCCGCGAAGATCCCCGGCCTGATGCTGGCCGCCGTGCGGCACTGAGCTGGGATCCTTCTACCGTGAAAGGGCCCGTGGCCGGGCCGCCGGGGGACCGCCCGCTACGCCCGGGTGGCCTCGTGCGAGCGCCGCGGAGCCGGCCGCCGCTTGGGAGCGACGACGGTGATGCGGGCGACGGTGTTGCCGCCGGCGGCGATGCAGGTGGTGGCGCTCGGACACGACAGCGCGGTGAGCGTCAGCGGCACGTAGGCGGCCGAGGACGGACGGAACGTCGTGCCGGCGTTGCTGCTCTGGGCCACGGCACCCGTGCCGACGGCCGGGTTGCCCTGCCACTGCGTGCCGACCATCGCGCACACCAGCTCGGAGGGGCACTCCAAGGCGAACACGTCTTGGACGGGGGGTGCGGTCGCCGACGGTTGCCAGGTGTGGCCGCCGTCGGTGCTCGAGACCAGCTGACCTTGCGCGGGCACCACGTCGCTCACGGTGGTCGAAGTCGAGCCGGCGGCGAGGCAGTCCGTCGGGGTGACGCAGGCCGCGCTGCGCAGCACGCCCACGCCGTTCGGCACCGACGCCAGCGACCACGTCTGCCCGCCGTCGGCGCTCAGCGCGATGGCGCCCTCGCCGTGGCCGGTGCCGGCCGGGACGTAACCCGCGACGAGGCAGGGCCCGCCGACCGTGCACGACAGGTCGTCGCCCGGGAGGAAGAGCGACGGCATATTTCCCTCGCGCTGCCAACTCTGCCCGAAATTCGTGCTGAGGGCGGACCAGATCAACGTGCCGTCACTGACGAGCGCGACGCAGTCGGACTGGGACGAACACAGCACGGTGATCACCGCGAGCGCGTCCGGCGGAGCGGCCACCGGGGTCCAAGTGGCGCCGCCGCTGGTCGTCGCCAGCACGACCCCGCTCCCGGGCAGCGACGCCCCGTTTGACCCGACCGCCATGCAATCGGCGGGCGTCGGGCACGACACGCCGGTGAGCTGCGGCGTGCTGCCGCCGGCCACGTGTTGCGCCCTCCATGTCCGGCCGGCGTTGGTCGTGGCCACGATCACGTTCGAGCCACCCGGTGACGGCGGGGCGTTGGTCCCGGCGATGCCGACGGCCCAGCAGCGCTTGGTGGTGGCACACGACACGGCGCCGAGCTGGCCGGTACCCGTGGGAGCCGGTTGCCCGAGGACGAGCGGCGTGCCCTTCGGCTCACCCAGCACATGGGGCGCGTGGTGGGCCGGTTTTCCGCCCGTCGTGCACCCCGACACGATGAGCGCGAGGCCCGCAAGCAGGGTCGCCGGAACGAAACCTGATGTCCGGGCACCCCGGTGGCGAGGCCTGACGCATGGGACCACGGCGCCAGAACAATAGTGGTGGCGCGAGCGTTTTCGTGGGCATGGTTGTCTACGCTCGTTCCGGTGGACTGGGTGGACCTCCTGATCATCGGGCTGATGCTGCTCGCCGCCGTGCACGGCCTCCGGCTGGGCGCGTTGATCCAGATCCTCACGTTCGGTGGCTTTTGGTTGGGTTTTCTTCTCGGGACCGTCATCTGGGTACCCCTGCTCTCGACCTCCCACGACAGCGCAACCCGCTCGATCCTGATCGTCGGATTGGTGATGGCCACGGCCTGCGGGTTGGGGTACGTCGGACGGATCATCGGCACCTACAGCAACATCACGCTGCGCCGTCACCATCTGGGCAACGTCGACGCGGTCCTCGGCGTCGGCGTTGCGGTGGTGGCCGTCCTGCTCTCGGTGTGGCTCGTCGCCGCGGTGATCTCGTCGCCGAACAGCCGGTTCACCTCACTCGACGCCGCCGTCGCGCGCTCGGACATCCTGCACTCGATCGACCGGGTCCTTCCGCAGGCCCCGTCCATCTTCAACGACCTACAGAACTTTCTCAACAACCAAGGCTTCCCACAGGTCTTCTCGACGCTGACCCCACCGTCCACCCCGACGGTGCCGCCGCCGACGAACGCCCAGACGAAGGCGCTCGCCGACCCGGCGGTGTTCTCGACGGTGAAGATCCTCGGCACCGCGTGCACCAACGAACAAGAGGGATCGGGCTTCGTCGTCGCCCCCGGCCTGGTCGCGACGAACGCACACGTGATTGCCGGAGAGGGCCCGGGCAACACGCAGGTGCTCGTCGGCAGCACGGCGTACGCCGCGACACCGGTGTACTTCGACCCGTCGTTCGACCTCGCGGTGCTCCGCACCAGCGCGCCGCTCGGCCCGGCTCTCCCGATCGACCCCAACACCGTCGCCGACGGCACGCAGGCGGCCCTGTTGGGCTATCCCGAGGACGGCCCGCTGATCACCGATCCCGCCAGCGTGACCGAAGAGGTCACCGCGGTGGGCAAGGACATCTACAACAGCGGGTCGGTCACCCGAGGCGTCTACGCCCTGGGCGCCATGGTTCTTCCCGGCAACTCGGGCGGCCCGCTCATGGGCCCGGGCGGGCAGGTCATCGGCGTCGTCTTCTCCCGCTCGACCGTCTATTCCAACGTCGGCTACGCCCTCACGTCGCCGGGCGTCCTGGCGCGGGTCCAGGTGGCCGAGCAACACCGCTCGGCGGTCAGCACCGGCTCCTGCATCTCGGGCTGAACGGAGCGGGCGACGAGCGCACGGCGGTGAGGGGCCACGTGCGGGCCCGAGCGACAAGAATGAGGCAATGAGTCAGCGCATCGAGGACTACGCCCTCATCGGCGACCTGCACACGGCCGCCCTGGTGGGCATCGACGGGTCGATCGACTGGCTCTGCCTGCCCCACTTCGACTCACCGGCCTGTTTCGCGCGCCTGCTCGGCCACAAGAACCACGGCTTCTGGCAGATCGCCCCGGTGGGTGCACCCAACACGGTCCTCGCCACCCGGCGCTGGTACCGGCCCGACTCCCTCGTGCTCGAGACGGAGTTCGACACGGCGACGGGCACCGTCCGGGTCACGGACTGCATGCCCAATCGTGACGAGCACCCGCACCTGGTGCGGTCGGTCGAAGGGGTCAGTGGCACGGTCGACATGCGGATGGAGCTCGCGGTCCGCTTCGACTACGGGGACGTCGTCCCCTGGGTGACAACCGACGACGGCCTGACCCGCCTCACGGCCGGACCCGACTCGGTTGCGCTCTGGCACCGCGTGGACGCCAAGGGCAAGGACCTGCGCACGATGGCGGAATTCACGGTCACGGAACGCCAGCGCTACCCGTTCACGCTGGTCTGGTACCCCTCCCACCAGGAGCCACCGCCTCCACTCGACAGTTGGTACGCCGTGCACCTCACCGAGGCCTTTTGGACCGAATGGGCCCAGCTGTGCTGCTACGAGGGCCCCTATCGCGACGCCGTGATGCGATCGCTGATCACGCTCAAGGCGCTGACCTACGAACCGACGGGCGGCATCGTTGCCGCCGCGACCACCTCGCTCCCCGAGGCGTTGGGGGGCAACCGCAACTGGGACTACCGCTACTGCTGGCTGCGCGACGCGACGCTCACCCTGGAGTCGCTCATGCGGGGCGGTTACTTCGCCGAGGCCATGGCCTGGCGCGACTGGCTGCTGCGCGCCGTGGCCGGCGACGTGTCGAAGCTGCAGATCATGTACGGGCCGGCCGGGGAGCGACGCCTCGACGAATGGGAGGCGTCGTGGCTGCCGGGCTACGAGAACTCGGCACCGGTTCGCATTGGCAACGCGGCGTCGGAGCAGTACCAGCTGGACGTGTACGGCGAGGTCATGTCCGCGTTGTACTCCTCCGCTCGGACCCAAGGCGTGCATTCGGAGGCCGCCTGGGACCTCCAAAAGCAACTGATCAAGTTCATCGAGACGGGGTGGGAGGAGCCCGACGACGGCATCTGGGAGGTGCGCGGGCCGCGCCGACACTTCACGCACTCCAAGGTGATGGCCTGGGTGGCGGTCGACCGGGCCGTGCGCACGCTCGAGGAATGGCCCGACCTCAAGGGGCCGCTCGAGAAGTGGACGACCCTGCGCGACGAGATCTTCACCGAGGTGTGCGAGAAGGGCTACAACCAGGACGTCGGCGCCTTCACCCAGTACTACGGGTCTGACAAGCTCGACGCGAGCGTGCTCATGATTCCGCTCGTCGGTTTCCTTCCCCCCACCGACGAGCGGGTGGTCTCCACGGTCGAGGCCATCCAACGAGAACTGATGGACCACGGGTTCGTCCTGCGGTACCGCACGGACGACGACGGATCGGTCGACGGGCTCACCGGACGCGAGGGAGCGTTCCTGGCCTGCTCCTTCTGGCTCGTCGACTGCCTCCACATGATCGGCCGGGCGGACGAAGCGGTCGAGCTCTTCGAGCGCCTCCTCGCCCTGCCCAACGAGCTCGGCCTGCTCTCCGAGGAGTACGACCCCTTCGCCGGCCGGATGGTCGGCAACTTCCCCCAGGCCTTCTCGCACGTGTCGCTGATCAACTCGGCCTTCCGCCTCAGCGGCAACGACCCGCTGGCGACGGCGGCCGAGGACACGCGGATGCTTGTGAACGCGTTCAACCCGTCGTCACCCGTCTTCCAACGCATGAAGCGGCTCGGACGCGGGAAGATGGCGGTGAAGCGACGCGACGGTTCAACCCGCTGACAACTCGCCCTGGCGGGTCGGAAAGGAAGAGACGCGTGAAAGCTCTGACGGTGATCCCGCTCAAGGCGCACAGCGCCGAGCTGACCGATGTGCCCGAACCCCCCGAGCACGACGGCCCGGTGCTCGTCGAGACCCTGGCCATCGGGGTATGCGGCACGGACATGGAGATCATCTCGGGCGCCTACGGCTGGGCGCCCCCGGGCCAGGAGCGGTTGGTCCTCGGGCACGAATCGCTGGGCCGCGTCGTCGAGGCGCCGGCGGGCGGTGACCTGGCCAAGGGCGACCTCGTGGTGGGCATCGTGCGCCGGCCCGACCCGGTGCCCTGCCCGAACTGCGCGGTCCTCGAATGGGACTTCTGCCGCAACGGCCTCTACACCGAGCGTGGCATCAAGGAGCACGACGGCTATTGCTCCGAGCGCTACCGCAACACGCCCGACTTCACGGTGAAGGTGGACAAGAGCCTCGGACTCCTGGGCGTCCTCCTCGAGCCCACCAGCGTGGTGGCCAAGGCGTGGGAGCAGGTGGACCGGGTGGGACCACGCGCCCACTGGGATCCCAAGTCGGTGCTCGTCACCGGGGCCGGGCCGATCGGCCTGCTGGCCGCGTTGATCGGCGTGCAACGTGGCCTCGACGTGCACGTGCTCGACCGCGTCAGCTCCGGCCTCAAGCCGGATCTGGTGCGGGACCTCGGTGCCACCTACCACAGCGGCGCGGTGGCCGACGCGGTGGCGGCGCCCGACATCATCATCGAGTGCACCGGCGTGCCGACACTCGTGTTCGACGCCATGTCGCACGTCGGCACCGACGGCGTCGTCGTGCTCACCGGCGTCTCGTCGGGCGGCCATACGATCGACGTCGACGAGGGCATGCTCAACCGCACGATGGTGCTCGAGAACGTGGCGGTCGTCGGCTCGGTCAACGCGAACCGGCGTCACTACGAAGCGGCGGCCGCGGCGCTGGCCAAGGCGGACCGCTCGTGGCTCGAGCGACTGGTCACCCGCCGGGTGCCCCTCGAGCACTGGCAGCAGGCCCTGGAGCGCCGACAAGACGACGTCAAGGTGGTGATCGAGGTCAACCCCTCGTGAGCGGGACGCACTCCCACGGTGGAGCGCCCCACCGCCACGCCGACGCCGGCCTGCACGTGCACGACCCCGAGAGCGGTGACGCCATCGGCGCCGTGCCGCCCCCCCGCCGCATCGCCGACGGCGTGCTCGAGATCGACACCATGCTGGGCGGGTGGGAGCGGGTGACGGCGGGCTACCTGATTGAGGGTGCAGCCCCGGTTCTGATCGAGACGGGCAGCCAGACCTCGGTCCCCGTCCTCCTGGCCGCGCTGGGCCAGATCGGCGTCGGGCCGGCGGAGCTGGCGGGGGTGGCCGTCACCCACATCCACCTCGATCACGCCGGCGGCGTCGGCGACGTCGCCCGCGCCTTTCCCTCGGCCACCGTGTACGTCCACGAGAAGGGCGCCCGGCACCTGGCCGACCCGACCCGCCTGATCGACTCGGCGGCCCGTGTCTACGGGCCGTTGCTCGATTCGCTCTACGGGCGACTCGACCCCACGCCCGCCGAGCGGCTGCACGTGCTCGCGGACGAAGAGGAGATCGAGGTGAGCCCCGGTCGCATCCTGGTGGCCGTGGACTCGCCCGGGCACGCCAAGCACCACCTGGGGCTGCACGACTCGCTGAGCGGCGTGCTCTTCGCCGGCGACGCCGTCGGGGTGAAGCTGCCCGACGGCGGCGTGTTGCGGCCGTCGACGCCACCGCCGGACTTCGACCTCGACCAGGCGATCACGTCGCTGGGCAAGTTCGCGGCCCGCCGCCCCTCGGGCATCGCGCTCGCCCACTACGGGCTCCTCGATCACCCCGAGGAGTTGTTGGCCGAGGCGGACGAGACCCTTCGCCAGTGGGCGGAGACGGCCGAGCAGGCCTATCGCGAGGGTGCCGACATCGCCGACGCGTTGGCCGCCCGGTTCGACCCGCTCCTCGGCGACATCGAGCCCGCCCACAAGGAGAAGTTGGACATCATGAACGGGGTGCACTCGAACGCGTCGGGGTTCCGACGCTGGCTCGAGGGGCGCGACAAGGTGCCGGCGAGCTGAGCCTCAGCGCCCCAATCGGCGTGACGGGCCCGGCCCGTCGGGGCCAGACGGGCCAGTCGGGCCAGTCGGGTCACACGACGAGCTTGGCCCGGAGCTCCTCTTGGCGGATCTCGAAATCGTCGAGGGAGATGCGACCCTCGGCCAGGTCCTCGTGAAGCGCCGCGAACTGCTCGAGCAGCTTCGTCTGGTCGACCTCCTCGGCCGACGGCGTGGTGGCCCGCTCCTCTGCCGCGGTGACCTTGTCCTCTTTCCTGGAGAGGCGATCGTCCATCTTGGCCTTGGCCCTGTCCTTCTTGGCCTGGTCGCGCTGTAGTTTTCCGAACGTCGAACGTGCACGTGCCACGGTTCGCTCCTTTCCGGCCGCCGGGGACGACCAGGTACTGACGGCAAGGCCCCGCCTTGCCGGTGTTCTCGCCGCATTCGCCATGCGGCGGACCCCTCTGGGCCCGAGCGGAGGAGGTGGGATTTGAACCCACGGTGCCCATGAGGCACAACGGTTTTCGAGACCGTCCGATTCGGCCGCTCTCGCACTCCTCCGGGCGGAGATCCTAGTCGCTCTGACCTGCGCCTAAGGATCCGCCACGCGCCCGATCGTTGCGTCGATCGCCAAAAAAGGAGGTCAGAAGCGCGCCGCACTCCTGCGCGCGCACGCCTCCGGTGACGAGCACCTCGTGGTTGAGGCGGGGGTCGGCACAGAGGTTGTAGAGGGTGCCGCAGGCGCCCGCTTTGGGGTCGGTGGCGCCGAACACGAGGCGACCGAGCCGGGCCGCCACCAGCGCGCCCGCGCACATCGGGCACGGCTCGAGCGTGACGGCCAGCGTCGCGTCGCGCAGACGCCATCCCCCCAGCGCAGCGGCCGCCTCGCGGAGCACCAGCAGCTCCGCGTGGGCCGTGGGGTCGCTGGTGCGCTCGCGCTCGTTGTGGCGCTGCGCCACGACCAACCCGTCGACCAGGAGGACGGCGCCCACGGGCACCTCGCCTTCGGCCGCCGCGGCCCGCGCCTCGGCCAACGCGAGCTCCATGACGTCGTCGTCGCTGCCCGGTGCGGGGTCCTGCCCTGGAGTGGCGATGCGCCCAGTATGCGAGCCGCCCCGCCCGCAGGAAAGTCCACGCCGGCGCGCCAAGACCGGTGACCTGGGCCTTCAGATGTGGCAGGACATCGGAGACCCCTGCGCTGGGCGTCCGGGAGGTCGGAGAGTCGGAGAGCGGAGGAGGTGGGATTTGAACCCACGGTTGGTTGCCCAACACACGATTTCCAATCGTGCCGATTCGGCCGCTCTCGCACTCCTCCGTGCTGTGCAGCCCGGTCAGAGTAACGGCCCCCGAGGTGCCCGTCGGAGGGGCGGACGGTTGGGCGGCGACGGTTCGCGTCGGCGCCGGAAGAGTTCGGAGCCGCTACCGCGGTGACCTGGGGCCGCCCGGAGGCGCCGATTCGCCTCCCCGAGCCGGAAAATCGCTCCGCTACGCCCATGTTTGAGACCGTGGTGGTCGGGGCCACCGACTCCGGAAGGGCCACGAGGGCGCCCTGGCTGCCGGCGGAGTTCCGCTTCACCGAGGCGGGCGCCGGCGCGACGGATTGGCTCCTGACGAAGCTGGCGAGGAGGCCGCGGCCGCGGCGGCCGAGGTCGAGGTCGCCACGTGCCCCGTGCTCGACGAGCCCGCCGGTGCGACCACCAGGGTGGCGGCGGCCGAGAGGGCCGACCTGATGGTCGTCGGCTCTGGCTCTGATCACGGGTCCCGGTCGTTGACCGACGTGCCGAAGTCCGTCATGGATCGGGTGGGTTGCGCCGTTCTCGTCGTGTAGGGAAAAGGGCCCGAATGGCCCGCTAACCTTGGCGCCGGCACCGTCGACCCGTTGTTGGGTGCGGTGGCCGGGTCCTGCGCGACGGCCGCTCGTGAATCGAGTCAGGGTCGGAAGGCAGCAGCTCTCAGCGGGTTTGGTTGGGCGCCGTAGTCAACCTGGCCACCGTACCGAGCACCGGGTCGCGGTGTCTGACGCCATGGGTAGGCTCGGCCGGCATGGCCGACGCCCCCTTCGTCTCCCTCTACCGCCGTTTCCGGCCGGGGCGATTCGACGAGATCCGGGGCCAGGACCACGTCGTGCGCGCGTTGCGCAGCGCCGTCCGCGACAACCGGGTCTCGCACGCCTATCTCTTCAGCGGGCCGCGCGGCACGGGCAAGACGTCGTCGGCTCGCATCCTGGCCAAGGCGCTCAACTGCGAGGCGCCGGTCGACGGTGAGCCGTGCGGCGTGTGCACGTCGTGTCTCGAGATCACCCAGGGCAACTCGCTCAACGTCCACGAGCTGGACGCCGCCTCGAACAACGGCGTCGATGCCATGCGCGACCTGGTGGCCCACGCGGGCCTCGGCACCCCCGGGCGCTGGAAGGTCTACATCGTCGACGAGGTGCACATGCTCTCGACGGCCGCGGCCAACGCCTTGCTGAAGACCCTCGAGGAGCCGCCGAGCCACGTCGTGTTCGTGCTCGCCACGACCGACCCCCAGAAGGTGCCGCCGACGATCCGGAGCCGGACCCAGCACCTCGAGTTCCGCCTGCTCGGTGCCGAGACCCTGCACGACCTGCTCGAGTCGGTCAACGCGCAGGCCGGCCTCAACCTCGACGGCGGGGCCGTCCAAGCGGCGGTGCGGCGCGGCCGGGGCTCGGCACGCGACGCGCTGTCCGCCCTGGACCAGGTGGTGGCGTCGGGCTCCTCCGAAGCCGCCCGTCCGGAGCTCGACGCCTTGCTCGACGCGCTGGCGAACGGCGAGGTGGGCCCGGTCCTCGTGGGATTGAGCGGGCTCACGGCCGGCGGGTGGGGACCACAGCAACTGGCGACCGAGATCATCGACGACCTGCGCCAGGTGTTCCTCGCCGCGCTGGCGCCCGACCTGTGCGCCGCCTCGGGCGCGTCAGTGCAGCGCTTCGTCGGCCTGGCCGAGGCGATGAGCCTGGCGCGGGTGGTGCGAAGCATCGAGATCCTCGGCCACGCGCTGATCGACATGCGCGACGCCCCCGACGCGCAGGTGGTGCTGGAGATCGCGGTGGTGCGCGCGGTCCGGCCGGACCTCGACTCGGGCATCGAGGCGTTGAACGAGCGCGTTGCCGTCCTCGAGCGCTCGATGTCGGGCGCCGCCGCCTTTCCCCGGCCCGGTGCGGCGCCCCCGCCAACGGCGGCCGCCCCGCCCCCGCCAACGGCGGCCGCACCGCCCCCGCCAACGGCGGCCGCACCGCCCCCGCCAACGGCGGCGCCGGCGACCGTCGCGCCCGATCCGCCGAAGTCCGCGTCGGCCGCACCACGGCCCGCCGCGGCCGAGCGCCCCGCCGGCGACGTCGGGCGGCGTCCCTCCCTCGGTGCCGTGCGCAGGAGCAAGCAGGCGACGAACGCAGAACAAGGGCCCGCCGCGGCGGCACCGGTCGAACCGGCTCAGCCTGCACCGCCCGGGCCCCCGCCCGCCGAGCCACGGGCCGAGCCGGCGCCGGCGACGGCGCCCGGTGTGCTCGACCGCGACACCCTGACCGAGGCGTGGGGTGACGGCATCTTGAGGGGCCTGCCGGCGCGCGCCAAGGCGCTCTTCAGTGCGGGGCGCTTCGTCTCGGTGGACGACGAGGGCGCGCATTTCGCGCTGCCCAACGTGGCCCACCGCGACCGCTGCGTCGACATGGCCCCGACCGTCGAGCAGAAACTGGCGGCACACTTCGGGACCCCCGTGACGCTGGTGCTCGATGTGGATGTCGCGTCCGCGCCCGTCACGACGTCCGGATCGCCGGCTGCGTCGCCCGGCGAACCGGGATCGCCCGGCGACCCGGGCGCACCCGCCGCGTCGGGCGCACCCCGCGACGAGCCCGACATGGAGGCCATCGACCCGGCCGACTTCACCGACAACGGGCCCAGCGGCGGGACCGACCAGGAGTCGGAGGCTCAGGCCCGGCTCCTCGAGGCGTTCCCCGGCGCGAGCGAGGTCCTGGGTCAGGGCCGAACTGCCGGTCGGGCGGCCGAGAAGCCCGGAAGTAAGAGGCCCGGCTCCTAGAATTCGGGTCGTCGCCGTGGCCCCACGGCGAACCACGCTCGCCCGGGCCTGTCCGCCCGCTCCACCGACCACGAAGGGACGCTCCGCTCGACGATGTACACCGGCTCCCTCCGTTCCCTCATCGACGAGCTCGGTCGCCTGCCCGGCATCGGACCGAAGTCCGCGCAGCGCATCGCGTTCCATCTCCTGAAGGTGCCGGGCGAGGATGCGAGCCGGCTGGCGGAGGCGATCGTCGCCGTCAAGGAGCGCACCACGCTGTGCGGCGTCTGCTTCAACGTGGCCGAGTCCGGCGCGCTCTGCGCGGTCTGCAACGACGACCGGCGCGAGCCCGAGACGATCTGCGTCGTCGAGGACCCGCGCGACATCGTGGCCGTGGAACGGACGGGGTTCAAGGGCCGCTACCACGTGCTGGGCGGCGCGCTGAGCCCGCTCGACGGCATCGGCCGGGAGCAGCTCCGCCTCGGCGAGCTCCTCGACCGCGTCGGGGATGGGGTCATCAAAGAGGCCATCGTCTGCACCAATCCGACCATCGAGGGCGAGGCGACCGCCATGCTGGTCGCCCGCGAGCTCGCGCCCCTCGGCGTCACGGTGTCCCGGCTCGCCAGCGGGCTGCCGGTGGGCGGTGACCTCGAGTACGCCGACGAGCTGACGCTCGGCCGGGCGCTCGAGGGCCGCCGTCCGCTCGAGGTCTGAACGCCGGGCGGACCGAGGGCCCGCCCCGCTCCTCCTACAATTGCCCGATGCGCATCGCCATCGTGGGAGCGACCGGTCAGGTCGGGGTCGTGCTGCGCTCGATCCTGGCCGAGCGTCACTTCCCGGTCGACTCCATGCGGTATCTCGCCTCGGCCCGCTCCGCCGGCACGATCCTGCCCTGGGACAACGCTGACGTCGTGGTCGAGGACGCCGAGACGGCCGACCTGTCCGGCATCGACCTCGCCCTGTGCTCGGCGCCGGCCACGGTGTCGCGCCTCCTCGCGCCGCGCCTGGCCGCCGCCGGCGCCACCGTCATCGACAACTCGTCGGCCTGGCGCATGGACCCCGAGGTCCCGCTGGTCGTGCCCGAGGCCAACGCCGAGGCGTTGCACGCCATCCCCAAGGGCATCGTGGCCAACCCCAACTGCACGACGATGGTGGCCATCCCGGTCCTCAAGCCCCTCCACGACGAGGCCGGGCTGACCCGGCTCATGGTGTCGTCGTACCAGGCCGTGTCGGGCGGCGGTGTCGAGGCCGTGCGCGAGCTGGCCGAGCAGCTGGCCAAGACGGTGGACGGCGCCGCCGAGCTCACCTTCGACGGCGGCGCGGTCGAGTTCCCGCCGCGCAGCGTCTATCCGGTGCCGATCGCGCACAACCTGATCCCGCTGCAGTTCACGATCGTCGACGACGGCTCGCTCGAGACCGACGAGGAGCAGAAATACCGCAACGAGGCGCGCAAGATCCTCGGCGCCCCCGACCTCGCCGTCACCGCCACCTGCGTGCGGGTGCCGGTCTTCACCGGCCACTCGGCCGCCATCGTGTGCGAGTTCGAGCGGCCGATCACGCCCGAGCGGGCCACCGAGGTGTTGCGCACCGCGCCGGGGGTCGAGCTGGCCGAGCTGCCGACACCGCTTCTGGCGACCGGCCGCGATGTTTCCTACGTGGGCCGTATCCGGCGGGCTCTCGACAGTCCCAACGCCCTGGCCCTCTTCGTGGCGGGCGACAACCTGCGCAAGGGCGCCGCGCTCAACGTCGTGCAGATCGCCGAGGAGCTGGCCGCGCTCCGGAGCTGATCAGTCGGGCCCGGCGGACACCGGCTCGGGGCCGCCGACGACGAGCGTGGCGAGACGGCGCGCCAGGTTGACCGCGTGGTCGCCGAAGCGCTCGTAGAAGCGGGCGACCATCGCCATCTCGACCGCCACGGGCAGGGGCATCGTGCCGGCCACGAGCTCAGCGGTCAGCGTGACGTGGAGGTCGTCGAGCTCGTCGTCGAGGTCGTCGATCGACGCCGCCGCCTCGGCGGAGCGCTCGGCGAAGGCGTCGGCCGTCTCGCGCCAGATGTTGGCCGTGACCTCGCCCATGCGCTCGACGAGGCCGCGACTGCGGGCTGACATCTCGGCCCCGAGGCCGCGGGCGGCCCGGCGTGCGATGTGCTCGGCCAGATCGCCGTTGCGCTCCATGTCGGGCAGCATGCGCAGGATCGCGACGTACTCACGGCGCTCGCTCGCCGTCGTCTCGCCGTGCACCAGCTGACGCTGCACCGTCGTCGAGAGCTGCCCGATCAGCTTGTCGATGACCTCGTCGCGCTTGACCAGTTCCTTCGCCGCGTCGCGGTCGCCGGCCAGCAGGGCGTGGGTCGCGCCGGCGATGCCCTCGCCGACGAGCGCGAAGACCTGCGCGAAGAGCCGGTCCACCTCCTGTGGTTCTGGCATCGTGCGTGGCCACAGCGCTTGCTCCATCGCCAGCGGCCCGCTCGGCGCCTCGGTCTCCCTCCGGACGTCCTCTTCGCGGTCGGGCGCGTGGTCGTGGTCGTGGTCGTGGTCGTGGTCGTGGTCGTGGGCGTGGGACCTCTTCGTGCTCCCACCGAGCTTGAACGGCATCTCGCAGACGCTACCGGCTGGGTTCCGCACGGTCACCCGCGAGGACTCCCGCCCTTCAGGCGCCGTGTTTGCCGAGTCCGCGGGCGATCCCCGACCTTGAGACACCCCGTCGTTACCCTTGCAAAATGATCATCGGCGTGCTGATCGGGCTCGCCGCCGGGGTGCTGATCGGCCTCGGCTGGCACCTCGCCCGCGGCGCGCGCG
This sequence comes from Acidimicrobiales bacterium, assembly GCA_035551835.1. Taxonomy (GTDB): domain Bacteria; phylum Actinomycetota; class Acidimicrobiia; order Acidimicrobiales; family RAAP-2; genus Bog-473. The sequence goes on along the minus strand of DASZMN010000099.1, from coordinate 17,240 downwards.
CCTCCAACGAGGCGCGCCTGGCCGAAGCGCGCCTGGCGGACGCCAAGCTGACCTTGACCGAGCAGTCGGTGCAGCTCCAGGCGCTCTCCGAGCGCGCCGCGGCGGCGGAGGGCGCCCGCGCGGTGGCGCAGGCCGAGCTCGACCTGGTGCGCCGCCACCAATTGGAGGCCGCGTCGCGGGCCGAGGAGGACCGCGAACGCCTGGCGGGCGCTTTCGCCACGCTGTCGCGGGACGCCCTCGCCAAGAACAACGAGCAGTTCCTCGCCCTCGCCGACTCGCGTCTGGGTGAGGCGCGCACCGCGGCGCAGGGCGACCTGGCGCAGCGCCAGCAGGCGATCGAGGAGATGCTGGCCCCGTTGAGCGAGACGCTCACCCGCTACGAGCGGGGCATCCGGCTGATGGAGGTCGAGCGCCAGGGTGCTTACTCCAGCCTGAGCGAGCGCGTGGCGGCGCTGCACCAAGGGCACGAGCAACTGCAGAAGGAGACCCGCAACCTCGTGACGGCGCTGCGGTCGCCGCACACGCGTGGTCGCTGGGGTGAGATGACGCTGCGCCGGGCGGTCGAGGCGGCCGGGATGCTCGAGCACTGCGACTTCGAGGAGCAGAAGACGGTCGCCGGCGACGAAGGGAACGTGCGGCCCGACATGATCGTGCACCTGCCGGGCGGCGGACAGGTCGTGATCGACTCCAAGGTCCCGCTCGACGCCTTCCTCCAATACATCGAGGCGGACGACGACGACGCGCGTCGGGTGCTGCTGGAGAAGCACGCCAGGCAGCTGCGCAACCACATCGACCAACTGGCAAAGAAGGAGTACTGGAGGCAGCTCAGTCGTTCGCCCGAGTTCGTCGTGGCCTTCATCCCCGGCGAGCCCCTGCTGGCCGCCGCGCTCGACGCCGACCCGGCCTTGCAGGAGCACGCCTTGGACAAGCGGATCATCCTGGCGACGCCGAACACACTGGTGGCGGCGCTGCGCACCATCGCGCTGTCCTGGCAGCAGGAGACCCTGGCCGAGAATGCGCGCGAGGTGCGGGACCTCGGCGCGGAGCTCTACGAGCGCCTCCGCATCTGGACGGGGCATATGCAGGCGCTCCAGAAGAGCCTCACCTCGAGCGTCGACGCCTACAACCGGGCCGTCGGCTCGCTCGAGTCGCGCGTGCTCGTCACCGCGCGCAAGTTCCCATCGCTCGGTGTGGTCGGCGGCGAGCGGACCGAGATCACCGACCTGTCGCCGATCGAGAGCGCGCCCCGCCATCTGCAGTCGGTCGAGGCCGACGACGACGAGCCCGAGGCGGTGCAGCAGAACATCCTGCCGCTGCCCGACAACTCCAGCAGCGGCCCGCGCTCCGAGCGCCTGCCGGGCTGACGGGCGCACCGGTACAACCCGGCTGACGCCGGGCCCCGGGCTCGGCCACCGGCGTTGCGCGGCCGTTCGCCGGCGAACAGCGGCGACGTACTCTGCACAGGTGCTGCACGTCCACCGCTCCGATCGCGCCGACGACCTGGTGGCGCAGCTGGCCGAGCTGGTGGCGGTCCCGCTCGTCGACCCGATCCAGCCCGAGGTGGTGTCGGTGCCGACGCGTGGGATCGAGCGGTGGCTCACCCAGCTCCTCTCGGGCCAGTTGGGCGCGCGGGACGGCCGGCACGACGGTGTGTGCGCCAACGTCGTGTTCCCCTTCCCCGGGGTGCTCGTGGACCGTGCACTCGCCTCGGTCTCCGACGCCGATCCCGACGCCGACCCCTGGACACCCGATCGCGCCGTGTGGCCGTTGATGGAGTTGGTTGAGCGTCACTTCGACGAGGCCTGGCTCGCCCCGTTGGCCGAATACATCCGCCAGTCGAGAACGGTCGAGGAGTCGAAGCGCTTCTCGAGCGTCCGCCACGTGGCGGACCTCTTCGACCGCTACGCCGTGCACCGGCCTGACATGTTGCAGCGCTGGGCCGGCGGGACGCCGCAGCTCGGGGAGGGGGCCGAGGCGTCGTGGCAGGTCGATCTCTGGCTCCGCCTGCGCGAGCGGATCGGACCACCCAGCCCCGCCGAGCGACTGCGCGAGGCGTGCCAGCAGCTGCGCCAGGACCGGGGCCTGGTGGACCTCCCGGACCGGTTTTCGCTGTTCGGGCTGACCAGGCTTCCGGCCAGCTACCTCGACGTGCTCGAGGCACTGGCGGCCCGACGCGACGTGCACCTCTTCCTGCTGCACCCGTCGCCCGCATTGTGGGACCGGTTGCGGTCAGAGATCGGGCCCGCCTCCCGTCAGCTCTACCGTCGGGAGGACCCGACCGCCGCCCTGGCGAACAACCCGCTGCTGGCGTCGTGGGGGCGCGATGCCCGCGAGATGCAGCTCGTCCTGGGCAGCGCGGTCTCGCACGGGCGTGACCCCGAGGAGGTCGACCCGGGGCCGCGCACGCTGTTGCGTCAGATCCAAGACGACGTGCGCGCCGACCGCCATCCCGTCGGCGACGGTGGGTTCGGGAGCGAGACCGATCCGCGCCCGCTCCTCGCGGGCGGCGACGACAGCGTCCGCATCCATTCCTGCCACGGCCGGTCGCGTCAGGTCGAGGTCCTGCGCGACGCGATCCTCCACGAGCTCGAGGCCGACCCGGAGCTCGAGCTGCGCGACGTGATCATCATGTGCCCGGACATCGAGAACTTCGCACCCCTCATCGAGGCCACGTTCGGCACGCGCGACGGGATCGACGGCCCGGAGGACTCGACGGGACAGCTCGAGATCCGCCTGGCCGACCGTTCCCTGCGGCGCACGAACCCGCTCATGGGCGTGCTGGCCGAGGTCCTCGACCTCGCGGGCGCGCGCATGACCGCGACCCAGGTGATCGACCTGGCGGGACGCGAACCGGTGCGGCGCCGCTTCCGCCTCAGCGACGACGACCTGACCCGCCTGGAGGAATGGGTGCGCGAGGCCCACGTCCGTTGGGGCTTCGACGCCGAGCACCGGGAGGCCTTCCGGTTGGGCGGCATCGATGCCAATACGTGGCGTTCGGGGCTCGACCGGATCTTGCTCGGTGTCGCCATGGCCGACGAGCGCGAGCGGCTCTTCGGAGGCACCGCGCCCCTCGACGACGTCGACACGGGGGACATCGAGCTCGCCGGTCGGCTGGCCGAGTTCGTCGAGCGCCTCCGCAGCGCAACCGACGACCTGGCTCCCCTGCGGACGATCGACGAGTGGGCGAAGACCCTGGCGGGCATCTCGGACTCGCTGAGCACGCCGGCGGCCGCGGACCTGTGGCAGCGGTCCCAGCTGGCCGCGCTGCTCGAGGAGGTGGTCAAGGAGGCCACCTCCGAGCGGGGCGTCAGTCCCGTCGTCCTGAGCTGTGACGACGTGCGGTCGATTCTGGCCGACCGGCTCAAGGGCCAGCCGACCCGCGCCAACTTCCGCACCGGGCATCTGACGGTGTGCACCCTGGTACCGATGCGCTCCATCCCCCACAAGGTGGTCTGCCTCCTCGGGCTCGACGACGGCAGCTTCCCCCGGCACATCGAGCGCGACGGCGACGACCTGACCGCGCTCGACCCCCGCGTCGGCGACCGCGACGTGCGCAGCGAAGACCGCCAGCTGCTGCTCGACGCTCTGCTCGCGGCGCGTCGGCGCCTCATCATCACCTACACGGGACGCGACGAGCGGTCGAACCTGCGCCGACCGCCGGCCGTGCCGGTGGGCGAATTGCTCGACCTGGTCGACCGCACGGTGCGGGCCCCCGAGGGGCCCGCCCGCGACGCCATCGTCGTGACCCATCCGCTCCAACCCTTCGACGCCCGCAACTACGAGCCGGGCGCGCTGGTCGCCGGGCGACCCTGGAGCTTCGACACCGTGCACCTCGAGGGCGCCCGCGCCGCCCGCGCGCCACGAGTCGCCACCGCGCCGTTCCTCGCCCACCCGCTCCCGGAGCGCAGCGGTCCCGTGAGCCTCGACCTCCTGGACCGCTTCGTGCAGCATCCGGTCCGCGTCTTCCTTCGCGAGCGCCTGGGCGTCTCGCTGTTCGACCGGACCCGCGATTTCGAAGACGCCATTCCCATCGCGCTCAACGGGCTCTCCGCCTGGGAGGTCGGCGAGCGGATCCTGCGAGCCCGGCTGGGCGGGGCCGACTGGGCGACCTGCCGGGCGGCCGAAGTCGCACGCGGCGGGCTCCCCCCGGGGGAACTGGCCCAGCCAACGCTGCTGGACATGGAGCACGACATCGAAGCGCTGGTCCAGGCGAGCGCGACGGGTGGCGTCGCTACGGTGGCGACCTCGATCGCGGTGGACCTCCAGCTCGGCGGTCTGCCCGACCTGACCGGCGTGGTCCAGGGCGTCCGCGGCGACGTGGTGCATCTGGTGACGTACCGCCGGATGCAGCCCGCGCTCCGCCTGGCCGCCTGGGTGCAGCTGCTGGCCGTGACGGCGGCCCAGCCCGAGCGACCCTTCTCGGCCGTGACGATCGGGCGCGCCGAGGGACGGTCGTCGCGCACCGTGAGCATCGCCGAGATCGCACCGCTGGGGGCCGACCCGGCCGGCCGAAAGCACAACGCCGAGGCCCAGTTGCGGCGCTTGCTCGAGTTGTTCGGGGCCGGGATGGCACAGCCCCTGCCGCTGTACTGCAAGACGTCGGCGGCCTACGCGGCGGCGCGGCGGGCGGGCGCCGACGACGCCGACGTGGCGGCCCGCCAGAAGTGGGAGTCGAGCTTCGACTTCGACCAGGAGGACAAGGACCGCGCCCACCAGCTCGCGCTCGGCGGGCTGCTGTCGTACAACGACATGGTGGCGTGCTCGGGACCGCTGGGCGACGACGACGTCCTGACCTTCGACCCGTCCGAACGGACCCGGTTCGGCTACTACGCCCGGCTGCTGTGGGACGGGCTCTTGGTCCACGAGCGGGTGGTCTCGCGGTGACGGACCGCTACGCCCCCGAGCCGTTCGACGTCAGCGGCCCCCTCCCACGCGGCATGACCCTCCTGGAGGCCAGTGCCGGGACGGGCAAGACGTTCACCATCGCCGCCCTGACGACCCGGTACCTGGCGGAGCTGGGCAAGCCGATCGATCGTCTGCTCGTCATCACGTTCACCCGCATGGCCACGGGCGAGCTTCGTGAGCGCGTCCGCGAGCATCTCGTGCACGCGTGCGACGGCTTGACCTCCGTCCTCTCGGGTGGGACGCCGCCGCCCGACGACGAGATCCTCCGGCTCCTGGCCGACGCAGGGCGCGGCGTCCAGGAGGAGCGGCGCGACCGACTGGCCAAGGCGGTGGCCGATTTCGACGCAGCCACCATCGAGACCACGCACGGCTTTTGTCTCCAGGTCCTCTACGGGCTCGGCACGGCCGGCGACGTCGACCGTGACGTCACCCTGGTCGAGGACGTGCGTGACCTCATGGAAGAGGTGGTGGACGACCTCTACCTCCGCAAGTTCGCCCAGCGCCCGAACGAGCACGGCTTCAAATACGACGACGCCGTCAAGATCGCCGGCAAGGTCCTCGACCATCCCGACGCCGCGGTCGTCCCTTCGCCGTCCGACGGCGACGACCTGGACGCCGTGCGGGCCCGCTTCGCGGCCGCCTTCGCCCAGGAGATGGACCGCCGCAAGCGGGCGCGCAAGATCATGACGTACGACGACGTCCTGCTCCGCCTGCGCCAGACTTTGCGCGATCCGGTTCGAGGCCCGCACGCCCGCAACCGCCTGCGCGAGCGCTACGAGGTCGTGCTGGTCGACGAGTTCCAGGACACCGACCCCGTCCAGTGGGAGATCATGGAGCGAGCCTTCGGTGACAGGGACACGACGTTGGTCCTGATCGGCGATCCGAAGCAGGCGATCTACGCCTTCCGCGGGGCCGACGTCCAGGCCTACCTGGAGGCGAAGGAGGAGGTCTCGTGCGAGTGGACGCTCGGCGAGAACTGGCGCAGCGACAAGCCGCTTCTCGAGGCGTTCGACGCGCTGTTCGGCAACGCCCAGCTGGGTCAGGGTGGCATCGACTATCGCTCCGTGCGCGCGGCCGCACCGAACGTGGAGCCGCGGTTGCCCGGCGTCCCGGAGGCGACCCCGTTGCGCGTCCGCATCGTGCACGAGGCCGACGGTCTCGTGAGCCGGACGAAGGACGGCCTCAAGGCGGCCGATGCCCGCGCCTGCATCGCCACCGATCTGGCCGAACAGGTGGTCGAGCTGTTGTCGAGCGGGGGCGAGGTCGTCAGCCGCGGCCGGGACGGGACGGAGCTGGGGCGCGAGGCGCTGCACGCGGGGCACATCGCCGTGCTGGTGCGCTCCAACCCGCACGCGGTCGTCGTGCGGGACGCGCTGCACGACGCGGGCGTCCCCGTGGTGATCGGCGGCGCCGGCTCGGTCTTCGTCTCCGACGCCGCGCGCGAGTGGCTCCGCCTGCTCGAGGCGCTCGAGCGCCCGGCCGCGCGCGACCGGGCCGCGCTGACGGCCCTCACCCGATTCATCGGCTGGACGGCCGAGGAGGTGGCGCTCGCCGACGAGGCCCAATGGGAGGAGCTCCACTGGGCCCTGCACCGGTGGGCCACGCTGCTGCGCGACAAGGGCATCGCCGCGCTCGGTGAGACGGTCAGCTCCGAGCGCAGCGTCCCCGAGCGTGTGCTCGCGGGACCCAACGGGGAGCGCTTCATGACGGACCTGCGCCACGTGGTCCAATTGCTGCATGCGGCCGGTGCGACCGAGGGGGTGGGGCCCACCGCGATGGCCAACTGGCTCGGACGCCGCATCCGGGAAGCCGACCGCGACTCGGAGAACGAGGAGCGGACCCGGCGACTCGAGTCCGACGCCCGGGCCGTGCAGGTCATCACGATCCATCGCAGCAAGGGCCTCGAGTTCCCGATCGTCCTCTACCCCTACGCGTGGGACGGCTACATCCACAAGATCGGCGTGCCCGTCTTTCACGATCCCGACCACGACCACGTGCGCACGGTCGACGTGGGGGGGCCGGGGCGCGAGCTGGATCGGCACCGGAAGCTCGAGAAGGCCGAGGGGCAGGGCGAGGCCCTCCGGCTCTTCTACGTCGCGCTGACCCGGGCCCAGCATCAGGTGGTGCTGTGGTGGGCCCGGGGTCGCGACACGGCCGACTCGCCGCTCTCGCGGCTCCTCTTCGACCGGGCGCCGACGGGCGAGGTGGCGCCCTACGGAATGAAGAAGGCCCGGCCCGACGACGAGGTCGAGGCCGCGTTCACCGCACTCGGCCCGCACGTGTCGGTCGAGCGCGTCTCCGCGCCCCGGGGTGCCCACCTTCCCGAGAAGCCGGAAGGGGCGGGCGAGCTCAGCGCGGCCGTCTTCGCCCGCACCCTCGATGCGGCCTGGCGGCGCGTGTCCTACTCGGGCATCACCCGGGACACACACGAGGCGCCGGCGATCGGGAGCGAGCCCGAAGACGAGGGGACGACCGACGAGCCGGCGGCGGAGGTCTCGCTCGCCTCCCGGACCTCCGGGGCCGGCGCGGGCCCGACGCCCGTCGCCCTCGGGCTGGCGGACATGCCGGGCGGGGCGCTGGTCGGCACGATCGTGCACGAGGTCCTCCGGCACACCGCGTTCGATGCGGACGACCTGGCGGGGGAGGTCGACCGCGCGCTCGGGCGGGAGCTGCAACGGCGCAACGCCGACCTTGGGAACCGCGCCGACGTCATCGCCGGACTGTGCACGGCGATCGAGTCGCCGCTCGGCCCGCTGGTCGGCGACGTCCGTCTGGCCGACCTGGCCCGCAGCGACCGGCTGGACGAGCTCGGCTTCGAGTTCCCGCTGGTCGGCGGCGAGGCGGCGGACCCCTCGACGCGCCTTGACGTCGCCGACGTGGCCGATCTCCTCGACGCCCACCTCGAGCCGGGGGATCCCGTCCGCGCCTACGCCGCCCGGCTGCGCGAGCCGTCCCTCCACGGGCTGCTGCGGGGCTACCTGAACGGGAGCCTCGACCTGGTCTTCCGGCACGACGGCCGGTTCGTCCTGGCCGACTACAAGACGAACAAATTGTGCGGTCCCGAAGAGACGCTCACCTCGTGGCACTACCGGCCCGAGGCCGTGCGGGCGGAGATGCGCCTGGCGCACTATCCGCTGCAGGCGCTCCTGTACTCGGTGGCCCTGCACCGCTACCTGCGCTGGCGCCTGCCCGGCTACGAGGTGGACCGGGACTTCGGGGGCGTGTTGTACCTCTTCCTGCGCGGCATGAGCGCGGTGGAGCACGTCCGCGACGACGGCCATCCGTGCGGCGTGTGGTCGTGGCGACCACCGAGCCCACTGGTCGAGGCGCTGAGCGACCTGTTCGACGAGGGGCGGCCCTCGTGAGCGCGGTCGAGGGTGTCGATGTCTTCGACGCCCTGGTGGCCCGTGGCTCGGTGGGCCGGCTCCAGCTGTTCAATGCGGCCGGCATCCTGACCCCGTCCGACTTCCACGTGGCGCGCTGCTTGAGCGAGCTCGGCGGCGTCAGCGACGAGGCCATCCAGCTCGCGGCCGCCTTCGCGGCTCGTGCCCCCCGGCTGGGCCACGTCTGCGTGGACCTGAGAACGATCAGGCACACGGCGAGCAGCGACACGGACCGCGACGTCGAGGTCGACGAGCTGCCCTGGCCCGAGCCCGACCAGTGGCTGCGCGTGCTCGCGGGGAGCGGCCTGGTCGGCGAGGACCGCCCGCTGCATCTCGAGGGTTCCAACCTCTACCTGAACCGACAGTGGCTCGACGAGGTGGCGGTGGGACGGGATCTGCTGCGGCGGGCCGAGGCCCCCGCCCCCGGGGTGGACGCCGCCCTCCTGGCCGAGGGCCTCGGGAGCCTGTTCCGGGAGGACCCCGGCGACGAGGACCCCGACCACCTCCAGCCCGTTGCGGCGGCCACCGCGGTGCTGCGGCGGCTCTCGGTGATCGCGGGGGGTCCCGGAACCGGCAAGACGACCACGGTCGCCCGCGTGCTGGCGCTGCTCGATGCGCAGGCCGCGGCCACCGGCGGCGGGCCACCGCTCGTCGCACTGGCGGCCCCGACGGGGAAGGCGGCGGCCCGGCTCGAGGAGGCCGTGCGCGCCGAGGCGGAGGGCCTGGAGATCGACGGCGCGGCGCGGGCCCGGTTGCAGGCGCTGCGCGGCACCACCATCCACCGCCTGCTGGGGTTCGACCCGGGCAATCGGACCCGGTTCCGCCATCACGCCGGCAACCCGTTGCGCCACGACGCCGTCGTGGTCGACGAGACGTCCATGGTCTCGCTCTCGATGATGGCGCGCCTCCTCGAAGCCGTGGGCCCCGAGGCCCGCCTCGTTCTCGTCGGTGACCCCGAGCAGTTGGCCTCGGTCGAGGCAGGCGCCGTGCTCGGCGACGTGGTGGGGCCGGCCGCGGCCGGAATGTGCATGGGGGAGGCCGCCCGGGAGCGGGTCGCCACGGTGACCGGCCGTCCGGTTCCGCCGAGCGCCGCCGCGCGGCCTTCGGCCATCGGCGACGGGGTGGTCGCGTTGCGCTACGTCCGACGCCACGGCGGCGGCATCGCCGAACTCGCCCGCGCCATCCAGCGTGGTGACGCCGACGGCGCGCTGGGCGTTCTGGCGGCCGGCGGGTCCAACGTGCAGTGGATCCCGGCCGCCACCGGCGAGGCCGCCGCCTCGGACCTGCGCGTCATCCGGACCCTGGCGATCGAGAACGGCCGGGCCGCAATCGAGGCGGCCCGGGCCGGCGACGCCGAGGCGGCGCTGGACGCGCTCGGTCGTTTCCGCCTCCTCTGCGCGCACCGCCGCGGCCCCGAAGGCGTGACGACGTGGACCCGTCAGATCGAGGCCTGGCTCATGGCGGACGTCGAGGGTTTCTCGACGGGGGCCGACTGGTACGTCGGCCGCCCGCTGATCGTCACCGAGAACGACCACGCGCTCCAGCTCTTCAACGGCGACGTCGGCGTTGTCGTGCGCGGCGTGGACCGCCCGATGGTTGCCGCCTTCGAGCGCGGTGGCGAGGTCGTCACGGTCAGCCCGACCCGCCTGGCCGCGATCGATACCGTCTACGCCATGACGGTGCACAAGAGCCAGGGCTCGCAGTTCCACACCGTCGCCCTCCTCCTGCCGGGAGCCGGCTCACGCCTGTTGACCCGCGAGCTCCTCTACACGGCGGTGACGCGCGCGCAGGAGCGCCTGATCGTGGTCGGCGGCGAGGAACCCATCCGGGCCGCCGTGGAACGGCCGATCTCGCGGGCCTCGGGTTTGCGCCGGGCCCTCTGGGGCAACGGCGGTTGAGCGGACCATCCGCCAACAGCGGTTGAGGCTTCTCATAGGCTCCGAATCGACAAACGCCCTGGTCTCACACCAATGACAGCCCATACACAGGCTGGATTCAGGGTGCTGCCGCATGATTGGCCCGACACGACTTCGCAACAAAAGCGGAGCCTGAGCGAAAACAAAGGTTGAGGATGAGGATTCTGGTACTCGGGGGCGACGGCTATCTCGGTTGGCCCACCGCGCTGCACCTGTCGGCCCGTGGCCACGACGTCACGGTCGTCGACAACCTCGTGCGCCGCGAGTACGACCGCGAGATGGGCGTCGACAGCCTGGTGCCGATCGCCTCGCTGCCCGACCGCGTGACGCGCTGGGAACAGCTCTCCGGCCATGCCGTCGACGTCCGGATCGGCAACCTCACCGACGCCGCCTTCACCTACAGCGTGGTGGCAGAGACCAAGCCCGATGCCATCGTGCACTTCGGTGAGCAGCGGTCGGCCCCCTACTCCATGATCGACCGCGAGCACGCCGTCTACACACAGGTGAACAACGTCGTCGGCAACCTCAACGTGATGTACGCCATCCAGGAGATCGACCCCGACATCCACTTGGTGAAGCTGGGGACGATGGGCGAGTACGGCTACCCGAACATCGACATCGAAGAGGGTTTCATCGAGATCACCCACAAGGGACGCACCGACGTGCTGCCCTACCCCAAGCAGCCCGGGTCCTTCTACCACCTGTCCAAGGTGCACGACAGCCACAACATCATGTTCGGCTGCCGCATCTGGGGCCTGCGCGCCACCGACCTCAACCAGGGCATCGTCTACGGGCAGTCGACAGCCGAGACCGACCTCGACCCCCTGCTGGCCACCCGCTTCGACTACGACGGCGTCTTCGGGACGGTGCTGAACCGCTTCTGCGTGCAGGCCGTCACCGGACACCCGCTGACCGTCTACGGCGCGGGCGGACAGACGCGCGGCATGCTCAACATCCGCGACACGCTCGCCTGTGTCACGTTGGCCATTGAGAACCCGGCCGAGCGCGGCGAGTTCCGGGTCTTCAACCAATTCACCGAGTCGTTCTCGGTCCGGGACATGGCGGAGATGGTCAAGCGGATCTGCCCGACGCGCGTCGACGTCGCCGAGGGTCTGGCCAACCCGCGCGTCGAGAACGAGGAGCACTACTTCCACGCGGCGAACACCAAGCTGCTCGACCTCGGGCTCCAGCCGCACCTGCTGACGGACGAGGTCATCGCCGAGATCCTCGAGCTGGTCGAGCAGCACCGTGACCGGGTGGACGTGCGTGCCATCGCCCCGACGGTCCAGTGGCGCTCGAGCGCCAGCACGCTCACCACAGCGGGCGAATCGGGGGACTCTTCCTTCCTCGCGCTGTAGTTCCACCCCGCCCGCAGTAGGTTCCTGCGGCGATGTCGCCCCGTAGGTCCCGCCGTCGCGCGCGCCGTCGATCACCCGCCGGGGCGCTCATCGTGCTCGGCGCGGTGGTCGTCCTCCTGGCGCTCCTCGTGGGGGGCCTGACGCAGGTCCCGCGGCAGTCGCAGGGCTACGACACCGACTCCAACCGGACGCTGGCCGCGCAGGGCAGCGTGGTGGCCGAGGAGTCCAACGCGACGGGGACGTCGGTGGCGGACCTGATGAACGGGCTCCAGACGCAGAACCGGCTCGGTCTCCAAGTCGAGCTCGACGGGGTCGTCACCCAGTCGGCGGCCGAGTCGACCCGGGCGGCCAGTGCGGCGCAGGCGACGCCGCTCGGCTCGGTCGGTGCGGACTTCGCCGCCGTCTTCGCCGACCGCGCCGAGGCGGCGCGCAACCTCCGCTCGGCCGTCGACGGCTACCTCGGCATGCAGCCCCTCCCGGTGGCTGGCGCGGCCGCCACCGCAGCCTCGACGTCGGGCGGTCAGGCCACGCTCCTCTCGGGAACCCAGGCGACCAACCGCATTGCGGCGGTCGGCGCGCTGTTGGCGCACTCCGACTCGCTCTACCGATCGGTGCGGCACACGCTCGCGACCGCCGCGGGTCACGGCCGGCTCCCCACGTCCGCGTGGGTACGCAATTCCGAGCAATGGGGACTGGGCACCGTGGCCACCCAGGTCGACCTCATGGCAACGTCACCGTCGCTCGCGGCGTCGCACTACCTGGCGTTGCGCACCGTCCAAATCACCCCGCCCGCCCTGCCCACGCCGCAAGGCGGATCCTCGAGCGTGTCGGTCATCTCGCCGACGACGCAGATCTCCGTCGACGTCGTGCTCGGCAACAACGGCACCGTCGACGAGCCGCGGGCCACCGTTCATCTCACCATCGCCAACCAGGCATCGGGCGCGACGTCCACCCGGACGGACACCGTCGCGCTCGCGTCGGCGGCCTCACGGGCCCTCCCGACCACGAATTTCCACGTCACCCCGGGCCAGACCTACGTGCTCACGATCAGCGTGGTCCTCCCTGCGGGCCAGACGCAGACGGTCGACACGTCGGTCCAGGACGTTCTCCAGGTGGCACTTGCGACGTGTGCAGGGCCCAAGGGGCAGCTGTCGACCACGTGCACATCGCGGCCATAGGATCGTCGTTGCACCGAAACCAGGAATTGGAGGCTCGAGCTCGTGCCCGAGAGCATCACGATCACGGACAATCGCAACGGCGAGTCCATGGAGATCCCGCTGGTCAACGGCGGGGTCTCGGCCGAGGAATGGGCCAAGCTCCTCCCTGGGGTGTGGTTCTTCGACCCCGGCTTCATGTCGACGGCGGCCTGTGAGAGCGCCATCACCTTTCTCGACGGGGACGCCGGGATCCTGCGCTATCGCGGCTACCCGATCGAGCAGCTGGCGGAGAAGTCGACCTACCTCGAGGTGGCCTACCTCCTCCTCAAAGGCGAGCTGCCCACCGACGACCAGTTCGCCGAGTGGCGCCACGACGTCACGTACCACACCTTCATCCACGAGAACGTACGAAAGCGTTTTCTCGACGGCTTCCATTACGACGCGCATCCCATGGGCATGCTGGTATCGGCCGTCGCCGCGCTCTCGACCTTCTACCTCGACGCCAAGGACATCTTCGACCCGGAGTCGCGCAACAAGCAGATCATCCGGCTGATCGCCAAGATGCCGACCCTGGCGGCGGCGGCCCACCGCTTCAGCGTCGGGATGCCGTTCGTCTACCCCGACAACTCCCTCGACTTCGCCCCCAACTTCCTCTCCATGCTCTGGAAGGTTGCCGAGCCGCGCTTCGAGGCCGATCCCGTCCTGGCCCGGGCGCTCGACATCTTGTTCATCCTGCACGCCGACCACGAGCAGAACTGCTCGACCACCGCCATGCGGGTGGTCGGCTCGTCGCATTCCGACCCCTACTCGGCCACCGCCGCCGCCGCCGCCGCCCTCTACGGCCCGCGTCACGGTGGGGCCAACGAGGCCGTGATCCGGATGCTGACCGACATCGGCTCCGTCGAGAACGTCCCCGACTTCATCGCGACGGTCAAGGCGGGGCACGGCAGCCAGCGCCTCCAGGGCTTCGGCCACCGGGTCTACAAGAGCTACGACCCGCGGGCCAAGATCATCAAGCGCACCGCCGACGAGGTCTTCGAGGTCACCGGCAAGAACCCGCTGCTCGACATCGCGCTGAAGCTCGAGGAGATCGCGCTCAACGACGAGTACTTCACCTCGCGGCGCCTGTACCCCAACGTCGACTTCTACTCCGGGCTCATTTACCAGGCGATGGGCTTCCCCCTCGAGATGTTCCCCGTGCTCTTCGCCATTCCCCGGACCGCCGGCTGGCTGGCCCACTGGCAGGAGATGCTCGACCAGGACTCGAAGATCGCCCGGCCGCGGCAGCTGTACATCGGGCCCGAGCCCCGCGACTACACGCCGATCGAAGCGCGCTGACTAGCGGCGCCCGATGCGCGCCAGGCCCTCCTGGGCCACGGTGACGCACAGCTGCCCGGACCGCCCGAACAGGAACCCGCGCGCCAGGCCACGTCCGTGCGCCGCGATCGGCGAGTCGGTGTCGTAGAGCAGCCATTCGTCGGCCCGGAAGGGCCGGTGGAACCACATGCAGTGGTCGAGGCTGGCCCCCATGAATTCGGCGTCGTCCCAACTGACGTCGTGGGGGGCCAAGATGACGTCGAAGAGGCTCATGTCCGACGCGTAGGCCGCGACGCACGCGTGGAGCAGCGGGTCGTCGGGCAGCTCGCCGTCGGCGCGGATCCACAGGCGCTGGTGGGGCTCTCCGGCCCCCTTGCTGTGCCAGGGCAGCTCGCCGATGTGGCGCTGGTCGATCGGATGGGGCCGGTCGAACCAGTCGGCCAGCTCCTCCTTCCAAGGTTCCAGCCGCTCGAACAGCGGGGCGAGGGTCTCGGGCGCCGGCACGTCCGGCATGGGGAGCTGGTGCTCAATCGGGCTCTCCTCGAGGTCCTCGAACGAGGCCGACATGTTGAAGATGGCCCGCCCGTGCTGAATGGCGACGACGCGGCGGGTGGTGAACGACCTCCCGTCGCGGATGCGGTCCACCTCGTAGAGGATGGGCACCGTCGGGTCGCCCGGCCGGAGGAAGTACGCGTGGAGCGAATGGACGCGGCCGTGCTCCACCGTCCGGCCCGCCGCCATGAGCGCCTGCCCCGCCACCTGGCCCCCGAAGACGCGCTGGCGCTCCTCGTTCGGTTGGATGCCGCGAAAGATGTTCACCTCAATCGGCTCGAGGTCGAGCAAGCGGACGAGGAACTCCAAGGACGCGCTCATCGGCCCATGTTCGCAGGCTCACGCCCGGGGGCCGGTCGACGCACGCCGGAGCGGCGGCCGCTACCCTGCGGCGCCGTGACCACTGCGAGCCCACCGGGCGCCGGACGCGAGCTGGTGTTCCCCGACGGCTTCACCTGGGGCGTGGCCACGGCCGCCCACCAGATCGAAGGGGCCAACGTCAACAACGACTGGTGGGCGTGGGAGCACAACCCCGATTCGGGCACGCTCGAGCCGAGCGGCGACGCGTGCGACTCGCTGCACCGCTGGCGCGAGGACATCGACCTCGTGGCGGACATGGGCTTGGGTGCCTACCGTTTCTCGCTCGAGTGGAGCCGCATCGAGCCCGAGGAGGGCGAGTTCTCGACGGCTGCGCTCGAGCACTATCGGCGCATCTGTGCCGCGTGTCACGGGCAGGGGATCACCCCGGTCGTGACGTACCACCACTTCACGTCGCCGCGCTGGCTGGCGGCACGCGGGGGTTGGGAGGCACCCGACGCCGCCGACCGTTTCGCCCGCTTCGTCAGCCGGGCCACGGCGCACCTGGGTGACCTCGTCGGCTGGGCGTGCACGATCAACGAGCCGAACGTGGTGTCGGTCATGGGATATTTCCAAGGCGAGTACCCACCGGGCGTCAAAGAGGATTTCGTCCGCTACCGCGCCGTGAACGAGACCATGGTGCGCGCGCACCGCCTGGCCGTCGACGCGCTGCGCGCCGGGCCCGGTGACTTCCCGGTGGGCCTCACGCTGTCGATGGCCGAGATCACGGCGGACGAGGGCGGCGAGGCGCTGCGCGACGCGGCCGAAGAGATGCTCGAGAACGTCTTCTTGCGCGCGACGGAGGGCGACGACTTCGTCGGCGTGCAGTGCTACACGCGCATGCACTTCGGGCCTGAGGGCCTGGCGGGAAACGAACCGGGCGTGCCACTCACCCAGATGGGTGAGGAGCGATGGCCCCAGGCGGTCGAGCACACGGTCCGCCGCGCCGCCGCGGTGAGCGGGCGGCCGGTAGTCGTGACCGAGAACGGGATCGCCACCGCCGACGACACGGAGCGGATCGCGTTCCTCGCCGAGGCCCTCGAGAGCGCCCACCGGTGCCTCGAGGAGGGCGTCGACCTGCGGGGCTACTTCGTGTGGAGCCTGCTGGACAACTTCGAGTGGCACCTGGGGTACGGGCCCAAGTTCGGGCTGGTGGGGGTGGCCCCCGGCACGTTCGAGCGAAGGCCCAAGCCGAGCGCCCATTGGTTCGGCGAGGTGGCCCGGTCCAACCGGTTGCTCACACCGAGCGTGTAGCCGGCTGACAGGGGCCAAATTGGCCTCTCGGCTAATCTTGGGACGTGCCGCCTTCGACTCCGGGCTCGACCGACGAGAGCCCAGTGTCCTCGAGCCAGCACCCCGGGCACCCGCCGCTCTCGCATATCTGGTCGTCCGGTCAGCCCCTGCCGGTTCGCTTGCGTCAGGTCATCGCCCACCCCTCGAGCGTGAAGCTGATCAAGTACGCCGGCGTCTCGGTGGTCTCGACCATCGTGTCGCAGGTCACCTTGTTCATGACGTTCGGCGTCTGGCGGGTCATGTCCGAGGTGCCGGCGAACATCTTGGCGAACGTCTTGGCGACCATTCCGTCCTATTACCTCAACCGCAAGTGGGTGTGGGGCAAGGGAGGCCGGTCACACCTCTGGCGTGAGGTCTTGCCGTTCTGGGTGCTGTCCTTCATCGGGCTCGCGTTCTCCAGCCTCGCCGTGTATTTGGCCGGCGACTTCGCTCGCCACCACGGCCTCGGTCACGGCGCCACGACATTGTTGGTGAACGGGGCGAACCTGCTCTCCTTCGCCATCCTCTGGTTCGTGAAGTTCGTCATCTACAACAAGCTCTTCCACATCGAGCCGATCGAATTCGAAGAGCACCACGCGGAAAAGGTGGCGGTGGAATCCTCGGACAACGCCTGAGCGCCTGGCGGCGCGACGGCGCGGCACCCACCCCGACGTGCCCCGTGCCCTGGCCGGCGGCCCTCAGTCCCTGAAGTTGGAGAATTGCAGGGGAATGCCGAAGTCCTCGGCCTTGCACTTCGCGATCACCTCTTGGAGGTCGTCGCGCTTCTTGCCCGAGACCCGCAGCTGCTCCCCCTGGGTCTGCGACGACACCCCCTTGAGGCCGAGGTCCTTGATGAACTTGTTGAGCTTCTTGGCGTGGTCCGACGAGATGCCGGCCCGGATCGCGACGTGCTGGCGGGCGGTGCCCTTCTGGGCCTCCTCGATCTTCCCCGCGTCGAAGGCCTTCAGCGACACCTGTCGCTTGACCAGCTTCTCCTGGAGCACCTGGTAGAGCGCGCGCAGG
>DASZMN010000098.1:0-28408 GCA_035551835.1 Acidimicrobiales bacterium | reverse complement strand
CGAAGTGGTGGCAGGGGTCCTCGACGGCGTCGACGTCCCAGGCGACAAGGTGATCGCCGAGGTGGAGTCGGGCGCGCCGATCCAGGAGATCCGCCGGTCCCACGAGCTGGCCGTCAACGAGTGGTCGGCCTTCGGTGTCCCAACCTTCGTGGTCGACGGGCGTGCGGCGTTCGTGCGGATCATGAGTCGGCCCCGAGGCGACGCTGCCCTGGCGCGCCGCAACGTAGAGGGCGTGCTGGAGCTCTTCGACTCACTGCCCGACCTCAACGAATTCAAGTTCACGACGCTCGATCGCTGAGCAAAGCGGGACCACGAAGGTCCCGCAAGGTCCCGCAAGAGCCGCAAAAAGAGCCCTTGCGCTCAGCCTTTGGCGAGCTCGCTGATCAGGGCGAAGCCCCGCTCGCGCTCGGCGGCGTCCCCGATGATCGCCGCACCGAAGTCCGTGGCGCCTGCGTCCACCAGCTTGGCGATCGACGCCGCCACCGTCTCCTCGTCCCCGACGAAACCCACGTCGGCCGGGGTCTCCGCGCCTTCCTTGTCGAGCATCGCCTTGTAGGAGGGCAGGGTCGGATAGATGGCGAGATCCTTGTTGAGGCGCGCCTTCGCCGCCTCGACGTCGTCGGTGACCGCGACGGGCAACGAGACGAACACGCGCGGCGCCGGCCGGCCCGCCGCTTCGGCCGCCGCCGCGATCGTCGGCACGATGTGATCCGCGATCGTCGCCGTCCCGGTCATCCACGTGATGGTCCCGTCGGCCACCCGTCCGGCGAGCTTCAGCATGGCTGTGCCCAGCGCCGCCACGAGCACCGGCGGCGTGCCAACCCCGCGCACGCCCACGGCCTGGAACGCGTTCGTCGTCACCCGCTCGCCTGCGCTCGATACCGTCTCACCCCGCAGCATCGGCATGAGCGAATCGAGATACTCCCTCATGTAGGCGTACGGCTTGTCGAAGCTCATCCCCCACATCCCCTCGACAACCACCTGGTGCGACAGGCCGATGCCGAGGATCAGGCGGTTGTCCGTCGCGGCCTGCACCGTGAGGGCCTGTTGGGCCAGCATCATCGGGTGCCGCGGGTAGATGGGCACGACGCCCGTGCCCAGGCTGATGCGGGGCACCTGCGCCCCCAAGACGGCCAGCAGCGTGAGCGCGTCGGGCCCGAAGATCTGTGAGGCGAAGGCGTGGTCGAAGCCGGCCTCCTCGAATTGCTGCAGTTGCGCCACGATGCGGGGCAGGGGCTGATCCACATCGAGCAGACCCCCGATGCGCAGTTGCTTGGCCATGGTCCTCGGACTCCTCGCGTAGTCTGCCGGTTGTGTCAGCCCCCCTGTCTATGCGAATCACCCGATGGGGGCGAACGACCTGAGCACGCACGACGTCGGATTCGTCGGGGCTGGACAGCTGGCGCGCATGGCCGGAGAGGCGGCGAGCGCGCTCGGCCTGTCCATGGCCGTGCTGGCGGAACGCCCCGACGACGCCGCCTGCGGGGTGGCCTCCGAGGTGGTCCTCGGATCACCTTTCGTCGAGCGCGACCTCCGCGCGCTGGCCGAGCGCTGCGCCGTCGTGACCTTCGACCACGAGCAGGTCGACCTCGACATCGTCGCCGGGCTCGCCGCGGAGGGGTTCGCCCTGCGGCCCGGCGCTCAGACGCTGGAGTTCGCGGTCGACAAGGCCCACATGCGGCGCGTCCTCGACGCCGCCGGCGTGCCCGTGCCGGGGTACGAGATCGTCGACGGCGGGCCCCATGCGCTCGCGGCGGTGGTCCGCTTCGCGGCCGGGCACGCGTGGCCGGTGATGCTCAAGGCGGCACGGGGCGGCTACGACGGCAAGGGTGTCTGGCCGGTGGGTGACGAGGCGGAGGCCGCCGAGGTCCTGGCCCACATCGGCGGGCGCGTCGTGGTGGAGGAGCTGCTCCCGCTCGACGCCGAGCTGGCGGTGCTGGTCGCCCGGCGTCCTTCGGGTGCGTCGGTCGCCTGGCCGGCGGTGGAGACGGCGCAGGTCGGCGGCGTGTGCCGCGAGGTGCTCGTGCCCGGCGGCCTCGACCGCGAGGTGGGCGAGGCGGCATCCGCCCTCGGGCAGAAGGTGGCCGAGATCGTCGGCGCCGTGGGGGTGATGGCCGTCGAGCTCTTCTGGTCGGGAGGACGCCTGCTGGTCAACGAGGTGGCCACCCGCCCGCACAACTCGGGGCACTGGACGATCGAGGGCGCGGTGACCTCGCAGTTCGAGAACCACCTCCGCGCCGTGTTGGACCTGCCCCTCGGATCGACGGCACCCCAGCACGCCCAGGTGGCCAGCGTCAACGTGTTCGGCGGCCCGGCGGGCGAGAACCCGGCGCAGCTCTTGGCCCGGGGCCTCGCCGTCGACGGGGCCCACGTCCACCTGTATGGCAAGCAACCGCGATCGGGACGCAAACTGGGGCACGTGACGGTGTGCGGCGATGACGCAGGGGTGGTGCGGGCCCGCGCCTGGTCGGCGGCGCGTGCGCTCGGCACGCCCCTCCCCGAGGGGCTCGAGCTGCCGGCGGACGCCGCGTCGTGAGCGGGCCGTCACTGGTCGCCGTCGTGATGGGCAGCTCCTCCGATCTCCCGGTCATGGGGGGCGCCGTCGAAATGCTCGAGCGCTTCGACGTGGCGCACGAGGTCCGGGTGGTCTCTGCGCACCGGACGCCCCGCGACATGCTCACCTTCGGGCAGGAGGCGGCCGGGCGGGGCCTGCGCGTCCTGATCGCCGGGGCGGGCGGCGCCGCCCACCTGCCGGGGATGCTGGCCTCGGTGACCCGCCTGCCGGTGATCGGCGTCCCGGTCGCGCTGTCGCAGCTCGACGGCCTGGACAGCCTGCTCTCCATCGTGCAGATGCCCCGGGGTGTGCCCGTCGCCACCATGGCCGTGAACGGCGCCCGCAACGCCGGTCTGCTGGCCGTCCGCATCCTCGGGCTGGAGGACGCAGGGCTGGCTGGCAGAATGGAGGCGTTCCAGGAGGAGATCGCAGCGGACGCGCGTGCCCAAGACGCCGACGTGTCCGGAGGAGCACGACACGATGGCTGAGGGGAATTTGGCGCAGCGGCTCGGCTATTCGGCCGACGCCAAACTGGTCATCATCAATGCGGACGATCTCGGTTCGTGCCACTCGGCCAACGTGGGCGTCTTCGAGTGCCTCGCCACGGGGACCGTCACCAGCGCCACGCTCATGGTGCCGTGCCCGTGGGCCCGCGAAGCGTCCAGCCGCTACCGGGGCGAGGACGTCGGTGTGCATCTCACGCTCAACGCGGAGTACGAGCTCTACCGCTGGGGGCCGATCACGCACGCGCCGTCGCTCCTCGGCGGCGACGGGGGCTTCCCGAGCACGGTCGAGGACGTCTGGGACCACGCCGACCTCGACGAGGTCCGCCGCGAGTGCCGGGCGCAGATTGAGCGGGCGATCCTGTGGGGCTTCGACGTCAGCCACCTCGACTCCCACATGGGCACGCTGCAGCTGCGGCCCGAGTTCTTCGACGTCTACCTCAACCTGGCGATCGAGTTCGGCCTCCCGTTGCGGATGGTGACCCCGGCCACCGAGCGCTACATGGGCTTTCCCGCCCGCGCCGTCGCCGCCGAGGCGGGGGCGGTGTTCACCGACCACTTTCGCTACATGGGCGGCGTCGGATCCCGCCAGACCTTCGAGCGGGACTTTGCGACACTGCGGCCCGGCGTGACCGAATTTCTGCTGCACCCGGCCGTCGACAGCGCCGAGCTGCGCTCGCTGGCGACCGACGACTGGATGACCCGGGTGGACGACTACGAGATGATCTGCAAAGAGGACTGGATCCGGCGCTCCCTCGACGAGGTGGGCGCCACCCTGATCGGATACCGGCCCCTGCGCGACCTGGCGCGGGCCGGGGGCTGAATCGGTGACCGCCACGACAACCGCCACCATCCAAGGCGTCTCGGTGCACTCGAGACAGAAGAAGCGCGGCACCGACGTGTTCGAGCTCGGGCTCTCGCCGGCCGGCATCGAGGTGCGCCGGCCCGGCCGCCCGGTCCAGCAGATGGCGTGGAACCGCGTGTCGGAGTGGGAGATCGAGGAGCGGAAGGGCTACGTCCTCCTGACGCTGCGCGGCCGGGGCGCCACCACGCCGCTCGTCGTGCCCGGATGGTCGCTCGACGACCTCGAGGTCCTGCTGCGCGACGTCACATCGGACGCCCTGACCTACGTGCCCGAGGGACCCGCCCCGAGATTCGATGGTGTGGACGAGAACGGCACGGCGTCGAACACGGCGTCGGCGGCGCCCACCAAGGCGTCGGCGGCCCAACCGAAGCCGCGGCAAAAGTCGGCACCGCGCAAAGCTGCGGCGGCGGCTCCTGCGGCTGCCGCGGCGGCGGCTCCAGCGACTAGTGCTCCGGCTGCGGTGACACCCGTTGCGGCCCCGGCCCCATCCCCATCCCCATCCCCATCACCGGCCCCGGCCCCGGCCGCGACACCCGCCTCAGCCCCTCGCCCGCCCGGGCGCTCGCGGGTAGCGCGGCGGCAGGAGGCGAAGCAACGGCGCACGCTCCGGTCGTTCCCGGTGCCGTGGAAGGCGGTGGTCACGATCGCTCTGCTGGGCGTGCTGGCCACGGCCGTGACGCTCGTCCTGCTGCAGAGCGCCGGCGTCATCAGCTGGGGCTTCCTCGGCCCCGTCGCCTGAGACTCCCTTAGCGGATCCCCTCGAAGAGGTCGTCCTCGGTCACGTCGGTCGGCCCGATGCGGCTCTGGGCGAGGAAGAACTCCTCGGTCGGGTGGATGTCGCGCATCACCTCGGGCGGCAGCCCGAACCAGAAGGGAGAGTTCGGGTCGACCTGGGTGGCGTGGGCCTTGAGCGCCTCGGACCGCACCTGGGTGAACGCAGTGATGTCGATCGTCGTCGTGAACTTCTCGTCTTGCCCGATGCGCTCTAGCCATTTGTCGTCGAACGGCGACTTCAGCCCGAGCTCCTCGAACTTGGCGTGGATCTCGCGAAAGCGCGAGGCGGCCCACACCGAGTAATAGAGCTTCGCGGGGGCGAACGGCGGTCCGGCCTCCGGGTACTTGTCCGGATCACCGGCGGAGTCGAAGGCCAGGACGGAGATGTCATGCACCCGGATGTGGTCCGGATGCGGGTAGCCCGAGTGGTCCTCGCCGTAGGTGATGACGACCTGGGGGCGCTCCCGGCGGATGACCGCCACGAGCCGCTCGACCGCCTCGTCGAGGGGGGCCTGGGCGAACGAGGCGGGATTGGCGTTGGCCTCGGTGTCGGGCATGCCCGAGTCGCGGTAGCCGAGCAGCACCGTGTCGTCGTAGCCGATGATGCCGGTCGACGCCTTGAGCTCGGCCATCCGGATGCGCCCGATGTCGGCCCGCACCTCGGGTGTGTCCATGGCGGGGTTGAGGATGTCCCCCTCCTCACCGCCGGTGCAGCAGACCAGCACGGCGTGCACGCCCTCGGCGTGGTATTTCGCCACCGTCGGGGCGCCCTTGGAGGCCTCGTCGTCGGGGTGCGCGTGGACGCTCAACAGGCAGAGGCGGTCAGGCACCCAGACGACCTTAGCGGCGACCCTGTGCAGGGCCGACCGGGCGTGGGCGGGTCGGCGCAGGGATCTCGTGCGTGAATGGAGCACCGGACGCTCGGCCGGTGCCCCCGCCGGCCCGCTGGGCCTTATGCTCGATACCCATGGCAGGCACGTTCCAACGGTTCCTCGACATCTTCCGGTCGAAGGCCAACAAGGCCCTCGACAAGATGGAGGACCCCCGCGACACCCTTGACCTCTCCTACGAGCGCCAGGTCGAGCAGCTCACGAAGGTGCGGCGGGGCGTGGCGGACGTGGCGACGGCCCGCAAGCGGATCGAGCTGCAGGCGCAGGGGCTGCAGAAGCAGGCCGACAAGCTGCAGGGTCAGGCCAAGGCGGCGCTGTCGCAGGGCAACGAGGACCTGGCCCGCGAGGCGCTCTCGCGGCGGGCCGCGTTGGGCGAGCAACTGGCCGAGCTCAAGACCCAGCACGACCAGATCACCGACCAGGAGCAGAAGCTCGTCCAGACCTCGCAGGAGCTGCAGATCCGCGTCGAGCGCTTCCGCACCCAGAAGGAAACGATGAAGGCGTCGTACACCGCCGCCGAGGCCCAGACCAAGGTGGGCGAGGCGGTGTCGGGGATCTCCACATCGAGCAAGGACGCCGGCGCGACGATGCAGCGGGCCCAGGACAAGATCGCCTCGATGCAGGCGCGGGCCGGCGCCATCGACGAGCTGCTGGCGTCGGGGGCGCTGAATGACCTGTCGACACCGGTGGACGACATCCAGAAGGAGCTCGACAAGGTGTCGTCGACGTCACAGGTGGACAACGAGCTCGCCGCGTTGCGGGCCGAGTTGGGGACGCCTGAGGCGGCGGCGCTGTCGTCGGGCGACGAGGGCGGCGCATCCGGCGCATCCGGCGCTCCGACCGGCGCTCCGACCGGCGCTCCGGCGGGCGCCACGACCGAGGGAGCGGGCGCCGGTGGGTCGCCCGAGGCCGCAGGAACCGGGGGGAATGGAACAAGTGGGGGTACTGGAGGAGACAGCGCCTAATGGCGATCTCACGCAACATCAAATCGGATCGCGGTCTGACCTACCGCATGCTCATGACGGGGTTCTTCCTCGTCGTTCTCTACGGCGCCGTGATCGGCATCCTGATCGCAGTCGGGCTGTCCTTCGCCTTCGTGCTGGTGATCGGCTTCGCGCTGATCTTCTGCCAGTACTGGTTCAGCGCCAAGATCGCCATGTACGCGATGCACGCCAAGGAGGTCACGCCCGAACAGGCGCCCCAGCTGCATGGTGTCGTCGATCGCCTGTGCGCCTTGGCCGACATGCCCAAGCCCAAGGTCGCCATTGCGCAGACGGACATTCCGAACGCGTTCGCCACCGGCCGTAGTCCCAAGTCGTCCGTCGTCTGCGTGACGAGCGGCCTGCTGCGCCGTCTCGACGAGCCCGAGGTGGAGGCGGTGCTCTCGCACGAGATCTCCCACGTGGCGCACCGGGACGTGGCGGTCATGACCATCGCCAGCGGGCTCGGGATGATCGCCGGCCTGCTGACGCGAGTGATGTTCTATTCCGAGATCTTCGGTGGCGGCGGGCGCGGCGGCGGCAACAACCAGCAGTCGCAGGCCGCGTTGGTGGAGATGATCGTGTTGCTCGTGTCGGTCGTCGTGTACTTCATCAGCTTCTTGTTGACGATGGCGCTGTCGCGCTACCGGGAACTGGCGGCCGACCGCTCCGGGGCGTTGCTCATCGGGCGCCCGGCCCTGCTGGCCTCGGCGCTGGTGAAGATCACCGGCGAGATGGGCAGCATCCCGACCAAGGACCTGCGGGCCGCCGAGCCGTTCAACGCCTTCTTCTTCACCCCGGCGGTCGCCAACGGCGCCACCCAGGGGGGCGGGGGCGGCTTCAGCTTCGGCAACCTGTTCCGCACCCACCCGACGCTCGAGCGCCGGCTCGCCCAGCTCGCGCAGCTCGAGCAGCAGCTCGGCCAGGCTGGCGCGACCGACTCGGTCAACTGAGTCTGCGTCGGCTGCGTCGGCTACCTCGGCTGCCTCGGCTGCTTCAGCCCGGTCGGCTCGAGCGGCCCGGTCGGCTCGTTCCTGATCGGCCGCACGACCAGCTCGGACCGCCGGGTCGAGTAGCCCGTCAGAAGCGCTAGAACTGCGGTCACCATGGGCCTCCTCGACACCATCCTCGGCCGCTCCAAGCCCGTCCGGGCCAACCTCGACGCGCTGTTCGCGCTGCCGACGGCCGCCCTCACCCTGCAGAGCGCCGGCGGCCTTGTCACCTCCGGCCACGCCGGCGTGTGCTGGAAGCCGCCGCCGGGACAGGCGACGGCCGACGCGCAGAAGGAGATATCCGAATTGGTGGGCGACGGTTTCCGCCACGCCACCGACTCCTTCGACTACGGCTGGTTGCTGCTCGACGACCCCGACATCGAGGAGCTGGTCACCAAGATCCACATGGCCAACTCCACCCTGCAGGACAACGGCTGGGGCCCCCAGCTCCTCTGCTCGGTCTTCGGGTTCGTGCCGGGGACCGACGCACCCGACGACGCCCGAGCGTTCCGCCTCGTCTACCTGTTCAAGCGGGGCACCTTCTACCCGTTTGCGCCGGTCGACGCGTCGAAAGAGCGTCGCGACACCGAGCTCGAGCTGCGCATCCGCACCATGGTGGGCGCCGACCTGCCGGTGGAAACGGACCTGTCGCGGTGGTTCCCCATGTGGGACATGCCGGTCTCGTGACGGCGGCCTCGGCGGCGGCCCCGGCGTCGGCGTCGGCCTCGGCGGCGGCCCCGGCGGATGCGCCCGTGCGGCTCATCCCGCTCGAAGGGGCCGTGAACTTCCGCGACCTCGGGGGGTACGCGACGCCGGACGCGCGGCGCACGCGTTGGCGCACCTTGTTCCGGGCCGACGGACTGGGTGACCTGACCGAGGGCGACTTCTCGACGATGCGCGCGCTCGGCATCCGCACCGTGATCGACCTGCGCTCGGCCGAGGAGCTCGAACGCGGGCGCTACGACGTCGACGCCCACCCGGTGACGTTCCATCATTTCCCGATCATCGAGCAGCTGCCCGACGCGGATGCCTTCGACAAGAACCCGGGGCTGCTCGGCACGCAGTATCTCGACATGGTGCGCGACGCTGGCCGTTCGTTCGTCTCCGTGCTCGAGATCCTCGCCGCACCCGGCTCGCTGCCCGCCGTCTTCCACTGCACGGCGGGCAAGGACCGCACCGGCGTCCTCTCCGCCATCCTGCTCTCAGTGCTGGGGGTGGACGAGCCGACCGTGGTGGCCGACTACGCGCTGAGCGGGGCGGCGATGACCCGCCTGCGGGCCAAGCTGATCGTGAAGTACCCGGAGGGGCGCGAGGCGATAGAGAACATCTCCGAGGTGTTCTCGGCCGCGCCCGCCCAGATGGAGGCGTTGCTCGACCACCTCCGGTCGACCTACGGGTCCGTCGACGCCTACGTCGCCGGGCTCGGGGCCGGGCCCGAGCTCGTGGCCGGCCTGCGGGCAGCCCTGCTCGAACCGCTGCGCTGACCGCGGGTCAGCTCGCGAGGCGCTGCAGGGGCGCCTGTTCGTCTCCGTTGCGGCACATGCTGTTCGCGCCGGGCCCTCGAGGCGCACCTTGAGCCCTGGGCGCACGCGCCGGCACCCGTGCGATGTTGCCGACGAGGGTCTCGGGAGGGTCAGCCAACTTCGAACGCATCTCCCGCAGGGCCTTGGTGTGCATCTGGCACGCCCGGCTCTCTGACACACCCAACACCCCGCCGATCGCTTTGAGCGAGAGGCCTTCGTAGTAGTACATCTTCACGACGCTTCGTTCGCGCTCGGGCAAGCCCTCGATCACCGCGGCCAAGGTCGCTTTGGCCTCCTTGTCCTCGAAGGTGTCGGTGGGACCCCACGAGTCGTCGGCGACGCTGTCGGCCAGCACCGTGCGCTCCGCGTCGCGCTGCTGCTCATCGAGCGCCAGCACCCGGACCGAGTCGACCTCGCGCCGCGCCCGGTGGAACGCCGGCGCCGTCATCTCGAGCTCGGCCGCGACTTCCGACTGGGTGGGCACTCTCCCCAAGGTCACCTCGAGGTGTGCGGATGCTTGCTGAATCGCCCGCGCCTTGGTGCGCACCGAGCGGGGCACCCAGTCAATGGCCCGTAGCCCGTCGACGATGGCTCCCTTGATGCGGGGAATCGCATACGACTCGAAGTGGACGTCGCGAGCGGTCTCGAACCGTTCGATGGCGTCCATCAAGCCAAAGACCCCATAACTGGTCAGATCCTCCTCGTCGAAGTGACGAGGCAGCGTCTTTGACACCCGGCTGGCCACTCCGCTGACGAAAGGCCAGTAGTGGACCATCAGCTGATCGCGCACCGTCTGCGCGCCCGTCGCCTTGAACTCGGACCACAATGCGTCCACGCCATTCGCCGCCGGCTCTCGCATCACGTTGCGAGTCGCGCCGCGACCGCGACCGCGACCGCGACTGCGACTGCGACTGCGACTGGAACGAGTCGTCCCTCTCATTGGTGTTCCCCCTCCGCACGGCACCGTGCATCCGGCGCCTTCCCCCGCCATGCAACCCGATGGATTGGATCATGCGAAGGTTGCCTCAGCGTCGTCGCTTGGGTGCAGTGGTCGCGCAACAAGCGTTGCGCGACAAGAATTTTTCGCGGCCGATGCGCCGGCCGTGCGTGATCGTGCACGTCTCCGAGCCTCGAGACGCCGCCGCTCGGTGTCCGGATCTGTGCGGACCGAAGTCAAACGTTTCGATGACTTTCGGACAATTCGTGACAAACGGCCCTAGCCGGAAGAATTGTTGACACGGGTATCGTGCCTTTACGAGTTCCGGGCGAACGAGGCGGTTCCACGGGAAAGTTCGCACCGCAACACCACGCGTCGGTTCGGCGATTGACGTTCGAACAGTAGGGGGTAGTGAAGTGTCGGAGCGAGACCACAGGCAGCAAGCCATCTCCCTTGCTGCGATGACGAAGGCCGTCGATGACGGCTGCCGTCTCGATTTGGAGCTGCACGACGCGCTCGCCGGACACCAGTTCTTCGTGCTCTACCAACCCAAGGTCAACCTGGAGAACGGCGCCGTGACCGGGGCGGAAGCCCTTCTGCGCTGGCACCACCCATCGGGAAAGGTGCTCTCACCGGGCGAGTTCGTGCCCCGGCTCGAAGCGTCGGGCCTCATCACCCAGGTGGGGAGGTGGGTGCTCGAGACCGCATGCCAGGCGGGAGCTGACTGGCAAAGTCAAGGGCACCGGATGTTCGTCTCCGTCAATGTCTCCGCCAAGCAGCTGCAACGCGACGGGTTCGTTGACGACGTGCGGTACGCCGTGCTGACCAGTGGCCTCGACCCGTCGATGCTCGTGTTGGAGCTCACAGAGACGGCCTTGATGGGTGGCGACCACGCCACTCTCTCTCGGCTGGCCAAGCTCAAGGCTCTCGGGGTGCGCCTTGCCATCGACGATTTCGGTACCGGATTCTCTTCCTTCGCGTACCTTCAGCAGTTTCCGATCGACGTCTTGAAGATCGACCAGTGCTTCGTTTCGCGCCTCACCGGCAGTCCCACCATGCAGGCGATCGTGGAGGTACTCGTGCAGCTCGGTCAGGCCTTGGGGCTCGAAGTGATCGCCGAAGGGATCGAGACAATCGAACAGAACGACGTGCTTGCCGCGCTCGGCATCGTGGAGGGCCAGGGCTATCTGTTCTCGTACCCGGTCGAGCAGACGGACATGATGGCGCTGTTGGAGCGAGGACGAACGGGCGAGCTGTCCGTCGGGGTCCGCCGATAAGGCGCAGCTGGGCTAACGCAACCGCTCCCCGAGCGAGACGCGGCACGGAACCGTGAAGAGCGGTGCTACTCCTCTGGGGCCACCCAGTCCAGCGTCAGGCGTGGCCGACCGTTCGCGACCTGTGGTCGAACGCCCTTCCCGTGAGCGGGGTGACCGGGACGATCCTGGAGGAGCGCGGCGACTCGTTGACGGGAGACGCCGAACAGCTCCGCGATCCTGATCGTGCTCAGGCCCTCGCTCCGAAGGGCTTGAGCCTCCGTGCTGCGAAGCTGGTGCCCGAGCTTGTGCAGGACCCGAAGGTTGGTGGAGAGGATCTCGACCATCAACGGCCCGGTGGACTCCTCGACGATCTGCGCGTACGTCCAGCCCGAAAGGCGCTGTCGCCGGATCTGCTCGGCGCGTTCGAGCGCGAGCTCAATCCGGGCCGAGTTCTCAATGAGCCCCTTCACCACCGTCTCGAGGGCGTCGAGGACGGCGTCGTCCGCGGGGCCGTCAGCTGCGACACCGGAGTTGCAAGCCCTCAGCCGGTCGCCACCGGCGCACTCACGCACGCGCCACCGCCACGGATCTGCGCTGTCGCCTCGTCAACTCGAGCCCTCCACTCCCCGAACCCACGGATACCTCCGATCAACTGATCGTCTGCCCCGAGCCGTCGACGTCGATGTTGCTACTGGGATTGTGCAACAGAATGGTGAACTTTCCTACTATTCGACGCAGATATTCTTGGACATCTTGTATAGAGTTTCCGCAGTTCGTCGGAAAGGACTCCTCCAATTTCGCTGTCAGTCGTGACGCTGAGGGTCGGGGAGGTGGCCCGGCGCACGGGGGTCGGGGTGAGCACCCTTCGAGCCTGGGAGCGTCGGTTCGGGTTCTTGGACCCCCAGCGCTCCCCGGGCGGGCAACGCGTCTACACCGAGGCCGACGTCGAACGGGTGCAAGCTGTGACCAGGCTGGTGGCCGAGGGGCTGACGCTCTCGGCCGCGATGGCCCGGGTCGCCGGCGCCGGGACGGCTGCGCTATCGGCCGGCGAGGCGGAGGCGTTCCTGCTGCACCAGGTCATGCAGGCGGCCGATCAGGGGATCTGGGTCTCTCACAACGGCCGAACCCGCTATGTCAATCGGCGCATAGCGGAGATGATGCGGTGCTCGATCGAGGAGCTGTCGGCGCGCCCGGTCTTCGATTTCTTCGAACCGGAGTCGGCCGACGAAGTCAGGGAGCGCGGGCGGCTCGGCCGCGCCGGGGTGAACCAGCGCTATGAGATCCGATTGCGACGAGCCGACGGGACGTCCTTCCTCGCGGAGACGTCGACCACCCCGCTGCTCTCGACCTCTGGCTCGTACCAAGGAGCGGTTGCCGTCGTCACCGATATCACCGAACGCAAGGAGGCCGAGTCGGCGTCACGATTTCAGCGCGCCCTGCTCGACGCGATCGGTGAAGCAGTGGTGGGCGCGACCCCGGACGGGACCATCGTCTACGCCAATCCCGCCGCCGAGCGCCTGTTCGGCTGGCGGGTCGACGAACTGCTCGGTCAGAACGGCCTCAATCTCCTCCCGTCGGACGAAGCCGCTCGCGATTCACAGCGCATCCATTCCCGACTCCTGAAGAAACGGATCTATTCCGGCGATCTCGAACTGACCCGTCGGGACGGCACGAGCTTCACGGCACGGTTGACAGGGTCGCCCGTCCTCGACTCGAG
Organism: Acidimicrobiales bacterium; assembly: GCA_035551835.1. GTDB lineage: Bacteria > Actinomycetota > Acidimicrobiia > Acidimicrobiales > RAAP-2 > Bog-473. The sequence continues at coordinate 15,417 of DASZMN010000098.1, read as the reverse complement.
TGGCGACCTCGTCGGACTGATCTCGACACTGGTCGACAACACGGAGCGAAATCGACTCAAGCACGAGCTCCTCGTGCAAGAACACCAGCAGGAGACGGTCGCACTGCTCGGGACGCGTGCGCATGTCGGCCGGCCGGACGAGCTCGATGTGATCCTGACGGAGGCGGTCGAGGCGACCCGGCGTGTGCTCGGGTGCGAGTACGGCTACCTCTCGGAGTGTGCGCCCGGGAGCGACGCGATCACGGTGCGCATCGCGGCCGGCGACCCTGTGCACGGCCAGCACGATGACGTGATCCAACCCGGCAGCCGCTCGCTGACGGGTTATGCCGCCCTGTCCGGGAAGGTCGTCGTCGTCGACGACGCGCCGCGGGACCGCCGTTTCGACAGGTCGGCCCACGGCGCCGAGGTCGGCCTCATGTCGGCCGCCGCCGCGCCGGTCTTCGCCGACACCGGGGTGATCGGGGTTCTCATCGCGGCAAGCACCAAGCCGCGCCAGTTCACCCGGTCGTCGGGCCAGTTCGTGCAGAGCATGGCGAACGTCGTGGGCGTCGCCCTACGGAACGGTTGGGACGGGGCCCGAGGCGCGGGGCCCGCGCCCGAGCTCAGTCCCTGACGTCGGGCCGGATCCGGTCGACGGCTGCGGCCAGCGCCAGGTCGAGGAGCGTGATGCCGCCCGAGTCGTGGGTGGTCAGGGCCAGGCGCACCGTGTTCCAGCGGATGTCGATGTCGGGGTGGTGGTTGGCCGCCTCCGCCACCGCGCCGACGGCATTGACGAAGGCCAGCGCGGCCGCGAAGTCGTGCAGCTTGACCGTCGTCGTGAGCTCGCCCCCCGCGCGCGTCCAGTGCAGGTGTTGCTCTTCGAGCGCACGATCGACCTCTGACTCGGCGAGCACGGGCTCGCTCACGGATGCGTCATGCTCTCGGGACGCACCGCCTCGTCGAACTGCTCGCCGGTCATGAGGCCCAGCTCCATGGCCGCCTCGCGCAGTGTCGTGCGCTCCGTCTGCGCCTTCTTGGCCACCTTCGCGGCGGCGTCGTAACCGATGATGGGCGTCAACGCGGTCACCAGCATCAGCGAGTTCCGGAGGTGGTGGTCGATCTGCTCGTAGTCCGGCTTGAGCCCCTCCACGCAGAACTCGCGAAAGCCACGACAGGCGTCGGTCATCAACGCGATCGACTGCAGCACGTTGTACGCGATGACGGGCTTGCAAACGTTCAGCTCGAGGTTGCCCCGGCTGCCCGCCGTCGTCACGGCCACGTCGTTCCCGATGACCTGGATGCCGACCATGATCATGGCCTCGCTTTGAGTGGGGTTGACCTTGCCCGGCATGATCGACGAGCCCGGCTCGTTCTCGGGCAGCTGCAGCTCGCCGAGGCCGCTCCGCGGCCCCGAGCCCAGCCAGCGCAGGTCGTCGGCGATCTTCATGAGCGAGACGGCCAGGGTCTTGAGGGACCCGTGCGTGAACACGAGGGCATCGTGGGCGGCCAGGGCGGCGAATTTGTTCGACGCCGTCACGAAGGGCAGGCCCGTCATCTCCGCGATCGCTCCGGCCACGCGCTCGGCGAACTCGGGGTGCGTGTTGAGGCCCGTGCCCACCGCCGAGCCGCCGGCGGCAAGCTCGTAGAGACCCGGCATCGTCAACTCGATCCGTTCCAGGTCGGCGGTGAGCTGGGCCACGTAACCGGAGAACTCCTGGCCCAAGGTCAGCGGCACCGCGTCCATCAGGTGGGTTCGCCCGATCTTGGTGACGTCCGCGTACTCGTCGGACTTCACGCGCAGCGCGTCGCGCAGCGCGGACACCGACGGCACGAGCCGGTGCACGATCTCCTCGGCCACTGCGATGTGCATGGCCGTCGGGAACGTGTCGTTCGACGATTGCGACATGTTGACGTGGTCGTTGGGATGGACGGGCTGCTTCGAGCCCATGACGCCACCGCCGAGCTCGATGGCGCGATTGCCGATGACCTCGTTCGCGTTCATGTTGGTCTGCGTCCCGCTCCCGGTCTGCCAGATGTGCAGCGGGAACTGGTCGTCGAGGGCGCCCTTGGCCACCTCTCCCGCCGCCTGCTCGATGAGCCCGGCCAGGCCGTCGTCGAGCTTGCCGAGGTCGCGGTTGACCGACGCCGACGCGCCCTTCAGGACCCCGAAGGCCCGGATCAAGGACTTGGGCATGGTCTCGGTGCCGATGTCGAAGTGGTGGAGCGACCGCTGCGTCTGGGCCCCCCAGTAGCGCTCGGCCGGGACCTCGATCTCCCCCATGCTGTCGCTTTCCACCCGTGTGTTCGGCACGAGGATCAGCTTAGAACCGGTCCCCGACGCTGGGTCCCGGTCGACCTCGAGCTGAGTTCCCGCGCCGGCGGTGCAATGACTTCGGCCGCATTGTGCGAATGGCGGCGCCGAAAGGGGGTCGAATTTCGTAAAAAGCGGTGAATTCTCCGTGAACTCGTCGTGACCCCCCTCCGCGAGCGGGCCACCCCTCGGCCCCCGCCGGGGCGGCCCGCCGCCTCCGCCCGACCACGGGCCCAATTGTGGCCGCGACCAGGACAATCCCTATTGCAACAGTTCTTGACACACGCACCCCTGTTGCGCGCGTTCGGCTTCTTTGCCCGATTGCATGAAAGCACCGCGAGGTCGGGAGGTTGCGGCTAGTTTCCCCTCTGGGGTTCCTTCGGGAAGCGGAGACATAGCCACGAAGCAGCGGAACACAAAGCAGCGCAAAAGCACGGCGGTGATTCGTTGTGCAGTTCCCGGCGCACCGTCGGGTGGGAAACGTGTGGAAGGGACCTCAACGAATGTGGCGGACTCGAGTCAGGCGCTCGATTGGCATGGTGGGTGTCGTCTTTGCGACAGTCGCCGCAACGACAGCAATTCTCGGCGCACCAGCGCAGGCGGTGAATCCCGACACCGGGACCTCGAGCGCGTTCGGGCTCCACGTCCAGGTTCTCGGAGGGAGCCTCCTCGGTCCGATACCGGACGTGCACCTCGGAGCTGACGGCAGCGAGGACGGCGTGTCCTCGACGTTGCCGCTCGACGTCCCCGGTCTGTTGACCGTCAACACGCTGAATGCGGACGCCAACTCCACGAACTTCGGCCAAGCCAACGAGACCATCAACGCGTCGGCCGGGGTCGAGGGCCTGTCCGGGCTCAGCGGGCTCTCTCTGCTCAAACTGCTGAACATCGGTGCGGTCAACAGCAACTGCTCGTCGTCCGCCACCGGTTCGACCGGCAGCACGACGGTCGTCGGCCTCTCCATCGCGGGGAGCCCCGTCGTCGGCCTCCCCTCCCCCATTCCTCCCAACACCGGCCTCACGGCCGCGCAGCTCGGGCCGCTCGCCGGGGTCATCACCCTCACGCTCAACGAGCAGACCCGGGTCGACCACGCGGGGCTGACCAGCATCCAGGTGACCGGCCTCCACCTCCAGGTGCTCGGCATCCTCAACGGTGGCGTGAACATCAACGCCGCCCAGTCCACCTGCGCCGCCAGCGGCCCCGACATCGAGGCCCCGGCGGTCGTCACCAGCATCACCCCGAACTTCGGCCCCAAGGCCGGCGGCACCCCCGTGACGATCATGGGCACCGGCTTCGAGCAGACCTCGACGGTCACGTTCGGCTCGGCCGGCCTGGCCTCCGACGTGACCTTCGTCTCGCCGACCGAGATCACGGCCGTGACCCCGCCCGACGCCGGCATCGCCAACAACACGCCGGTCGTCGTCCAGGTGTCCAACCAATTCGGTGCCGGCTCGACGACACCGACGGCAGGCAATACCTATACCTATGAGGTCCCACCCGAGATAGCGGCGGTGAGCGGCATCGTGCCCAATACGGGCCCGGTGGCGGGCGGCACCGCGGTCACGATCACCGGGACGAACTTCAATCCCGGCGACACCACGACCGCGGTGAGCTTCGGCGGCGCGCCGGCGACCAACGTCGTCGTCGTGAACTCGACCACGATCACCGCGGTCTCGCCACCCAGCCCCCTGCCCTTCCCGGGGACGGGTCCGGTTGACGTCACCGTGTCCGACGCCGGCGGGGTCTCGAACAACAACCCGCCCGTCACGTTCACCTACGCGACCTTCAACACGACTGTGTCCGGCATCAACCCGACCGCCGGCCCCGTTGCCGGTGGCACCACGGTGACCATCACCGGGAACGGCTTTACGACGGCGACCGCTGTCCACTTCGGCACCGCGGCGGCCACGTCGTTCCTCGTCAACAGCGACACCTCCATCACGGCCGTCTCGCCGGCCAGCCCCTTGGCACCGCCTGGCACCGGACCGGTCGACGTGACCGTGACGACACCGCTGGGCACCAGCCCCGCGGTGGTGCAGGACGAGTTCACCTACGAGCTCGCACCGACCATCGCGTCGGTGAACGGCATCGTGCCCAACGAGGGCCCCGAAGCGGGTGGTACGCCGGTGACCATCACGGGGACCAACTTCGTGGCGCTCGACGGCACGACCGCGGTCCACTTCGGCACCGCGCTGGCGACCAACGTCGTCGTGGTCTCCACCACCGAGATCACCGCGGTCTCGCCACCCGGGACCGGGGTGGTCGACGTCACCGTGTCCGACGCCGGCGGGGTCTCGAACAACAACCCGCCGGTCACGTTCACCTACATCCCGCCGCCTGTCATCGGCGTGAACGGGATCGATCCCGACAGCGGCCCGACGGCCGGTGGCACGGTGGTGACCATCACCGGCACGAACCTCGGGAGCACCGGCACGACGTCGGTGACCTTCGGGGGCAACCAGGCCAGCAACGTGACGGTGAACGGCGCCGGGACGATGGTCACGGCCACCTCCCCCGCGGGCGCCCCCGGGACGACCAACGTGATCGTCCACACCCTGGGCGGCCCGTCCAACGCCGAACCGTTCCTCTACATCGGGCCACCCTTCGTCGGCGTGAACGGGCTCAATCCTGCCTTCGGCCCTGACACCGGCGGCACCGTGGTCACCATGACCGGGACCGGCCTCACCGGCATCTCGGCCGTGACGTTCACGCAGGCCTCGGACTTCACGACGTGCGGCAACGGATCCTTCACCGCGGGCACCAGCGTCACGCCCATCAGTGACTCCGAGGCCAAGGTGACCACGCCGGCCTTTGCGGACGGCCCCGCCGTCCTGTGCATCACCGCGTCGGGGGGCACCGCGCCGGCGGCCGAGGAGTTCACCTTCGAGGGCACCCCCGTCGTGAACACCAACGGCATCAGCCCGAACCAGGGCCCGACCTCGGGCGGCACACCGGTGACGATCACCGGGAGCAACTTCCCCACGGGTGACCCGAACGTGACGGTCAGCTTCGGGAGCGCGCACGCCACCCAGGTGAACGTCGAGAACTCGACGACCATCCTGGCGCTGACGCCGCCCAGCCCGCTACCCGGAAACGGCGCCGGCCCCGTGCCGGTCACCGTCTCCGACGTCGGCGGGACGTCGATCAACAACCCGGCCGTCACGTTCACCTACGTGGTCGCACCGACGGTCTCGGGCATCAGTCCGACCAGTGGTCCGACCAAGGGCGGCGAGACGGTGATCATCAAGGGCACGAACCTGTGCAACGCGATCAACGTCATGTTCGGCAGCGCGTCGGCCACCATCCAGAACATCACGCCGGACTGCACGACGATCGACGTCACGGAGCCGCCGGGGCAGGGCACCGTCCCGGTCGTCGTGACGACGAACGGCGGGTCGGCCCGGTCACCGGAGAACTTCACCTACATCGCACCCGGCTACTGGATGTCGGCGTCCGACGGCGGTGTCTTCGCCTTCGGCGGGGCCCAGTTCTTCGGCTCCATGGGCGGCTCGCACCTGAATGCGCCCATCATGGCCATGGCGGACACGCCGGACCACGGCGGCTACTGGTTGTTCGCTGCCGACGGCGGTGTGTTCACCTTCGGTGACGCGGTGTTCTACGGCTCCATGGGTGGCCAACACCTGAACGGCCCGATCGTGGCCGCAGAGGCCACGCCGGACGGGGGCGGGTACCGCATGTTCGCCACGGACGGTGGCGTCTTCGACTTCGGCGACTCCGTCTTCGAGGGATCGTTGCCGGGCGAGCTGATCATCCCGCCGGCGCCCATCGCCAGCGCCACGACCTACCCGTTCGGCACCACGACGAGTGGCGACGACGCCGGGTACTGGCTCGTGGACAGGGCCGGTGACGTGTACGCGTTCGGGAACGCGCCGAAGAACCTCCCCCAGGGCTCGAACCTTTCGGCTCCCGTGGTGACGCTCGCCACGACGCCGGACGGCAACGGCTACTACATGTTCGAGTCGAACGGGCACGTCGCGACGTTCGGTGACGCCAATCCCAACATCGGCCAGATCACGTTCCAGTTGAACTCTCCGGTCGTGTTCGGGCAGGCGACGGGCACGGGCCAGGGCTACTGGGAGTTCGCGGGCGACGGCGGCGTCTTCACCTTCGGTGACGCGCCGTACGAGGGCTCACTCGGGAACCTCAAGCTCAACGCTCCGATCAACGGCGCCATCGCCTTCGGCTCCTTGTAGCCGGCCGGAGCCGAACGGACTTCAGCGCTTACCCGCCCGGAGGGTGGTCATCGGGACACGCTCCGGGCGGGTCGTTGAAGTCGGGGTCTGACGTCCAGGCGCCCTGGGACCAGTCGCCCGCCGCCGGCGTCAGCGCGAAGAGCCGGGTCATGTCGCTCAGGAGGGCGTCCGCGTAGCGGGCGCTGCCCTCGGGGCACAGGTGCACCTTGTCCAGCTTGCGCACGCGGGTCCACTGCGCGCTGGGGGCGTGGGGGTCGCCCTCGGGGGGCAACCACGCCGAGTAGCGGCCACCGAGGAGCACCGAGTCGGCCAGCGGGAGGTACATGACCTGGCCCGGGAAGTCCTTGGTCATGCTCCTGGCGATGTTGTTCCAAGCGACGACCCCCGCCGCGCGCGCCGAGTTGTAGGCCGCCTGGGTGGCCCCCGACGACGCCGGGATCTCGCCGGACTGGGGGAACTGGGTGAAGATGACGCCCTCCACGCCGTCACCCGGCGTGAGCATGGTGGCGACGGCGCTGCGCAGGAGGCGCGTGTACGCGGCGGGCTGGTTCAGCGCGTTCGGCGTGGTCGGCCCGAACTGGTCCCAGCTCCACGACGCGACGATGACCTGCGGCTGGGTCTGGCGGACGAGGTTGGGGAGCGAGGTGGGCCAGTTGGTAGCGGTGGTGAGCCCGAAGCCGGGGATGGTGCGGGTGGCGACCGTCACCTCGCCGGTCGCACCGAGCGCGGCCGTGATGCCGTAGGACGCGTCGTGCATCACCGAGTCGCCGATGATCAGGACGCGCAACGGGTCGGCCGCCGACGGCGGCGCCGCAAGATGAATCGGCACCTCCCCCGCGTACCCGCCCGCCCCCGCCACCGCCACCGCCGCCGCGCCGGGGCGCGTCCCACTCGAGAGGTGGGTGGTGCGGGCCACGGTCGACGGGTCGGCCACGGCCGGGAAGGTGGCTGCGACGATCACCACCGCCGTCAACACGCCCGCCAGCGGCGCGCCCCAGTACCGCATCCACCCGTGCAGCCGGGCGAGGCGGATGGGCCGCTCCACGAGGTAGTAGCTGGCCGTGGACAGCGCGAGCGTGATCACCACCCGCAAGGTGTCCAGCGGCCACGTCGACAGCCCGGTCCGCGCCCCGTTCAGGTACACGATGACCGGCCAGTGCCACAGGTAGACGCCGTACGAGATGGTCCCTACGAAGTGCAGCGGCCCCCAGGCCAGCGCCCGCCCCAGCCGCCCAGGCTCGGCCAAGCGGGCGTCGGCCACCACCAGCCCCGCCAGCGCGGCGCACAACAAGAAGCCGCCCTCGAACATGAGGTTCGTCGGCAGGCCCCCCGGCGTCCCGGCCACGACCCAGAAGACGAGCAGCGCCACCCCCGCGACCGGCGCCGCCACGTGCAGCGTCCGGCGGGCCCGGTCGTTCGGCTGGGGCCGCGCCGCGGCGATGAACGCGATCGTCGCGCCCGCCATGAGGTCGAAGAGCCGGGTGTCGGTGCCGTAGTAGATCCGCGAGGGATCGACGCCCGGCGTGAACAAGACCGCCATCAAGATGCTCGACAGCACCCCCAGCCCCACCGCCATCGCCACGCCGATCCCCCGCCAACCCCGCCGGCCAAAGCGAAAGAGCACCAACAGCACCAGCGGCCACACGAGGTAGAACTGCTCCTCGATCGCCAGCGACCACGTGTGCTGCAACGGAGACGGCGTCGAGAACTGGGCGAAGTACGACTGGTGCGCGAAGACCAGGTGCCAGTTGTTGACGTACAACAGCGTCGAGATGGCGTCGCCCCGCAACCCCGACAAGTCGACCAACCCGTTGGCCCCCGGCCCGCCCCACACGCCGTTCACCACCAGGTACACCGCCAGCGCCGCCACGACCAAGAACAGCGCCGGCAGCAACCGCCGGGCCCGCCGCCCCCAGAACGCGGCCAGGCTGATCCGCCCGCTCCCCACCCACTCCTCGAGCAGCAGCGTCGTGATGAGGAAGCCCGACAGCACGAAGAACAGGTCCACGCCCAGGTAGCCGCCCCTCGCCCACCCGAGCTGCAGGTGGTACGCCACCACCCCGGCCACCGCCAACCCCCGCAACCCGTTCAGCGCCGGCAGGTGCCGCCCCGTGACGGCGGTCACCCCGGCCCCCGCCGTCCGCCCGTCCCGCTGCTCGGCCAGCGCCGTCTCGACGTCCGTCACGCCCGCACCCGTTCCAGCCGCCACACCGACCCGCGCCCGTCCCCGTCCTCGCCCCCCCCGTCCCCCTCGCCCCCCTCATCCCCCTCATCCCCCCCGTCCGCTGCGGTCACGACGACCATGTCGGCCAACGCCGCCGCTCCGCCGGCCTCGTCCCGGGCGCCGGACCCGGTCAGGTCGAGCGCGAGCAGCGGGCTGCTGCCCCCGGCCGGCCGCGGCCGGTTCACCGCGCCGGCCACGGGGTACACCGGTCCCTCGCTCGTCGCCGTCCCGTCCCGCCACATCTCCCGGCACAGGATGATGGCCTCTTCGAGCCCCTCTCCGAACGGCGGGGCGAAGCACAGCACCGTCTGCCCCCCGCAGACGAGTTCCAGGCTGGTGGCCTCCCGGGCCAACAGCGCCGGATGGCGGCCTCCGGCGCCCAGGACGACCCGCACCCCGAGCAGCATCGACGCCACGGTCTCGCTCAGGGAGGCCGCGAGCACGAAGGGATCGCCCAGCGGTCCTTCGCCGACCAATATGGCTTCGATCCCGTCCTGCTCCGCCCTGATCGCCTCGGCTCTCAGTCCGGCGACGTCATCGGCCCGAAGGACTCGGAGAAGGCACCCGTCCACGGCCAGGCAGGATACGGCCCCCGTCACCCCTATCCACAGTCGTCCCAGCTCAGCCCGTCATTTCGCGGTGCCAGTGTTGCCCTCAGCGCCCCATGCGATTGCTCCTCAGATCCGCTGCCAATATCCCCCGAGGTCTTGGACGAGTCCTGCCTGCGCGAGCCGCTCCAGATCGCCGCACAGAGCAGGAAAGTCGACCCCAGTCAACCGAACCAGTTCGTCCAGCGAGACCGGGTCGAAGGTGAGGATGTCGTAGAGGGCCTCTTCGGAAGCCGTTTTCGGCTTCGGAGGTTCGCCTTTCGACTTGCGCTTCTTCGGAAGCGTCACATCAGCGCCCTCCCGAAACAGTGCAACCAGGACGTCGGTGACCGAGCAGACGGGAAACGCGCCTTCCGACATGAGCGCATTCGTACCCTCCGAAGCAAGGCTGCGAATGGATCCCGGCACTGCTCCCACCGGCTTGCTCAGGTACATCGCGGCATCGACGGTATGGCGAGAACCTCCTTGGTGGCGGCTCTCGACAACTACGACAACGTCGCTGAGCGCCGCCATGAGGCGGTTGCGCACTGCAAACCGCCACTTCTCCAGCTTCATCCCTTCGGGCGTCTCCGAGACGACCGTCCCGAGTTCGCTGACTCGTTCCCACAGCCGACGATGCCGAACCGGGTAGGGCTCGCCTACGCCACCCGCGAGCACGGCGATCGGTGGCGCTCCCGCGCCGCACGCACCCTCGTGAGCTGCGCCGTCGATCCCGAGAGCGAGTCCCGAGATGACGCTCACGCCGGTAGCCGAGAGTTCCGCACCGAGTTGTGCCGACACGCCGATGCCGTACCGCGTCGGCGAGCGAGTTCCGACCACGGCAACCGTCGGCCTGTCGTTGAGCACTGCGCTATTGCCACGACAAAAGAGCACGGCGGGCGCGTGCGGCCATCCCAACAGACGCTTTGGGTAATTGGGATGGCTCTGCAGAACCACATTGATTCCCAGATCGCAATAGCGCCACCACAGCTTCGCCACCTCCTCGCGCGCGCTGCTCGAGGGCTCAGTAATACCTTTCCAGACGGCCTCGGGAGAGGCTTGGGACAGCAGTTCACGCAATTTTGCGGGACCCATCTTGGGCAACTGGCTCAAAGCCGTCGCATATGCCTCGTCGGGCAACTCCGAGGTCATGCGATGACCGCCGCTCGTCCTGCCCGTAACGAGAGAGCTTCCGCAACATGATTGTGGGTCACGAGATCCGTTCCTTCCAAATCGGCCATGGTTTGGGCGACTTGCTTCACTTTGTTCAGGCCTCGGGCACTGAGCGCGCCTTCACGTAGCTTGTTGGCGAGTGAGGTGTTGGCATCGGCGGTGAGCGGTAACTCCTCGGATCCCCGCGCCGCTGCCCTGGCGCGTGCAGCGACGACGCGTGCCGCAACGGTCGCGGAAGGCTCCCCGGGACTGTCGGACATGAGATCTTCGGCACGTGGCCGGCCAACCGGCACAACGAGATCGAAGCGGTCGAGCAATGGAGCAGAGATGCGACGGCGATAGCGGGCTCTTATGACGATCGAACAACTGCAAGCGCCGTCGAAAACGCCTTCGCCGCACGGACAAGGATTCATGGCAGCTACGAGGAGGAATTGGGCGGGGAACGTCGCCGAGCCACCCGCCCGGTTGACACGGATGACGCCCTCCTCGAGCGGCTGTCGCAGGGCCTCGAGCGCGGCCACCGGAAACTCGCCAAGTTCGTCGAGGAACAGCACTCCGTGCGTCGCCAAACTTGCCTCGCCCGGACGGAGCCACATGTTCCCGCCGCCAACCAAGGAAACGATCGTCGCCTGATGATGAGGGGCCCTGAACGGTGGCCGCTCGAGCAACCCGGCTGAGGGGAGCGCCGCGCCTGCGCTTGAATGGATCCGCGACACCGTCAATGCCTCTTCCTTCGTCAGAGGAGGAAGAAGGCTCGGGAGCCGTTCCGCCAACATCGTCTTGCCCGAACCCGGTGGCCCGATAAGCAACAGGTGATGCCGGCCCGCTGCCGCAACTTCGAGGGCTCGTCGACCCACAATCTGACCACGGACTTCGGAAAGATCCGGGCCCGGAACTGATCTGGTCGGAACAGGCTCCTCCGGGATCGCTGGCCACGTGGCCTGCCGTCGCAGGACGGACACAAGGTCCGACAGCGTGGCGGCCCCATGAACATCAGCGCCTCGCACGAGTGCTGCCTCACGGACATCACAAAGCGGGACGACCAGGGCAGGAGCCGTCGCTGCATCGGCGAGAGCCAGCATGCCTGGCACATGACGCAGCGAGCCATTTAGCCCGAGCTCACCGCAGAAGGCGAGATCGTCGGTGCAGTCCGGCGGCAGATCTCCAGTCGCCACGAGCAATCCGACCGCGATCGGCAGATCGAGCCCAGCGCCCGCCTTGCGGACGCCCGAGGGCGCCAGGTTGACGGTGACCCGGCGCATCGGCCACGACAAGCCGCTGGACAAAACTGCCGCTCGCACGCGATCTCTGGCCTCGCGCACGGCCGCATCGGGCAGACCGACGATGGTAAATCCGGGCAATCCGCTGGAAACCTGGACTTCAACCGAGAGGGAGCACCCGACGGCTCCACTCAACATCGCTGAGTTCACTGCAGCCAACATGCCGAAGAACGGTCGGCACGGCACCACCGCTGACGTTAACTTTCCTTAACTTTCCTTCTTGATACGGATCGACCTGCAGGGCGGAGTCCCACCGTTGAGTGCCTATATCAGCTCGGCGATCTCACCCGTGAGTACCTACGGCCGTGCTCTTTTCGATCCACCCCGTTTCATAAGAGCAACGCCATAGGTACCTGACAGCGCAAGCGCCTTCGCCGCATAGTCTCTTCGCGCAAAGTCTCCGCCCCGCGCCTGTGAGCCCAGATCCGACCATGAAATCCCGCTAGAGCCAGAACCGCAATCTGCCGTTGGATCGCCCTGAAGCGTGCAGAGGGCTGACGCAGCTCAAGGGCCGTTAGAGGGGCCCATCTCAGAACGCTTGATCAGACAGCCTCGACGACACCTCAGCTCTGGCGTGGCGGGGGCGGGGGGTCCTTGGGCGGCCGGGTCGGCGTGGCGACGACCTCCGGGGTTGCACCGTTGCCGCCACCGCCGCCCAGGTCCTCGTTGCGCAATGTCGACAACAGGACCTCGGCCGCGCCCATCAGGCTCGTTGCCTCATACGGCACGACCACCTTGGCGTTGTCGGAGCTGGCGATGTCCTGCAGCGCCCGGAGTTGCAGCACGGCGAGGGTGCGGGGGTTGATGGTGGCGGTGTCGATAGAGGTCAGGCGCGCCGCCTCGCCGACGCCGCGGAGCTCGAGCGCCTTCTTCTCGCCCTCCGCCTGCAGCTCCAGCACCTTCATCTGCGCCTCGGCCCGCAAGATCGCCGATTGCTTGGCGCCCTCGGCCTCGAGCACGGCCGCCTGCTTGCGGCCGCCGGCGCTGTTGATGGCCGCCTGTTGCTCGCCCTCGGACTTCAAAATGGCGGCCCGCTTGTGCTGTTCGGCCTCCTTCTGTTCCGACATCGCCTGCACCACGTTCATCGGCGGGGTGATGTCGAGGATCTCGATCCGATTCAGTCGCACTCCCCACTTCGCCGTGGCGTCGGCCATGTGGTCCTGCATGCGACTGTTGATCGTCTCGCGCTCGCTCAGCGCCTGGTCGAGCGAGAGCTCGCCGAACACCGCGCGCAGTGCCGTGCGAGAGAGCTGGTCGACTGCGAGCTGGAAGTCGTTGATCTCGAAGAGAGCGGACCTGACGTCGATGACCTGACAGAAGATAGTGGCGCTCACCTGCAGGGATACGTTGTCCTTGGTGATGACCGCCTGCTGGTCTCCGGTCATGGGGAACTCACGCACGTCGACCTTTTCCATTCGGTCGATGAACGGCGTGAGGATGTGCAGGCCCGGCTGGTCGACCGACTTGAACTCACCCAGCCGCTTGACGACCCCGACGCTTCCCTGCTGGACGATCTTGACAAAGCGGGACATGAACAGTGCGACGATCCCCACCCCAGCGAGGGCGGCGACAATCACGATCGCTACAACGTCTCCGGCCGATGCGATCATGAGGTACCTCTCTTCTAAAGGTTCTTCTAGGTGTCTGTGGCAAAGACGACAAGCAGACCGCGCTCGACGTCGGCGACGACGACATCGGTCCCAACAGGAATACTCTCGTCGGGATCAAGAGGGATTGCCAACCACTCCTCACCCCGGGCCCGGATCCGCCCCGGGTGGTGCGCGCCCTCGATGGCCTTGGTCACCAGGGCCGAATCCCCGATCATCCCCTGCACGCCGTTGAGCACGGCTACCACACTATTACCGGCCGATGAAAACGGGCTCCCGCTTCTCGGCGAAGGCCGCCATGGCCTCGGCCGTGTCCTGGCTGGAGAAATTCAGCGCCTGACACCGGGCTTCGTCTTCGACCGCCTGTTCCATTGAGGCCATCGAGGAGGCGTGGAGGAGGGATTTCGTCATGGACAGGGCCAGCGGCGGCCCGGCGGTGAGCTTCCGCGCCCACTCCTCGACGAAGGCGTCGATCTCGTCGACCGGAAGCACCCGGTTCACCAGACCGATGGCGAGGGCGTCCTCGCCGCTCCACATGTCGCCGAAGAGCGCGATCTCCTTGGCCCGGGCCATCCCGACGAGTCGGGGCAGGAGCCACGAGGCGCCGTTGTCGAGCGAGAGCCCACGCTTGGAGAAGATCATGGAGAGCCGGACCCGATCCGTGGTCACGACGAGGTCACACCCGAGCGCCAGCGAGAAGCCGGCCCCGACGGCCACGCCGTCGACCTTGGCGATGGTGGGTTTGTTGATGTGGTGCAGCGCCAGCGCGACATCGCCCAGGCGACGCATCCGGGTAAGGGCCGACTGCGACGGGTCGTTCGTCGGGCCGGTGGAGTCCCCGAGGTCGGCGCCCGAACAGAAGGCACCGCCGGCGCCGGTGAGGATCATCACCCGGTCGTCCGGGTTGTCCTCGATCTCCTCGAAGATCTCACGCAGCTCCACGAGCATTCGGCCATTGGCCGCGTTCTTGCGCTCGGGCCGGTTCATCGTGACGGTGACGACACCGTCCGTACGCTCGACGAGAAGGGTCTCCATGGGGACCGACCCTACGCCGCGGACCTCTCAGAACGCACCTTCGACGACGTGGAGCTGCTGGCCCGTCACCCCGATCACGTCGAAGCGGAGGTGGTCGTAGTAGGCGCCCTGACTCGCGAGGTACGCCGTGGCCAACCGCCGTAACCGCTGCTGCTTGGCCGGCGTCACGGCCTCCAACGGGTGGCCCCGCGTGTTCGACGTGCGCGCCTTCACCTCACAGATGACGAGGGTGACGCACCCCGCGGGGTTCAACTGGGTGCACAGGAGGTCGATCTCGCCCTGCGCACAGCGCCAATTGCGCGCCAGGATCGAGTAACCGTTCTCCTCGTACCAGGCCGCTGCCCAGTCCTCGCCTCGGTGGCCCAACGCGATCCGGCGGTTGCTCACGCCGAATGAACGGTCGGCCGCCGGCCTCAGCTGGTCAAGGTCACAGCTCTTGTTCGGGCAGTCGCTCGATGTTGACGTCGCGGAACGTCACCACCCGCACCTCGGGCACGAAGCGGGCCGGCCGGTACATATCCCAGACCCAGGCGTCCTTGAGCTCGACCTCGATACACGCCGGCGTCGTGTCGGCACGCACGTTTAACGACACCTCGTTCGCCAGGTAGAAACGACGCTCGGTCTCGATGACGTACGCAAAGACCGGCAGGACGGCCCGATACTCCTGGACAAGCCCGAGCTCGATCTCGGACTCGTAGCGCTCGAGGTCCTCCTCGCTCACGCGTCGCCAGCCCTACTCGTCGGCGGCCTCCTCGGCAGCTCCGTCGCTCGCCTCGTCCGCCGCAAGCTCGGCGTCGTCGGTGGTCACGTCATCGACCTCATCGACCTCATCGACCTCATCGACCTCATCGACCTCGTCGACCTCGTCGACCTCGTCGATCTCATCGACCTCGGCCTCGGCGACAGCCGCCGCGCCCTTGCCCGGCCCACGGGGCACGCGCCGCTCCTTGATCTTGGCCGCCTTCCCGTGCCGGTCACGCAGGTAGTACAGCTTGGCCCGCCGCACG
>DASZMN010000097.1:0-30797 GCA_035551835.1 Acidimicrobiales bacterium | reverse complement strand
ATCGGCAAGCAGTTTGATTAAGAACTGGCGCCCATGTAGCTCTGGTTTCGTGAGCCGTGGGTAAGGACACGGCGCAGCAAGCCCGCCCGCCTCAGTCGGTGCCGATTACGTCGGCCGCCACCCGCAGCGCCGAGCCCGCGGCGGGGACGCCGGCGTAAATCGAGACGTGCATGAGGATCTCGACGATCTCCTCGCGCGAGATCCCGACGTTCAACGCGCCCGCCAGGTGCGAGCGCAGCTCTTCGGGTTGGCCGAGCGCCGCCAGCAGCGCGACCGTGATCATGGAGCGGTCGCGCACCGGGAGCCCCGGGCGCGTCCAGATGTCGCCGAACGCGCTCTGCTGCACGTGGTCGAAGAAGTCCGGTGCCAGCTTGGCCGCCGGGAACTGCCCGCCCGGGCCCTTCAAGATCGCGGGCCACAGCTGGCCCTGGATCTCCCGGCCCGCCGCCCTGCGCTCGTCACTGGTCGTCATGCTCAGCTCCTCTCCACACCCAACAAATTGACCGTCGCGATGCTGCCGCCGCCGACAAGATGCGTCAGCGCCACCCGGGCGTCGGGGACCTGGCGGCCCGCCGCCTCGCCCCGTAGCTGCAGCACTGCCTCGTGCAGCATGGCCGTCCCTGTCGGCCCGCCCGGATGGCCGCGCGCCAGCAGCCCGCCGTCTGTGTTGAACGGGATGCGCCCGCCCGGCCCGGTCTCGCCGTCGACGACGAGCTTCTCGCCCTCGCCCTCCGCGCAGAATCCGAGCAGCTCGTAGTACTCGAGCTCCTCGTTGACGAACGCGTCGTGGCAGTAGGCCACGCTCACGTCCTCGGGCCCGAGCCCCGCCGCCTCGTAGCACTGCAGCGCAGTGTCCCGCGTCATCGTCGAGGGACCGACGACGGGGCCCACGAAGGTGTGGCCGGGTGAGTACGTCTCCGACATCAGCGCGGAGGCCAACGCCCGCACCAGCGGCCGCCCGGGCTGGCGCTTCCGCACCATGTCCTCGCGCGCCACGATGATGCAGGCCGCGCCGTCGTCGGGGGGGCAGCACATCATGGTCGTCAACGGCTCGGCCACCATCCGGGCGGCGAGCACCTCCTCGGCGGTGACGACGTGGTCGGACTGGCGGTGCGCGAACGGGCACACCGCGCCGTAATTCCAGTTCTTGGCTGCGATGGTCGCGAAGTGCTCGGGCGTCGTGCCCCGCTCGTGCATGCGGCGCTGCGCCCACAGCGCGAAGTACGCGGCGGGCAGGATCGGCGCGTCGATCTGGTCCCGCCCTGCCCCGCGCCCACCCGTGCCGGTCATGTCGGTGAACTTGTCGAAGCACAGCGCCATCGCCACGTCAGCCCGCCCCGATGACACGGCCCAGGCCGCCTCGCGGAAGGCGACCAGCCCGGTCGCCGACGCGTTCTCAATGTGGGTGACCGGCAGCCCGGTCAGCCCGAGCTCCTTCATGGCCTTGATGCCGAGCATGGACGCCGGCTGGATGTAGCCCACGTACGCCTCGTCGACATCGGCCAGCGTCATCGCCGCGTCGTGCAGCGCCCGCAGCCCGGCATCGCGGGCGAGGTGCGCGCCCGGGATGTCGCGGAACATGCCGAAGCGCACCATGCCGACGCCGGCCACGGCGACGCCCTCGAACTTCAACCCGTGCACTACGACGCAACCACGGATCCGGCGCCGACCGCCGCGCCGGCGTCGCGGGCGGGGCGGAAGCGGTAGATCACCACGTCGTCGCCGTCGGAGTTCTGGCGCAGCGTCTCGAGGTCGATCTCGACCTCCATGCCGATGGCGAAGTCGTCGGGCCCACCCGAGAGGATCGACTGCACCCGCGGGCCCTCGGGCAGGTCGACCTGCGCCACGCCGTACCCGGCCACCTCGGCGTCCTTCTTGCCGAACAGCGGGACGTGACAGTACGTCCAGGTGTGGATGGTGCCCCGGGTCGACAGCTCGACGTCCTCGGTCCCCTCGTGCAGGCACTTGGCGCACACGAGCCGCTGCGGGAAGAACGCTTCGCCGCACGACGGACAGCGGCTCCCGAGCAGCCGAGGCGGCTCGGCCAAATCGTCGGGGATCCGGAAGAACCCTGGCTCAATGGGGACTCGCGCCATGCACTCCTCGCTTCATCGCTCCGCCATCACGCCGGCAGGGCACCGCAGCACCGGGACCGCCCGGCGCCCGGGGGAGTCTGGCACAGACGCCGCGACGGCAACCCTGAGGAGAGCGCGACGGTCGGCCCGGCGAACACTCAGGAATCGAGCACGGTGCCCGCCAGGTATTCGGCGAACAACGGCACCGTGAAGTCCACCTGTCCCCGTCGGGGGCTCCAGATCAGGCCCTTGCCGATCAGCGAATCCCGATGCACCGACACACGGCGTTGGTCGTCCGCGCCGAACGCGCGGGCGACCGCGGAGACCGGGTACGGGCCGGAGCCGAGCGAGGCCATTGCGACCAGGTAGCGCTGCTCGGCGTCGGTCGCCATTTCGAAGCGCGTGCCGAAGAAGTTCCGGGCCAGCGAGTCCTGGACGATGCCACGCGCCGCCCGCAGGTCGTCCATGGAGATCGGCGACGACTCGGCGAAGTTCCACAGCTCCCTTCCGTACTCCTGAAGGAAATAGGGGAACCCCGCCGACTCGCGCACGATCTCGCGTGCTGCCTCCTCGGCAAAGTGGACACCGGCCGAGATCGCCGGCCCGATGAGTGCCGCCCGGGCGGCGGCGTCCGAGAGGCGGCCGAGTTCCGCGTACGAGAACAGGCGATCGGCGTAAGGCTTTGCCGCCAGCAGCCGGACACGGAGATCGGGCAGGCCGGCGGCCACCATGGTCACGGGCAGGCCGGCGCGGCTGACGGCCTGGAAGGCCATGCAGATGGCGCCGAGCGCGGACCCGTCGAGATTCTGCATTTCGTCGATCAGGAACAGCGCGCCCATGCGGTTGGCCTGCGCCACCTCGCCGATCTCGTGCAACAGACCGGCCAGGTCCTGCTCGGGGTCGCCCGAGTCGGCCACGCCGGAGGCCGCCTCGACATCGAGACGGAGTTCGACCGCTCCGGGCACCGCGACGCTGAAGGCTTTCACCACGGCCAGCGCCCGCTCGAGGCGCTGTTTGGCGCGGTGGCGCCGGCTCATGTTCATGAGCAGACGGGCTGCCATCCGGGCGAACGTGATCCGGAAGTCCGGGCTCGAGCCCACCTCTTGGACGTCAGTGGTCGCCCACCCAGCCTCGGAAGCCAGGACGTCGAACTCCATCAACAGGACTGTCTTCCCGACGCCGCGCAAGCCGGTGTAGACGAGGCTGCGCTCGTAGCTGCCGGCCTCGAGCCGTTCGACGAGCGACTGGAAGGCCTCGATGTCCTCATCGCGCCCCGCCAGGGTCCGGGGCTTGCGGCCGGCGCCGGGGGTGAACGGGTTGTCTCGCTTGTTCACCGGAGCCCTCCTTGGCCGTTTCTAACGTCTTCCTTAGAAGACTGTAGAGAAGGCCTGTGTCCGGAGAGGACGGCTCACTTTCTAAGGTTTGATTTAGAAACCCTGAGAAGGGCCATGAGGTTCCCTCACGGCGGGTTTGACCAGGGGCAAGATGGAAATAGTCACTGCGGTTGGAACGAGCGGTCCACGTCGGCCGCCGGCGATGGCGGGGCGCGCAATCGTCCGCATGGGAGATCCACCTTGACGACTGCGGCCGACACCTCGAACGCCTCGACGGCACAGGTCGGCCGCGTCCTTCGGCTGCGTGGCAGCGAGGGCGACCCCAACTTGAGCCGCGCCTTCGTCGAACCGCTGGTCCGCGACTGGAAGCGGGAGACGCTGGAGTTCGACGTGGCACTGGTGACGACCGAGCTGGTCACGAACGCGGTGCTGCACGCGCAGAGCGCAATCGTGCTGGCGATCCGGCCCATCGCCAAAGGCCTCCGCATCGAGGTGACCGACACACGCCCTTCCGTGCTCCCCCACATGGCGCCCCGGTGGGGCGCCTCGTCTTCGCCGCTGACCCTCGGGCAGAGCGGACGTGGGCTGCAGCTGGTGTCGGAACTGGCCTCGCGGTGGGGCGTGAACTCCACCCAGCGCACGAAGACGGTGTGGGCAGAGCTGATCGACGGCCTCAGTGGACCCACCGAACCCTTGCTCCAACTCGAGTACGAGCTGCTCGTGCGCGGCGGGGTGAACCTGGTGTTCCTCGACCTCCCGACCGTGACCGCCGTCGAGAGTGGCGTCCAAGTCGAGGATGTCGTCCGGGCGATCCAGCTCGAACACGGGGCGATGCCACCGGACGATCATGGCGTCGGCCGCCTCTATGAGCTTCTGCTCACGACCGCGGCGGACCGGTTGGCGGGCCGGCACGCCGCGTTGTGGGCAGCAGCCGAAGACCGTCCGGCGTTCGACCTCGACGTGGCGACAACCGTCGATGCGATGCGGGACCTTGGTGAGCTCTCACGAATGCTCGAACATCCGGGCGACCTCCTCGCCATCGCGCCACCTCACCCGACAGACGCGGTGGTGCGCCTCCGGCGGTGGCTCCAAGAGGAGACCGCCCGTCAGCTTTCCCGTCAACCGCCGCGGTCGTTTCCGGCTTGAGGTAGCTGAAAGAGCCTGACTCCCTGCGCCGCGCCATCTAGAGCCTGGGCACGGGTCGGCGGGACAGGCCGCGGGTAAAGAACAGCCATGGGCGCATCGAGCCGCTCCCTCGAGGTGGAATTGAAATTCTCGGCCGAGCCGGCGCTCGCCCTGCCGGATCTGCGGGGCCTGGTCGACACGACCCGGCTGCAGGAGCTGTCGCTGCGGGCGGCGTACTTCGACACGGCAGACCTGCGCCTCTGGCGGCAGGGGATCACGCTGCGGCATCGGGTCGGCGAGGGCCCCGAGAGCGGGCTGTGGACCTTAAAGCTCCCCCACGACGCCGGCGGCGCGGCCCTGGCGCGCACCGAGGTTTCGTGGCCGGGGGTGCGCGGGCCCGTGCCGGCGGAGGTGACGGCGGTGGTGCGGGGGTTGGTCCGTCACGCCGAGCTGCGGCAGGTCTTCGAGCTCTCCACGACCCGTGGGCGCATGGTGCTGCACGACCGGGCCGGGAACCGCATCGGCGAGCTGGACGACGACTTCGTCACTGTCGCCGGCGGCCCGAACGACGGGCTGCGCTTCCGCCAGCTGGAGCTCGAGCTGGCCGAGGGAGCGGACGGGTCGGACCGAGCGGCGACGGTGCGTGCCGTCGCGGACGCGCTCGCGTCGGCGGGCGCTCGGGCGCGGGACACCGCCAAGTTCGCGAAGGCCCTGGGTCCCGACGCGGCGACGTCAAGGGCGGTGGCGAAGCAGCTCTCCAAACGGTCCCGCATGGCGGACGTGGTGCGGGCGAGCGTCGAGCACGCGCTGGGCCGCCTCCTGGCGCACGACTACGTCCTACGGCTGGAGGCGGCCGACCCTCGGAGCGAAGACGTCCACCAGGCCCGGGTGGCCACCCGCCGGCTTCGCTCCGACCTCAAGACGCTGCGTGCGCTGCTCGATCCGGTCTGGAACGAGCACGTGCGCGCCGACCTGCGGTGGCTGGGCAACCTGCTGGGTGAGGTCCGCGACCTCGACGTGCTGCGCCAACGGCTTCGGCCGGCGCGCGCCGACGCCACCGAGGCGGGGTGGTTTGAGATCGATGCCGTCCTCTCGGAACAGCGAAGCGCTGCGATCGCCTCGTTGCAGGTGGGGCTCGACAGCGAGCGCTATCTGCGCCTGCTCGACCGGCTCGATGCCGCCGCAGTGTCCCCGCCCCTGTCGGCCGACGAAGCGGCCCGCGGCGTCGCCGTCCACCCCGGTCCACGGGCGCGCAAGGCGTTACCCCGCGTCGTGCGCGCTCCCTGGCGCGCGCTGCGCCGGCGGGTGCGCAAGGCGGGCAAGCAACCGACGGACGCCCAGCTCCACAAGATCCGGATCGGCGCCAAGCAGCTGCGCTACGCGTCCGAGTTGGCCGTCCCGGTCGGCGGCAAGCCCGCCCGGCGCACTGCCACGCGCGCCGAGCACCTGCAGACGGTGCTCGGCGAGCACCACGACGCGGTGTTCGCGGAGGCCTGGCTCCGCCGAGCGGCCACCGACCTCCCGCCTGCCGCGGTGCTCGAGGCGGGCCGCCTCATCGAGGCGCAGCGACGGGACCAGGCGGACATGCGTCGAGCGTGGCGCGGCGCCTGGCGTGCGCTCGCCGACAAGAAGGGTCGGCGCTGGCTCAGGACGTGAGCCCTACCGGGGCAGCCCCAGCACGTGTTCGCCGACGATGTTCTTGTTGATCTCGGTCGTGCCGCCGGCGATCGAGGCCTGGCGCACCGCCAGCAGGTTGTGCGCCCAGCGGTCCTTCGTCCCGAGCGCGTCGAGCCCGATCAGGTCCACGGCCAGGTCGGCCAGCTCCTGATCGCAGTGCGCCCACGAAAGCTTGGCCAGGCTCCCGCCCGCCCCCGCCGCCGCCGGGTCCGACAGCGAGCGCTCGGTGAGGAAGCGCATGCAGCGGATGGACGCATAGACACCGGCCAGGCGCTCGCGCAGGAGCGGGTCGCGCCGGCCCTTGTCCGCCCGGGGGTCGGCCAGCAGATCGTCGAGCCGGCGCGCCAGCGAGAGGTGCAGGCGCGCCACGCCGGCGCGCTCGTGGCCGAGCGTCGTCATGGCTACGCCCCACCCGCCGTGGAGCGGCCCGAGCATGGCCGAGCGCGGGACGCGGGCGTCGGTGAAGAACAGCTCGGCGAAGGTCTGGTCGCCCGTCATCGTGGTGAGGGGCCGCGCCTCAATGCCGGGCGTGCGCAGGTCGACCAGGAAGCAGGTGATCCCGGCGTGCTTCTTGGCCGCCGGGTCCGTCCGCACGTACAGCTGGCACCAGTCGGCGTAGTGCCCGAGCGAGTTCCATGTCTTCTGCCCGTTGATGACGAAGTCGTCGCCGTCCTCGACCGCCGCGGTGCGCAGCGAGGCGAGATCCGAGCCGGCGTCGGGCTCGGACATGCCCTGCGACCAGATTTCGTCGCCCCGCAGCATCGGCCCCAGGAAGCGCGCCTGCTGCTGGGGCGTGCCGAACTGCATGACGGCCGGGGCGATGTTCGAGATGCCGATCACGTTCACCGGTCCCGGCGCCCTCATCCGGTTGGTCTCTTCGAGATACGCCAGCTGCTCGTCGACGCCGGCCCCCCGTCCGCCGTGCTCGACCGGCCACGCCGGGGCGGCCCATCCGCCGTCGGCCAGCGTGCGATTCCAGGCCCGCAACAGCTCGAGGGAGCCGTCCTCCATCTGGCGCTCGCCCGCCTCGTCAGTCAGGTGCGCGCTCAGCCAGGCCCGCAGCTCGGCGCGGAACGCGTCGGTGCCCTCCCCGTGCTGCGCCATCGCCATACCACCTCCCCGACTGTGCGCTTGGGATCATTCCGCTTCGCCCGCACCGAAGACCAATCCGACGCCGCTGCAAAACGCGATCCCGTGGCGGCCCGCTGAGCAGGATCGACGCGGGCAGGCCAGCTCGGGGCCCCTTGACAACTCTTACGAACATGTGTTCGATAGGAGCTCGGGCCCAGGGCGGGCCCGCCCGGCGGACGAGGCACGGCCGGTCGGGCGGCCGTCACGACATTGCGTGAGCGCGCCACTCCGGTGGTCGCGTCGCGCCACGACACGCCGGGAGACCGGCGGGAAGGAGAGAGCTGTGGGGACGATGCGGATTCTCGATGAGACCGGCGACACCATGGTGACCTGGAGCCTGGAGGACACCGAGGCGCTCGAGCGCGCCACCGAGGTGTTCGAGGCCGAGGTGACGAAGGGCGGCCTCGCCTTTTCGATCCCGCCCGGAGGGCGTGACCGCGACGCCGAGCGGATCACGCGCTTCGACCCGGTCGCGGAGGAGATCGTGTGGGTCCGCCCGGTCGCGGGCGGCTGAACGCGGTGCCCCGGCGCGGCGACGGGCGCCTCGGGCCGGCTCGCACCGGCGCCGATCCGCCGGCGCCGCCCGAGGCGCGCGCATCCGACCGGACCCTCGGGTCCGTCTTCGAGGTCGTGGCCGAGCACCCCGACGGGCGCATCACCCTGCGCTTCACCGAGGGGGTGCTCGCCGGTCGCCGCTTCACTGCCTTCACCGACGAGCACTGCCTCGTGCCCTACGAGCGCCCGCTCACCCCGCGGGACAAGGCCGAGCGCCTGTTGGTCTCGCTGCTCGACGACCACCAGCGCCTGGACTGGCGCACTCACAGGCGGTTCCGGCTCGACACTCCCTACGGGTTGCTCGAGCTGGGCGCGCTGCACAACATGGCCTTCTGGCCCCGGGGCCTCCACTGGGAGCGCGGCCACCCGAAAAAGCTGCACCTCTGCGTCGTGCCGCGGGGCGACCTCAAGCGTCTCCCTCCGGCCGACGTGTGGACCAACCTGCTGCTCGTGGTCCGCGCGGAGCCCGAGCGCTTCTTCGCGGTGGCCAATTGGCGCGGCCCGTCCCACACCTCGTGGTACCGGCCTCCGATCGCCGGTATGAAGCTGCGGTCCACCCTCCAGAACAGCAACTGAGCGAAGCGAGACGGCAGCCCGGCTCTCCGGGCCACGCATCCTGATTTCCGCCGCGCCGGTTCTGCCCAGCCCGGGGCGGTGGTCATAACTCCTGACGTTAATAACGCAATATCCGTTATCGCGTGGGGTTCAGAGCTGGGTGATGCCTCCTTCAAGGATCGCGACACGAAGAGGCCGGCTCAGGCGATCGGCGTTCCCGCTCGCCGTATCAACGAGATCGGGCACGGCACCCACCGGATCAGCGCTGATACGGCCTGCGCCTCTCGCGCTTCTTCGCCATGAGCGACGGGTGCTCGATGAACCTCCAGGCGCACTACGGCCTTGAGGTCGAAAAGGACCGGCTCCGTACGACCCTCGCCGGCATCGAGACACCGGAAGCCGCCAGCTGACCCACCACCCGGAGGCATCTGCTCTGAGGGTGATCCGGGAGCGGTGACTGCGACGCGCCAGTATGGGCGAATGGTCGTCCTTCACGCCGCGTGGCTGGCCGGCACCGGTCATCTTGCGCTCTGGGCGGAGGACAGCGACCGGGCCGGAGCAACCCAAGCACGCCGCCGCCGGGCGACGCGTCGGCCGCAACCCCACCCGTTCGCGCTCGATCCGGATCGGTTGCGACTGGCCGTCGCCGAGATCGCAGGGATGGCGGCCGCCGACTTGCTCGAGGAAGAACCCGTCGACCTCACGTTGGAACTCCCAGGAGCCGGCGGAATCCCGATCGGTTCTCCCCTCGACGACGAGCCCGTCGCGGCCCCACTGGGCGGACCTCCCGCCCCTTCGCCTTCGGAGCCGGTGGAGCACCACTCGTTGTGGACGGCCCCGGGGTACGTCCGCGAGCCGTCCGTCGCCGCGCGGTTGCTCACGGCACTGCCCTCGGGGAGAAACGGCGATCAGTCCCTCAATGGCGAGGGTGTCGCAGGACCCGCGGCGATCGTGCTCGCGGCCGATTTCCGCTTCGCGGCGCGCGCGGTCGAGATCGTGGTGGAACTTCTCGCTCGGGGTCGCCTGCTGCCCGATCTCGAATTCGTGGGCGACCACTGGCGGGCGTGCTGGCGACCGCTCATCGACGGGCACGACCGGGGTCGGATCGAGGCGCTGGTCTGGGCTCTTCCTGCGTCGTTCATGGCAGTGCGCGCGGTGGGGTCGAACGCAAACAATCGGATCGGTGAGGAAGGCACCGCAACCAGCGCCGAGGTCCTGCGCTCGCTGGTGTGGGGCGTGGCGGACGCCCTGGCCCGTGACCTGGTGACCTCCGGCGCGGCGACGGTGGCGCGGCGGGGCGGTTCGCCGGTAGAAAACGTCGTCCAAGCCTGGGTGCGTGCCCTCGGGTCACCCGACGGTGCGCTACGTGACCACGACGACGACGAGTGCACGCAACTCGCCGGTCGGCTCGGCGCGTGGCACGCCACGAGGAGCGCAGACGCCGACACGGTACGGACCTGTTTTCGGATCGTCCCTCCCGCAGCGGACGACGAAGAACGCTCGCTCGACCCCACAGGCGCGCCGACTCGACCCTCGAAATCGACGAGCCAGGAGAGTCGCCTGCCCGCGGCCGAGGAGAGCTGGCGCATCGAATTCGCCC
Source organism: Acidimicrobiales bacterium (assembly GCA_035551835.1). Taxonomy (GTDB): domain Bacteria; phylum Actinomycetota; class Acidimicrobiia; order Acidimicrobiales; family RAAP-2; genus Bog-473. The sequence continues at coordinate 20,745 of DASZMN010000097.1, read as the reverse complement.
TGCAGGCGGTCGACGATCCCAGCCTCCTGATCCCTGCGGCGGACGTCTGGTCCGACGGCCCCGAGCTGACCGCCATGGAGCGGCACGTCACGCACCCCGACGAGGCTCTTCTGCGCGGCCTCGGTCAGGCGGCGCGCCTCGTCCCCGCCATCGGACGCGCCCTCGCCTCGGCGGCCCCCTGCGAGCACACGACCGACGCGGCGGGCATCCTGACCTTTCTGCGTGACGGTGCGCCCCTGTTGGAAGAAGCCGGGTTCGGCGTGCTCGCCCCTCCGTGGTGGCGCTCGAGGACCCGGCTCGGGCTGCGGCTCAAGGCACGGAGCCGTTCGAAGGCCGGGTCCGGAGGTTCCCTCGTCACCATCGGTCTCGACGGTCTCTGCGACATCCGCTGGGAAGCGGTGCTGGGTGACGACACGCTCGGGCTGGCCGAGCTGCGCCAGTTGGCGCGGCTGAAGCAGCCACTCGTGCGCGTCCGCGGCCAGTGGGTCGAGTTGCATCACGACGAGCTCTCCGCCGCCATCACGGCGGTCGGCAAGAGGGGCGCCGCCGTCGACGTGATGTCGGCCGGGGAGGTCCTGCGATCGGCCCTCGGTTTCGGCGACGGTGCGGGCGAACTGGCGGTCGTGGACGTCGCGGCGGACGGTTGGCTGGGCACCCTGCTCTCCGGGGCCGAAGACCGCACCCTCGAGCCGACGCCGACACCCGACGGGTTCGCCGGCCACCTCCGCCCGTACCAAGAACGGGGGCTCGGGTGGCTCAGCTTTCTCGGCGAGCTCGGTCTCGGGGCGTGCCTGGCCGACGACATGGGACTGGGCAAGACGGCGCAGCTTCTCGCGGTGTTGGTTGACGAACGTGCGCGCGCCAGGCTCGCCGCGGTGGAGCCGGTCCCGCCGCCGCCGGGTGCCACCGGGACGCCTCGCCGGACCAGGCGGCCCCGGCTGGGTCCATCACTGGTCCTGTGCCCGATGTCCCTGGTGGGCAACTGGCAGCGCGAGACCGCTCGTTTCGCGCCGAAGCTGACCACGTACGTCCACCACGGGCCGGCTCGACTCGCGGGAGAGGCGTTCACCCGACAGGTGGGCAAGGTGGACCTGGTGCTGTCGACCTACGGCCTGGCGGTGCGTGACGCGGAGCTGCTCGCCGGCGTCCGCTGGCGCCGGGTGGTGCTCGATGAGGCGCAGCAGATCAAGAACAGTGCGGCCCGCACGACCCAAAGCGTCCGGTCGATCCCGGCCGAGCGGCGGATCGCCATGACCGGCACCCCGGTCGAGAACCGGCTGAGCGAGCTGTGGTCGATCATGGAGTTCCTCAACCCGGGCATCCTCGGCTCCGAGCGGAGCTTCCGGGAGCGCTTCGCCGACCCTATTGAGCGCGGGGGTGACGACGAGGTGGCGGCGAGGCTGCGCCGGATCACCGGACCGTTCATCCTCCGGCGCCTCAAGAGCGACCGGACGATCATCGCCGACCTGCCGGAGAAGCTCGAGATGAAGGAGTTCTGTGTTCTCACCCGCGAGCAGGCCTCCCTCTACCAAGCCGTGGTCGACGACATGTTGGCCCGGATCGACGAGGCAGAAGGGATCGAGCGCCGAGGCCTGGTCCTCGCCACCATGATGAAGCTCAAGCAGGTCTGCAACCATCCGGCCCACTTCCTGGCGGACGGCTCATCGCTGGCGGGCCGGTCGGGCAAGCTGACGCGCCTGGTCGAAGTCCTGGGCGAGGCGATGGCCGAGGGCGACCGATCGCTCGTCTTCACGCAGTTCACGGAGATGGGCGGCATGCTCGAGCGGCACCTGCGCCGCCGGCTGCAGTGCGAGGTGCTCTGGTTGCACGGCGGGGTGACCAAGCGGGCGCGCGACGCCATGGTCGAGCGTTTCCAGTCAGGCGACGGGCCCCCGGTGTTCCTCCTCTCGTTGAAGGCCGGCGGGACGGGCCTCAACCTGACGGCCGCGACACAGGTCGTGCACTTCGACCGGTGGTGGAACCCCGCCGTCGAGGACCAGGCGACCGACCGGGCCTACCGGATCGGCCAGAAGCACAACGTGCAGGTCCGTAAATTCGTCTGCGGCGGGACGCTGGAAGAGCGCATCGACGCCATGATCGAGGCGAAGCGCGCGTTGGCCGAGCGGATCGTGGGAGCCGGTGAGAGCTGGCTCACCGAGATGTCGACCGACCAGCTTCGCGAAGTCATCGCCCTGTCGGCCGACGCCGTGGGAGACGACTGATGCCGGGCCCCCCATCACGTCGTCCATCGGGCCGCTCCAGCCGGCCTCCCGATGGCTGGTGGCCGCCGGCCTCGAAGCCGATTCCGGTCAAGGGCGGCGTCACGGCGCGGAGCAAGCGCGGGCAGATCGGTGACACCTGGTGGTCGCAGCGCTTCATTTCCGTGCTGGAGTCCTTCGGAGTCGGGAACCGCCTCCAGCGGGGCAGGCGCTACGCCCGCACCGGTCAGGTGCTGAGTCTGGAGATCGTCCCCGGTCAGGTCCGCGCCTCGGTGCAGGGCTCGCGGTCCAAGCCGTATCGCGTGTTCATCGAGACGGAGGTCTTGACCGACTCGGATTGGGGCCGCATCGAGGACGTCATGGCGTCGCGCGCCGTCTTCTTGGCCAAGCTGCTGGCCGGCGAGATGCCCGAGGAGATCGAAGAGGCCTTCGTCGAATGCTCGACGACGCTGTTCCCCGCCCCGGGCGACGACCTCGACGACGACCTCGTCTCCGCCTGCTCGTGCCCCGATTGGGAGAATCCGTGCAAGCACGTGGCCGCCGTCTTCTACTTGATGGCGGAAGCGTTCGACCGCGATCCCTTCCTCATCTTTGCGTGGCGGGGCCGAGACAAGGAGCAGTTGCTCGCGGGCCTGAGGCAGCGGCGCCGTGGACCCGGCGCTCGTGTGTCCGAGTCCGAGACGGAAGAGGCCGCGGACGAGCCCGAGAACCGGGATTTCGGGTGGCCGGCGTTCGATCCGTCGGCGGGGATACCCACCCGGGCGTCGGAAGCAGCCTCGTTTTGGGGCAACCACGACGACGTGTCGGCCATTGAGGTCCGACCACGACTGGCCGTCGCAGCGGACCTGGTCCTTCGCCAGCTCGACCCCTCGCCGCTCGGCGAGGACGCAGGCATCGTTGACGAGTTCCGTCCGCTGTACGAGCGCATCACGTCCAACGCAATCGCGATGGCTTTCGGCGAGGAGCCAACGTCGTGATCGGCCGGACCGGGGCCGGCCGTGACGCTGCCGGCCGTGACGTCGCGGGGGGCGGTCCGATCCGGATCCCTTGAGTCGCCGCAGAGGGTGACGCGTCTGACCGACCGCACATTCGGCGCGTGACATTCGGCGCGTGGTGTCACGGGGGTTACATGGTTCGCCACACGCCGGGTGCAGCGGACACGGCACGAAAAACCGCTCTTCGGGAGCGTTGGTTGGTTTCATTCGCGGTGCGACAACGCGTAGGGTCCGTGGGAAGGGAGTCGGAGTGGGACTCCGATGGTGGCGTGAGTGCGGACTGGTAGATCGGACTCTGAGCCGGCGTTGGCGACGCGGCGTGGCGGAGATGACGCGTCGCGTCTCTACGAGCGTGACGTGGCGGTGGCCACGCTCGAGTCGGCCGTCGCGGCCGCTCGGCGCGGCGAGGGGCGAGCCGTCTTCCTCGAGGGCGAGGCCGGGTTGGGCAAGACCACCCTCTTGGAGGTGGCGCGGGACCGCCACGGCGCGGGGCTGGCGCTGCGGACGGCCCGGGGCAACGCCATGGAGCGCGACCTGCCGTTCGCGTTCATGGAACAGGCGCTGGGCTTCTTCTCCCCACCGTCGAGCGAATGGAACGAGGCCGATAACGCGGCATCGACCGAGGTCGGTGCGGAGTGGGAAGCGCTCGGTCGCCGCACCGAGGTCTACGCGCTCGCCCGCAGCCGCCTGCGCCGCCTGGCCAACGACGGGCCGGTCCTCTTCCTGCTCGACGACATCCACTGGGCCGATCCCGACTCGCTCCGTCTCCTGCTGTATCTCGTGCGCCGTTCGGCGCAGCTCCCGGTCGCGCTCGTGGGGTCCCTCCGTCCCTGGCCGTCGGAGGCCCGGATGGCCATTGGACAACTGGCGGCCGAGGGTCAGACGCTCGTGGTGCACCTGCCCGCGCTCTCCGAGCCGGCCAGCGCGCAGCTCCTCGAGTCGCTCACGGCCCGGGCCCTCGAGGGCGACCAGGCGCAGCGCGCCTGGCGCCTCACCGACGGCAACCCGCTCCTGTTGGTGGAGGCGGCCCGGGTCCTGCGCGACGACGGCCGGTTGCCCGCCTCCGATGGCGGTGTGCGGACCAGCGCCGCCTCGACCTTGCTGCTCAGCCACGTGGCCGGCCTGCCGCCCGACGCGGTCGGCGTGGCCCAGGCCGCCGCCGCCCTCGGGCGGTCCTTCCTCCTCGGCGTGCTCCAGACCGTGAGCGGGCTCGAACGGGAGGCGTTTGCCGAGGCCTTCGACATCACCGTGGCGGCCGGCCTGCTGCGCGGCGACGGCGCAGGGCGCGGCGCCTTCCACCACGAGCTGGTGGCCGCGTCGATCGACAAGGACACCCCCCCGGCTCGCCGGCGCCTCCTGCATCTCCGAGCCTTCGAGCACTACGTGGACGTCGGCGACGAGGAGTCGGCCGTGCCGCACGTGCTGGCGGGAGGGCTCGTCGTCGACCCCCGGGTGGGCCCGTTGCTCGCCCGGGCCGGGGCGCGCGCCCTGCGCGACGGCGCAGTCGAGACCGGCCTCACCCACCTGCGCCGCGCCGTGGAGATCAGCGACCCGGCCGCTTCCGACGGCCTCTTGGAGTCGTTGGCCGACGCGCTGTTCCTGGCGGGGCACTTCGACGAGGCCCTCGGCGTGTATCGCCGCCTCCTGGCGCGCGTACTCGACGCGGAACATCAGGCCACGGTGGCGACCAAGGAGGCCAGGGCACTCGTCTACTCCGGGCATCTCGATGAGGCCATGGCGGTGTTCGAGCGACTGATCGCCGACGCGATCGCCGCCGGCGACGGACGCCGGGTGGCGCCGCTGCTCGTTGAGCGCGGGCACGCAATCTGGGAGACGGGTGGGCCGGCCGCGGCCGAGGCGTCGCTCCAGGTGGCCGACGGCCTGGACCTGCCGACCCCGCACCGCGAGCCGCTCGAGGGTCTGCGCGCCACCTTCCGGTTTCACATCGGCGACCTCTCGGGCCTGCCCGAGCTCGAGCGCCAGGCCACGGCGGCGCGACAAATGAGCCTGGCGGGGCATTCCCCCGACCCCGGATTGTCCACCAACTCCTTCATGCAGCACGTCGCGGCGTCTGCGGCGCTGGAGCGTTTCGACGAGGCCGAGATGTACGTGCGAGTCGGGCTGGAGCAGTTCGCCGGCGCCGGGGCGCTACTGCCATCGGTGCCGCTGCGCCTGCAGCGGATCGGGATCCTCTTGATGCGTGGCGCGCTCGCCGCGGCGATGGCCGAGCTCGACGACGTCAACGAGGAGCTCGACGTCGGCTCGCTGCTGCTGCCGTATTTCCTGCAGATGCGGGCCCGGGCCCTCTGTTTCATGGGCGACTTCATCGGCTCGGCCCGCGCCCGGCGCGAGGCCATGGGCCTGGCCGGGGGGCATACCTGGTTCGTCGCCATCGCACTCGGCATGGCCGAAGGGCACGCCCTGCTGTTCAACGGGGAGGCCGAGAGATCGAGTGACGTCTTCGCGCGGATCGAGACGGTGGCGGCCGATCACGGCGTGGGGAACCCGGGCATCCTCATGTGGCCGACGGGAGCGATCGAGTCCGGGCTGGCGGCGGGGCGGCTGGACCAGGTGGCGCGAGTTCTCGACACGCTGAAGACCCAGACGCGCGACTTCGGGACGGCCTGGCCGCAGCTGCTCGCGTTCGGTGGGCGGGCCGGGTTGGCCGCCGCCGCCGGCGACGATGAGGCGGCCGAGCGGCTCTACGAGCAGGCGCTCGCCGTGCCCTGCGCCGTCCTGCTGGACCGGCTCGGCGTGGCGGTGCGATACGGCCGTTGGTTGCGCCAGCACCATCAGTCACGGCGGGCCAGGCCCGTCCTGGCGGACGCGCTCAGGACGGCCGAGGGCTTGGGCGCGCGCCCGTTCGCCGACGCGGCCCACGCCGAACTGGCCGCGGCCGGTGGGCGTCGCCGCCGGGCCGGGACGGGGACGGGAACGGGGCCGGGCGGCTCGGAGTCCGGCGGCGGTGCCCTCACCGTCCAGCAGGCCCGGGTGGCGGAGCTGGCCGTGACCGGCGCCACCACCAAGGAGATCGCGCAAGCCCTCCACCTCTCGCCGCGCACGGTGGAGTCGCACCTGGCCGCGGTGTTCGTCCGCCTCTCGGTGCGCAGCAAGTCCGAGTTGCGCCGGCGTCGCGCCGAGTTCGAACCGCAGCTGGGGTTGGGGGCGCGCCCCTGAGGCGCGTCGCGCCGGCGCCCCGTTAACGATCAGGGATCTTCACGGATGCGGTCGGTGCCGGCGCTTCGCACACTCAGGGACAATGTCGATTGCGGGCGGGCGGGCGGTAGGTCGTACTCCTCTCGGACGCGGCGTGACCCGCGTGATGGTGGCGCTGGGCGCGCTCGCGGTCAGCGTCGGTGTGGTGCAGGTCGCGACCAGCCCCGCTGCGCACGCCAACGTCGCGGGCCAGGTGAACGTCCTGGGTGTCCAGGTCGGGAACTTCAACGACCAGGTGGCGCCGTCGGAGAACAACTCTGGCGCGCAGAACTGCGCCGACGGAACCGACTGCAGTCCCGTGACCTTTCCGTCCTCGATCACCAACGCGCCCGACACCGACTTCGGCAACACGCCGTGCGCGCAGTTCAGCGCGGGCTGCGACTCGCCGCAGGCGCTCGGCACCTGGGTCTATGAGATAGAGCCGACGAATTCGGGGGGGCTCAATCCCGGTTCCAACGTCATGCTCCACGCTCCGTCGGGCACCACGTTCCCCTCGGACAAGTCGGACTATTACGTCGTGCCGCTGTGCAACGCGCCGTCGTCGTCGAGCCTGCCGGCCAACAACAACACGTACTCGAATGCGTTCGACTTCCCCAAGTACGTCAACGACTGGGTCTGTTCGAACGCGGTCGACTACGGCGAGACCGCGGCCTACCCGCTCAACGTCTTCCCGTCGTCCAGCGGGGACGAGGTCACGGTGTCCATGCCGTTCGGCGTGGCCTACCTCAACGGCGACGGCACCGATTTCGGTGACGGCAACACGTTCGGCATCTTCATCGCCGACGTGGTCAATCCTCCGGCACTGCCCCAGACCAACGGGGCGATCACCCCCTACCCGGCCCAGAGCTTCAACGTCACCACCTCCCAGGAGCCGACCTTCCCGGGCTTCCCCCAGAACGGCCTCTCGTTCACCAACTCGACCGCGCAGTACTCGAGCCTGACCGCCTCGCAGACGACCATCGAAGCCGGCACGACCCAGGCCGCCGACCTCACCGCGACCGTCGTCGACCAATACGGCAATCCGGTGCCCAACGAGAACGTCTACGTCCAGCCCGAAAACGGCAGCGCCAGCCTGGCGCCCGGGTTCACCCCACCGACGAGCACGCAGGGCGACGGGACCGCCCTCTTCGAATACGTCGACACGAAGGCCGAGACGGTGACGTTCCAAGGGGTGGACTACACCGCCGGGACGACCCTCGCCAACACCGTGCGGGTGACGTGGGTCCCCGGGCCCCCGGTGATCGGTTTCGTGGACGTGTCCAAAACGACGGTGCTCGCCGACGGGACCGACAGCGCCACCGTGACGGTGGGCATGGCCGACCAATACGACAATCCCAACGTCGGCTCCCCCATTGCACTGCTGGCATTGTCGAGCACGGACCACCCGGCGGGCGCCGGCACCTTCACCGACGGCATCGTCGCGCAGCCGAACGGCGCCGACACCTCGTGCGTGGGTGCCATCCCCATCACGGGGACCGGCTGCGGAGCTCCGGCCACGACGGTCAACATCGACGGGCAGCCGGAGCAGGTCTCCGAGGTCACCTTCATCGTCTCGGACCCCCACGCCGAGGACGTGAAGTTCGGCTTCGACGACCTCAGCAACATCGGCGGCGCCGAGCTGCAGAGCGCGCCCTTCACCTTCAACATCGACTTCGCCGCCGCCCAGCCGGTGGCCGCGCAGAGCACGATCCTTCCGGTCACCCAGAGCGTCGTCGCCGACGGCACCCACGAAGGGACCATCACGGTCACGTTGCGCGACGCGGACAAGAGCCCGGTGCCGGGGCTCGCGGTCTCGTTGACGCCCCAAGGCCCGGCGCAGGCGATGCCCACCGCGGTGGAGATACCCAACTCGACGTCGGGCTGTGCCGGTACCCAGGCGCCGGCGGGCACGACGGACTGCAACGGACACGTCTCATTTCACGTGACGGACGGCGCGGTCGAGAACATCTCGTATCTGGCCTCCTATTCGGGCACGGCCTTCGGTTACACCTCGGGCACCACCGTGGGGCCGATCAGCGTCAGCGGCACTGTCGGCCCGGCGACCATCGACTTCGTGGCGGGCGTCGCGGACGCCGGTGCCTCGAGCGTGACGGCCAGCCCGACCTCGGCCCTGGCGAACGGGACGGCGGCTTCGACGATCACCGTCACGCTCAAGGACGGCGACGGCCACCCCGCCGCCGGCCGTGCGGTGACGCTCACGCAGCCCGGGTCCGACCACAGCACCATCACGCCGGTCGAGATCCCCGACTCGACTTCCGGCTGTGCCACGCAGGCGCCTGCCGGCACCAGCGACTGCAGCGGGGAGGCCACCTTCAGCGTCACCGATACGACACCCGAATCGGTCACCTACACCGCGACCGACACGACGGATTCGCCACCCGGCGGCGTCGTGATCGGCCAGCAGGCAACCGTGGGCTTCACCACCACGCCCACGGTGGCCACCTCGACCATCGTCGCCGCACCGACGTCGGTCCCGGCCGACGGCAGCGCCTTCTCGCTGGTGACGGTGACGCTCAAGGACGCGTCGGGTAACCCGATCGCCGGAAAGACCATCTGCTTGAACCAGGCGGCCGGCTCGGTCGCCAGCTCCGGGTCATGCGCGGCGGGCAGCTCCACCGTGACCCCGGTGGTCATCACCGGATCGGGCTGCGGCACGAGCGCCCCGGCCGGCAGCACCGACTGTCACGGCCAGGCCGAGTTCGACGTGACCTCGACGTCGGGCTCGACGCTGACCTACGGCTTCACCGACCTCACCGACTACCCGAACGGGCCACCCATCGGCCCGACGACCCAGGTGACGTTCACTCCGCTGCCTACCGAGGCCGGCCGATCCACCGTGGTCGCCGTTCCCACGCTGCGGCTGGCCGGGACCGCCGGTGCCGCCGGCACGTCCACCGTCACGGTGACCCTCAACGACGCGTCGGGCACGCCCATCGCGGGCCACGATGTCAGCCTGCAGGCGTCGAGCGGCACCTCGACGGTCACCGCAGTGTCGGGTACGACGACCGACGGCAACGGCCAGGTGACCTTCGACGTGACCGACAGCGCGCCCGAGGTGGTGACCTATACGGCCACCGACACGACGGCGAGCCCGAACGCGACCGTGATCCAGACGGCGAGCGTGACCTTCGAGCCCGACGAGGCGAGCGTGTCGACCATCGGCGGCGCGCCCACCGCGGTCGCCAACGGCGGCACGTCGGGTGCGGGGATCGACCTGGTCACGGTCACGCTCGACCCGGGCGTCCCTCTGGTCGGGCACCAGGTGTCGCTCCTCGAGTCGGGCGGCGGCAACGAGCACATCACCTCCGTCGCCATACCCGTGGCGGAGTCGGGCTGTGCCACGCCCACGCCGGCGGGCACCACCGACTGCAACGGTCAGTCGCGCTTCGCCGTGACGGACACGACGGTGGAGCAGGTCACCCTGGGCGCCGCCGACAACACGACGACCACGACCCTCGTCGCCACCACTTCTGTCAACTTCCTGGCGCCGGCCCCCGTCGTGACGTCACTCACCCCGGTCTCGGGCCTCGTGAGCGGTGGCACGACCGTCACGATCGACGGCTCGGGCCTCACCGCCCCTGGCCAGGCCACGACGGTCGAATTCGGCTCGGTCCCGGCGACCGGCGTCTCGTGCACGGCCACCGAGTGCACGGTGACCGCGCCGGCCGCGGGCGCTCCCGGCCCGGTCGACGTGGTGGTCACCACTTCGGGCGGCACGAGCACGCCCGCCACCCCGGGGGCCGACGTCTACACCTACGTGAACGCGGCGCCCACGGTGACTGGCGTGACGCCGGACCACGGGCTGACCACCGGGGGCGTCGTCGTGACCGTCGACGGCACGAACTTCGGCACGACGGCGACGACCACCGTCAGCTTCGGCACCGCCACCGTGCCCGTGTTGAGCGTGAACGGATCGGGCACCGAGCTCACGGCGCGCAACCCCTCCGACGTGGCCGGCACCGTCGACGTGACGGTCACCGTCGGCGACCAGACGAGCGCGGTGAACCGGCCCTCCGACCAGTTCACGTACGTCGTCGCCTCCACTCCCACGGTGAGCTCGATCAGCCCGTCGGTGGGCCCGATCACGGGCGGCACCGCCGTCACCATCAGCGGGTCAAACCTCGGGACCGCCACGGCGGTCGACTTCGGCTCCGTCTCCGCGACGAGCTTCACCGTCAACCCCGACGGGACCGTGACCGCGGTGACCCCGCACGCCCTCGCCGGCCTCGTCCACGTGACGGTGACCACGCCGAGCGGCACCAGCGCGACGGGCAGTGCCGACGAGTTCACGTACCAGGTCGACCCGGGCACCGACAGCAGCTATTGGCTCGTCGCCTCCGACGGCGGCATCTTCGCCTTCGGCGACGCCGCGTACTACGGCTCCACGGGCGACGTGCCGCTCAACAAGCCCATCGTCGGCATGACACCGGCGGCCGACGGGCGCGGCTACTGGCTCGTGGCGAGCGACGGCGGCATCTTCGCCTTCGGCGACGCCGGCTTCTACGGCTCCACGGGGTCGATGCACCTCAACGCGCCCATCGTGGGCATGGCGGCGACGCCCGACGGCAAGGGCTACTGGCTCGTGGCGAGCGACGGCGGCATCTTCGCCTTCGGCGACGCCGGCTTCTACGGCTCGCCCGGGAGCCTGCACCTCAACGCCCCGATAGCGGGCATGGCCGCCACACCCGACGGCAACGGCTACACACTGGCCGGCGCCGACGGCGGCATCTTCACCTACGGCGACGCCATCTTCGAGGGCTCGGCCGGCGCCCTGCACCTCAACAAGCCGATCGTGGGGATGGCGCCGACCTCCGACGGTCACGGCTACTGGCTGGTGGCGAGCGACGGCGGCATCTTCAATTACGGCGACGCCCCCATGGACGGCTCGGCCGGCAACATCGCGCTGAACCAGCCGATCGTCGGCATCGCCGCCACACCCGACGGCAAGGGGTACTGGCTCGACGCGACCGATGGCGGGATCTTCAGCTACGGCGACGCTGGGTTCTCGGGTTCCATGGGCGGGACGCCGCTGAACCAGCCGATGGTCGGGATGGCGGCGCTGTGAGGCGGGCGCGTCGCCGGTCGCGACCGGTGCGAGCGATCCTGCGACGAGGACGGGTCGTCACGGTCGGCGTCCTTGCCGTCGCGTTGGCAGCGCCGGCCGGGCTGATCCTCGCCGCCGGAGCCTCGGGTCCGGCCCCACTGAGCGGGGCGCCGCTCCCGATGGCCGCTGCGTCGACAGCGTCGGCGGACGCGACGACCGGGAACACCGGGCCGGCCACGGGAGCCGGGACCACCACCACCACGACCACGCTGCCCCCGGCCCCGGCGGGGTACGCCGCGTCGTGGACCGCCCTGTACGACGACATGTACGCGACGGTGGAGGCCACCGGCATCGCGGCGGATGAGCCGGCGGGCTCGCCCCTGTTGCCCTCGCCCTCGGACTTCTCGCAGATGATCAGCCAGCTCACGCCGGACGAGCTGGCCCAGCTGTACCAGGGCACCAGCAACCTCTCGGGTTGGAGCTCGCTGCCATCGACGTACCAGTCGCTCACCGCCGAGGCGACGTCCCAACCCATTACGGGCGTCCCCCTCGCCGCCACCTCGTCGACCAGCGCGTCGACCAGCGCGTCGACCAGATCCGCCGCCGCGTCGCCGTCGCAGTCGTCGTCGCCGTCGACCCTCTCGTCGAGCGCGAGCGCGAGCGCGGGCGCGGCCCATGTCACCGCCGCCAGCGCGCCGAGCGGGTCGCCCAGCCCGTTCCCGCCGACCGAGCCGACCGGCAGCTTCCCCAGCCCTCCGGGCCCCTACCAGCCGAGCGCGCCCATCGGGCCCACACAGACCCTGGCGTGCCCGGCGCCCGCACCGGGGGACTCGTGGGGCGAGACCGGGATCTACGCCGCCAACGTCGCCGCCACGGTCATCGACGACCTCGAGCCGGCTCTCGAGGACACCCTCACCGTCGAGGTGGACCCCCCGCCGGTCGCGGTCGACGTCGATCTCCCCGACCCCGCCCTCATCGCCCTCGCCGCGGCCGCCGGGGCCGCCAAGGTGATCGCGGACACGTTCCAGTTCGAGCACGACTACTGGGCGGACTGCCTGGCCAACAACCTCGGCAGCTACCTCGCCAACATCGACAACACCACGGTCAACACCTACGAACTCCTGACGCTCATGGAGTCGACGCTCGACAACGTCGAGCGCAGCGTCGACACCGTGTCGGCCCAGGTGGGCGTCGTGCAGCAGACCGAGGACGAGCAGCTGACGTTGAACATCCAGCAGGCCCTCACCGCGGCGGCGGGCTCGGCGCCGAACGCGGCCTACGAGGAGCCGGCGTCGGTGGGGGGCAACCTGGACTCGACACCGATCGGCGTGCAGGAGCTCGTGACCAACGACCTCCTCGCCGCCCAGGCCGCCGGCATCGCGGTGAACCCCGCGGCGAACCAGGATCTGGCTGCGGGCGACGTGGCCCTGACCAACGGCCAGGACAAGGCCGCCTACAACGACTTCCACCAGGCCTACCTCGAGGCGGCCCAGTGAGGTCCTCTCCTCTTTCCCGCCTGCGCACCACGCGCCTCGGGCGTCGCCGCGGCCTGCGTCGGGGCCATCGGACGGGACTGTTCGTGGGTCTCGTCGCGGTGATCGGAGTCGCGGTTGCGGTCGCGCTGCCACTGGCCGCAGGCGGCGGGCCGGTGGGGCCGAGCCGCTCCCACGGCACGCGGGCATCGACGAGCACCACCGCCCACACTGGGTCGAGCGGCGCGACCGGGGCCGGCCAGGGCGCCGCCGCGGGGACCGGGTCGGGGTCCAGCCTGGCTACCGCGCCCCCGGGATTCGCCAACCAGCTCGTCTCCATCTACGGACAGATCTACGCCGCCATCACCACGCTCGGCGTGCCCACGACCGGGCAAGGCGCCGTCGGCGGCCTTCCCAGCAAGGTTGCGTTCGGCCGGACGGTGCACCGCCTCAGTCCCAAGGATCTCTCGGTCCTCTACGCCGGGACCACCACGAACTCGGGCTGGCCCTCGCTGGCGCCCACGCTGAACCAGCTGGACGTCGATGCCGTGGCAGATCGCGGCAAGGGCGCCGCCGCCTTTTCGTCGTCCTCGTCCTCGTCCTCCTCCTCGGCCTCCCCGGCGACACCGGCGACGCCCACCACCGCGTCGAGTGCGCCAGCCTCCGCCTCGGCCGGCGCCCGGTCCGACGCGTTGACCGCCGGTGCCGCCGCGTCGACCTTCCCGCCCGCCAGCCCGACCGGGCCATTCCCCCAGCCGCCGGCGCCGTACAACCCGACCTCGCCCGTCGCGCCGGCCAACCTCGACCCCGCCGTCTGCCCCGCGCCCGCACCCGGTCCCGACCTCGGCGCGGCGGCCTCCTACTCGGCCCAGGTGAGCGCCGATGTGATCGACGAGACGGTCAACGGGCTGCCGTCCAAGCTGGGTGTCATCATCGCCGGCGTGCCGGCCGAATTTCCCGACCCGGCGCGCATCGCGCTCACGGTCGTGGCGGACGCCGACAACATCCTGCTCGACACGATGAACTACCTGAACAACGTCAACAACGACTGCGGCGCGGTGCAGGCCGACCAGCTGTCGTCGAACATCGACAACACGACGCTCAACACCTACGCCCTCATGAAGCTCATGGAGGCCACGCTCGACGACGTCGAGAACAGCGTGAACACCATCAGCGGGCAGGTCCACGTCGTCCAGCAGTCGATGGACGACCAGCTGCAGCTGACCATCGACCAGGACCTGGCCGCGCCGGCCACCTCGACCCCGGACCTGGCGCTCGAGCTGCCGGCGTCGGTGGGGGGCAATCTCGACTCGACGCCGATCGGCGTGCAGGAGACCGTGACCGCCGCGGTGCAGAAGATCGGCGCGGCCGGTGAAGCGGAGAACCCCGCGGCCACGCAGTACCTCGCAATGGCGAACGCAGCGTTGCAAAGCGGGAACGACAAGCAGGCCTACGCCGATTTCCACACGGCCTACCTCGAGGCGGTGCAGTGAGCCTCCGACCGACGAGGACGGTCAGCTACTCCGGAAGGGAGAGAAGCGGTGGTGGGCGATGACGCGGCCGAGCTCGGCGCCGAGGTTCCCGCGCCGGTCCGCATCACGCTCGACCTCGGCCTCGATGCGGACGGGCGCCCCGCGGGCTCGGTGTGGTCGGGCACGGCGGGGCCACAGTCCGTGCTCGGGTGGCTGGAGCTCATGAGCGAGCTGACCCGGCTCCTCTCGCAGGGCGGCACCGACGGTGGAGGAGGCACGCCATGAGCACCAAGACGACGAGAACGACGACGAACCCGCCCGGACCAGGAGGCGAAACGGACATGAGCGCACGCAGAGCACAGCGAACCGCCGCGGCGGCAGGATCGCGGCACCGGGTGCGCGCCGCGTTGGCGGTGTCGGCCCTCGTGGCGCCCCTGCTCGCAGTGACCGCCCTCGCCGCGCCCGCGCCGGCCTCGGCCGCGCCGGCTGGGCCGGACCCGACGCTGATCGTGGGCTCGGTGCCCAGCACCGCGAACCCGACGACGAGCGGCAACGTGGTGCAGGCGTTCGACACCGCCGCCAGCACCGAGATCGGATCGCCGCTCGCAGTGGGGACGACGCCGTGGGCCACGGCGATCACCCCGGACGGGACGACGGCGTTCGTGGCCAACCAGGGCTCGGGGACGGTGACCCCGGTGACGGTGTCCTCGCTCAGCGCGGGGACCAACCTGTGCATGCCGGTCGGCAACTGCGCGGCGCCCGACCTCGCCACCCAGCCCGAGGCCGTCGCCGTCACGCCCGACGGCAAGACGGCCCTCGTCGCCAATTCGGGCGAGAACTCGGTGAGCCAGATCCTCCTCGGCAACGGCACGCCCAAGGTGGCGAACACCGCCATCGGCTCCACCGCCGGCTCGTCACCCTTCAGCGAGCCCGATGCCATCGCCATCAGCCCCGACGGCACCACCGCCTGGGTGGCCGACTACTCGGGCGGCAACGTGGTGCCCATCAACCTTTCCAACGACGCCGTGGGCGCACCCGTCTCGGTCGGCGTGGGCTCGGATCCCTCGGCGCTCGCCTTCACGCCCGACGGGTCGCACCTCCTCGTGGCGGATTCGGGCAACGGCGACGTGAGCGACGTCACCGTGTCCTCGCGCTCGGCGACCAGTTTCGCCCTCGAGTCGACCGGCACGGACGTCGTCCCCTGGGCCATCGCCATCACGCCGGACGGCAAGACGGCGTGGGTCACCGACGAGCACAACGGGTTGCTCGTGCCCGTGACGATCGCCACCGACTTCGCCGGGGCCCCCGTGAGCGTCGGGCGCTTTCCGGTGTCGGTCGCCATCCGCCCCGACGGCAGCGCCGCGTACGTGGCGGACGAGTTCGACGACGACGTGGCCGTGGTCGACATCGAGGCGGGCACGCCCGCGGTCACCGGCACCATCCCCACCGACGGCGCCCCGACCACGGTGGCCGTCACCCCCGACCAGGCGCCCGTGGCCTCCTTCACCTTCACGCCCGGCGCGACCGGCGCGCCGACGTCCTTCGACGCCAGCGCCTCGCACACCGTGCCGTCGGGCGGCAACCTGAGCTACGCGTGGGACTTCGGCGACGGTTCCGGGGCCGTCACCACGGCGAACCCCAAGACCTCCCACGTGTACGCCGCCCCGGGCACCTACCAGGTCACCCTCACCGTGACGGACGGGCTGGGCGCCTCGACGACGCAGGTCTTCACCGGGCAGACGGTCAGCCTCAACGGCGGGCCCGCCGCGACCGTCACCGAGGCCGTGACCGTGCAGTCGTCCTCATCGGGCGTCACCCCCGAGGCCTTCGTCGCGGAGGGCGGTGCCGACTCGGTGTTGCCGCTGGGCCTTGCCGGCGGGCCCCCGTCGGCCACGGCCGGGACACCGACCGGCGTGGGCACCAGCCCCGGCGCCATCGCCATCACCCCCGACGGCGCCACGGCGTATGCCGTGGACACCGGGTCGAACCAGGTGACGCCCATCACGGTGAGCACCGGGGCGGCGGCGTCGTCCGCCACCTGGATCGGTGTGGGCAACGCACCCTCGGCCATTGCCATCTCCCCCGACGGCACGAAGGCCTACGTGGTCGACGAGTCGAGCAATGCGCTGAGCGTGATCACGCTCGCGACGCACGCGGTCTTGTCGGTGCCTCTCGGGGCGCCCTCCCCCTCCGCACTCGATGCCATCGCCATCACCCCTGACGGCAAGACGGCTCTCGTGACCGACGGCCTCAACAACACCGTGACCCCGGTGAACCTCACCAACGACGCCGTCGGGACGCCCGTCGGGGCCAGCGTGCTGCGCGCGCCCGACGCCATCGCGGTGTCGCCCACCGCGTCGACCGCCTATGTTCTCGACGGTGGTTCGGCCACCGAGGCGGGCGGCATCACGCCGATCGACCTGAGCGGCGCAGCGCCCGTGCCCGCCTCGTTCGCCACCATCGGGGATCCCGGCGACCATCCCGATGCCCTCGCAGTCTCGCCCGACGGCTCAACCGCCTACGTGGTGGACGCACCCGGCAACGGGGACGCCGCGAGCATCACGCCGGTCGGCCTGGCGGGGACGAGCGTGACCGTGGCGTCGTCCGTGCCGGTGTCGTCGTCCGTGGCGCTGCGGTCGATCGCGCTGACCCCCGACGGCTCGGCCGCCTACGTCACGGGCATCCTCAGCGGGTCCCAACCCGTGGTGGTCCCCGCGGCCGTCGCCGGCGCCACGGTGACGCCCGAGCCCCCGACCGATCTGGCCGCCGGGTCCTCCCCGGCCGGCATCGCCATCACGCCCGACCAGGCGCCGGTCGCCGCGTTGTCGACGTCGCCCAACACGGCGGTCGCCGCCGGCGCCACCGTGAACTTCGACGCCTCGGCGTCCTCCACGCCGAGCGCGCCGATCGCGACCGACGCGTTCGACTTCGGCGACGGCAGCCCGGCGGACACGGTCGGCGCCCCGACGGCGACCGCGGCTCACGCCTACGCCGTCGCCGGGACGTTCATCGCCTCGGTCACCCTGACCGACACGGTCGGCACGTCGACCACGCCCGTCTACACGGGGCAGATGGACCTGCGCAACGGCAACGCCGCGGCCGAGGCCTCGCAGACGGTGACGGTTTTCCCGACCGTCACCGCGGTCACCGATGACCGGACCACGACGAGCGAGGGGATCGGCGGTGACACCGTCACCATCACCGGCACCGGCTTTTCGACCGCGCCCGGCGCCACCGCCTTCAGCTTCGGCAGCCATAACGCCGCCACCGATGTGTCGTGCGCCTCGACCACCAGCTGTACCGCCGTCGCCCCGCCCGACGTCGCGGGCCCCCAGGACGTGACCGCCGTGGTCGGTGGCCAGAGCAGCCCGCTCGACGCGCCGGCCGACCAGTTCACGTACGTGGTCGCGTCGACGCCGACGGTGACCGCGGTGGCGCCGAACTCGGGCGTCACCAGCGGCGGCACGAGCGTCACCATCACCGGCACCGACCTGACCGGCGCCACGGTCGTGCACTTCGGCCCGAAAGCGGCGAGCTCGGTCACCGCGGTGTCCAACACGTCGGTCACCGCGGTCTCCCCGCCCGGCGCCATCGGGCGGGTCGACGTCACGGTGACCACCCCGGGCGGGACGAGCGCGGACAGCGCGGCGGACGTCTACACCTACGTGCGCTCCACCGGGAGCGACGCCAGCTACTGGATGGTCGCCAGCGACGGCGGCATCTTCAGCTTCGGCCAGACGCAGTTCTACGGTTCGACCGGCGCGCTCAAGCTCAACAAGCCGATCGTCGGCATGGCGGCCACCTCCGACGGTGGCGGCTACTGGCTCGTCGCGTCCGACGGCGGCGTCTTCACCTTCGGCGACGCCAAGTTCTACGGCTCGGCCGGGGCGTTGACGCTCAACAAGCCGATCGTCGGCATGGCCGCCACGCCGAGCGGCGCCGGCTACTGGCTCGTGGCCTCCGACGGCGGCATCTTCAACTACGGCGACGCCGTCTTCTCGGGCTCCGCCGGGGCGCTGCCGCTCAACAAGCCCATCGTGGGCATGGCTTCGAGCTCCGACGGCGGCGGCTACTGGCTCGTGGCCTCCGACGGCGGCATCTTCAACTACGGCGATGCGCCCTTCGACGGATCCGCCGGCGGGCTGGTCCTGAACGAGCCGATCGTGGGCATGGCGGCCACACCCGACGGCGGCGGCTACTGGCTCGTCGCCTCCGACGGCGGCATCTTCACCTACGGCGACGCCGTCTTCTCCGGCTCCACCGGCAACATCCGCCTGAACGAGCCGATCGTGGGCATGGCGGCCGCCGCCGTGGGCTGAGGTCGACCGGGTCCGGCCGCCGCGCCGGTTCCGCCCGGCCCGGGGCGGCGGACCGAATCGGCGCGCCGGACCAGGCGACACATGGTCCCTCGCTCTGTCACGCCCGCCCGGCACAATCTTGTCCGTGGTGACCATCGCGATCCGGCCCAAGGACTCCTCGTTCGCCAAGGCCTGCCCCGAGCGGGTGCAGCTCGACGTGCTGCGGCCGTGCGAGCCCGCGCCCGACTCGCCGTTCCTGCAGAAGCTGATCCGGGCCGGCCAGGAGCACGAGGGCGAGACGATCGGCGGTCTCTTCGACGACGTGGTCGGCGCGGTGGTGATCGACGCCGACGACCCCGACGCCCGCGAGTGGCACACCCTCCACGCGGTGGCGCAGGGGGCGCGTATCGTGGCCGGCGGCCGCCTACCGGCCGATTACGACGGGCACCGCGTGGGCGAGCCCGATCTGCTCGTGCGACACGGCGACGGCTACCTGCCGGTCGACGTGAAGTCCCACAAGTCGCTGGAGCGGGCGCGGCGGGCGGGCACCGGCACGGCGCTCGTGTCAGAGGTGGCGGCGCCGCTCTTCGAGCTGGCGGCGGCCGACACCGAGCACACGCCCCGCCGGCATCTCGGCGACGTGCTCCAGCTGGCCCACTACCGCCGCCTGCTCGAGGCCGCCGGTCTCGCTCCGACCGAGGGCAACGTCGGCGGCATCTGCGGGTCCGAGGGCGTCGTCGTCTGGTACGACCTGGATGCGCAGACGCTCGATCCGCCCGAGCACGTGCCGGCGGCGCCGGCCGGCCCCGTGAGCGCGATGGAGCGCTACGAACTTGAGTTCGCGCACCGGCTCGGGGTGGTCCAGGCCGCCGAGGCGCACGTCGACGACGAGACGGCGCCGTTGCTCGCCGAGCCGATCGTCTGCGCCCAGTGCGACATGTGCCGGTGGCGGGACTGGTGCGGGGAGCGGCTCGAAGAGGCGGCCGACCTGAGCTTGATCTCGGGCGTCGCCGTGGCCCGCCGCCAGCTCTACAAGGCGCACGGGATCGACGACCTCGTCGGCCTGGCCGCGCTCGACTGGACGACCGCGGAGCTCGTGCGCCGCGGCGTGGACGTCGCCGGGCTGACCGCCCAGGTGCGGGACCTGCCGGCGACGACGCCCCTGGACGGCGTGATCCCGAAGCGCAAGAAGCAGCTCGACGACCTCGCCGCGCTCGGTTTCGTGACGGTGGGCGACCTGGCCGTGCTCGACCCCGGGACGCTCGAGCTGTGTGCGGCGGGGGCTTCGAACCTGGCCACCCACATCGAGCTGGCCCGGGCGAGGGTCGGGCCGTCGCCCGCCTACCGCCAGCGCGCCGGCGCGGCGATCGGGGTGCTGCGGGGCGACATCGAGGTCGACCTGGACATGGAGAGCACCAACGACGGCTGCTACCTGTGGGGCGCGCTGGTCAACGATCGCCGGGCCGGCGCGTCGGCGGCGCGCTACGTCGCCTTCGCCACGTGGGACCCCGACCTCGAGGCCGGTGAGCTGGCCGCCTTCGAGACCTTCTGGTCCTGGTTCAGCGATTTGCGCGACCGCGCCCGCTCCGAGGGTGCGTCGTTCCGGGCCTACTGCTACAGCAAGAGCGCCGAGCAGGGCCAGATGGCCCGGGTGGCCGATCGGCTCGGCCGGCGCGACGAGGTGGATGCCTTCTGGGCCTCCGACGAGTGGGTCGACCTGCTCGAGGTCGTGCGCGCGCAGCTGGTCACCGGCCGCAGCATGGGGCTGAAGGAGACCGCGCCGCTGGCCGGCTTCGCGTGGCGCTTCGACGACGCCGGCGGGAGCCTGGCCATGGTCAAGTACGACCAGGCGGTCGACGAGGAGGCGGATCCCGACGGCGCGGCGGGCGCCCGGCAATGGATCCTCGGCTACAACGAGGACGACGTGCGGGCCACCTTTGCGTTGCGGGACTGGCTCGACGGGCCGGCGGTGGAGCTGCCGTCGATCGCCCAAGCGCCGAGCTGAGTCGACGCGGGCTGCACGAATTCA
>DASZMN010000096.1:0-11736 GCA_035551835.1 Acidimicrobiales bacterium | reverse complement strand
CGCGTTGGTGCGGTACATGATCACCTGGTCGCGGCCCGCGCGCTTCGCGTCGTACATCGCGTTGTCGGCGTCACGGAGCAGGAGCGCCGCCGGCGACGTCCCGTCCGAGGTGAGGACGACGCCGATGCTCGAGGTGACGACGAGCTGCACGTCGCCGAGCTGGATGGGCTCGCTGAGGCCGCGGCGGATCCGCTCGGCCATTTCGAGCGCGTCGTCCTCGTGGTCGACCTCGGCAAAGGCCACGAACTCGTCGCCGCCGAAGCGTGCCACCAGGTCCACGCCGCGGGTCATGGCCGTCATGCGCTTGGCCATCTCCTGCAGGACGACGTCACCGGCTGAATGGTCGGCGCGGTCGTTGACCAGCTTGAAGCGGTCGAGGTCGATGAAGATCAGCGCCACCGACGCGCTGCGCCGGCCGACATGATGCAGCGCCTCGTCGAGACGCTGCATGAAGAGTGTGCGATTGGCCAGCCCGGTCAGGCTGTCGTGGGACGCCTGGAACGCCACCTGCTCGACCATCTCGCATCGCTCGATGGCCAGGCCGACCATGCTCGCCAGCTCGTCGAGCTTGTGCAGCTCCTCGCTCCCGAAATACGGCATGTAGCGGCTGATCTTCACGGCGAGCACGTGGGTGGGGCCGCGATGGGTCCGCACGATGATCCGTCGCTGCTCGTCGTCCCCGGCGCCCCACTCGTTGGTGCCGTCGGCGTTCGACCCGCGCGGATAGCGGGCCACGACGATGCCGTCGCTCGTCAGCAGCGCCGCCTTCGACGCGCCCACGAGCGCGCACACGTGGGGCAGTAACCGGTCGCCCACGTCCCTGGAGTCGCTGGCGGAAACCAGTTCGCCCACGGCCTGACGGAAGGCGACGTCAGCTCGCCGGCTGAGCGCCACCCGGATGAATGAGGGGAGCACCAGTGCGGCCAGGAACAAGATGCCCATCGCCACGGTGATCGCCTCGGTGACCAGGTCAATGGTCGCGCCTTGGAGCTGCAGCGCCGCGACGACGACCTGCACCTGGAAGCCCGCGACGGCCACGGCCAGCAGGCGCATCCGGTAGGCCGCGACGGGCGGCTCTCCGGCGCCCGCCATGA
Organism: Acidimicrobiales bacterium; assembly: GCA_035551835.1. GTDB lineage: Bacteria > Actinomycetota > Acidimicrobiia > Acidimicrobiales > RAAP-2 > Bog-473. The sequence continues at coordinate 10,642 of DASZMN010000096.1, read as the reverse complement.
AGAGGCGAACGACGACGTACGCGAAGAGGACCGTGAACTCGACCAGGAACGAGACGCGGAACGCGAGCCAGTGCGGTGGTGGCGGTGCGAGCGGGGACGGCAGGTTGCTCAGCGTGTACGTGAACACGACGATGCCGAACGTCTTGGCGAGGGCACCGGTCCTCACCGCGAGGCTCGGCTGACGGAACGAGGCGGCGAACCGGAACAGGCAGTACGGCACCACCAAGATCAAGGCGATCAGGGTCTTGAGCGCGATCGGGTGCTCCAACAGGCTCAGGTCGTACTTGACCAGTAGCGAGATCCCGCCCAGCAGGGCGAACGTGAGCGCCACCCAGCCCGCGCCCCGGATCCGGTGCCTGACCCACTGCAAGGTGGTGAGCGCCGCCAGGAGGACGAACTCCACCAACGCGATGTTGGTGAGGACTTGAGTCCAATGCTGCACGCGTGTCGTCCCCTATTCCGCTGGGCGGCCAAACCCAGCGTCCTCCTCCGCCCCGGCTTTCCCCAACCCAGGGCGGTCCCTCCGGAACCTTACTCCTTCGGGGCCTTTCGCTCACGGTTGTTTCGTCGTCCGTCCGAATACGCAGGTTTTGAGGTCTCGGGCGCACATTTTCCCCAATACGGAACCCGTTGCACCCGGGCCGACGCCGGGGGGCCCGCGTCCGCGTATTCTCCTCCAGCCCCGGCGACCGGGGCCGGCGACGGGGCGGCTCGGTACTGTGGGCGCGAACGAGCGGGAGGTGCGCAGGTGCAGGACTGGGCTCGGCCCGTGGTGCACTGGGAGATCGAGGCCAAGGACCCGGAGCGCCAGCGGGCGTTCTACGCGGATCTGTTCAATTGGAAGATCGGCGACGGCTTCATCATGGAGATCCCCCCGGGCGTCGGAGGGCCCGAGCCGGGGCCCGCCGGCCACATCCGTCAGGGGGAGCGTTCCGGCGTGACCCTCTACGTGCAGGTGGCCAACCTGCGTGCGTCGCTCGACAAGTCGGTCATCCTGGGCGCCACGATCGTGGCCGAGCCGTTCGACGTGCCCGACGGCCCGACGCTGGCTGCGATCACGGACCCCGAGGGCAACCCGCTCATGCTGGTCCAGGCCTGAGGCGGGGCGATGTCGATCGTCGAGGTGACCACCTTCCGGTTGGCCGACGGCGTCACCGACGGGTCCTTCCTGGCGCTCGACAAGCGGCTGCAGACCGAACTGGTGCCGAACCGAGCGGGGTTCTTGCGCCGGACGACGGCGCGCCACGGCGAGGACTGGCTGGTGGTCACCCTGTGGTGGAGCGAGGACGACGCCGCCGCGTTCGCCCGCGAGACGGAGCACGACCCACTCCAGGTCGAGTTCGCCGGCGTCGTCGAGGCCGGTTCCCTCCACCTGACGCGCTACACCACGCTCGACTGAGGTGGAGCTGTCCGACCTGAAGGTGACGCGCTACGGCGTGCGCGACCGCGTCGCCACGCTGACATTGCACCGTCCCGACCGCCTCAACGCCTGGACGGGGCGCATGCACGCCGAGTGCCGCGCCCTGCTCGCCCGGGCCGCCGCCGATCCGGCCGTCCGGGTCATCGTCGTGACCGGGTCGGGCCGGGGCTTCTGCGCCGGCGCCGACAGCCGCGCCCTCGAGGGCCACGTCGAGCGTGGGGGCTACGACGCCGGGCTGGGCGACGACGTCGCCATGCCGGGCTACGGCGTGCGGCCCGAGTTCGACGCCGACCTCGCCTACATGTTCGGCATCCCCAAGCCGATCATCGCCGCCGTCAACGGCCCGGCCGCGGGCGTCGGCCTCGTCCTCGCCTGCTATTGCGACCTGCGCTTCGCCGCGCACGGCGCCAAGTTGACGACCTCGCACGGCCGCCTCGGCCTGCCGGCCGAGTACGGCCTGTCCTGGCTCCTGCCTCGCCTCATCGGCGTCACGCGCGCCGCCGACCTGTTGCTGTCGAGCCGGGTCGTGCTGGCCGACGAGGCCGAGCGGTTGGGACTCGTCAACCGGTCGCTCCCGGCCGACGAGTTGATGGCGTTCACGTATTCCTACGCCGCCGGGCTGGCCCACGAGATCGCGCCGTCCTCATTGGCGGCGACGAAGTTCCAGCTCTACCGGGACCTGCACGGCGACGCCGCGTCCTCGGTGCACGATGCGGCGGCCCGCATGGCCGCCATGATGCAGGGTGCCGACTTCGCCGAAGGGGTGGCCGCGCTGACCGGGCGGCGCCCGCCCGACTTTCCCGACCGCCCAACCTGACCCGCGCTGCGCGAGGGGGACGACTCAGCCGTCGACGCCGACCGGCAGCTTGGCCGGGTCCCAGCCCAAGAGTGCGACGGCCTGGCGGAAGGCGAAGCGGTCGGTCATGCCGGCGACGTAGGTCACGGCGGCGCGCACGGCGTCCTCGCTGCCGGCGAGCACGTCGGGCGAGTGCGTCCGCTCCCGGTCGTCGGTGATGAGATGCGGCCGGTCGGAGAAGTGCTCGACCAGGGCGCGCAGGACCGCCACGACGGCCTCGCCCTGGCGCAGCGACGCCGCCCGCAGGTAGATGCGTTCGTAGTTACAGGCCCGGAAGGCGGCGAGCGCCTCCGCCTCCTCTTCTTCCATGCCGACCTGGCCGGTGCGCAGCGAAGCCGACACGACGCCGGCGATGAACGCGCCCAGCTGGGCGCTCCTGCGTTCCCCGCACCGCGTGCGCACGGCGTCGGGGAGCTGCGACGCCGCCACGATCCCCGCCAGCACCGCGTCCTCCCAGTCGTGGCACACGTAGGCGATCCGGTCCGCCCAGCTGACCACCTCGCCCTCGGGGGTGGACGGCGCCGGGCGCGACCAGCTGTGGTTGGCGATGCCGTCGACCGTCTCGGCGCACAGGTTGAGCGGCGCCAGTGAGACCAGCGCGCCCCACGGGGCGTGGTCGAAGCCGCCGGCCACGTACGGGTCGAGCGCGTCCTCGCTGGCGTGGCCGCCCGGCCCGTGGCCGCAGTCGTGGCCGAGGGCGATCGCCTCGGTGAGCGCGACGTTGAGCCGCAGGGCCCGGGCGATGGCGGCCGCCACCTGCGCCACCTCGAGCGCGTGGGTCAGCCGCGTGCGCTGATGGTCCTGGGGGAAGACGAACACCTGGGTCTTGCCGGCCAGCCGGCGGAAGGCGGTGGCGTGCAAGATGCGGTCGCGGTCGCGCTCGAAGCTCGTGCGCCACGCGTCGGGGTCCTCGGCGCGGGGGCGGTTGCCGGCGCCGGCGGCCCGGGTGGCACCGGGCGCGAGCAGCGCCGCCTCCAGGTCCTCGCGCTCGGTGCGGCCGCGGGGCGACGTCACGGGAGGGTGGTCCGCCGGGGCGGTGTCGGGCGCCGGCTCCACCCGGGCGTGCGAGTCCGCGTGGGCCAGGCGCACGGGGCCCGCATAGCCCGCCATCGTCGCTGCCCAGCGGACGTTGCGCTCGGTCCCCACCGTGCCATCGGCTCCGCTCATGTGCTGCAGTCTGCCGCGTGGCAGTAACGTCCAGGTCACCGGGGAGAACCCCTGAACCGGTCGTCGAGAGGAGTGTCACCAGGTGGACGTGCGCATTGGCATCACCCACACCCCCAAGGAGCTCGAGGTGGAGATGCCCGAGGATGCCGACCGCGACACGCTGGTGAAGGACATCGAGAAGATGCTCGAAACGGGCGACGGGGTCCTCTGGCTGACCGACCGCAAGGGCCGCCGGGTGGGCGTCCCGGTGGTCAAGGTGGCCTACATCGAGGTCGGGGCGCCCTCCACCGAGCGCCGCGTCGGTTTCGGCGCGCCCTGAGGACACCGATGGCCGTTGGCCGGGCGCGGGCGCGAGCGCGAGCGCGGAAACGGTGAGCGGCGCACCGGACCTGCTCGACCTGAAACTGGTCTTCGTCACCGGCAAGGGCGGCGTCGGCAAGACGACCGTCGCCGCCGGCCTGGCCCAGCTGGCGGCCGAGCAGGGCAAGCGCGTGTTGGTCTGCGAGACCGACGCCAAGGGGGACGTGACCGCGCTCTTCGAGGCGCCGCCGACCGACTTCACGCCGCGGGAGATCGCGCCGGGCATCTGGTCGATGTCGATGGACACCGAGGCGTCGCTGCGGGAGTACCTGAAGCTCCAGCTGCGCATCCCGGTCGTCGGCCGCATCGGCCCGCTGGCCAAGGCGTTCGACTTCGTCGCCACGGCCGCGCCGGGCGTGCGCGAGATCCTGACCGTCGGCAAATTCGCCTGGGAGGTCAAGGAGCGCCACTACGACCTCGTGGTCGTCGACGCGCCGGCCAGCGGCCACATCGTCGGCCAGCTGGCCGCGCCCCAGGCGATCAACGACCTGGTCAAGGTCGGGCTCATCCGCAGCCAGACCGAATGGATGCTCGAGATCCTCTCCGACCAGCGCCAGACGGGCCTGGTCGCCGTCTGCACGCCCGAGGAGATGCCGGTCAACGAGACGCTCGAGCTGGTGACGAGGGTGCGCGAGGAGACCACCGTGCGCATGTCGGCGGTGGTGGTCAACCGGGTCCTGCCCGAGCTCTTCTCCCAGCGCGACGAGGAGATCTTCGAGCAGATGCGAGAGCCCGCAACCGAGCAGGTCTTGTCCGAGCGGGCGGGCGGCGCGGTGACGCCGGTGCTCGATGCGGCCCGGCTCGCCGTCACCCTGCGGCGCACGCGCTCGACGCATCTCCAGCGCTTGCAGGCGGGCTTGCCCGAAGGCCTGCCGGTGCTCCTGCTGCCCTATCTCTTTGCGCGCAGCTTCGGCGCCCGCACCACCCGCCAGGTGGCCCGCGCCCTGGGCGAGGAGCTCGGGCTGTGACTGCGCAGGCACCTGCGCGCGCCAGGACCGTCGCCCAGCTCCTGGCGGCCAAGGACATCGTCATCGCCTGTGGGCCCGGTGGGGTGGGCAAGACCACGACGGCCGCCGCGCTGGCGGCGACGGCGGCGGTCGAGCAGGGGGGCCGGGTCCTCGTCCTCACGGTCGACCCGGCGCGCCGGCTCGCCGACGCGTTGGGGCTCAAGGGGATCGGCAACGACGAGGTCCGCATCCCCGACGATGCGTTCGGGCCGGCGGCCGCCCGGCCGAGGGGCGAGCTGTGGGCGGCCATGCTCGATACCAAGCAGAGCTGGGACGACCTCATACGCGCCCACGCGCCCGACCCCCAGACCCGCGAGCAGATCCTGGCCAACCCGCTCTACCAGAACATCTCGGGGCGCTTCGTCCAGTCGCACGACTACATCGCCATGGAGCGGCTCTACGAGATCCACTCCGAAGGCAAGTACGACCTCATCGTCGTCGACACACCGCCGACGCGCAACGCGCTCGACTTCCTCGATGCGCCGCAGCGCATGGCCGACTTCTTCTCCTCGCGCTTGTTGCGCTGGCTGATCGTGCCGTACCGGTCGCGCCTCGTGAACATGGCCTCACGGCCCTTCTACCAAGTGGCCGACCGCATCTTGGGCACGCAGTTCCTGGCCGACATCTCCGAGTTCTTCATCTTGTTCCAGTCGATGTACAGCGGCTTCGTCGAGCGCGCCGAGGCGGTGACGCGGCTGCTCTCGGACCGCCGCACGACCTTCATGATCGTGTCCACGCTCGAGGCGACGCCGGTGCGAGAGGCCGAGTTCTTCTCGGCCGAACTGACGGCGCGCAAGCTGCATCTGGGCGCCATCGTGTTGAACAAGGTGCTGCCCGAGTACCTGCGCGACGCCAAGACGGACAAGTTGGCCCAGTCGATGGAGGCGCGGGCGGCCGAACTGGCCGACGGCCTGACCGAGGACCCGGCGGTGGCGGAGCGGGTGATCGGTGAGGTGGCCCAGAGCTTCCTCAACTTCGGCGTGGTGGCCCGCCGGGAGGCCGAGCAGCAGGCGGAGCTGAGCGGGGCGCCCGACGTGCTCGTCACGGTGCCGTTCTTCGACGCGGACATCTACGACATGGCTGGGCTGCTCAAGCTCGGCGCTTTGGTCTGGGACTGACGACGGCGTCGGTCCGCCGGAACCGGGCCGGCCGCCGGAACCGGTCCGGCCGCCGGAACCGGTCCGGCCGGCCTCTCCCGGCCGCCCACCACACGACGAAGTTGCCCCACGGAGGAGCCGGAGTGTCGTGCGGGTGCCTTGCGGTCCCCGTTCGAGATGGGGCCAATTCGTGAACCTCTGCGTTCCGAACGTGAACGCCTTCGTTCAGATAACTCGCACTCCTCGAACCCCAACGCCAAGGCAGTCGAAACCGAGCTCGGGAGAAGACGCTCGCACCCGGCCGGCGGGCGCGGCGCGTACCATCGGTGCCATGGCCCAGCTCATCAACCCCGAGGTCCTCGAGTACGCCGACGCGCACACGACGGCCCCGCCCGGGTTCCTCGAGGCGGTCGACGCCTCGACCAAGGAGGACTTCACCGCCTGGGGGATGATGGTCGGGCGCCAGGAGGGCCGCTTCCTCGAGATGCTGGTCTACGCCACCCAGGCCGTGAGCGTCCTCGAAATCGGCACCTTCACCGGCTACTCGGCCATCGCCATGGCGGCCGGGCTGGCGAATGGGGGCGCCATCATCTCGCTCGAGGTCGACCCGCACCACGCGCAGGTGGCCCGGGGCAACATCGCCGCCGCCGGCCTCGAGAGCTACGTCAGCGTGATCGTGGGACCGGCGCTGCGCTCCCTCGGCGAGCTGCAGGGGCCGTTCGACCTCGTCTTCATCGACGCCGACAAGGTCTCCTACGACGCGTACTACGAGGCCGTCCTCCCCAAGCTCTCGCCGCACGGCCTGATCGTCGTCGACAACACCCTGCAGTCGGGCGGCGTGTTGGACTCTGAGAAGGAACCCCACGAGAACGCGTTGGCGCTGCGCGCCTTCAACGACAAGGTGGTCGAAGACCCCCGCGTCAGGTGCGTCCTCACGACCGTGCGCGACGGCGTGACACTGATCCGCCGCGCCCCGCGCCGGTGACGTCGGCCGGGCGGGCCTGACCCGCCAAGGGCGCCGTGCTCGACTACCACCTCCACCTCTGGCCCCACTCGGAGCACGAGACGCCCCTGCAGCCGGAGCAGCTGGCCGAGTACTGCGCCCGGGCCCAGGCCTCCGGCGTGACCGAGCTCGCGGTGACCGAGCACCTCTTCCGCTTCCGCCAGGCCGATGCGCTCCTGGCCGGCTTCTGGGACGATCCCACGGTGCCGCCGCCGCTGGCCGAATCGATGGCGCGGTACTGGAAGTTCCACGCCACCGCGGACCTCGACGCCTACGTGCAGTGCGCGCTGGAGGCCAAGGAGGCCGGCTTGCCCGTCGTGATCGGGCTCGAGGTCGACTACTACGAAGGCCAGATGGACGCCGTGGCGGGCCTGCTGGCGGACTACCCCTTCGACGTCCTGTTGGGGTCGGTCCACTGGGTCGGTGCGTGGCGCTTCGACGATCTCGAGGACCCCGTATCGATCGGAGAGTGGTCGGCCCGCGAGGTCGACGCCTGCTGGGACGCCTATACCGGAGCCATGGAGGAGCTGGCCGCCTCGCGGGCCTGTGACGTCTTGGCCCACCCGGACCTGATCAAGGTCGCGGGCTACGTGCCCGACGCGCCGGCCGAGTGGTGGGACCGCATCGCCGAGGCGGCGGCGTCGTCCGGCATGGCAGCCGAGGTGTCGTCGGCCGGGTGGCGCAAGCCGGTGGGGGAGCAGTATCCAGCGGCTGGGTTGCTCGACCGCTTCGTGGCGCGCCAGGTGCCGCTCACCACGGCCTCGGACGCGCACCGGCTCGAGCACGTTGCCGACCGGGCGGACGACCTGCGCGCCGTGCTGGCTGCGGCGGGCGCCACGTCGCTCCAGGGTTATCGAGGGCGGGTCGGGCACGCGGTCCCGGTGTCACCCGCGCTCGCGCCACCGACGCCGGCGCCGGCGCCTGCGCCAGCGCCTGCGCCTGCACCGGAAGGCCGGGCCTGATGCCGACGCCGGCCGAGCTGGCCCAGAGCCACACCGACCTCAAGCCCGAGGAGCTCGAGCACCTCCAGCGCCTCCTCGGCAGCTGGGGGGTCCTGGCCGACCTCTCCTTCTCCGACCTTCTGCTCCTGGTGCCGGTCCACGCCCACGCCACCATCGGGAACGGGAACGCCCACAGCCTCGGCCTCGGCCCGGGCCAGGGCGACGGGGCCGGCCCGCACGACGGCGAGGCCACCGACCCCGAATTGGTCGTCCTCGGACAGATGCGCCCGAACAACCGCCCGACGCTCGTCGACCAGGACCTGGTCGGCCAGACGGTGAACGAGTCGCAGTGGGCGCTGGTGGCGCGCTGCCTGCACACGGGCGAGATCGTCCGCGGCAGCATCCACCACCCCATCCTGGGCGAGCAGGTCCCCGTCGAGAACATCCCGGTGCGCTTCGAAGACCGCATCGTCGCGACCTTGCTGCGGGTGTCGCTGGCGCCGCTCAAGGGCCCGACGTCCATGTACGAGCGCACCTATCTCGATGTGTTCGAGCGCCTCGCCGACATGGTCGCCCAGTCCGCGTTCCCCTTCCCCGACGAGGACGTCGGCACCGAGGAGGCGCCCCGCGTCGGCGACGGCGTCGTGGTGGTCGACGCGGATGGGCGGGTCGAGTTCGCGTCGCCGAACGCCATGAACGCGTTCCACCGTATGGGGATCTACACCCAGCCCGAAGGCCGGCGCTTCGGCGACCTCGACATCGAGGAGTCGGCCGTCGAGTGGGCGCTCGCCACCGGGCGCCCCGTCGTCGAGGAGGTGGAGCGCCGCCCCGACGTCATCGTGCTCGTCCACTGCGTCCCTCTTCTGTCGCACGGCGTGGTGACCGGGGCGATGATCCTGCTGCGCGACGTGACCGACGTCCGCCGCCTCGACCGCCTGCTCCTGTCCAAGGACGCCGCCATCCGCGAGGTGCACCACCGGGTCAAGAACAACCTGCAGACGATCTCGTCGCTGCTCAGCCTCCAGGCACGCCGGGTCGGGGACCGCGCCGCCCGGGTGGCGCTGCACGAGGCGGAGCGGCGGGTCCGCTCCATCGCGCTCGTGCACGAGATCCTCTCGCGCGACCCGAGCGACCAGGTGCCCTTCGCCGAGATCGTGGCGTCGCTCGTGCAGATGGCCGAGGACTCGGTCGTGTCGTCGCAACCGATCGTCATCTCGGTGCACGGCGACCTGGGCGAGGTGGCGGCCGACGTGGCGACGCCGCTCGCGGTCGCGGTCGCCGAGTTGCTGCAGAACGCCGTCGAACACGCCTTCGACCCCGAGGCAGCCGGTGGCAACGACGGGGCGGCGGGGCTCGAGGGCGCGGGGGGCGCCGCGGGCTACGCGCCGGTGGGCCACGTCGACCTCACGCTGGCCCCGGGGGAGGACGCGTTGGAGATCGAGGTGCGCGACGACGGGCTGGGCCTGCCCGAGGGCTTCGACATCGAGCAGACCACGAGCCTCGGGCTCTTGATCGTGCGCGACCTGGTGGTCAGCCAGCTCGAGGGGACGATCTCCATGGCGAGCCTGCCGCCGTCACAAGGCGGCGGCACCCGCGTCGCGATCTCGGTGCCCCAGCGCGCCCCTCATTGAGGTCGGCGCCGGGCAGCAGCGGGGGAGAGGTGGGGGCGAAGAAGGATGAAGCGGTGAGGGGTGAAGCGGCGACGCCGGAGGTTCAGCTGGCGGCGCGCTGCGAGCGACGGGCGGCCAGCCACGACTTGCGCAGCTTGCGGCGCTCCTCCTCGGAGGTGCCGCCCCACACGCCCGACTCCTGGTTGGTCGCCAGTGCGAAGTCGAGGCACGGCTCGATCGCCTCGCACGAGTGGCAGACGCGCTTGGCCGCCTCGATCTGGTCGACGGCCGGGCCGGTCGTGCCGACGGGAAAGAAGAGGTCTGGTTCGGTGTTGCGGCAGGCGGCGGCGCGCCGCCAGTCGTCCAAGTCCCAGTCGACTGTCCGGTTCCACATGAGTGCCATCGGAAATATGCCTCCACCAGCATTGTGATCCTTTTCACATGATCGGGCCGAGATGGTGCCCGTCCGTGAAAAGCGGTTAATACCCAGAGGATAAGGATCCATTTCCAGGGGTGCAAGGAGTTTTTGTGAATTTTTTCACCTGTAGCGCGACGGTTTGGTGACAAGGTGACCTCCGTTCTTGCTCATAGGGGTTGCACCGAGGGCTGCACCGAGAACACCCTGTCTGCCTTCGCCGAGGCCCGCCGGCGGGGCGCGGACGGGGTGGAGCTCGATGTCCGGCTCACCGCCGACGGCGCCCTCGCCGTCCACCACGACGCCGAGGTGCCCGGGCTCGGCGCGATCGGTGCGCTCGGCGTGGCCGAACTGCCGGCCTACGTGCCGCTGCTTGCCGACGCGCTTGCCGCCAGCGAGGGGATGGTCGTCAACGTCGAGATCAAGAACGCGCCCCAGGACCCCGGGTGGGACGAGGGCGAGGCGGTCGCCGCGCTCACCGCGGCGGCGATCGACGAGGCCGGCTGGACCGACCGCGTCATCGTGTCGTCGTTCCAGACCGCCATGCTGCGGGCCGTGCAGGTGGCCGACGGGCGCCTGGCGCTGGGTGTCCTGTGGGGCTGGACCGTCGAGCCGGGGCCGGCGCTGGTCGAGGCGGCCGAGGCCGGCTTCCGCGCCGTGCACCCGTTCGTGACCACGGTCACCCCCGAGCTGGTCGAGCGGGCCCACGCGGCCGGGCTGGCCGTCAACGTCTGGACGGTCAACTCGTCACAGGACCTCGAGGCCA
>DASZMN010000095.1:0-161887 GCA_035551835.1 Acidimicrobiales bacterium | reverse complement strand
GGCCTGGCCCACCTCGCCCAGGCGGTCGTCGGGCACTCCGACCACGGCCACCAGCGCCACGTCGGGATGGGTCAACATCAGACCCTCGATCTCGGCCGGGTAGGCGTTGAACCCGCCGACGATGAACATGTCCTTCTTGCGATCGGTGATGTGCAGGTTCCCGTCGTCGTCGATCAGCCCGATGTCGCCGGTGCGGAGCCAGCCGTCGGCGTCGATCGCCTCGGCCGTCGCCTCAGGGTCGTCGAAGTAACCGGGCGTGACGTTGAAGCCCTTGACGAGGATCTCGCCGGGCTCGCCTGCGCCGGCGTCCGTGTTCTGTTCGGTGACGACGCGTACGGACACCCCGGCGAGGGGCTTGCCGACGGTGCGGGCCACCACCTCAGGGGGGTCGTCATGGCGGCACATGCTCACGGTGCCCGTCGTTTCGGTGAGCCCGTACCCCGTGACCACGGTGGCGATGCCGAGGTCAGCGCGCATCCGTCGGACGACTTCGACCGGGACGCTCGCGGCCCCGGTCACCGAGAGCCGCAGCGTGGACAGATCGAAACCTTGGCGGTCCCGGTGCTCGAGGATCGACTGGAAAACCGTGGGGGGGCCGGGGAGGACGCTGATCTGCTCGTCCTCGACCCGGCGCATGACCGCGCCCGGCTCGAAGACGGCGTGCGGGAGGACCGTCGCCCCGCGCAGGACGCAGGCGAGCACCGCCGATTTCAAGCCGGCGGTGTGGAAGAACGGATAGACGCAGAGGTAGCGGTCTCCGCGGCGCAGTCCCACCGCGTCGCTCCAGGCCTCATAGGTGCGCACGCTCGGTCCGTGGGCGAGCATGGCACCCTTCGGCGCACCGGTGGTGCCCGACGTGAACACGATGTCGGCCAGGTCCGTCGCGTCGACGTCCGGCAGCGGGTGCCCCTCGTCGCGCGCGACGAAGGCGTCCCACGTGGTCGTGTCCGATCGCGTCGGGCCGTCCGTGACGATGGTTTCGAGGAGGGCGGGGAGGTCCACCTCGTCGTCGAGCAGGCCGACGAGGTCCGTTCCCAGCGTGTCGGTGCTGGCGAGGAGCAGTCCGGCGCCCGACCGGCGGAGGACGTGCCCGGCCTCGGTCCCCTTGAACCGCGTGTTGATCGGGACCAGGACGCCTCCGGCGAGGTAGACACCGAAGCTGGCGGCAATCCAGCGCGCGCTGTTGGGCGCCCACAGGGCGACGCGGTCACCGGGACCGACGTCGCTCGCGACGAGCGCCCGGGCGATCCGGGTCGACTCGGCCAGCAACTGGCCGAACGTCCACCGCGTCGTACCGTCGACGACGGCCTCGTCGTGTTCGAAGGCCGCGGCGGCGCGCTCGAGCGCCGCCGTGATGGTGGAGGGAGGCGCGGGGTGTGAGGTCGATCCGTCCATCGACGCTCAGGCGACGACGCCGTCGGCCCGGAGCGCCTCGATCTCGTCGAGGGACAGACCCAGCTCGGCCCCGAGGACAGCGTCGGTGTCTTCGCCGAGCCAGGGAACCCGCGTGTCGGGCGTCGTTGACGCCGTGTGGATGCGCACGGGGTTCCCCGGAAGGAGGACCGGAGGTTCGGCACCGTCGGGCCTCGCGATGCCCACGAGCATTCGGTGTTCCGCGATGTGCGGGTCGCTCATCAGCTCGTCGTCGCGGAGACAAGGGCCCGCCGCGATCCCGGCGGCCGCGAGCGTGGCGCTGGCCTCTTCGCGCGTCTTGTCCGACGCCCAGCGCTCGATCGCCGGGCGGAGCACCGTGTCGAGATGGTCCATCCACCCCTGGCGAGTGCCCAGGCGCGGGTCCGACACCCAATCCCATTGGCCGACGAGCTCGGCCAGGCGTTCGAAGTGGTGCTCGCGTCCGACTTGGATGATGAACCAGCCGTCGCCGGCGCGGAAGCCGTGGTTGATGACCGGGCCGGTGTCCCCGTTCTTCAGACCGAGGGACCAGAAGTTCGACACGATGTCGGTCATGGCCACGACGGAGTCGTACATCGCGACATCGACGAATTGTGCCTGGCCCGTCCTGTCCCGTTCGCGCAGGGCGGCGAGGATCCCCACGCTCGCGAATAGGGCGGCGCCGATGTCACCGAGCGCACCAACCGGCGACACGGTGGGCGGCTGGTCGCCCTGGCGTTTCATCTCGTAGATCCCCGACATCGCCTCGACGACGGGCGCGAACGCGGGGCGGTCCCGATAGGGCGAGGTGGTCCGATTCCCGAACCCGGAGACCGACGCATAGACGCACGTCGGGTGGACGGCCGCCACGTCCTCGAAGGAGAGGCCGAGCCGGGCCATGGTCCCGGCCCGAAAGTTCTCGGCCACGACATCGAAGCGCGGCGCGAGGTCGTGGACGAGTTGCCTTCCCCTCGGGTCCTTCACGTCGATGCAGATGCTTCGCTTGCCGAGGTTGTTGCGGAGGAAGGTCGCGCCCAGGGGCCGACCCTCGGGGTCGGGCATGGACGGCTGCGCGGCGCGCCCGAGTTCGCCGGCCGGCGGCTCGACCTTGACCACGTCCGCCCCGAGGCGGCCCAGCAGCTGGGTGGCGAAGGGCAACGCCTGCATCTGCTCGAGCGCCAACACCCGGATTCCGGCAAGCGGCCCGGCCGGCCGGCGCGACGAGGGCTCAGCGGCCTCGGGAAGCATAATTGGATATCTTATAAGATCTGGTGCCGGCGGCACTGTGGGCAGGTGCGGGCCCCCGGCTCGGGCACGCCCCGCTCGGGCACGCCCCACCCGCCCACGCGGCCCGAGAACGAGGACGGCGAACGTGACCCTGAAAATTCGACGCGCCGCCGGCCGGCGAGCAGGGGAGTGAGGGCGTCCCCCTCCCTGGTCCGGGTCCGGCGGGACGACGGGGTCGTCACCATCGTCCTCGACGACCCGGCGCGCCGGAACGCCCTGTCGTGGGACATGGTGCGCGCGCTGCGCCAGGCGATCGACGACGCGGCACGCTCGGGCTGTCACGCCTTGGTGCTGGCGAACGCGCCGCCGGTGTTCTGTGCCGGGGGGTCGGTCGACGACCTGCTCGAGCCGAAGGCGCCGCTCGAGGAGATGTACGGCGCGTTCGAGGCGCTCGACCGGGCACCCATGCCGACGGTGGCCGCCGTCGACGGCGCCGCCATCGGGGCCGGCCTGAATCTCGTTCTCGCTTGCGATGTCGCCGTGTGCACACCGGAATCTCGTTTCGACGCACGCTTCCTCGACGTGGGGCTCCACCCGGGGGGTGGCCAGCTCTGGCGCCTGCAGCGCGCCGTCGGACCTCAGGCCGCCGCCGCGTTGACCTTGTTCGGTGAGGTGCTCGACGGCGAGGGCGCGGCCGCCCGGGGGCTGGTCTGGCGTTGCGTGGCGCCCGACCAACTGGCGGGGGAGGCGGCGCGTCTGGCGCGGCGGGCCACCGAGCGCGACGCCGAGGTGGTGGGGGCCGCGAAGCGCAGCCTGAAGGCATCGAGTTCGGTGCGGACGCCGAGAGAGGCGATCGCTCTCGAGCTCGGTCCGCAGCGCTGGTCCATGGCCCGTCCCGCCTTCGAGCAGTCGTTGCGCGGGCTGCGGGCACGGCTCGGGCGGGACGAGCGGTGAGCGCACGCGGCAGGGCGTCCGCCGGGAAGAGACGGGGGCAGGGGCAGGGGCAGGGGCCCACGGTGGTCGACCTGCTGGACGCACGCGCGGCCGCTAGTCCGGACCGGACGTTCCTGGTCGACGAGGGCGGCCGGCGCATGACGTACGCCGAGTTACGCCTCGAGTCGCTCCGCGTGTCCGAGCGCATGGCGGCCGCCGGGGTGAACGCCCGCTCCCTCGTGTCGTGGGTGCTGCCCACCTCCATCGACACGCTCGTCGTGGCGGCGGCGTTGTCGCGTCTCGGCGCGATCCAGAACCCGATCATCCCCGTCTACCGAGAGCGCGAGATCGGTCACATCGTGGACGAGATCGCGGTCGACCTGATGATCGTGACGCCGCAATGGCGTGGGGTGGACTACCTGGCACTGTGCTCCGACCTCGCCGCGGCCCGCGCCGGGCGGCCCCCGGTGCTGACGCTCGAGCAGGTCGTGCGCGGCGCGAACCCGCTGCCGGTTCTTGGGGCCGGCGCCGACCACGGCGACCTGGCTTCGGCGCAGTGGCTGTTCTACACGTCGGGTACGGCCGGGTTGCCGAAGGGGGTCCGCCACACCGACGGCACGCTGGCGGCCGCCGCGGCGGGCATGGTCGATCACCTCGCCATGACCGAGAACGACCGCAGTGGCATTGCGTTCCCGATCGCGCACATCGGCGGCCCGATCAATCTGATGGCCGGCCTGCTGTCGGGCGCGACGCTGATCCTGATCGAGCATTTCGACCCCGAGCCCACCGCGCGCGTGCTGGCCCGCGAGGGGGTGACCATGGCCGGTTCGGGGACGGCGTTCCATCTGGCGTATCTCGACGTCCAGGCCAAGCAGCCGGACACGCCGCTCTTCCCCGCGCTGCGCTGCTGCCCGGGCGGCGGCGCGCCCAAGCCAGCGGGACTGCACGAACGGGTCAGGCGAGAGCTCGGCGGCTGCGGGATCGTCTCGAGTTGGGGGCTCACCGAGGCACCGGTGCTGACGATGGGCCGGCCGGCCGACCCCGACGCACGGCTGTCCGATTCGGAGGGACGGCCGCTGCCGGGCGTCGAGCTCCGGGTCGCGGCGTCCGACGGGCGCCGGTGCGCGCCCGGCGAGCCGGGCGAGCTGCGCGTGCGCGCCCCGCAGGTGATGCTCGGCTACGTCCATCCTTCGCTCGACGGGGACGCGTTCGACGACGAGGGCTATCTGCGCACGGGCGACCTCGGTGTCGTCGACACGGAGGGCTACGTGCGGATCACCGGTCGGCTCAAGGACGTGGTCATTCGAAAGGGGGAGAACATCGGCACCGCAGAGGTCGAGGAACTGGTGCGCGGCCATCCGGCCATCGCCGACGCCGCCGTCATCGGGCTCCCCGACGCGCGCACGGGTGAGCGGGTGTGCGCAGTCGTGGAGCTCGTGCCCGGCGCGCCGGCGCCCACCCTCGACTCGCTCGGCGCGTTCCTCGCCGGGAAGGGACTGCGGACCATCGCCTGGCCCGAGCAGCTCGAGGTGGTGACAGCGCTGCCCCGGACCGTCGCCGGGAAGATCGACAAGCGCCAGCTGGCGGAGCGGTTCCACTAGGCGGGGCGCCGGCCGGTCGCCCGCCCCGCCGCCCTCCATAGTGACTACTATGGTTCGCTCCGCAACGCGAAGGAGTGGGTGGCATGGGTGGAGCGCTGGATGGCCTGCGGGTCCTCGACCTCACGTGGGGCACCGCAGGGCCGATGACCACGATGTTCCTGGCCGACAACGGCGCGGACGTGATCCGGATCGAGCCGCCGTCGGGTGACCCGTTCGCCGGCCAGACCGGGTACCGGGTGTGGAATCGCGGCAAGCGGAGCGCCGTGCTCGACCTGAAGGCCGACGAGGGGCGGCAGGAGTTCCTGGCGCTGGCGGAGCAGTCCGACGTCGTGATCGACAGCTTCTCGCCCGGCACGACGGCACGCCTCGGCATCGACCCCGAGGCGCTCGGCCGGGTCAACCCCCGCCTCATCACGTGCTCCATCAGCGGGTACGGCGAGCATCCCGCGCACCGCGACCGCCCCGGCTACGACGCTCTGGTCGCCGCGAGGACCGGCCTGCTGTTCGACCAGAAGGGACGGCGCGGGACGGCGATGGAGTTCATCTGCGGCCGTCCGGGGCCCGAACCGGACTTCGACGCCCCCGAGGGCCTGGTGCGCGGCGCCGACCGCGACGGGCCCGTCTTCCCGCGGACCCAGTGGCCGAGCGTCGGCGCGACGTATGTCGCCACCCTCGGCATCGTGGCCGCCCTGCGCGCCCGGGAGGTCAGCGGACAGGGCCAGCGCGTGACGACCTCGCTGCTGCAGGGCGCGCTCGCTGCCGCCTGCCTCAACTGGCAGCGCGTGGAGCACCCCGACGCGCCGCTCTACTGGATGTGGCCGGTCGACTCGCGGTCGATCGAGGGTCTGTACCCGTGTGCCGACGGCCGCTGGGTCCACCACTGGACCGTCCGTCCGCGCTTCGTCCTGGCGGCGGCCGAAAAGGACACCTTGGAGTCGACCGACCTCGACACGTCCTATCGCGACGACCCCGACCGCATCTCAATGGAGCCCGACGGGTTGCTCACCGGCATCTTCCTGCACCCGTTGCTGACGGAGGCCTTCGCGAAGTTCCCCGCCGACGACTGGATCCGCGCCGGAGAGGACGCAGGGATGGGCGTCGCCGCGGTCCGGTCACCCGCCGACGCGCTGGCCGACAAGTCGTTCCTCGCCGATGGCTGCGTCGCGGAGGTGGACGACCCGGACGAGGGACCGATCCGGCACGCCGGCGTGTTGCTGGAGTTCTCGGCGACGCCGGGAGCCATCGCCGGTCCCGCACCGCGCCCTGGCCAGCACACCGAGGAGGTGCGGTCACTTGCCGCCGACGCACCCGACGACAACCACGAGGCGGCCCCCGACCCGACGCGGCACGCGCCGGCGCACGCACTCGAAGGCGTGCGCGTGCTCGACCTGGGCCTCGGGGTGGCCGGTCCCTTCACCGGACGCGCCCTCGCCGATCTCGGTGCCGAGGTCATCAAGGTCAACGCCCTCTACGACTCGTACTGGAACGGGACGCACATGGGGCTGGGCACCAACCGCGGGAAACGCTCCATCGCGTTGAACCTCAAGCACCCGTCCGGCCGTGAGGCGTTCGAACGATTGGTGGCGACGGCCGACGTGCTGACGCTGAACTGGCGCCCGGGCGCCGCGGCGCGCCTGGGGTTGGACTACGAGACGCTGCGCGCCCGCTATCCGGGGCTGGTCTACTGCAACACGCGCGGGTACGAGAAGGGGCCGCGCTCGGACCTGCCGGGTACGGACCAGACGGCCGCCGCGCTGACCGGGACGGAGTGGGAGGACGGCGCCTGCGACACCGGCAACCCGCCGCTGTGGAGCCGGTCCAACATGGGCGACACCGGGAACGCCCTCCTGGCGGCCATCGCCATCGCCACGGCGCTCTACCACCGGGAGCGCACGGGCGAGGGGCAGGCGGTGAGCACCTCCATCGTGAACGCCGGCCTCCTGCACACCTCCTACGCCTACATCCGCGCCGACGGGTCGGCGCCCGATTGGGGGCACGTCGACGCCGGCCAGTACGGGTTGTCGCCCACGTACCGGCTGTACCGGTGCGCCCCCGGCGACCAGTGGGTCTTCGTGGCCGCGGTGACGCCCGAGCAGCGTTCGAGGTTGCGTGCCCTGGTGCCGAGCGTCGAGGACGCCGAGGACGCCCCGGACGCCGAGGACGCCCAGGACGCCGACGCCGAAGACGACGACGCTGCGCTCGCGGCCGCGCTCGAGTCGTATTTCGCGGGCACGACGGCCCACGACGCGTTCGGGGCGCTCGACGACGCGGGCGTCCCGGTCGAGCTCGTCGACGAGGGCTTCTGCCGCGACCTGTTCGACGACCCGGAGGCGAGGCGGCTGGGCCTCGTCAGCGAGACTCGCGCCGCCAGCGTCGGACGGTTCGAGGACCCCGGGCTGCTGGTCGAGATCGCGCCGGCGTCCGGCGTCGTCCAGCGTGGCCCGTGTGCGTGCGGCGAGCACACCAAGGCGATCCTGGGCGAACTGGGCTACTCCGACGCCGAGGTGGGGGCGATGCTCGAGGGCAAGGCTGCGCTGCAGGCGTCCGACGCGGGAGCGTGATCGGCGCAGTACCCGTCGCGGCGCCGCGCCTGCGGGGCCCGCGCGCGACCGACTCCCCACCGTCGGTGCTGGCCGAGCACGGCTACGTCGAAGAGGAATGGTTCGTCGAGGGCGCGGCCGACGCGTACGACCCCGACGGCGTCCGCATCGAGCGGGACGTCGCGTACGCCACCCGCCTCGTCCTGCGGCGGCCGGCCGATCCCGGGCGCGCCAGCGGGACCGCCCTGTTCGACCCGCTGCACATGATCGGCGAGATGCCCGCGAGCTGGTTCGCCGCGGACTGGTTGGTGCGCCAGGGCCACATCTGGGTCGGCGTGAGCGTGCACAACAGCTCGTTCGGTGCCTCCTACGGCTTCGTCGGCGGGATCGACGCCCTGAAGGCGCGGGATCCCGAGCGCTACGCGTCCCTCCACCTCGCTGCCTTCGAGCGTCCGGCGCCGCTGCGCTCCCACCCCGGACCCGCCGGGACGGACGCGTTCGCGCTCAAGTGGGACATGGCGATGGCCCATCCGCAGGGCCACCCCGTCGTCGCCGGTGTCGCCCGCCTCCTGCGCGGCGCCCCGGAGTTCGCCGACCTTGGGATCCGCCGCCTCTACGGCTGCGGCGCCTCGCAGACGGCCAACTTCTGGCGCCTTTTCGTCGACCACGGCTGGCACGAGCGCGGGCGTGGGGCGGGCGGGGCGCCGCCCTTCGAGGCCTACGTCCTCATGGTGTCGCCCGGACCATCGGCGCGCCCGGTCGACGCGGTGCTCGTCAACATCTTGAGCGAGGCCGAGGTGGTGGGCACCATCGTGACGCCGGCGACGGCGGTGGCGGACTGCGAGCAGCCCCGCGTGCGGGGCTACGAGCTTCCCGGCGCGCCGCATTCGATCGGTGACGCCCGCGTGGGCCGGCCCGACGGGGACCACGGCCACACGTCGGAGCCCTACGAGGCCTTCCTGACGGCCACCCTCGCCGCGCTCGACGAGTGGGTCCGCGCCGGTGTGCCCATGCCCCACGTCGCCCGGATCGCCCGCGACCCGGGCACCGTCGACGGCGTCGTGCGTGACGAGTTCGGCAACGCGGTGGGCGGCCTGCGCGTGCCGTGGCTCGAGGCCCCGCGGGCGCAGTACTTGCCCCGCTGCTCCTGCGGCCCGACCCTGGGGGAGATGGTCCCGTTCGACGCCGAGCGGATGTGCCGCCTCTATCCCGGGCCCGAGGACCATGCCCGTCGCTGGCGCCACGCCGTGCAAGGCCTGGTCGACGAGCGCCTGCTGCTCGCCGAGGACGCCGACGCGCTCGTCCCTTAGGCGGTCGCGATCGGCAACCGCCTGTACCCGCGCACCGTGCTGGTGAAGAGGAGGTCGCTGTCGGCGCGGTCGACCTCCCACTCGGGGAAACGGGCCAGTGTCTCCTCGAGTGCGATCCTCCCCTCCAGGCGGGCCAGCGCCGCGCCCAGGCAGAAGTGGATGCCCGAGCCGAAGGACACGTGCTGGTCGAACTTCCGGTGGATGTCGAAACGGTCGGGGTCGGAGTAGGCGCGCTCGTCCCGGCCCGCCGACCCCGTCAGCAACAAGACCTTCGATCCCTCCGGCAGCTCGGTCCCCTGCAGGTCGACCGGTGCGGTGGTCCACCGGCCCTGCACCGGGGACGGCGCCTCGAAGCGCAGCAGTTCCTCGACCGCGCCGGGGATCAGGAAGGGATCGGCGACCAACTCCGCCCGTTGCTCGGGGTAGTCGGCCAGGACCGAGCCGGCCCACCCCAGCAGGCGCGCCACGGTCTCGGTGCCCGCCGAGACCAACAGGATCCCGAAGAACGAGCTCTCCTCCGCGGTCAGCCGGCGCCGCGAGCCGTCCGGCTCGACCACCTCGGCCGTCACCAGGTCGCTGAACATGTCGTCGCGCGGGGTGCGCTGCCGCTCCTCGAGCTGCTCGCCGATGTAGGTCATGAGCGCCAGGCCGGCGGTGGCGGACACGTCGTTGACCATGCCCACGCCGGGCTCGATATGGAACAGGGTGTCGATGTGCTCCCGGAGCATCGGCCGATCGGCCTCGGGGACGCCGAGCAGCATGGCGATGACGGTCGCCGGCACGATGGCGCCGAAGTCCTGCACGTAGTCGAAGCCCTCGCGGCCGCGCTGGGCGTCGAGGAGCTCACCGCAGAGCTGGCGGATCTGCGGTTCGAGGTCCGCGACCCGGCGGGGCGTGAAGGCGCGGGAGACGAGCCGGCGCAGCCGCGTGTGGTCGGGCTGGTCCATGAAGATCATCATTGGGGCCTGCGGTGCCTCGGTCATCGTCTCGAGCACCGTCCCGTGGCCGGAGCTGAAGGTCCGGGGGTCGAGGTGCGCGGCCATGACGTCGGCGAAGCGACTCAGGGCCCAGAAGTCGTACTCGTCGTTGCGGTACAGCGGTGCCTCGTCACGCAGTCGGCGCCAGATGGCGTGGGGCTCGGACTTGTAGGCCGTGTCGAACGGGTCCCAGGTCAGGGGGCGCTCCGGCGAACCGGCCGCCGGGACGGTCGAAGTGGTCATTGTGGATATTGTATGTCGTCGGTCCAGGCCCGCACGGGGCCGGCCACGCCCGTCATCTCGGCGAGCTGGCGGCCGTCGGTGGCCAGGGTCGCGACGCCGCCCGCCGTGGTGAGCTCCTCGAGCCGGGCGCGGTGGGCCTCCGGCCCGAGCTCGTCGCCCCCGTCCGCCCACGCCTCGACGCCCACGGCGACGCCGCCGCGGGCGGCCTCCTCGAGCACGGCCCGGCTGCGGCCGTCGAGCGGGCCGTCGACGACCGCCACGGCGCGACGCAGCGGGTCGACGAGCCGCGCCACGAGGACACAGGCCGCCGCCCAGCCCCCGACGACGCCGGCGGGGACCGACGCGCCGCCCAGCCGCGTGGTCGCAAACGTGCGCGCCACCCAGTAGCCGGCGCGCCCGGCGTCGGCCGCGACCAACCCGGCGCCGCCCGCGACCTGGGCGTAGTGCCGGGTGACGAGCGAGGGGACCAGAGGCGTCGCGCTCGAGGACCAGCCGGCCTGGGTCACCTCGGCGAGCCGCGGCCGCAGCGGGGGCAGCTCGGTGAACGACGACGTGGCGCCGCGCCAGCCGCCGGCGAGGGCCGCGAGGCTGGCGGGGGCGACGACCCGGTGCGGGTACGGCGCCCACAGGCGCAGCGGGGCTTCCCGCTCGTCGATCCCGACCGCGAGCACGAGATCGGCGGTCGGCAGGCCGCCGAGTTCGAAGTCACGCTCTTGCAACCCGACGGTGGCCCAGTGGTGTGGGCTCTGCCAGTGGAAGACTCCCTTCGCTCCCCACGTGTTGAGCACGCCCAGCCGACCTGCGGCGGCGAGGGCATGCAGGCCGCCCACCTCGCGCGCCGCCACGACCCCGGGCCCGGCCAGCACGACGATCCGCTTGGCCGCCGCCAGGGCGGCCACCAGGTCGTCGTCGGCCTCCTGCCAGCCGGCGTCCACCAGCGGCACCTCGAGCGACGAGTTGGCAGGCGCCGGGGCGTCGAAGTCGAGATCCATCTGCACCACGAGGCCGTCGGCCGCAACCGCCTGCACGACGGGCGTCACCATCGCAGCCAGGGTGGCCGTGTCCTCCACCACGACGCGGCCCGCCGGCAGTGATGGAGGCGACCCAGGGCCGGCCGATTCTGGGCGGGCTCCGGTCACGACCACGGTTCCCTCCCCGAGGTGCGCCACGGCGGGTGTGGCGTGCACCGCGCGGTGCGCGTGCGCCAACGTCAGCGCCACGCCGGGGTCGGCCACGACGTGCACGGGGAGTCCCGGAAGCGGTCGCCCGTAGGCGGCGCCGACTCCGGCCGCCGAGAGGACGCGGGCCAGCAGCCGCCCGGCCGTCTCTTCCGTCACCGCCCGGACGCTAACGGTGCTCGGTCGTCCCGTGTCGGCTCAGCCACCGTCGGGCGTCGGGCCGAGCGGCTCCCACACCGGGGCGCGCTTCTCGGCGTACGCCCGCGGGCCCTCCTCCTGGTCGGGGTGGCCCCACAGGGAGACCAATTCCTTGGCGCCGGCCCTGCAGGCGTCGGTCAGGCCGGACTCGAGCGCCCCCCACAGCGCGCGCTTGGTGGCCGCCATGGCGGCGGGCGAGTTCTGCGCGATCTTCTCGGCCAGCGCCTGGGCCTCGTCGCGTAGGGCCCCGGGCGGGTCGACGACCTGGCTGACCAGGCCGAGAGCGAGGGCCCGCTCGGCGCCGATGCGCTCGTGGCGCCCGACCAGGGCCATGCGCAGCACGGCCTCGAAGGGGATCTTGCGGGCCAGCGCGATCGCCTCGTACGCCGTCACCTGCCCGACCGAGACGTGGGGGTCCAGGAATTGCGCGTCCGACGCGGCGAGCACCACGTCGGCGTCGGCGACGAAGTGGAGGCCGCCCCCGGCGCAGACGCCGTTGACCGCGGCGAGGACCGGCTTCCAGACGCGGTTGTGCCACGCCGTCATGCGCAGCTCGGCCCGCTTGGTGCGCCCGGACTGCTTGCGCAGCGCGTCGGGGTCACGCGCCAGCTGTACCACGTCGAGCCCGGTCTGGAACGAGCGCCCGGCCCCCGTGTTGACGATGACCCGGACGTCGGGGTCGGCGTCGAGCTCGCGCCAGGCCGCCTCGAGCTCGTCGAGCATGCGCGCGTCCATGGCGTTGCCCGCGTCGGGACGGTTGAACACGAGCCAGCCGACCGGCCCGCGGCGCTCGACGAGCAGCGACGAGTACGGGGACGTCATCAGCTCCGGGGCACCTCTCGCCATGGCGCTCCCCGCCAGGGGTCCGGCTCGCGGGGCAGGCCGAGGACACGCTCGCCCAAGATGTTCTTGTTCACCTCGGTGGTGCCCCCCTCGATCGTGTTGGCCCGGCTGCGCAGCATGCCGCGCAGCTCGTAGGGGAGGGTCGCTGCCCAGGCGTCGGGCTCCGTCGGCGCCGTTCCGCCGGCAACGGGCCACGCGACGGCGGCCGCCCCCAGCATGTCGACCGCCAGGAGCTGGATGCGCTGGTTCAGCTCTCCCTGGTGCACCTTTCCGATCGAGCTCTCCGGGCCCGGGGACCGCCCGGAGCGGACCTGCGCCCGCACGCGCTGGTTCGTCCACTCGCGCACCCGCTCCTCGGACCAGAGCCGGACGACCTCGTCTCGATGCACGGGGTTGTCCCACCCGCCGGGCCGGCGTGCGGTGGCGAGGCGCCGGGCCAGCCGCACCAACGCGTCCGCGCCGGAGCCGCCGATGCGGTCCACCCCTCCCGAGCCGGCGCCCGACACCATCTGGCGCTCGCCCGACAACGTGGCGTTGGCCACCTTCCAGCCCTCTCCGACGGCGCCGACGCGCTGGGTGTCGGGCACGCGGGCCCCGTCGAGGAAGACCTCGTTGAAGTCGACCTCACCGCCGATGTGGCGCAGGGGTCGGACGTCCACCCCGTCCTGGCGCAGGTCGAGCAGGAAGTACGTGATGCCCTCGCGCTTGGGCACGTCGGCATCGGTGCGGGCCAGCAGGACGGCGTGGGTCGACAGGTGCGCCCAGGTCGTCCACACCTTCTGGCCGTTGACGACCCATTCGTCGCCGTCGCGCTCGGCCCGCGTGGCCAGCGAGGCCAGGTCCGACCCCGACCCCGGTTCGCTGAAGAGCTGGCACCAGCGCTCCTCGTTGCGCACGATCGGCGGCAGGAAGCGCGCCCGCTGTTCCTCGGTCCCGTGCGCGAAGAGTGCCGGGGCGGCCAGGTTCAGGCCGAGCGGGTTGAGCCGGCCGAGGTTGAACGGCCGCAACTCCTCGTCCACCCGTCGGGCCACGGCCGGGCTCAGGTCCAGCCCGCCGTAGGGGACGGGCCACGTCGGCACCACGAGCCCCGAGGCGCCGAAGGCCGGGTACCACTCCTCGTAGTCCTGCCGCGTCCTCACGGTGCGGACTTCGGCCGGCCCGCCCCGCCGTCCCGCCACCACCCACGCCGGGGGCGCCATCTCTTCCACCCAGCCCCGCACGACCGCAACGACGTCGTCGACCGGGGTGTCGGGTCCGACGGGCAGCCGGCCGGCCACCGGCGCCGGTGCGCCGGCGCCGGTCATCGTCCGGAAAAGCGAGGCGGCCGTCTCTCGACGAACGCGGTCAGTCCCTCGCGGAAGTCCTCACTGCGCGACGAGAGCTCCATGGCCATCGCCTCGTTCTGCAACTGCTCGGCCAAGGGCGCGGACGCGCCGGCGTGCAGGAGCCACTTGGTCAGCCCGATGGTGACGGTCGGCGCCTGCGCCAGCCGGTCGACCAACCCCTGGACCTCGGCGTCGAGCGTGTCGGCGGCGACGGCCCGGTGCACCATGCCCATGGCCGCGGCGTCGCTCCCCGAGACCGCCTGGCCGAGCACGAGCATCTCGCGCGCTCTGGCCTCGCCGATGCGCCGGGGGAGGAGCCAGGTGCCACCCGTGTCGGGCGTGAAGCCGCGTTGGGCGTAGGGCTCCCACAGGCGCGCCGCGTCGTCCACCACGGCGAAGTCCGACGCGAGGACCAGGTGCAGCCCGATCCCGGCCGCCCAGCCGCGCACCGCGCAGACGACGGGCGTCTGGGTGGTGAGCAGCAGCTCAATCAGGCGGTGGGCCTCGGTCGGGAGCCGCCGCTGAATGCTGCCGACGCGCGGACGGACATCGTCGGCGTTGCGGCCGACGATGTCGAAGCCGGCGCAGAAGTGCTCGCCGGCGCCCCGCAGCACGACGACGCGGACCGACTCGTCCGGGCCGGCCGCCGCCAGCGCGCCGATCATCGCCTGGACGATCGGGTCCGTCAGCGCGTTGCGCTTGGCCGGGCGGTCGATCTCGAGCTCGAGCGCCGGCCCGCTCCGGGTCACGCGCAGGCCCTCCACCGACCGGTAGGGGCTCTCGGTCTGGGCGTCGCCGCTCATCCGCCGGCGTACCGGTCGCTGATCGCTTCGAGCACCTCTTGGAGGCCGCGGCCGGCTCCGGGCGGCTCCGGCAGCCGGACGGGGCCCAACTGGCGGCTCGGCAGCAGGATGGTGGCGCGCCCCGGCGTGGTCAGCTCGCCGCGCTGGTTCAGCGCCTGCAGCTCGACGTCGACGGCGGGTCGTCCCTCGGCCAGGTAGTGGTCCGTCACCGTCCCCGAGAGCCACTGCGTGTCGCCCACGTAATTGAACCTCCGGAATTCGCAGTCGAGCTTCCAGAGCCACCCCTCGTCACCCATCCAGTCGGTGCAGAGGTGGATGAGCCAGGTCTCGCGCATGCGGCCGTAGTCGAAGGTGGTCGGGTTCCCGCTGCGACGGGCGAACTCGGGGTCCCAGTGGACCCGTTGCATCACGTCGGGGACGTTCTGGTCGTCGCGGTGGAAGAAGCGCGGGATCCGCGCCCGGTTCTGGGCGCCGAGCCGCAGTGGCTTGACCCCGTAGAGCCCCATGCCCATGCCGACATGCCAGCAGATCATGTCGGTCACGGTCAGGGGGCCCTTGACCATGGGGCCGAGCGGATCGCCGACCGCCACGTCCTCCCAGAGGCGCGTCTGGGCCCCGCGTCGTGTCTCGGACGCGTACTGCGCCTCGATCGCGTCGATCTCCTCGTCCGCGTACGGGCGCAGCTCGACGGCGTCGTACTTCTTGCGCTCGCGCGCCTTCGTGCGTTCCGTGCGGATCATGAGCCGGTACTGGGCCGAGAGGATCGGGCCGTCGACCTCACGGAAGACCTGGGCCGTCCATTCGTGGACGGCGCGCTCGGCGAACTCGCTGGCCTTGTCGAGCACCCCGACCAGGGCGTTGCGGCGGCTGAGCGTCCGGTCGGGTCGCAGGGGGGCCCACCACTCCCGGGCGCTGGCGGAGTAGAAGGCGTGCACGCCCCGGAGCGGGTCGCCCCGCATGAGGTCGCGGTGCTCGGGCGCGACCTCGGTCACCTCGTCGAATCCGATGAGCGAGTCACCGCCCACCAGGGGAGGGGGAGCGAGCACGCCGCCCCAGCGGCTCTGTGCGGCGTACTTCTCGTCCGACCACAGCGGGTTGTCGTCGCCGTAGGCTTCGGCCACGTGGCGGAAGGCGTCCACACCGGGGTTCGTGTAGTGCGGCGCGACGGGGTGCGGCTCGGGGACGCCGATCCGTGCCCGCAGCCGGGCGATCCCCTCGTCGGTGATGGAGCCCTCGGGCACAGATCGCATATTATATTAAATCCTTGATCGCCTTCCGGCGGCGGCCCGTCCGCGCGCCGACCGACCCGGGGGACCGCCACCGTGGCCAACGACAAGGTCTACATCCACGAGTTCATCGACATCATCGGGCACAACCGCTCCCGGTACATGCACCACATGACCGCCAATTGGAGCCCGGTCGCCCAGGAGGAGCGCGGGCAGCTGTGCTTCGGGGTGTGGGGCGTCGTCGGCTCGACCGGGCGCTGGCCCCAGGTCGTGAACCTCTGGGAGGAGGATGGCTGGGCCGGCCTGGCCGCCTCGTTCGGCCACGAGCTGGGCCACGCCGATCTCCAGGACCCGAAGCTGGCGCGCTGGTGGGCCGCGGCCGCCGAGCTGCGCGCGGGCGGTCTCGACCGCCTGCTGGTGCCGGCCGCCTGGTCGCCCACGATCGAGGAGCTGTGCGCCGAGGGCACCTCGGGCGTGGCGTACGCACACGACCAGGTCACCGTGGAGCCTGGGCGCGCCGGCGAGTTCCTCGAGCGGGCGCGCGACGAGGGGGGTGCGTTCTACGGGCAGTTCGGCTGGCGGCTCGTGGGCGCCTGGGAGACCGCGTTGCGCCACGACGACGAGGCGTTCACGCTCTGGTCGATCCCGTCGTGGGAGGCGTGGGGCGAGGCGGAGTCGCGCTGGCGCGCCGGGCCTGCGTGGCGCGACCGCCAGCGCGCCGCCGCCCGTGACTTCAGCCGCATCCTGCTGGTGGACGCGCCCCTGAGCCCGTTGCGTCTCGGACGCCAGCCCGCGCGCAGCGACCGCGAGGCGGACTACTCCGAGGAGTAGCGGTCCGAGCGGGACCGGTTCAGCCCGCCCGCCCGACGACGGCGGCGTCGAGCGGGGGCACGAGCTGGCGGCGCAGGAGCTTGCCGACCTCGTTGCGGGGCAGCGCCTCGATCCGGTGGTACGCCACCGGCACCTTGTACGGGGACAGTTCGGCCCGGCAGGCGGCGTCCATGGCGTCCTCGGGAGCGGCACCGACGACGAAGGCGACCGGCACCTCGCCCAGCCGGTCGTCGGGCCGCCCGACGACGGCGGCGTCGCTGACGCCCGGGACGAGCCGGAGCACCTCTTCGACCTGCTCGGGGAAGACCTTGTTCCCGCCCCGGTTGATGAGGTCCGACGTGCGACCCTCGATCCAGACGAAGCCCTCCGGGTCGACCCGGGCGTGATCGCCCGTGCGGAGGAACCCCGCGTCGTCGACCCGGTCGTCGAGCGATGCGCCGCCGGCGTAGCCCGCGGCCATGCGAGGCGGGCGCACGAGCAGCTCGCCGACCGACCCGGGCGTCACGTCCGTCCCGTCGGCGTCGACGACGCGGATGTCCACCCCCTCGTGCGGTCGTCCGGCGGCGCCGAGCTTCTCGGGGTGCTCCCGCGCGTCGGCGGCCGTCCAGCCGACGACCTCGCCCACCTCGGCCTGCCCGTAGCTGTTCAGCACCGTGACGCCGAAGCGTTCCATGAACCGTCGCGCCGCCAGCGGTGACAGCGGGGCGGTGATGCTGCGCACGAAGCGGAGCGGAGAAAGGTCGCTCACCGCAAGGTCGTCGGTCAGCATCACCATCGCGGCGGGCGGCAGCACGGTCGATCGGATCTGGTAGCGGTGGACGAGCTCGGAGAAGTCGGCGGTGGAGAAGCGGCCCATCAGGACGACCGCGGCGCCGGCGCGGAGCCCGAAGCACACGTTGTAGATGCCCGCGTTGAGGGCCACCGAGACCGGCACGAGGTTCGGGGTCGGCTCGCGTGGGGCGTCACCTCGGCCGCCGTCGCCGCGCAGGGGTCGCAGGACGCGGTCGAGCAGCTCGAGGTAGCCGCCGTGGGACTGCAGGATCGCCTTGGGCGGTCCCGTGGTCCCGGAGGTCCAGGTGACGAACGCCACCCCGAGGTCGTGGCGGAGCGGGCCGTCGAGGAGCCGGAGGCCGTCCCCGCCGAGCAGTGCGGCGGGGCGGATGGTGTCGAGGACGTGACGGATCTCGGCGTCGGGGGAGCGGTCGTTGAGCGGCACGAAGACGGCGCCCGCCATCCAGATCCCCGCCATGGCCGTGACGAGCTCGGGGCCGCTCGGGAGCTGGACCGCCACTCCGTGTCCGGGCTCGATCCCGGCGTCGGTGAGGCGCGCCGCGGTCGCCCGCGCCTCGGCCCGCGCCGCGCCTGCCGTCAGGGCGCCGTCGACGGTGCACAGCAGGTCGCGCCCGTCGGCGAAGGGGTGGTCCAACAGGAGGTTAGCCAGGCTGTCAGTCACGGATGCCATGCCTCATCGCGAATTACATACAATATCCGATTCTGCGGAGAGAAAGGATGGCCGAGGACGTGGTCGACAGCATCTGGGCCCGGGGAGACCGGTCGACCATCCCCGAGTTGTTCGCACGACGCCTCGAGGCGGATCCCGACGGCGAGTACCTCGACATGGGTGCCGCCAGGCTGACCGCGCGCGACGTCGTCTCGACCGCCGATGCCTTCGGGGCCGCCCTCGACGAGATGGGCGTCGGTCCCGGGGATCGGGTGGCGACGCTGATCGAGAACGGCCCGCCGGCCCTCCTGGCCTGGGCCGGCACGGTCCTGCACGGACGGATCGCCGTGCCGGTCAACACGGCGTACAAGGGCGACTACCTGGCGCACCAGCTCACGGACTCTGGCGCGCGCGTGCTGGTGGTCGCGGCGAGCCTGCTCGACCGGGTCGCCGCGCTCGCCGAGCGTCTCCCCGCGCTCGAGCACGTCGTGGTCGTGCCCGAGCCGCCTGTACCGGACTCCGCCTCGGGCGACAACGGGCCGGGACGGACGGCCGAGTTGTCCTCGCTCGGCCGGCTGGCGGCCCATCGATGGGACGAGCTGATCGCTGGCCCGGGCGGGGCGGGTGGGGTGCAGGTTCGCCCCGACGACCTGGCCACCTTCATCTACACGGGCGGCACGACCGGGCTGTCCAAGGGCTGCATGCTCAGCCACAACTACCACGAGGCGCTCGCACGCCAGATCGGGATCTGCTGGCGCCGGACGGCGGAGGACGTGGTGTGGACGCCGTTGCCCCTCTACCACTTCAACGCGCTCACCACGGTCGTGGTCGGCACGCTGCTCTACGGGGGCCGCGGTGCCATCTACCGCCGCTTCTCGGTGTCGGAGTTCTGGCCCGAGATGAACCGCGTCGGCGCCACGGTCACGTCCACGCTCGGCACCATGGCGTATCTGCTCGCCCACGACGTCGACCGCCCCGAGATGCCGCACTCGGGACGGCCCGAGGCGAACCGCACGCTCCGACTCCTCGGCGCCGCGCCGCTGCCCCCGGAGGTCGACGGGGTCATCCGCTCGCGCTTCGGCATCGAGACGTTCAGCGGCGCCTACGGCGTGACCGAGGCCAGCCTGGTCTCGTGGCAGCCGCCGGGCGTCGGGAACCGCCCCAACGCGGCGGGCCTGGTGAACGACGAGTACTTCGACGTCCGCATCTTCGACGACGAGGACAACGAAGTGACGCCCGGGGTGGACGGGGAGATCGTGCTGCGGCCCAAGCGCCCGCACGTCATGTTCGAGGGGTACTGGGGCCGGCCCGAGGAGACCGTGGCGACGAGCCGGAACCTTTGGTACCACACCGGTGATCTCGGACGGATCGACGAGGACCGCTACCTGTACTTCGTCGACCGCAAGGCCGATTACCTGCGCCGGCGCGGCGAGAACATCGCCAGCTTCGAGGTGGAACGCATCTTGATGGGGCATGGGGCGCTGGCGGACGTGGCGGTGCACGCGGTGCCGAGCCCCCTGACCGAGGACGACCTCAAGATCACGGCCACGCTGAGGGAGGGCGGCGCGCTCGACGAAGAGGAGCTCTTCCGCTGGTGCATCGACCGGTTGCCGTACTTTGCGCTCCCCCGCTTCATCGAGTTCCGTGACGGGCTGCCGCGCAGCCCGGTTGGCCGCGTGCTCAAGCGCGAGCTGCGAGACGAGGGCGTGACTCCGACCACCTGGGACGCGGAGGCGGCCGGGATCTCCTACGAGCGCCGTTGAAGCCGCGGACGAACCGCGCGCGGTACCCCTTGGGCGGCCGAACCACCCAGCGGTATCTTTTATGCAAACTCGAAAGGGAGCTGCCATGAACGCCGGAGACCTCATCCTCGTGAGCGTGGACGACCATCTCGTCGAGCCGCCCGGCATGTTCGAGGGTCGCCTCGCCGCCCGCGACGCCGATGCCGCACCGCGGGTCGAGCGGAGGCCGGACGG
Source organism: Acidimicrobiales bacterium (assembly GCA_035551835.1). GTDB lineage: Bacteria > Actinomycetota > Acidimicrobiia > Acidimicrobiales > RAAP-2 > Bog-473. The sequence goes on along the minus strand of DASZMN010000095.1, from coordinate 141,843 downwards.
GTCCGACGTGTGGGTGTTCAACGGACAGGTCATCCCCAACATCGGCCTGAATGCCGTGGCCGGGCGCCCGAAGGAGGAGTACGGGATCGAGCCGACCGCCTTCGACGAGATGCGCCCCGGCTGCTACGACGTGCACGAACGCATCAAGGACATGAACGCCGGCGGCGTCCTCGGCTCCATGTGCTTCCCCTCGTTTCCCGGGTTCAGTGGTCGCCTGTTCGCGGCGTGCGAGGACAAACGCCTCGCGCTGGCCGTCCTGCAGGCGTACAACGACTGGCACATCGACGAGTGGTGCGGGTCGTACCCCGGGCGGTTCATCCCCATGGCCCTGCCCGTCCTGTGGGACGCCGACCTGGCGGCCGCGGAGATCCGCCGGGTGGCCGCCAAGGGCTGCCGGTCACTCACCTTCACCGAGAACCCGGCGACGTTGGGGTACCCCAGCTTCCACTCCGACCACTGGGACCCGTTGTGGACCGCCGCCTGCGACGAGGGCGTCGTCGTCTCCATCCACCTCGGCTCGTCGGGCCAGCTGTCGGTCACCGCTCCGGACGCGCCGGTCGACGTGATGATCACGCTCCAGCCGATGAACATCTGCCAGGCGGCGGCGGACCTCGTGTGGTCGAGGGTGGTCAAGGAATTTCCCGACATCCGGTTCGCGCTGTCCGAGGGCGGGACGGGCTGGATCCCCTACTTCCTCGACCGCCTCGACCGGACCTACGAGATGCACCGGCTGTGGACCGGTCAGGACTTCGGCGGGCGCCTGCCGAGTGAGGTCTTCCGCCAGCACTTCCTCACCTGCTTCATCGCAGACCCGGTCGGGCTGGCGCTGCGGCACCTCATCGGGCTCGACAACATCGCCTGGGAATGCGACTACCCACATTCCGATTCCTCGTGGCCACGGGCGGCCGAGGAATTGGCGGAGGTGGCGGCCGACGTGCCCGTGGCCGAACTCAGCCGGATCACCTACGAGAACGCCTGCCGTTGGTACTCCTACGACCCCTTCGCCGAACGACCGAGGGACCGCTGCACGGTGTCGGCGCTCAGGAGCGAGGCCGCCGGCCACGACGTGTCGGTGCACGCCTTCGACAAGGGTCGCTTCGCCCGCTCGGGCACCGGTGCCGACCTCGGCAAGCTGGCCGAAAGCGCCACGGCCTGATGCCGTTGCCGACGTCTTGCTTCCGGGGCCGCCACCCACGCCGAGGCGAGCCCGCGGGGCGCACGGTCAGGCCGCCGGTGCCTCCGTGCCGAGGATGGAGACGAACGAGACCATCTCGCCGGGGTAGCCGCCGAGGTTCTGGGTGAGCGCGAGGTTCCGCTGCCCCAGCGTTCGGATCCGACGGTCGGCCGGCGCCTCGCCGCGCAGTTGCAGCCACGCCTCGAACATCATGCGCAGCCCGGAGGCACCAACGGGGTGACCGAAGCTCTTGAGCCCTCCGTCGGGGTTCACCGGGAGGTCGCCGGTCAGGTCGAACGTGCCGGCCAGCTCCTCCTTCCACGCCCCGCCACGCGCGCAGAAGCCGAGGTCCTCCATCAGGACGAGCTCGGTCGGCGTGAAGCAGTCGTGCACTTCGGCCATGGCCAGTTGACCCCGCGGATCGGTGATCCCTGCCTGTCGGTACGCCTCTTGTACGGCGAGGACGACCTCGGGGAAGGTGGTGAAGTCGTACTCAGGGTCGCTGACCCCGCTCCCGTCGCCGACGATGAAGGAGAGGGCCTTCACGAAGAGTGGTGAGGGGGTGTAGCGGTAGGCGTCTTCCGCCCTGACCACGATGGCGGCCGCGGCGCCGTCGGCAACGCCGGCGCAGTCGAAGACGGAGAGCTCACCGGCGATGGGCGGCATCGCCATGAGCTGCTCCACCGACATTTCCTTGCGGAACTGTGCCCGGGGGTTTCGAGCCCCGTTGGCGTGGTTCTTCGATGCGATGCGGGCCAGTGCCCGCTTGACCTCGTCGACCTCGACGCCGTACCGCTTGGCGTAGGCGGGAACGATCATGGAGTACATGGCGGCCGCGGTCACGCTCCGAGTTGTCCCGTCGTTGGGCACGGGCGCGGCGTTTGCCCCCTGGAACCCCGAGTCCTTGAGCTTCTCGACGCCGAGCGCCATGGCGACGTCGTAGGCGCCGCTGGCGACGGCATAAGCGGCCTGACGGAACGCCTCCGAACCGGAGGCGCAAAAGTTCTCCACCCGCGTCACGGGACGGTCGGACACCCTGAGTGGTCGGGACAGCAGCAACCCGCTCATGCCCGACTGCGCCGTGCCGAGCCAGTACGCATCGACCTCGCGCCGGCCCACGCCGGCCGACGCGAACGCCCCTTCCGCCGCCTCCACCACGAGCTCGTCCAGCCCGAGGTCCCAGCGCTCGCCAAACTTCGTGCAGGCCATGCCCACGATGGCGACCTTGTCCGTGATGCCGTGTGCCGCCATCAGTCGACTCCTCCCCGGCAGGGCCGTGCCTTCCAGAAGTAGTTGTGGATACCGTCGGCGGTCGACAGCCGACGAAACGTCATCTCGACGCGGTCGCCGACCCGCACCGCTTTGGCATCCACGTCGGTCAGCTCGACCGGAAGCCGGCCACCGCCGTCGAAATCGACCACGGCGAACACGGTGGGCGGGCTGGGCGAGTAGGACAGCCGATCCACGGTGAAGGTGACCACGGTGCCCCTGGCGTCGGCCATCGGAAGGCGCTCGGGCTCGTCGTGGCGCGGGGGGAGGTGGGCGGCGCCGTCGGCGCCGCGCGAGCCCTCGAAGCCGAACTTCCAGGGTCGGGATCGGCCGGCGGCCGACGATGACGTCCGCGCCGGCTCGGGGCGACGCGGCGGCTCCACCGGGAGAATGCCCCGCCAGGCCAGGTAGCGCCCGTAGGGGACCGCCGCTCCCTGCGCCACCTGTTCGTCCAGGGTGGCCGAGGCCGGACGGGTGGCGGCGAGGGCCGGCGTCGTCCGCAGCACGAGGGCCTCGGCGCCATCGGCGAGCACCACCAGGACGATGATGCGGCCGGCCTCGGCCCGCTCGAGCACGCCTGACAGCAGGAGGAACGGGTGCGCGGCCCCGGTGTTCCCGATGCTGCTCCCCATCCCGTCGACGTGGCGCTCCGGAGCGACGCCGGCTCGTCCCAGGAGGGTGCGGCAGGCCCGCCCGTGGGTTCCCGTGACGATCAGGTGGTCCACGTCCGCGGGAGCGAGGTCGGCAGCCTTCAACACGCGGGACATTGCCTCGTGGCCGAGCTCGTTGTAGCGGAGCTCACCGAAACGCTCCTCCCAGACCCGAGACCGAGTTTCACCGGGAATCCGCCAGCGGTCGACGAATTCGTCGCTGAGGGAGACCCAGGCGGCGACTTCCGCCACCACGTCGCCGTGGCGCTCGTCCCCGAGCAGCACGGCGGCGGCCCCATCCCCGAAGAACGACTCGTCGGGTCCGCCCGCCAGCCCCGTGCGCACGTCCGAGGCCACGGCGAGGGCGGGTCCACTCTGGGTGGCGCCGGCCCGAAGTGCCCCGAGGGCGCCCCGCACCGAGCCCACGACGTCGTAGGCGCCGCACTCCTCGGACAGACGGAGGGCGGCGTGCACGGTGGTCGCATTCGTCCGGTCCAGGTAGGGCGGCGAGACGGTGGCCAGCCAGATGGACTCGAGCGCAACGTCGGGCGTCCGGCGTCGCGCGAGCCGCGCCGCCTCGACCGCCATGGTCGTGGCGTCTTCGTCGTAGGAGGCCACGGCGCGCATCCCCGCGCCCCCTCCGCCCCCGGCCACGGACGCCACCGTGGAGAGGTCGAGGCGCCGATAGGGGACATACGCGCCGAACCCGAGGATTCCGTGCACCCACGAAAGTCTATCGAGTTGTATCTTTTATGCAATCTGAGGAGGAGGTACTCGTGGGACTGCTGGACGGGAAGGTTGCGATCGTCACCGGAGCCGGGCACGGCATCGGGAGGGCGCACGCACTCGAGCTGGCGCGTCAGGGCGCACGGGTCGTGGTCAACGACCTCGGTTCGAGCGTGCGCGGCGAGGGCCGCGGGCACGACGCTGACGAAACCGTGGGCCTCATCGACGCGCGCGGTGGGCGGGCCGTCGCCGACTACGGCGACGTGGCGGACCACGACCAGGCCGGGCAACTGGTGCGGCGGGCCGTGGAGGAGTGGGGCCAGCTCGACATTCTCGTCAACAACGCCGGCATCGTCCGGGACGGCGCCGTGTGGAACCTCGACCCCGCGGACTTCGACGCGGTTCTGCGGGTGCACCTGAGGGGAACCTGGTGCTGCTCGCACCATGGGGCGGTGCACTGGCGCAGTCGAGCGAAGGCCGGGGAGAAGGTGAAGGGCCGGCTGATCAACACGACGTCGGGAGCGGGCCTGACCGGCAACTTCGGGCAGACGGCGTACGCCGCCGCCAAGGCGGGCATCGTGGGCCTGACGCTGACCCTGGCCCAGGAGCTCCACCCCTACGGGGTCACGGCCAACGTGGTGGGGCCCTCGGGGGCCACCAGGCTGACCGGCACGATGCCGTCGGCCCCCCCGGTGGTGGAGCCCGACGAGGTACCCGAAGACGAGTGGCAGCCGATGGACCCCGCCAACAGCTCGCCGCTCGTGGCCTGGCTCGCCAGCGACGGGGCCGGCCTGGTCAACGGCCAGGTCTTCCGATCGATCCACGACCGCGTGATCTGGATGCACGGCTGGCGTGAAGGCGCGGAGGTCTCGGCCGGTGAGAAGCGGTGGGACGCCGCCAAGCTCGGCGAGGCACTCGCGACCGACGTCTTCCGTGTGGCCACCCCGGGGCTTCGGTTTCTCTGAGGCCGCGCCCTCAGACCGCGGGCAGCCGCAACCCGAGCAGAGCGGCGGCGTTATCACGAGCGATCTTGCTGATGGCGCCCGCGTCGAGGTGTCCGAATTGCTCCATCGCAGCCTCACGCGAGTGGGGCCACGTGCTGTCGGAATGCGGGTAGTCGGTCTCAAAGACGACGTTGTCGACTCCCACCTGGTCCAAGAGCGCGACGCCGACGGGGTCCTTGAAGAAGCAACTGGTGACGTTCCCGCGGTAGTAATAGGTCGACGGGGGCTCGGGGCAATCCCGCTGCGAATTACTCCAGCCACGATGCGTCGACCACACGTCATCGGCCCGCTCGAGCACGTAGGGGATCCATCCGATCTGGGCCTCGGCGTACATCAGCTTGAGGTCGGGGAATCGATGCAGCGTTCCCGAGAACAGGAGGTCCACCAGGCTGGCCGCGCTGTTCCCAAAGAGGATGGTCGCCGCGACCGCCTCGGGGGCATCGGGAGACGCCTGGGGTGTCTTCGTGCCCGAGCCGATGTGCATGCAGACAACCGTGCCCGTCTCCTCGCAGGCGGCGAGGAACGGGTCCCAGGCGCGCGAGTACAGGCTCGGCAGATCGAGATAGGTCGGGAGCTCGGTGAAGGCCACGGCGCGGACACCACGCCCCGCGTTGCGACGAACCTCGGACGCGGCCCGATCGGGGTCCCAGAGGGGGATCAGACAGAGTGGGATCAACCGCCCGCCGCTCTCCCCGCACCACTCTTCGACCATCCAGTCGTTGTACGCCTCGACGCACAGCTGGGCGAGGTGGCGGTCTTTTCCCCAGAGGAACTGCTGCCCGCAAAAGCGCGGATAGTTCGGGAAGCACAGCTGAGCCTGGACGCCGTTGGCATCCATGTCCTCCAAGCGCTCCTTCACGCGGTAACAACCGGGCCGCATCTCGTCGTAGCGAACCCCACGTAGCTGAATCTCGTCACGCGGGAAGCCGGCCGCTGCGATGGTGCGCTTCAACGACGCCTTGTGATCTTCGTAACACCACCACGCGACGTCCGGCCCATCGGAACCGGGTGCCTCGACGTACCCACTTCCGACGAGCTTCGCGACGCCCGCCGGGAGGAGCTCGATGCGCGGCCCCACGTCGCGGTAGCGCGAGGGCAGGCGGTCGCTCCAGACACCGGGGGGTTCGACGACATGGGCATCCATGTCCACGATCGGCGGGATCGCTGGGTTCTCCGTCAGGGCACGTACTGTCATGGTCGTAAGGGTGTAAAATATATGATATACGATCGGCCCGGCCAAGCCGACGACGGTTGCGGGGCCACGAGGACCCTCGGTGAGAGAAACGTCGGACCATATGATGTATCCATGTCACAAGCTGATGCGGCGCCCGAGCCGATGACCGGTTCGGCCGCGATTCCGTCTTCCCCCGGCGCCGTGGTCCGCAAGGGGAGCGGTGAGCAGGCAGCGGCGTACATCCGGCAGCTGATCTTCGACGGTCAACTCCAAGAAGGCATGCGGCTGGCCCAGGACGACGTCGCGAAGGCGGTGGGTGTCAGCCGGATCCCTATTCGCGAGGCGATCATCGCTCTCGAACGCGAAGGGTGGGTGACGACCAAGTTGCACCGTGGCACGTTCGTCAACGCCTTCGATGAGCACGTCATCCGTGACCACTACGAGCTCTTCGGGCTGGTGTACGGATTGGCTGCTCGTAGAGCGGGCCAGCGCTCGAGTCCCGAGATCGTGGCTCACCTCACCGACCTCAGCAAACAGATCGGCGAGACCGACGATCTGGTGAGAATCGGTGAACTCGCGCTGGCATTCCACTCGGCGGTCGTGGGGGCGGCGCACTCCCCCCGCATCACCGTGGTGCTGCGCGCCATGTCTGCACTCGTGCCGGGACCGTTCTTCGCCCTGGTGCCGCGGGCGGTCGATTCCGAACGAAAAGGGGTGCGGGCGATCGTCCGAGCAATCCGCGACGGCGACGGGGACCGAGCGGCGCGGGAATATTCAAAGATGCTCAACAAACAGGCCGAGTTGGTGGTCGACCTCTTCCGCGACAGGCGGGGCCTGCTTCAAGCAGTCTGAGCACCACCGGACGTTGGCCCGTCGGGTTCGGTGCCGTTGCCGGACGGGACGCCCAGGTAGAGGTCGTGCAGGCGGGCCGTGACATCAGAGGTGGGTCCGGCATGCACGATCCTGCCGCCGGTCATCACGACGGCCCACTGTGCGACCTTGAGGGCAAACGCAGCGAACTGCTCGACGAGAACCACGGTCATCCCGTCCGCCGCGAGTTGACCTACGACGCCGTACAACTCTTCGACGATAAGCGGAGCAAGTCCCATGGAGAGCTCGTCGAGCAGGAGTAGCCGAGGCGTCGTCGAGACGGCGCGCGCCATGGCGAGCATCTGTTGTTCCCCGCCCGACAGGGTGCCGGCGGTCTGGGATCGCCGGCTCGACAGCTGCGGGAAGTAGCGGTATGCCGTCTCTTCGATGGCGCGGCGGCTGGCACCGCCATGAGTCATCACCCAGAGATTCTCCGCGACCGTCAGGTTCGGGAAGACCCCCTTTCCCTCCGGGATGAGGCAGAGCCCGGCCCGCACGAGCGAGTCGCCTCGACCGAACTTCACCGGTTCGCCATCGAAGTGCACCAACCCGGATGACGGCGGGTGCAAGCCGGCCAGCACGGACATCAGGGTCGACTTGCCGGCCCCATTGGGGCCGAGGATGGCTGTCACGCTTCCCGCCGTGATGGAGAGGTCGACGCCATGAAGCACCTCGACGCTCTCGTAACACGCGTGGACGGCGTGCGCCCGGAGGAGGATCGGCGCGGCGTCAGCCATGATCGTCCTGCACGAAGCTGCCCAAATAGGCCTGAGCTACCGCAGCGTCACGCTGGATCTCCTGCGGCGTGCCCGAGCAAAGGACGGCACCTTCGACGAGGACGAAGACGACGTCCGACACGCTCATGACGAGGTCCATGTCGTGTTCGACCAGCAGCACAGCGAGGCCCTCGGAAGTGAGAGATCGGAGGACGGAGGCGAAACGCGTCGTCTCCTCGGCGTTCTGACCAGAGGCGGGCTCGTCGAGCAGGAGGGCGGTGGGGCGGACTGCCAGCGCCCGCGCCAACTCGACCAGCCGGCCGGTGCCGGTGGGCAGCGTATCGGCCCGCCGGCCCGCCACCTGCTCCAGGTGCATCGCCTGCAACAACCGCTCGGTGGTGTCATCCACGGATTCGGTCGCCGATGACGAGCCTCGCCGGCTCCGTCGCCCGATCGACGCCGCGACGCGGACGTTGTCCCGCACGGTGAGCGTCCCGAAGAGCTCGAGGCGTTGGAACGTGCGGCCGACGCCGAGACGAGAGCGTCGATAGGGGGAGATTCCTCTGAGATCCCGACCGTCGAAGGTCACGGTGCCCTGGCTGGGCTTCCGCATGCCGGTGATGACGTCGAACAGCGTCGTCTTGCCAGCCCCGTTCGGTCCGATCAACCCCGTGACCGAACCGCTCTCGACAGAGAGCGACACGTCGGTGAGCGCGCGCAGCCCTCCGAAGTTGACGCAGACATCGCGAACCTCAAGTGCCATGCGAGCCCGATCCCACCGCTGACGGAGGAACCGCTCCGAGCGGCACCGCGAGACCGGGCAACACGTCGTGCGGCGGCGAGATCTGCGTGTCGCCGCGAGGCCCCGAGCGAGGACTGAGACCGAAGGCGGGCTGAGCGTCGCCACGGCGATAGTCCACGACGTAGGGAACGACCGAACCCGCAACGACGACCGCGAGCAAGGCCCAGACCATCGTCCAGTTTCCTATGACGCCGCCGAGACGAAGGCCCCACAGTCCCAACAGACCCGCTACGAGCCCGACGAGAAGTCCCCGGCGACGGAACGTCGAGGCCCAGACCGGACGGACGCCGGACGGAATCAGACCGTTGGGCGACGTACCGACACCGACGGCGACCCCCCCGACGAGCACGCTCTGCAGCTGCAGAAGCGACGGGAACAGGTTGGTCAGTGTCGGGCCACCCAGGAACAAGCCGGTTCCGACCCCGGCACCCAGGGATCCGAGGCCCAACACGACCATGGTGAGGAGCACGGAGAGCCCGGTGAAGAACTGGTACATGTCGGGCGCAACGCTCCCGAGCGACTGGCCGTACAACGCTCCGCCGACGCCCGCGATCGCTGCGGAAATCGCAAAGACGGCGATCGGGAGGATGCGGGTGTTCATGCCGAGGGTCGCGCTCGCGGCGGGGCTGTCCTTGAATGCGAACAACTGGCTGCCGAAGCTCGACCGGCGGAGCAGGACGACGAGCGCAACCAAAAGCATGAAGATCAACGACCCGATGACGAACTGGAGCTCTTTGTTCGACGCAACGAAGCCGCCAACCCGGAACGGTGCGAAGGTCAGCGATCCGGTGCCGAATGGCGCGAACTGGTGGCCGAACAGATCGAACGCGGGAAGCGGGAAGACCCAGGCGTCCATCGCGGTGGCAAAGGCGGCCGTCGAGAGCGCGAAATAGATGCCCGACAGTCTGAGCGTCGGGAGGGCCACGACGACGCCTGCCACCGCGCACACGCCGGCCGCGGCGAACAAGGCCAGCGGATTGGCACCGCCCCCGAGGTGGCCGACCACCACCGCGCCGATCCCCGCGAACGTCATCTGGCACAGCGACAGACGCCCTGCAAAGCCGACGACCGGCACCAAGGACAGTCCGATGATGGCGAGTCCCCACACGCGGTTGATCGAGAACAGGTCCGACGAAGAGACGACGGTCGCGATCACGATCGCAGAGAGCACGAGGCCGACGCCAAAGATGCCGGTACCCCGCCAGGTCGGGACGAGGGCCAGCTCCCGGCTCCGCAGCAGCCTGTGCCCGCGCAGACGTGATTGGGGCAGGGCCAGGAGCGCGACGAAGAGGACCAGCGCGGGCACCGCCCCTTCGAAACCCTGGACGTACGCGTTCTGGGGCAGGTAGGCCACCGAGTAGCTCACCGCCAGGCCAAGGACGATGGCTCCGACGAACGTCATGGGGATGCTCCGCATCCTCCCAATCACCGATGCGGCGTAGGCGTCCACGATCAGCAGCGTGAGGCTGGTGGCGGAGAGGGTGACCGTCGGGGCGACCAGGATGCCCGCCAGCGCCGCCAACATGCAGCCGATGATCCACGCCGCCTGTGCGCTCCTGACGCTGCTTGCACCGTTGAGCGTCGTCAAGGAACGGTCGTCCACCGAGGCGCGCATCGTGACGCCGAGCCGCGTCCTGTACAGCAACACACGAAGCCCGATGGCCACCACCAGCGCCACGGCGAGGACCACGACGTCGTTGTAGGAGATCCGGATCGGTCCGAGCACCAGCGTCTCGCCCGCGAACAGGGGCGGCAGAGCCCGGTAGGTCGCAGGGTTCCAAATCCACTGGACGACCCCGATCATGCCGAGAGCCAGGGCGAGGGTCACGACCAGCTTTGCCGCCTCCGACGTGCCGTCGAGCCTGCGCATGACCCCGGCTTCCAACGCGATCCCGAGGACAGGGGCCAGGACGAACAGGCAGATGCCGAAGCAGAGGAGCGGCGACCAACCCCAGCCAATATGCATCTGCCAGTACGCGAATGCGGCCACCATGCCGATGGCGCCGTGCGACCAGTTGAAGATGCCGGTCGTGGCGTAGGTCAGGGTGAGGCCACTCGCGGTGATCGCGTAGATGCCAGCGGTCGCCAGCCCTCCGATGGTGAAGATGATGAATTCGTGCATCGCGGTGGCTCCCGCGCCCTCCCAGCCGCTCCGTCGGCCGCTTCCGGCGAAGATTAGATATTTTATACGAGGCTACTCCAAGTTTCCGGTGCCGGCAGGGAGACCGGGGCCCTCGCTCCGGGCGGCGAGGCAGGCGGGGATGGGCCCGGCCAGCGACGCCGGCCGCCTCCCATCGCCCGTATGTTGTATATAAGATACGACAGGACCCATTGAGCCGGGGGGCCGAGCGACGATTTCGGAAAGACCGTCCTGGTCGGACTCACCGCTCCGACGAGAAAGGTACGAACGTGCTGCGGATTCGACTTGTGGGGGCCGGGCGTACGGCAGTGCCGTTCACGATGGCGACGATCATGGCAGCGGCTGCACTCCTCATGGTGGCCGGCCCTCCCGCCGGGGCATCGGAAGGAACGCTCCGGTCCTCCCTCACGACGAACGGCGTCTGGCCGGGGGTGGGAAAGATCTGCGAACCGGGACCCGGAGGGGCATCGATCGAGCGCGGTGTGAGCAACAAGGCGATTCACATCGCGGCCTTCAACGACGCGTCGAACACAGCGGAGCCCGGGCTAGATAAGGAATTCGTCCAACTGGCGAACGCATTTGCCGACTGGTGCAACGCCTCGGGCGGGATCAACGGACGTCAGATCGTCGTGGACAACCGTGACGGGGCGCTCTTCAATGCGGGGCAGGTGACCTCACAGGCTTGTCAGAGCGATTTCATGGCCGTCGGGGGTGGCCTCGTGCTCGATCAGTCGGCCGTCCCCATCCGAGAGCAATGCGGCCTCGGTCAGATCACCGGCTTTACGGTGTCCGATGCGGCAGACACGGCCTCAGACCAGGTCAACCCCAACAACATCAGCCTCAATCACATACCGGCCGGGTGGTTCCTTGCGCTCGCGAAGAAGTACCCGCAGGCGGTGAAGAAGGCCGCAATGGGGGCCCAGAACAACCCGTCCATCCTCGAGCCCGAGCACAAGTGGGCCGATGCAGCACAACAGCTCGGATGGAACGTCACTGAGTTCCAGGAGCCACCGCTCTCGGTGAGCGACTGGACTCCGTACGTGCAACAGCTCCAGAGCGAAGGCGCACAAGCGGTCTGGCCGGCGGACTCTTCGAACATCGCGCCGTACCTGCAGGCCATGAGCACCCTCGGGTTCCATCCGTCCTTCATCGCGCTGAGCAGCCAGGATTACAACTCGGACACGGTCAAGGCGTTGCAGGGGATCCACACGCCTCCGGTCTATGTCGAGACGAGCTGGTGGCCGCTCGAAATGGCCAGTCAGAACGCCTCAACAGAGCAGTTGGTCCAGGTCATGCACCGCTACGCCAAGGGCGACACGATCGACTTCACCGACGAGGAGGGCGCGGAGTCGTGGCTCCTGTGGGCGAAGTCAGCAACTGCGTGTGGCGCGAATCTGACCTCCACCTGCGTGCTGAGCGGTGCGGCCGCCCAGAAGAATTGGAACGCGGGTGGGATCCAGGCACCGGTGTCACAGTTGACGCCGTCGAACAAGAACCCGCTTCCTTCGCCGTGTTTCGCCATGCTCCGGGCAACGTCGAGCAAGTTCAGCTACGACAAGGCAGTCACGAGTCCCACGCAGTCGATCTGGAACTGCAACCCGAAGAACGTCGTCACGCTCACTCCCAAGCAGCTGGCCGCAATCAACGGCTGAGCCCTGGCACGGCGCCCAAGCGCTGTGCTGGGACGCTATCGAAGCTTCCAGTTGCCTGACTTTCGCTGCGTGAAGGCTTCCTGACCCTCACGCAGAGCCGATGCCGAAGTGCCGAGCTGCAAGAAGACGTTGCCCAGCGCCAGGGCCTGCTCGGAGGAGAGGCTGCGGGCCGCCCACAAGGTGCGCAGAGTTGCCTGAACGCTCACCGAAGGGGAGGCCGCGACGGCGCGCGCGATCTCGTCACTGACCGGCAACAGCTCATCGAGCGCGACCACCTCGGTGACGAGCCCGGCCTCACGAGCAGTTCGGGCAGACATCCGCTCGTGGACGCCCACCAGGCTCATTCGCACGAGGTCGCCGAACCCCATCCGGCCCGTGAGGAGGATCGGCTCGAACGCCGAGGTCATCATGTAGCTGACGTGGGGGTCGAAGAAGGTCGCGCCCTCAGCAGCGACGATGATGTCGCTCTCGCCGAGCAGGTAGAAACCACCCGCGCACGCCATCCCGTTGACCGCCGCAATAACCGGTTTCCAGAGCTGCTGGCTCTTGGGCCCTATCTTGCGTCCGGGGTCCTGGTAGGTGAACGGGTCGTATTCCGTCTCGGGGATGTCCGCTCGATCGATGCCGGTGCAGAACGCCTGGTCGCCCGCACCGGTGAGCACCACCACCCGGACGTCCTCGTCGGCTCGACACCATTGCCAGGCTGCGGCGAGCTCGGACTGCATTGCCTGGTTGAAGGCGTTGTGCACGTCTGGACGGTTGAGCGTGATGCGCGCGATGCCGTCGGAGACCGAACAGAGGATCGTCTCGAGGCCTGATGGAGGGGAGAGTGCACTCATGGCGTCGCGACCTCAGTCCTTTCTCCTCGGATCGGCTCGTCCAATCGGCGGACGACTCCGGCTTGCAAGGTGCCAGACGCATTGGGCATAGTAATCACTATGGAGGCGCCGCCTGGGACCACCGAGCAGGACACGGTCAGCCGTCCCGCGCCCGTCGTCACCGAGGACAACCATTGGTTTTGGGACGCCGCCCGTGACGGGAAGATCGCGGCACAGCGGTGTTCCGGGTGCGGCCGCTTCCGGCACCCGCCGCGGCCAATGTGTCCCTGGTGTCGTTCGCTCGAGTTCGAGATCACCGACCTCTCGGGCCGAGGCGAGGTCTACAGCTATTCGATACTGCACCACCCTCAGAATCCTGCGTTCGACTATCCGGTGATCGCTGCCCTGATCGACCTCGAAGAGGGCGTGCGAGTGCTCTCGAACCTTGTCGACGTCGAGCCAGAAGACGTGACGATCGGAATGTTGGTCGAGGTCGACTTCCGCCCGACGCTTCGCGACGGCCGGGTTCCCGTCTTTCGGCCGAAAGCCGCGATCCGATGAGCCACCCACTTGCGGACGCCACGGCGATCGTCGGGATCGGGCAGACCGAGTTCTCCAAGGCAGCCGGCCGGAGCGAGACGCAGCTCGCCAGCGAAGCCATCGTCGCGGCATTGGACGACGCCGGACTCGCTCCACAGCAGGTCGACGGCCTGGTCAGTTACACCATCGACCCGGTCGAAGAGACGGAGTTGGTCAGAAGCGTCGGTATGGAGGAGATTCACTTCTCGAGTCGCGTTCCGTACGGCGGGGGCGGCTCGCAGGGCGTGCTCCTGCACGCGGCCGCCGCGGTCGCGGCCGGCGTCGCCGACGTGGTCGTCGTCTATCGAGCCGTGAAGGCGCGCTCCGGAGAGCGGTTCGGGCGGGCTTCCGGCGGCACGCGGCCGACGTCGGCCCATTCCGGCTCGACGGCCATGCAATGGTGCTTCCCGTACGGCGTGCTGACGCCCGCCTCGTGGATGTCCTTGAATGCGGTTCGTTACATGCACAAGTCAGGTGCCACCAACGAAGACTTCGGGCGAGCGGTCGTGCAGCTCCGTTCCTACGCCGCTCGGAATCCCAACGCCCACTTCTATGAGAGGCCGATCACTCTCGAGGAGCACCAAACATCGCGCTGGATCGCGGAGCCTGCGATCCGACTCTTCGACTGCTGCCAGGAAACCGACGGGTCCGTGGCGCTGGTCATCACGTCAGCTGCGAAAGCCTCCGAGAGCAGGAAACCCGTGTTGATTGCGGCTGCCGCGGCCGCCGCGGTCTTCGAAGAAGAGATCGCGAGCAACCACTATCGGCCGGACCTCTCGGTCATGGACGGCAGCGTTGCGATGGCCGAGCGCCTTTTCGGTGGGTTCGGCATCAAGAGACACGACATCGACGTTGCACTTATTTATGACGCGTTCTCACCCATCTTTTTGATGCAATTGGAAGGTCTCGGCTTCTGTGACTTCGGCGAGGCGAAGGACTTTATCGGCGACGGCAACGTCGGACCCGAGGGCGCGCTTCCCTGCAATACGAACGGTGGCCTCATAGGTGAGGGCTACATCCACGGCCTGAACCTGAGCACGGAGGCGGTGCGGCAACTCCGGGGAGAATCGTCCAACCAGCTGCAAGATCCCTCAACGGCGCTCGTCTGCGCCGGTCGGACCGGAGTCATCCTTCGGCGACCATGACCCTGCTCACCCCCTTCAGTGTGGGTGCACGCGGGAGGCGGGTCATCCTCTTGGCTCGAGTCGGTCAGAGATTCCAGACACGGACAGCGTTGCCGGCAACGACCAATTCGCGGTCCTGCGCGGAGAGCTCCCCGAGTGTCTCCTCGACGATTTCGCGCGAACGAGGCCAGCTCGTGACGGGGTGGGGGAAATCCGTGGACCACATGATGTTCTCCGTCCCCAAGAGGTCGCGGGCGCGGTCGAGTCCGTAGTGCTCGTCGATAAACGTGAGAGAGACGTTTCGATGGAAGTAGGTGCTCGGTAGTTGCGTGATGGCCGGAAATTTGTAGCCCTGGCGGGACGCCATGTCGTCGACGGTCTCGAGCCACCAGGGCACCCAGCCGAGGCCGGGCTCCACGAACACCAGCTTGAGGTCCGGGAACTGCTCGAGCACGCCTCCGAGGATCCACATGCCGAGTGCCTCCGCCGTCATCAGTGGCGTCAAGGGGACCATGACTCCCTTGTTCGGCGTGGGGTCCCGCCGAGCGACATCGTCCAGCGTGGTCTTCAGTCCGATGTGGCAGCAGATCGGGAGGCCAGAGCTCTGAATGGCGGAGAAGAGCGGCTTGTAGCGGTCGTCGTAGTAGTCGGGCAGCCCCAGTTCGGCGGGAAAGACGGGCAACTGGAGGGACTTGCCGCCCAACGCCACCACACGAGCCACTTCCGCCACGGCGATGTCGATGTCGTGGATCGGGATCTGATACGACACGATCAAGCGGGACGGGTCGACCGATGCGAAATCGTGCAGCGTGTCGTTGAAGGCGCGCACGGTTTCCGCCAGACCCTCCTTGACGTCGCTCAGATAGCGAAACGCGCTGACCTCGCTGTAGATCACCTCGACCGCAACGCCATCGGTGTCCATGTCCTTGAGGCGTTCCACGGGATTCCAGTAACCCTCCCGCGTGAAGACGCTGTTCGACGCTGCGATGGGAACCGGACCCTTCTTCGAGCCATTTCCGGCTGCGCCCGCTCGGTTGACCGCGCCCGTGCCCCGCGACATTCGGGCGTCGTAACCTTCCGCCGCGTCGTCATAGAACTTGTGAAGGTGCGAGGGCAGATGCCCCTTCACCTGGTCATGCGTGATCTTGACGTGTGAATCGGCGGAGATGAGCCGTTCGGCCATGTTCCCTCTTCCTTTCGCAGCGCATGCGGGCGGATCACCGCCGCTCAAACATAGTAGTAACTATGGCGGTCGGAGGTCGCCGGAGGGCCCGAACACGCCAATTCGGATACTGTATATATCGTCCCACCTGCAGAAACGCGGCACGACGAAGGGGAACGGGCCCCCGGGGTCTGGTCCGCCGCAAAAGAGGAAGAATCGGGGGGTCAACACCTCTCGCCACCTTCGAAGGCGGTCCATGGATCCTGACGACCTCATCCTCATCAGCGTCGACGACCACATCTGCGAGCCGGCCGACATGTTCGACGCCCACGTCCCGTCGAAGTACAAGGACTTGGCACCGAAAGTCGTCGAGGCAGACGGCAAACACCAGTGGACCTACTTCGGCAAGGCCGGACGGGACCTCGGGCTCAACGCCGTCGCGGGGAAGCCGCGCGAGATGTACAACGTCAACGCTCTCCGTTACGACGAGATGCGACCGGGCTGCTATGACGTCGACGAGCGGGTCCGCGACATGAACGCCGGCGGACAACTGGCCGGGCTCAACTTCCCGAACTTCACCGGGTTCTCGGGCCAGGTGCTCAATCAGGGCCCGGACCGGGATGTCAACCTGGTGATGATCAAGGCCTACAACGATTGGCACGTTGACGAGTGGTGCGGGGCCTATCCCGAGCGGTTCATTCCCTGCGGCGTCCTGCCGCTCTTCGACCCGATGGAGTCGGCAAAAGAGGTCCGGCGCCTGGCCGAAAAGGGCTGTCACGCCGTGACCTTCTCGGAGAATCCCGAGGCCTTGGCCATGCCGTCGATCTTCTCGGAACATTGGGACCCTCTCTTTGGCGCCGCCTCCGACGTCGGCACCGTGCTGTGTTGCCACGTCGGCTCGTCGTCACGCTCCGCTCCGGCGGCGACCGACGCCCCCGCCGGGGTGAAAATGACGTCGTCGTCGGTCATGTCGGTCTTCACGCTGGTCGACCTGCTCTGGGCGGGCTTCTGGGAGCGCTTTCCCGGGCTCAAGTTCTCCTTGACCGAAGGAGACGTGGGCTGGATCCCCTACTTCGTCTGGCGGGCCGAACACGTCCAAGATCGCCACGGCGGGTGGACCAAGCACGACTTCCCGACCGGTGGCCCGCGCCAGATCTTCAATGACCACATTTTGTGTTGCTTCATCAGCGATCCGACCGCCTTGCGCCTCATCGACGACTTCAATCCTGACCACCTGTGCTGGGAGAGCGACTATCCGCATTCGGACTCGTCGTGGCCCAACGCCCCCGAGACGCTGGTCGAACTCTTCGCGGCGACGCCACGGGACCTGGTGGAAAAGATCACGCACCAAAACGCCATGAAGGAGTACCAGTTCGATCCCTTCGCGTTGCGCTCCAAGGACCGCTGCACGGTGGGGGCGCTACGCGCCGAGTCCCCCGACGTCGACGTGGTCACCCGGGTGGGGCGCCCCGCCGACGAGAGCGACCTCGAGACCTGGAAGCAGCTGACCGGAGGTCGGCGCCCGGCGCAATGAGGCATCCACGATTGCAGTCGGCGCCGGCCGGGCGCGCGGTCGACGGTCGAGCGAACGTCCGCGAGACCGAGGCCCCATGTTGAAGGGCTTGCGCGTTCTCGACCGGACGACGGAGATCGCGGGCCCCTATTGCACCAAGATCCTCGCTGACGCCGGCGCCGAGGTCCTGAGGGCCGAGCCGGCAAGAGGGGATCCGCTCCGGCACTATCGATCCGGGGGTCTCTTCGAGTACCTCAACGCCGCCAAGCGGGACGTCGGCGCCGACGAAGACGCCGCTTCGTCGGTCGACGTGGTGGTGACCGACAGCGCACACGACGCGCGTGAGCTCAAAGAGCGACACCACCACCTGGTGGTCGTGTGCATCTCCCCGTTCGGGATGGATGGGCCGTGGACCGGTCGAGCAGCCACCGAGTTCACCCTCCAAGCAACCTGTGGCTCGACCGGCGGCCGCGGTGACCCGACCTCGCCGCCCCTGGCCGCCGGCGGAAGGTTGGGCGAGTGGATCACCGGCACCTACGCCGCGCTCGCCACGCTGGCCGCGGTGGGCGTCGATGCCACAACCGAACGCCACCCCGGTCGTCTGGTCGACGTCGCGATGCTCGACTGCATGGCCGTCACGCTGGTCACCTACCCGTCGGTCTTTGCGAGCTTCGCCGGGTGGAAGCCGATGGAGGGGACGGGCCGGGTCGTCGAAGTGCCCTCGATCGAGGCGACCAGCGATGGCTACGTCGTCTTCACCACGAACAGCGCCCAACAGTTCGAAGACTTTCTCGTCCTGATCGACCGTCCGGACTGGCTGGCCGACAAGGAACTCGCGCTCGCCACCAAGCGTTTCGCACGCCGTCACGAGTTCTCAGAGGCAGTCCGCAGCTACACGAAACCCCGCTCCACCGCGGACGTGCTCGAAGCGGCGGGTGCCCTCAGAATCCCGGCGGCACCCGTGCTCAACGGGTCCACCATTGCCGAGTTCGAACAGTTCAAGGCCCGCGGCGTCTTCAACGAATCGGCCACCGGGCGTTTCCGCCAGCCGCGGCCGCCGTTCCGGATCGGAGAGGGGGCGCGCCAGGACGATCCGGCGCCGACGGCACCAAGTTCCGGGCAGGGCCGGGATGCGTGGCCGGACCGCTCCGACGGTGACAGCCCGGCGGGGAATCCGTCCTTGCCACTCCGCGCCATCCGCGTCCTCGACGTCACGGCGTGGTGGGCCGGACCCTCGGCGACCCATGCGCTCGCCTGCCTCGGGGCGGACGTCATCAAAATCGAGTCACAAGAGCACCCCGATCCCATGCGCACGGCCTCGACCCGGAGGCCCTCGGACCCGCAGTGGATGGAGTGGTCGCCCATCTTCCACGCCGTGAACGCCTCCAAGCGCGCCATCACCCTCGACCTCGGTGATCCAACGGGAAAACAGCTGTTCGAACGGCTGGCGCGACAGGCCGATGTGGTCGTCGAGAACTTCACCCCTCGGGTGATGGAGCAGTTCGGGCTCGACTGGGCCCGCCTCCACCGCATCAACCCTCGCCTGGTGATGGTCCGCATGCCTGCGTTCGGCCTCGACGGTCCGTGGCGGGAGCGCACAGGCTTCGCCCAGACGATGGAGTCGATTTCGGGCCTGGCCTGGGTCACTGGTCTTGCCGACGGGCCTCCCGTCCTCGTTCGCGGCGCGTGTGATCCCGTCGCCGGCATGCACGGTGCGATCGCGACGTTGTTGGCGTTACGCGCCCGCGGCGCCGACGGCCTGGGCCGATTAGTGGAGGTCCCGATGGTCGAGGCTGCCCTCAACGTCACGGCGGAGCAGGTCATCGAGTGGGATCTCTCGGGGGTGGTTCTCGGTCGTGATGGAAGCCCGGGGCTCGGCGCTCCGGAGGGCGTCTATCGCTGCCAGGGAGACGATCGTTGGGTCGCCATCTCGGTGGTGACCGACGAGCAATGGTGTTCGCTTCGCACCACGGTCGGCCTCCCGCACGAAGGGCGCTGGGCGAAGCACGACGGCCGGCTCCATCACGCCGAAGAGATCGACGCTCTGATCGAGGCGTGGTCCTCCACCCTGGGGGCGGCCGACGTGCTCTCGGCTCTGCTCGGCGTCGGAGTTCCTGCCTCCGAGGTCGTCCGCTCGCGTGACATCGTGCACAATCCGCAGTTGCGCCACCGCCGCCTCTTCGAGGCGGAGGGCCATCCCGTGACGGGCCGCCATGAGCTGCCAACCATGCCGTTTCGATTCAGTGATGTGGACCGATGGATGTCCGCGCCCGCGCCGACTTTGGGCCAGGACAACGGTTCCATCCTGGGCGCGCCTGCCTCGAGCCACGACGTGCTCTGAGCGACCCGCGGTGCGGGGTGCTGCCCTTCGCGCCCTGATCTCAGGGCACGGGGCGGAAGTACGGCAGGAGAACTTCGTCGGACGCCGGATGGAACTCAACTTGGAGTGCCAATCCCTCGCGCAACTCGTCGGACGGATGGCCGACGACCGCGCTGAGGAACCACCAACCCTCCTCGAGGGCGACGATGGCAGGAGCGTACGGAACCACAAAGGAAGGGTGGGGTGGTCGCCAGACCACGGTCCAGCTGTAGAGCGACCCGCGACCGGCACTCTCCTCCCAACCGAGGGACTTGCCGTTGCAGTGCGGACACACGGCGAACGCGCGCAGGGCTCGAAATCCGCAGTCCCCGCAGATGGGCAGGACGAGACGGCGTTCCCGGCAGCCCTGCCAGAACGGCTCGGAGCGCGCGGACGGTCGCGGCAGGCGAATGCCGAGTGGCTGAGGGGAGAGGAGGCCGGCGGGGCTCGCCTCGAGATTCTCGGCGTCGGTGGCGCTCACGGATGCTCCTTGCCGAGCAGGAGGACATCAGCGAAAAGGGCGCCGGAGCCCCCGTTCGAGCACAGCGCCACCTCCGCGTCACCGACCTGCCTGCTCGTGCACTCGCCCCGCAGCTGCTGCACGCCGCGGACCACTCGCTGGAACTGCTGGGCCGCCACCCCCGGATGACTGAACGACATGGTGCCCCCATCGGTGGTCACCGGGAGCGAGCCCCCGGGCCCGACGGCGCCGGACTCGACCATCGAGCCGCCCTCGCCCGGCTCGCAGAATCCGTACGCCTCGAGCTGGCGAATGATCTCGAAGGAGAAAGGGTCGTAGAACTCGGCGACGTCCACGTCGCCCGGATGGAGCCCCGCCATGGCGAATGACGCCTGTGCGGCCCGGGCTCCCACCCAGCCGGCGGACCGGGTCCCGGTCCGCCCGGTCAGATCCCACACCGGCGCCACCGTGTACGCCGGTCCAAAGCTATCGGAGCCGCAGCCCACGATCCACGCGGAGCGAGAGTTCCGTCGTGCGATGTCGGAGTGCGCGAGCACCAGAGCGCAGCCGCCCTCGGAGGTCGTGGCGCAGTCGAGGAGGTGGAAGGGTTCGGCCACGAGCGGCGACGACAAGATGTCCGCCGCGGTGAACGGGCCCCTTCCGTAGTAGATCGCTTCGGGGTTTTGATCACCGTTGTTGCGCACGATGGCGGCCGCGCTGGCCAGCTGGTGTTCCGTGGTGCCGAAGGTCACCATGTGGCGCCGGGCCATCAAGGCGAATTCGGCTGCCGTAAAGAGCCCGAAGCCCGCCACCAGCTCGTTGGGGGGTGTCGTCCATGGTGCGGCTGACGTGTCATTGAGCAAACCCGCACCACCCGCAAGCGCGAGAACCACCCTGCACTGGCCCGTGGTGACCAGCGCGGCGGCGTCAAGAATGGATGGGATCCCGAGTGCGTTGGGTCGACGGGTGCATGGACCGAGACCGAGCTCGAGCACGGCATCCGCGGCAGCTTGCCCGACGACGCCATCAACGTCTTCAACTGCGAGGCCGGCATCGGTCAGCGCGCCCAGCGCCGCTTCGAGCGCGATGGACGATGCATCATGCCCGGGGAGCCGCCTCGCCTGCGGAGTGTTGTGGACTCCGACGATGGCAACGTCGCGAAAGGGATGCGTCATCGCTGTCAGGGTGTCACACGCCGGCCGTCGGGAGCGACAACGCTCCGACCTCAGCCCGGGCGCACCTGATGGCAACTATGGATACAAGATACTCAGCGCACCACCTCGGGAGCGAGAAGATCCTTCAGCTTGTCGGCCCGCAGACCGATGCCGAAGACCCGCCCACCCGGCTGCAGCGCCAGGCCGTCGGGGAGCCGCCCGGCCTTCACCGGGTCGAAGCCGAGCCGATCGATGAGGCGCAGCACGGCGGCGACCGCGTGGGGTTCGTTGCCGGCCGCAGCCACGGCAAGTCGATCCGGAGCTCCCGGCGGACGCCGTGCTTGGTCAAACTTGAAATAGCCGAGGTGATTGAGGCTCTTGACCACCTGCGCCGACTTGAAGTGCTGCTGGACGACAACGCTCGTGCCCATCGGCGCCGCCGAGAGTTCTTCGTCGACGCCGTCTATCTCCTCCCAATAGTTCATGGCGTCGACCAGGATCTTGTCGGTGAAGAGCTCGCGAGGAAGCTCGCGGAAGCGGTGCATCGGCACCGCCAGCACAATGAGGTCGGCATGACGGACCACGTCGACGGTGGTGACGGGGTGCGCACCGGGGGCGAGCACCTCGACGATGAGCTCGATGCGCTCGACGTCACCCGACCCGGAGATGGCGACGTCGTAGCCACCGGTGACGGCGGCCCGGGCGATTGCGGTGCCGATCTTTCCAGCTCCCACGACGCCGAGGTGCATGTCGTCAGGTTCCTGGCTGGTCACCGGACGATCCCTACGTCGCCGCCACCGCGGGCGTGACGACGGAGGGTGGCGCAACCCGAGGTTCTGCGAGAAGCTCCCTCACCCGAGGAATCACCTCCCGGCCGTACAGCTCAATGGTCGCCAGCTTCTGCTCGTGAGGCACGCGCCCCGTCGCGTAGGCCAGATCGAATCGACTCAGACCGAGCAGACGAATGACCCACGCGATCTTCGAAGCGACCGTCTCCGGCGAGCCGACATACAGCGAGCCCTCGTCGATCTCGGCCTGGAACCGCTCCATCGTGGGACGCGCCCACCCCCGTTCGGCTGCCGCACCCTCGTAGACGTGGGCCCAGTGCGGCCACTGGATCTCCGCGGCTTCCTGATCGCTCCGCGCCACGTACCCGTGCGAATGCATACCGATACGCAGTTGCGGATACCCGAACTTGTCGAGCGCTCGTTTGTAGAGGTCGACCAACGGGGCGAATCGGATGGGAGGGCCCCCGATGACGGCCAGCATCAGGGGGAGCCCGTAGCGGGCCGCCCGGATCACCGACTGTGGACTGCCTCCGACGCCGACCCATGTGGGTAGATGTCCCTCCGGAAGGGGAGGACTGAGGGACTGATTGGTCAGCGGGGACCGGAACCTCCCCGACCAGGTGACCGGCCGATCCCGCAGCAAGCGCGTGAACAAGTCGAGCTTTTCCTCGAATATGTCCTCGTAGTCGGCCAGGTCGTAGCCGAACAAGGGAAACGACTCCGTCAGGGAACCGCGTCCGAGGATGAGTTGCGCCCGGCCGTTGGACACCGCGTCGAGCGTGGCGAATTCGGTGTACACCCGGACGGGATCTTGTGTGCTCAAGACGGTCACGGCCGTGCCGAGCCGGATGTGCTCCGTGCGGCCCGCGATCGCAGCAAGGATCACCTGACCCGCGGAGTCCATCATGTCGTGGCGGTAATGCTCGGCGATGTTGAAGGAATCGATCCCGACCGCATCGGCGAGTACCGCCTCGTCGACGGTGTTGCGGATGACGACGTCGCCGCTGAGTTCGTTCCCCGACTCGTCCACGCTGATGGGAACGAAGGAATCCAACCCGAACTCGATGTCTTGGGTCGTCATGTGTGTGCCTTTCTTCCGCGGTAAAGACCCCAGAGAACGGTGTAGTTACGAGGCCGTCGAGGCAGCGAGTCCGAAAAGCTCGCTGAAGCGGTCGACCATGAGGTCTCGCCCCTTCACCTCGGCGATGGTCTCGCGCCCGACGATCTCGTCCTGTCCCGGGAACTGGCCCGCCCCGCCCGTTGGCCCGATCGGCACCGCGATGCCGACACCCATGGACGCGTAGTCAGTGAGGTCGGTCTTTCCCAGAGTGAGGGCGGTGATGTTCTCCGCCACCGTGGCCGCTTCGCGGGCGGCGAAGCCGGCCATCTTGGCGTCGGCGGTGGAGACGTCCCCGATTGCGAAGACCGTTGACTGCCCGGCCACCTGGAGCGTGGGGCCGACTTCGATGAACCCGTCTGGGCGTCGGGCGGCAGACAGTTCATCCCCGAGGAAGTCGCTGTTGGGCACGACGCCGTAGCAGCGGAACCAGATGTCGGCCGTGACCTCGGTTCCGGCTTCGGTCGTCACCGTGAAGGTTCCCGGGTCCCCCGGCCCGGTCAGCGGCGTCTGACGCAGTGGGCTGCCAAGAATCAGTTCGACGCGTATGTCGAGGAGCTGGCGCCGGAGCTCGGCCTTCAGCTCCGGCTTGTACGGGCCGCCGAGGATCTCGTCCGCGGCGTCGAGCAGAACAATCGATTTCTCCGGCCACACGTCACGGATCTCTCCGGCGAGTTCGATTCCAACCGGTCCCGCGCCGACCAGCAGGACACGATCTGCCCGCGACAGCGCATCGTGCGCTCCACGGACTTGCTCCTGCGCGTGGTGGGTGTCGACCAGGTCCGTCTTGGCCGGGAATGGATACTTCGAGCCGGTCGCCATGACGACGTAGTCGGCGGCGAACTCCTCTCCCGAAGCCGTCGTCACCCGGTGCGGCTCGACCAAGACGGCACGGTCCCGGACCACCCGACCATTGGTGAGGAGCTCGTCGTAGGGAAGGAAGATCTTCTGCAGCCAGGATGGGTCCACCAGGGCTCGGAGTGCGGCGATGTTGTGCATGAAGGCGTCCTTGGGCTCGACGAGCACTACGTCGTGCGATTCGTCCAGCGCCTTCGCCACGGCGATCCCGCCGTAACCCCCACCGACCACGACCACGGTCGGCTTCCCTGCCTGCGCGCTGCCTGTCATTTCGCCTCCAGTCCCGGGTTCTTCGTTTTGTCCTTGCCTCGTCAATAGTATATTATTCAGATCATCATGTCGACAGAGCATCTGTGCCACAACGCTTCTGGCCCTGGGCCGTATGATGAGGCTGTGGACGACAGCGCTGGTCACGGCGATGAGGTCAGAGGCGCCCGCAGCTGCGACGACGCGTTGGCAGGCGACCTCGGTTGGGGCCTCGGGACGGTGTTTCGGGCCTACGTGGTGGCTGCGCACGAGGCCGTCGCGGACCTTCCGGGCGGTCCGCGCGGCTACCAGGTGCTGTCTGCGGCGGCCCAGGGCACCGTCGGGAGCCAGCTCGCTCTGGCCCAGCACCTCGGCATCGACCGTACGGTCATGACGTATCTCCTCGACGACCTCGAAGCCGCGAAACTCATCGAACGCCGTCCTGATCCGGCCGACCGGCGAGCTCGTCGCGTCGTCGCCACCCGGCACGGCGCCGAGCTCCTCACCGAGCTCGATGCGCGCCTCCGGGCGGCTGAGGCCTACCTCCTCGCCCCTCTCGACGAACAGGCGTGCGAGTCGTTTCGCGGCCAGGTTCGGTCACTTGCCACACGGCTCGACGCGCTCGACCCGCCCGACAGCCCGTGTGACCTCGCCGACGAGGTGGACGCCGAGATACCCGCGCCTCCCCGCCGGCGCGCCCGATCGGCTCGGCCGCTCTGAAGCCCGCGTCGGATCAGTGTCCGCAGCTTTGGGACGGCGCCATCCGGGGCGGCATGCGGTGCGCTGCGCCGGAGGACCGAGTCGCCGCTACGCCTGACGGCCGAGGAAGTAGAGGAATTCTGTCTGGATATCTGCTCCCGGCGGTGGTTCCAGCTTGGGCCCGAACACGCGCGGTTGGCGGATCATCGCATCCATCGGCTTGAGGGCCTCGTAGGCCTGGCGAACCGAGTCCTCGTCGAGGCGCTCATCCGCGCCGACGGTGCGCGCCAGGTCCCAGGTGTGGACGAGCACGTCCATGGTCACGAAGCGCCCGATGATCTCACCCGTCGACGCCTTGCCCGTCGGCCCGTCGATCTCTGTGGCCAGGGCTCCAGGGTCTGCGGTGATGTCGGCGATGCCCCGGCACGCCTCCTCCCACGCCTGCTTGGGGTCATCGCCGGCTCCCAGAAGCACAGACTCCCCGCCTCTGACGCCCGCAATGATGCCGCGATGGCCCTCCACCACGTGGGCCACCACGTCGCGCGCCTTCCATTGCTCGCAGGGCGTCTGGGTGTCCCATTGGTCCGGCGTGACGGTCCTGACGACGGCGTCGAAGCCGTCAGACACCAGCCGATAACTGTCTCGGACGTCTGTCATGTGTCGGATCGTAGGCGCGCCCGACCCGGCGGGCACCGACTACGTGCTACTGCTGTGCGATCTCCTGGTCGTCAACGGAATTCAGGATCGCCAGAAGTTCGTCGCCCCAACGCTCCAGGCGCACAGGCCCCATCCCCTTACACCGTGCCAACTCGGCCAGCGTCGCCGGGCGGTGAGATGCGATGCCGACCAGTTCGCTGTCGTTCAGCACCACGTATGCCGGCACCGCGGCTCGTTTCGCCGTTTCGGATCGCCACGCACGAAGCGCGCGCTCGTGGGCCTGCGAAGCCCCGCTCGGGGCACCGAGCATCAGCGTGAGGCCTCGCACTCGCACGTCAGACCCGAAGGGCACCTTGAGGTGCGCGCTCCCGACGCGGATCACGGCCGCCGAGTCGGTGAGCTCGACCACCGCACCCGAATGTCCCCCGTACTCCAGCACCAGGCCGAGGTCGGCGACGACGCCCGGCGCAACGGCGGCCGCTCTGCGGGAACGACGTTGTCGGCTCAATTCCGAGCGACCCGAGGTCGCGGTCTCGGGGCTCCGGCGCCCGCCGGCGGCGGCGGCAACCCGGAGCGGGGTCTGTGGCCGGCTGCCGTCGAGCTCGGCCACAAAGGGTGACGGTTCATCGGCATCGGCCAGGATGAGGACCTGGCGGATGGCTCGCGTCAGCGCCACGTGGAAGACGCGCCGTTCTCCCTCCTCGTCGTTGCTGAGACGGTGAGGCAGCAGTCCCTGCGAGGCTCCGTACACGACCACGTGCTCCCACTCTCGACCCTTGATCTTGTGGATGGTCGAGAGGTGCACTGCCGGCCCGTCAGCGGGACGCCGCGCCAATACACCTCGGAGCCACGTTTCGAAGGTGCCGACATCGGGATGGAGGCCCGCTACTGACTCCAACGCGAGGAGGTCGTCGGCGTGGGTCGACCGATCCGCCTCTCGGCGCGAGGAGTCCAACACGTCCATGGTCTCCCCGAGTCCCACCTGCAGGCGAATGGCGCGCAGCGCACTCGCCGCGGATCCTCGGCACGCCACGACGACGGACTCGATGGAGTCGGCGTAGTCGGACAGCTTGGGAACGTCGCGTCCCGAGAGGCGCTTGGCCAGACGTCGGATGTCGGCCACCGACGTCACGCTTCGCTCGGAGAGCATGTTGATCACGTTTGGTGCGATCCCGCGAGAGGGCCGTCGGATGGTTTGCACGAGGTCCTCGCGACGGATCTCCCCGGGGGCCCGGGCCATGCGCAGATACGCAAGGGCCGTTCGGATACCCGTCCGCTGGAGCACGCTCGCGCCCAGGGGAGCGTTACAGGGAACCGCCGCTTCGGTGAGGGCGACCTGGACCGGGAGCAGCGAGGAGTTGACTCTCGACAGAACGGCGATCTCTTGGACCTGGACCCCGCCCGCAATCCAGGCCGAGATCGCGGCGACGGCGCTGTGCGGGAGCTGCTCGACCGGCGAGTTCACGACCGACATCGATCCTCGCCCCCGAACGGGTGGATCGAAATCGGCGAGCGCGTCGCTGCGCTCGGGTGGTGTCGTGATGGTCTTTGGGATCCGGTCGCGGTTGTAGGACAGCACATGGGTCGCCGCGGTGACCACCTGGGGCGGACACCGGTAGTTGACTTCCAGTGCGTACTCGCGTGCCTCGGGGAAGTACTCCGCGAAATTGATCAGGTATTCGGGCGTCGCCCCGGAGTACCCGTAGATGACCTGGTCGTCGTCCCCGACACCGAAGCAGCTGTAGGCCGGGGCGCAGAGGAGCCGGATGAGCAGCAGGTGCGCTGCGTTGAGGTCCTGAAACTCGTCGACCAGGAGGTGGCGACAGCGGCTCTGCGCGGAGGTGCGGGCTCCGGGGTCAGTCAGCAGCACCTCGATCGCCCGGTAGATCTGCTCGTCGAAATCGAGGGCGTTCGCTTGCGCGAGGGCCTTTCGGTACGTGTCGAAACCTGAGGCAAGGCCCTGGGCATCGGGGATCTGATCCTCGACCGCCGCCGGCGCCTCCAGCCCGAGCCGGACCGCGGAAAGCCCATCGATGTACGGAAGGACGGTGTCGGTGTTCGCCTGACGGCGGACCTCGAACACGTCTCCGATGAGGTCGCGCACCTGGGGCTCCTCGAAGACGCTCAGACGTCCCTGTCCGCCGAACTCGTTGCAGATCCAATTGCCGATGCTGTTGAGCGTCCGGACGTGGGGTCCTCGTGCCGTCACGAGGCCGGCGCACCGGTCGCGCAGTTCCCCCGCTGCCTTCGTGTTGAACGCGAGTGCGGTCACGGTGCTCGGGTCCACACCCCGGTCTTCGATCAGGTGGCGCAGGCGCTCGGTCAGGACACGGGTCTTTCCCGAGCCCGCCGGCGCAATGACTCGTGCGCCGCCCGCTCGATGCCCCACGGCCGCCAGCTGGTCCGAGGCCAGGTCGGCCCCCGGCGGACGATGGGCGACCGCCCTGAGAGATCCCGCCTCGGCGTTCCAACGATGCACAATGCCGAGATCACCCGGCAGTGGTGGGGGGGCGAAGGGGCCGCCGTCGACGTACAGCGACGTGCCGTCACCGAGCTTGATGTCCGCCGGTCCGGCTTCCGTGACACCGTCGTGACGAAACCTCCTGGCCGCCCTGCGTCCGTGCCACCAGACCGGCTCGCCGCTGCGGGCGTCGTAGTTGTTCGCCCAGACGAGGAATTGCAGGCGTTCGCGTGCGAACTCGAAGCGTGGGCCCAGTTCATGGACCGCCTGGTGCCACACCTCCGGATCGCGCAGGGCCCGCGTGTCGACGGCCAACTCCACGACCACCGGTCGACGTTCGAACCACGCCCGCTGCAACGTCTCCAACGCAGTCATCGGGTCGCTGAGTGTCTCGTGGTCGACGAGGAGCCTGGGGCACTCCGTCCACGGCTCGGGCGGGGTCATCTCCTGCAGCACGACGACGCCACGGCCAAGTTCCGGCGGCCCTGGCATTGCCATTCGGCAAAGCTATCGGAGGGATGTTCGCCCGAATCGGGTCCCGGTCATCAGAACGGTCCCGACAGCTCGCCCAGGGCGTCGGTCAGGCGCAGGTTCTCCGTGTAGTCCACCGGGCAGGTGATGACCGACACCGTGTCGGCGGCCAGGGCCTCTCTGAGCATGGGGAGAAGCTCGTCCGCGGCATTCACCCGATAGCCCCGCGCACCGAAGCTCTCGGCGTAGGCCACAAAGTCGGGATTGGTGAATCCCACCTGGACGTGATGACCGAGTTCGAGGTCCATCTTCCAGCCAATCAGTCCGTAGGCGTCGTCTTCCCAGATCAAGACGACCAAGGGGACGCGCTCCCGCAGAGCGGTCTCCAACTCTTGGGAGTTCATGAGAAACGCCCCGTCGCCGACCGCCGCCAGCACCTTGCAATCAGGCGCGGCCAACTTCGCTCCGATGGCACCGGGCAGGGCGAAGGCCATCGTCGAGAGCCCATTGGAGATCAGGCACGTATTCGGCTCGAAGGTGGGGTAAAGGCGGGCCATCCACATCTTCACCGCACCGGTGTCGGCCAGCACGATGTCGGAACGGCCGAGCGCCGCACGCGTGTCCGCCACGACCCTCTGGGGCTTGAGTGGAAAGCTGTCGTCGGCCGCCCCCTGGGCCAATTCGTCGGCGAGGAGCCTCTGGATCTTCTCCCCTCTCGTACCCTGCGCAAAGCGACGGCTGGTCGCCTCGCCCAGCGCGGCCAACGTGCTCGAGATGTCGGCCTGGATGCCCACCTCGACGTCGTAGCGGGCGTCCACCTCGGCCGGGACGCGGCTCACGTGGATGATCTGCTTGTCCCCACCGGGGTTGATGCGGACGGGGTCGAACTCCTGGAGCTCGTACCCGACACTGACGATGACGTCGGCATCGTCAAACCCGAAGTTGACGTAGTCGTGACTCATGAAGCCGACGGCTCCGAGGGAGTGTGGGTGATCGTCGGGGAACACACCCTTGCCGTGAAACGTGGTCGCCACCGGGAGGCTCAGGAGCTCCGAGAAATTCACCAGCGCCTCGGCTGCTCCGGAACGGGCGGCGCCGTGTCCCGCCAGGATGATGGGTCGCTGGCTCGCGTTGAGCACCGCGGCCGCCCGGGCAATCTGCGTTGGTGAGGGCTCGTCTGTGCGGGGAGTGTTGACGTCCAGGGGCACCAACTCATCCGAGACGTAGGCCGACTCGACGTCTTCGGGCACGCCGAGATACACCGATCCGGGCCGTTCGGTCTGTGCGAGCTTGAAGGCTTTGCGGATCATCTCGGGAATGGAACCGGACGTCAGGATCAGGTCGGACCATTTCGTCACCGGCGCGAACATGGAGACCAGGTCGACGCTCTGATGCGATTCTTTGTAGATCCGGTTCAGTCCAACCTGGGCCGAGACGGCGAGGAGTGGCGTGCTGTTGGTATAGGCGTCGGCGGTTCCCAAGAGGAGATTGATGGCGCCTGGCCCCAGGGTGGCCGAGCAGACTCCGGCCTTGCCGGTGAGCCGGCCGTGGATCTCGGCCATGAACGACGCCGCTTGCTCGTGGCGCACCAACACGTAACGAATAGAGGACAGGGACAACGCATCCGTGAGGTAGATGTTCTCTTCTCCGGGGATGCCGAAGACGCATGTGACGCCCTCGTGCTCGAGGCACTGGACGAGGAGTTCAGCCGCGCGCCGTGCTCCCTCAGCCACAGGACGGAGCGTAGTGAGTCCTGGCCGCGTCACAAAGAGGGGACGGCGGCGGGCTCACCCGCTGGTTGCATCCGGGGGTCCTCATCAGGTCGCGGGCTGAACCGGCGGCAGGGGCGCACCGCGTACGGGCCTGCTCGGCGCAGGTTCGGTCGGAGGGTCCAATTCCGGCACGATGGCGAACCCGATCGTGACGAGCGCCAACACGCCGGCAAGCACGCCCAACGTCGGAGTGAACCCCACATGCACCATGAGCGCGCCACCGACGAGTGCGCCAATGAGCATGGCGGCGATCGATTCGAGCCGGCGGCCTCGGCGCGGATGGTCCCCGCCCCCCAGGGCGGAGTCGGCGCCGAGTCCC
This sequence comes from Acidimicrobiales bacterium, assembly GCA_035551835.1. GTDB lineage: Bacteria > Actinomycetota > Acidimicrobiia > Acidimicrobiales > RAAP-2 > Bog-473. Next base: position 111,109 of record DASZMN010000095.1, on the reverse strand, counting down.
GTGATGGTCATGGTCAGGACCGATGTCGTCATGTCCGGGATGGCGAGCCGGCGAATTGTCGCGTTCTGCACGCCGGTACCTCCACCGAGGAGCGCGATCACCCAGAGGCGTGCGGTACCCGTTGGGCCAAGCACGCCCGCGACGACGGCGAGCGCGGCCGCGGCGGCCAGTCCCGCCTGGACCAGCGAGGCGGTCGTGAGCCAGCGGCGCCGGTGTCCGTCCAGAACCTTGCCGAGACGTCCACCGACGGTGGCGCCGATCAGGAAGGAGCCCAAGGCCACGAGAAAGGACGAGATGGTGAATCCCTTCGCACCGGCGAGCGCCAAACCGAGGAACACGATGTTCCCGGTCATGTTCGCCACCAGGACGTGGCCCATGCCCAGGTAGCACACGGCGTCGATGATCCCGGTGGCGGTCGTCAGGCAAAGCAGGACGGCCTGCAGACGGATGGAAATGGGATTGCGGTCTGGCATCACGCACCTCCGGCGCTCAGAAGGCGCCCCATGACGAATCCGATTGCGGCCGCGCCCAAGCCGATCGCGATCATCTTCAACCCGTTCCTCCACCACGAGCCAACCCTGGTCACCGCAGAGTAGACACCCACCCCGAACAGCACGAGGGCGCTCAGCACGACCGCGACGACTCCTCACGGCGACGACGGACGCCGTTCGCCCGAGCGGGCTTCCACCGAGGGCGAACGTCAGCGCCACGGCGAACATTGCAATGGCCATTCCAGCCGTGCCCCGATCAGGAGCACGCGCCGCCCGACCCGGTCGATGAGCCCGATGGCGGCCATGGTCAGGGCGACGTTGACCGCGCCGTTCCCGACGTTCGCGAGCAGCGAGGCCGAATTTCCCAGGCCCGCGCTATGGAGCAGGGTGGGTGGTAGTAGATGACGGGTCTTGACCCTCGTGATCTGTTGGAACACCGTCGAGGCGGTTGTGTCCACGGTGAGCCGGCATCCAGCCCGGCGCCTGTCCGCAGTCTCCGCTGAGCCGAGCCAACCACGCAGGTGCGCGGGCAGATCGGGGTCGTGACGAGGTGGGGCGGCGCATCAGTCTCGTATGCTCGAATCGTGGATGGAGTTGACGATGAGCAGTGACGACACCCCGGAGGACGGTGACATTTCCGAGGAGGAGCCCGACGTGCACCCCCCACGAAAGGGCGCCGAGGTCGACGAGGAAGAGGATGAGTCCTTCCCGGCCTCAGACCCTCCCTCATCGTGGGCTGGTCCGACGTCGAATTCCGACGACTAGTCGGTTCCGCGCCTCCGGGACGGCTCGGCAGTCGTAGCTCGTACCTTCGGTCGCCGCAATGACCGACCGGGCACCGGGCTACGTGAGGGAGGCCTTGACGATGCTCGCGATCGAAGCCTTCAGCGTGGTGTCGAATTCGTCGTCGCTCTGGTCCACCGACAGCCCCTCGGTGAGCGCGCGGGAGAAGCTGGCAATCAGTCCGTGGTTGGCGGCGAGACGGTCATCCGCCTGCTGGCGGTCGTAGCCGCCGGACAGCGCGACCACCCGCACGACGTTGGGATGGCCGACCAGCTCGGCGTAGAAATCTCCGACCTCGGGCAGCGACAGCTTCACGATGACGTGTTGCTCCGGGTCGAGTTGGCCCAGTTGCTCCAAGATGTTCGCCTTCAGCACGCGCTCGGCCGCGCCCTTCTGCGGGCTGTGGATGTCGATTTCGGGCTCGACGATGGGGAGCAGGCCGGCCGCCACGATCTGTCGCGCGACCTCGAACTGCTGGTCCACGACAGCCCTGATGCCGGCCTCGCTGTCCCCGCGGATGAACGAGCGCATCTTGGTCCCGAAGACCCCGTTGTCGTTGGCACGTGAGAGCAGCGGGGCGAGGCCCGGAACGGGGTTCATGATCTGGACGCCGTCCTTTTCGGGGGCCAGTCCCTTGTCCACTTTCAGGAATGGGACGACGCCTTTGACGTCCCACAGATACGCCACCGAGTCATGGCCACCGATCTCGCGGTCCATGGTGTCTTCGAACAGGATGGCTCCGATGATGTGTGTGCCGTCGAAGCTGGGACTTTCGATGATCCGGCTGCGCATGGCGTGCATCAGAGCGAACATCTCGTCGTCGTCCGAATACTGCTCCTCGTCTATGCCATAGGCCTTGAGGGCCTTGGGGGTGCTACCGCCGCTCTGGTCCAAGGCCGCAATGAAGCCCGACGCGTGCGCCACCTTCTCGAACTGCTCGTCGTTCACTCGACGCCCCCGATCGATGTCGCGCCCCTTCCAGCCGCGTCGACGTGCCGAAAACGGGTGACCCTCTCCTTTCCCTATGGTCAAAACCGGCGTGGGCCAAACGCCTCCACTCGTTGCGAACGGCCGGATGGTCAGGTGGCCGATCGGCCGCCGTCGACGGCCAGCACCGCACCGTGGACGAAACTCGACTCGTCACTCGCCAGGAAGACGATGGCCGAGGCGATCTCCTCGGGGGTGGCCGGGCGTCCGGCCGGCGCGAGCGAGGCCAACTGGTCGAGGGCCTCGCCCATGCCGGCGGTTCCTTCCGTCCTCGTCGGTCCGGGGCTGACGGCGTTCACCCGCACACCCCGGCCGCCGAACTCAGCTGCCCAGGCCTTGGTCAGAAGTTCCAGCGCAGCCTTGCTCGAGCCGTAGAGGGCCATGCCCTCCACGCCGAACTGGGCCACCATGGTGGAGACGTTGACCACCGTGCCCTTCCCACGTTCCGCCATGGCCGGTGCGAGGGCGGCCACGAGAAACCAGGGTGCCTTCACGTTCAGCGCATAGACGGCGTCGAACGTCACCTCGTCGTGGGATTCGGTGGGGCCGAACGGGAACATCCCGGCGCTGTTGACCAGAATGTCGACGCGGCCGTCGAGAGCCTCGGTGGCCTGTGCGGCGAGGTCGATAGCGGCTTCCGCGTCGACGAGGTCGGCCGGCACGAAGACGGCCGAGCCTCCGGCGGCCACGATGTCGTCCACCACGGCCAGGCCCTTGTCCTTGTCGCGGCCGCTGACCGCGACCGTGGCCCCCGCCGCGGCCAGGGCCTTGGCCGTGGCCTTCCCGATGCCGCTCGTGGCTCCGGTGACGAGCGCTTTCTTCCCGCTGAGGTCTGCCATCGTCGGTCCTTTCCTCGGTCCGTTCCAATAAAGAGACGAAGAGTCTCGCTTTTGGCAACAGAGACTAGGGGTCTCGTATTCCTGATCGGCGTCGCTACACTGCGCACATGGCTCGCACCAGGGACGAGGCGGCCCGGCGGCGGGTCCTCGGCAGCGCCCGCAAACTCGTGTCCCAGCTGGGGCCGCACGCGGTGACGGTTGACGAGATCGCCGGGGCCGCCCGGGTCGGCAAGCAGACCATCTACCGCTGGTGGCCCTCGAAGTCGGCCGTCATCATGGACGCCCTGATCGAACTGACCGACCCCGAGCCCGACGATCTTCCCGACTCCACCTACGAGGCCATCCGTCTCCAGATGCGACGGGTGGCCCGTATGTTCTCCTCTCGCAACGGCGACCTGATCCGGGAACTGGTCGCGGATGCGCAGGGCGACCCGGGGGTCGCACGAGACTTTCGTGACCGGTTCTTCGCCCACCGCCGCGCGCGGGGGGAGGCCACCATTGCCAGGGGCGTCGAGAACGGCGAGCTCCGAGCCGACCTCGACGTGGACGATGCGCTGGACCTTCTTTACTCGCCCCTATGGCTCCGGCTGCTCATCGGGCACGGAAAGACGAGCCAAGCCGCCGCCGACCGTCTCTTCGGCCTCGCCTGGCCCGCGCTCAGTGCGGATCATCCTTCCGGTCAACCAGCCGGCCAGCAGCGAGCGCCCCGATCGCCGCGGCGAACCCCGCCCGTATCCTGAGCGGGGTCTTCGGCAGGGAGGGTTCGCACCATGGCAGACAACGCAGAAGCAGCACGAGCAGCGGCAGCAAACGACCCGGAGGCAACGGCGACCCTGGACGGCTCCGACATCGCGCTCGTCGCCGAATTGGGCGAGCGGCGCCAGGTGCGCCCGGGGGAGTACCTGTACCGGGAGGGGGACGTCACGTACGACTTCTTCCTGCTCATCAGCGCCGAGGTCGACATCGTCGTCTCGGTCGACGGCACCGAACGCGTCATCGCCCAGCACGGGCCCGGGCGCTTTCTCGGCGAGCTCAACATGCTGACCGGCATGCGGGTCTTCGTGTCGGCCCGGGTGGTCGAGGCGGGAGAGGTCGTCGTGGTTCCCCGGGACCGGTTGCGCAGTCTGATGGCGAGGAGACCGCAACTGGGTGACACCATTCTGGCCGCCTTTGTCGCCCGCCGTGCGCTGCTGATGTCGGGGGCGGCGCCGACCACCCGGGTCATCGGGTCGCAGTACTCGCCCGAGTCGCTTCGGGTGCACGAGTTCTTGACCCGGACCCGGGTGCCCCACGAGTGGCTGGACCCCGATCGTGACCCGCAGGTGGAGGACCTCCTGCGGGGGTTCGGGATCGCACCGAGCGAGTTGCCCGTGGTCATCGCCACCGGGTCCGTCTTGCGGCGACCGAGCCCCGGAGAGTTGGCCAGCTATCTCGGGCTGACCGTCGAGAGCCTGCCCGAGCGCTGCTTCGACCTGTTGGTCGTGGGGGGCGGGCCCGCCGGTCTCGCCGCGGCGGTGTACGGGGCCTCCGAGGGCCTGCGCACCCTCGGCGTGGAGATGACCGCGCCGGGCGGGCAGGCGGGGACGAGCTCACGGATCGAGAATTATCTCGGGTTCCCCATGGGCATCTCCGGCGCGGACCTCACCTCGCGAGCGGTGATCCAGGCCGAGAAATTCGGTGCCACGCTCACCGTGCCGTGCACGGCGGAGTCGCTGCACAACAAGGCGGGGCACCTGGTCGTGCGGCTCAGCGACGGAAGCGAAATCGCCGGCCGGGCCGTGATCGCGGCGACGGGTGCCGCCTATCGCCGGCTGGAGGCGGCACGTCTGGGTGACTTCGAGGGCAACGGTGTGTACTACGCCGCCACGGAGATGGAGTCACGGATGTGCGCCGGTGCACCGGTCACAGTCGTCGGTGGCGGCAACTCCGCGGGGCAGGCGGCGATCTTCCTGAGCCAAGGTGGGTCTGCGGTGAACCTCGTCATCAGGGGATCGGACCTCACCAAGAGCATGTCGCGCTATCTCGTCGAACGAATCGAGGTCGATCCCCTCATCACTCTTCGCACGTGCACGATCGTCACGGCACTCGAGGGAGACGAGACGCTCCAGTCGCTGCGCCTGGCCGCACCCGAGGGTGAGACGGTCGTCGAGTGCGCCGGGCTGTTCTCGTTCATCGGGGCTGACCCCTCTTCGGGCTGGCTGTCCGGCTGCGCCGCGCTTGACGAACGACGGTTCGTGCTGACGGACCTCTCCCTGGCCCCCGATCAACTCGATGAGGGTTGGGAGACCCTCGGGCGGCTTCCGTTGCCGTTCGAAACCAGCCATTCGGGCCTCTTCGCCGTCGGTGACCTGCGCGCCGGATCGACCAAGCGGGTGGCGGCGGCCGTCGGGGAGGGCTCCGCGGCGGTGCGGTCCGTCCACGAGCACCTCGCCTTTTCAACCCGCTCGTGAGGGCTCGACGCGGCGGTGGCCGGTGCGCCCGGCCAGAACCTGGCGTCAGGTGTCCAGCGAGTAGAACAGGTCCATTACCGACCGGTAGTAATCCGCTCCGATCGTTGCGCCCACGTCGTAGCGGACGAACGTCACCGGCAAGTTGTCGGGATCCCGTCCGTTCAGGAGATCCGACGCGCCCTCCGCCATGGAGCGACGCGACGTAAAGAGCCCGCGGCGGTGCAGCACGGCCTCGATCCGGTCGAGCTCGGCCTGCGACCCCACGTTGAACGTGACGGTGCGGAGACCGAGCGACTGCGGGCCGTGGCGAGCCTGACGATTGCTCCGCGTTTCGCGCAGGATCAGCATGATCGATTCGGGCGACGGGTCCCCCAGGACCGCCACGGCGTCATCGCGAAGGAGCTCTTGGAACGGGCCGATCTCGCGGTAGAAGTCGATCGATCGGTTGAGGTCCGACACTGCGATCAAGGTGGAACGAATGGCCCACGGTTGTGCGTCGTGCTCAGTAGGCACCGTGTTGCCTCCCTGCGGTCTCGAGGGCATCCCGGCCGGAAATTGTCGCTGGCTTCAGCGTATCCGTCGTGTTCGTCGTGCCGGTGGGAGATGGGCGGCCCCTCTCTTTCGGGGATTCCGGCGTACGGTTGCCGCCGAACCCGTCGAGAGAGGACCCATGCCCCCGGACCGAGCGAACGCGATGGACCACGTGGTGCTCGTCCTCTTCGAGAACCGGTCGTTCGACAACCTGCTCGGTCGGCTCTACTCACCTGGGGAGGTCGAGTCCTTCGAGGGTGTGGCCGGCAAGGACCTCAGCAACCCGGTGCCGGAGTGGGCCGAGCATGGCTCGGCCGACGGCGTGGTGCCCTACGGCGTCGCGTTGGGGATGGACGCTCCGGACCCCGACCCCGGCGAGGAGTATCCCCACACCAACACCCAGCTCTTCAACATCCTCGACGAGGCCAACCGGTGCAAGGACGCCACCGAAATGGTGGCTCCCTACAACGCACCTTCGCCCGGGCGGCAGCCGACCATGGACGGGTTCGTCACCGACTACATCAGCTTCCTCACCGTGGAGCTGGGCCGCCAACCGACGTACGGGGAGTACAGCCAGATCATGACCGGCTATACCCCCGAACAGGTACCCGTGTTGAGCACGCTGGCACGGGGCTTCGGCGTGTTTGACCACTGGTTCAGCGAGGTCCCCTCTCAGACCCTGGCGAACCGCTCGTTCTGGACCGCGGCGTCCTCCTCGGGATTCGTCGTGAACCGGCCGGTCACCAACTTCATGCGCCATCACACCGCGGAAACGATCTTCGACCGCCTCGAACGTTGCGGCAGGACCTGGAAGGTCTACGTGCAGGAGCCCGGGCCACTTTCCTTTACCGGATTCATCCACATGCCCCGACTGCGCGACCGCTTCGCCACGCACTTCTTCCCGTTCTCAGAATTTGAGCGGGACGCCGCCGAAGGCTCGCTGCCCGACTTCTCGCTGATCGAACCCAACCTCATGGCCGGACACGGGGACTATCACCCCGCCTTCGGGCGGGCGCTGATCATGGGCGTCGACATCCTTATGGACGCACCCTCGTCGATCCTCGCCGGGGAGGACTTCTTGGGCCGCATCTACCGGTCGGTGCGGTCCGCGTCTTCGTCCACCGGGTCCAATGCCTTTAACACCGTGCTCTTCATCGGTTTCGACGAGCCCGGGGGGACCTATGACCACGTCCCGCCCGGACCGGTCACGCCTCCACATCCCGGAGCGCCTCCCGGGCAATTTGGATTCGCCTTCGATCGCTCTGGCTACCGCGTCCCCGCCCTCGTCGTGTCTCCCTGGGTCCCCAGCCGGACGGTCTGCACGGAGGAGTATCGCCACACCTCGTTGTTGGCGACCCTGCGCGAGGCGTGGAAGCTGGGCGAGCCGTTCACCGCCAGGGACGCGGCCGCGCCCACGTTCGAGAAGGTGTTCAGCCTCGAGACGCCTCGGCCACCCGAGAACTGGCCCGAGGTCCACCCCCTGCCGGTGCCGTCGTTCCAGGCCGAGCACGCGGACGCCCTCCAGGCCCTGGGCACCCTCGGCCGGCACCTGTGCCACAGCCTGTACGAGCACGCCCGACACGACGAGGACCTGCCGGATCCGCCCGACGCCGACCCGAAGCTCTCACCCGCTCTGGCCCTCGATTTCGCCATGCACCTGGGGTCCCGGCTCTTCCCACAACTCGCTCGACCCGTGTCGGCGCGTCGCTCGCCCGAGAACACCGAGCCGACGTCACGCTGAATCGATGTCCCACGATGTCCCGCTGTCCGCTCCTCGTCCGGACCATCTGAAAAAACGATAATAGATATCGCTTCTAACGTGTTGACAGATGAGGGGAGACGCAGTCAACTGATGGGTGGGAGCGGTGAAAGAAAGGGAGTGCCATGCGTCTCTTCAGGGACGATCTCGCAGAGTTGCCACTGTTTTCCGAGGCCAGTCGCTCGGAACTGGCGGTCATCCGGCGTCAGCTCACGCCTCTGTTCGTGTCGGCCGGCGCGACCCTCGTGCGGGAGGGTGCCCGGGGAGACGAGTTCATGGTGCTGGCCGAAGGCAACGCGACGGTGAGCCACGGGGGTCAGACGATCGCGACGCTCGAGCGGGGCGACCTGGTGGGAGAGATGGCCCTCCTCGAGGCCGACGGTGCCCGCCGGCGCAACGCCACCGTGACGGTCAGTACCGACGCGGTGGTCTACGTGGGGTCGCGGAGCGAGTTCCGTCAGATCCTGCAGGCGGCGCCCTCGGTGGCCCGCAAGGTCCTCGCCACGGCGGCCGCGCGAAGCGACGCCCGCGCCGCCTGACGCTCTACCGCGGCCCCGGGAGGCGCTCCCGACCGCGCAGCTGATCCGCTAGGTCTGACCGTTCGGTCCGGTCCCGTGCCCTCGGGACGAGGATCGCATGCGGAGAAAGCTACGAGACCGTAGTGTCGCGGCGTGCAGCCGCAAGAACTGGCCGGGAAGGTCGCCGTCGTGACCGGTGGCGCGGGCGGCATCGGCCGGGCGACCGCGGCGCTCCTCGCCGCCGAGGGTGCGCGCGTCGTGGTGGCGGACGTCGACGCCGACGGCGGGAAGGACGTCGTCGGCCAGATCGGTGAAGCCGCCGCCTTCAAACAGGCCGACGTGAGCGACATTGACCAGGTGCAGGCGCTCGTCGACTTCGCCGTGGACCGCTTCGGCCGTCTCGACATCATGTTCAACAACGCCGGGATCGGGAGCGCGCTCAAGAGGTTCCTGCACGACGACCTCGAGGACTTCACCCGCATCATGAATGTGAACCTCTTCGGGGTGATCGCGGGCGCACAGCGTGCGGCGCGCTTCATGAAGGACCACGGCGGCGGTTCGATCGTCAACAACGCCTCGATCGCTGCGATCAATGCGGGCAGCGGCATGATCTCGTATCGAGCGTCCAAGGCGGCCATCGCCCACGCCACGAAGTGCATGGCCATCGACCTGGCGCCGTACGGCATCCGGGTCAATTGCCTGACGCCGGCCCATATCCGCACGGGAATCACGACCTACGACATGGGTCCTGTCCTGCGCTACATGCAACCACTCGAGCGAGAGGCGCAGCCCGAGGACGTGGCCAATGCGGTGGTGTTCCTCTCCAGCGATCGGGCCGCCCAGGTAACGGGCGTCGTCCTGCCGATCGACGGCGGGACGACGGCCGGCCCGCCTTATGCGCAGACGAAGTTGATCATGTCCACGGCGCGGCCACCGGAGGAAACGACGAGTTCGAACCCCTGACGAACTGAGCCTGGGTCAGTAGGTGGGGGTGAGCTGGAGGTGGAGACGCTCCAGCCCCCGGAGGAAGAACGTCGGCAGGTATTCGTAACGTCGCGCCACCGCCGGACCATGTTCCTGTTGGGAGATCGTGATGTCGGAGGTGCGTTCGAGGAAGCGATTGACCGTCACCCGGCCCTCGGCGCGGGCAAGCGGTGCTCCGGCGCACGTATGGATGCCAAATCCGAACGCGATGTGCTGTCTTGCGTTGGACCGGTTGATGTCGAATTCGTAAGGCGCCTCGAACATCCGCGGGTCGCGGTTGCACGCACCGGGCACCAACATGAGGCTGCTTCCGGCTGGGATTTCCACGCCGGCCAGCTCGGTGGCGACCCGCGCCATCCGGAACTGGGTGCGCAGTGGGCTCTCCAGACGGAGGGTCTCTTCGATGAAATTCGGGATCAGGTCACGGTCGGCGCGCACGAGCTTTTGCAGGTCCGGCCGCTCACCGAGCATCCGTAGTGCGAAGGACAGCAGACGCACCGTCGTCTCCTGTCCGCCGGCGAAGAGGTTGGCCGCGATGAGCGCCGCGTCCTTCACCTCGGGGGTCGAGCCGTCCGGGAAGGTTGCGGTGGCGAGTCCCGTCAACACGTCGTGCCGCGGGTTCAGGCGACGATCCTCGATGTACCCGCTGAACCGCTCATAAAGGAACTCGAGTGGCTTGTGCGTCACCTCCTGATGTGCCGTCGACAACCGCTCGCGGAAGAGCGAGTGGTCGGATTCCGGCACGCCTTCCAGGTCGGCGATAACGGTGAGGGTGAAGGGCTCCGCATACGCGCCGACCATTTCGCACGCTCCGCCCTCGACGAACCCGTCGATGAGGCGGTCGGCGAAGTGCCACATGAAGTCCTCGTTCTCCTTGAGGCGCTTGGGTGTGATGAGGCGCATGAGCAGGTGGCGGTGTGCCGTGTGGGTCGGCGGGTCGAAGGCCGGGAGCTGGTCGCTGAAGGGCAACTCGTTCCGGCACCGCACGATGATGTCGCTGACGTCGTCGCCTTCGAAGGGTGCCGAGAACTTCTGGAACGACCCGCAGACGACGTTGCACGACGAGTAGGTACCGGAGGGTGCATCGTTCGGAGGAAACGATACGGGATCGCCGTAGACGGTCATGGCCTCGGGGTGTCCGGTGATCATGTACATCCCGTAGTTGGGCTCCCGCCACACCGGGCTCTGGGCGCGGACCCAATCGAAGTACGGGTAGGGGTCGTCCTGGATCGACCGGTTGGTGAAGAAGTTGACGTCCTCGAACTCACTCATCGTGCACCCTCGATTGTTGAGCTCCAGTTGCGTGGCGCGCTGCCACGTAGCCGAACACCATGGTGTTGGCGATGCTGGCTCCCGGTCCGAGGTAGTGGCGGCCCATGACCGTGGCGGTGCCGTTCCCCGTGGCGTAGAGACCCGCGATCGGCTGGTCGTCTTGACCGATGACCCGGGCGTGCTCGTCGGTCACGAGGCCGCCGCAGGTGCCGATGTCTCCGGGTACGACCTGCACGGCGTAGTACGGCGGCTCGTCGATCGGGCCGAGGCAAGGGTGCACCCGGTGGTTCGGGTCGCCGAGTGCCCGGTTGTAGGCCGACTCGCCCCGGCCGTAGTCGGGGTCGACGCCGTTGCGGGCGTTCTCGTTGAATCCCTCGACGGTGTCGGCCAGGCCGGCGGGATCGATGTCACACATGTGGGCCAAGTCGTCGAGGGTCCAGGCCCGTTTCAGCATGCCGCTCTCGAGGAGCTTCCGGGGGAAGCGACCGGGCCTCGAGCGCTGGTGGGCGTATCGCTTCCGGTACCGATCGTCGAAGATCAGCCAGCACGGGACCGCCCGGCTCGTGGTGTTCCGGGCGTACATCGCCTTGCCCACTTCCATGTAGGAGTTTGATTCGTTGACGAAGCGCCGTCCGGCGGCATCGACGTAGATCGTGCGCGGTCGCTGGCGCGCCTGATCGAGGGTGGACTGCCCGAACCGGCCCGTGCGCGGCGACGGCAGCCACCACGCCTCGTCCATCAGGTCGGTCTTCGCTCCGAGGCGCATGGCTTGCCGTATCACCTCTCCGGTGTCGCCCGGGTTCGAGATCGACCACCTCGCCCGGTTCGGCTGGTTACCCCCATACCTCTCGCGCATCTCTGCGTTGTGGGCGAAGCCACCGGAGGCCAGGAGCACGCCCTGGCGGGCGCGGATCGATACGGGCGCTCCCGCCCGGGTCGTCCGCACGCCGACCGCGCGGCCATGCTCGACGATCAGCTCCTCCAGCGGTGCCTCCGTCCAGACCTCGACGCCCCGGTCGACCACGATCTTGAGCATCTGCCCGATGAGCGACGCCCCATTGGTGAGCAGCGCCTGGCGACGGAGTCGGGCAGCGTAGGTCCGGATGACGACGCGGGCCGAGACCGAGAAGGAGCTGATGCTGCGGTTGTAGTGGGAGAGGGCGCGCGCCTCGTTCGTCATGACCGCCAGGCCGAGACTCTGCGCCAGTCCCGGCTGCAGTCGCGCCAGCCACTCGCCGAGCACCCGACCGTCGTACGGGATCGGCTCGATCCCCCGACCGAGGTCGTGACCTCCCTTGGCGCTGGAGTAGTAGTCGCTGTAACCACGGCAGTAGACGAATCGAATCCCGAGCCGCTGGAGGAAGGCGACCATTTCGGGCCCCGCCGCCAGAAAGGCTGCTCTTCGTTCGAACGAAGAGCACGGCCCGACGTCACCCACCACGGCCTCGAAGTGGACCATGGCGTCCTCGTAGGAGTCGGGTACCCCGATGGCCTGCATGACAGGGTTGTTCGGGACCCACACGATCCCACCGGACATCGCCGTCGAACCGCCGAGCAGCTGCTGCTTCTCCAGTACGAGGGCGTTGGCGCCCGCGTCGGCGGCGGTGAGTGCTGCGACCATGCCGCCACCACCGGAACCGATGATCACCACGTCGACCGTGGAGTCCCACGTCGTCACGTCACGACCTCTCTGACCTCGCCGAAACAACGACAGCGTCGAAGGAAGCTAGCAGGCTCCGTTGACGATTGCTACGAGACCGAAGTAATCTTGGCGGCGTCCATCCGAGCGCAAAGTGGGGGCCATGAGCTGGAATTCGAGGACGCTGACCTATCCAACCGAGGGCCTGGGGGCGCCGAAAGACCGTCATCCGGCTCCCCCTGTGGATCTCGGGCTCCCGGTCGGGACCGACGTCTTCTCGGCCGATGACCACATCTCACTGGCGACGGACATCTTTCACGAGCGCCTCCCCGAGAGCATGAAAGACCGTGCACCACGTGTCATCAACGTCGATGGCGGGTGGGTGCTCGGCGTAGACGGCAAGTCGATTCTCGTGCCCGAATTCGTCAGGGTGCTCACCCAGTACGACCCGGTACCCGGGTCCCACTCCGGCGACGTCGAGGCGCGGCTGGCGGCGCTCGACTCGGAGGGCATCGCCAAGGAGCTGGCCTTCCCGAACTCCGTGCTCGCCCTTTTCGGTTGGCCGGACCGGGAGGTCCGCGAGGCCTGCTTCCGTGTCTACAACGAGTACATGGCGGAGGTGCAGGAGCGGTCGGGCAACCGCATCTACGGCGTGGGCTTGATCAACTGGTGGGACGCCGAGGGGGCGCGCCGCACGGTGAACGAATTGAAAGCTCTCGGGCTCAAGACGTTTCTCATGCCGCTCATGCCGGGCAAGGAGGCCGACGGCAAGCCGATCGACTACTCGAGCACCGCGATGGACGGGGTGTGGGAGGCGATCGAAGAGGCGGGGGTCCCGATCTCCCACCACATCGGGGAGAATCCGCCGTCCACGCCGATCGCGTTCAATGCGCTCAGCATCGGGATGCTCCAGTCCGTGGCACCGTTCCGCGACACCTTCGGGAAGTACATTTTCGGTGGCATTCTGGACCGGCATCCCGGGCTGAAGGTCGGGTATTTCGAGGGCGGCATCAACTGGGTGCCCTCCGCCCTGCAGGACGCCCAGCACATCGCGGCGTCGTTCCAGCATCTCGCTGATCTGAAGATCGAGCACGAGCCGACCTACTACTGGGACAACCACATGTGCGCCTCCTTCATGGTCGACCAGTTGGGTCTCGCGCTCTTGGCTCGCATTGGCGTGGACCGGGTGATGTGGTCCACGGACTTTCCCCACAACGAGAGCACCTACGGATACAGCAATCAGTCGTTGGCCTGCGTCGTGGACGCCGTAGGCGCCGAGGCGACCGCCGAGATCGCGAGCGGTAACGTCAAGCGCTTCTTGGGGATCGACGCCTGATGCTCGCGAGGAGCACCATCATATGACCGAAGCCGAATTCCCTCCGCCCGAAGAGATCATCCTCTACGAGAAGGATCCCAGCACACGGATTGCGACGATCACCCTGGACCGTCCGGACCAACTGAACATCCCGACGATCGCGGCGCGCCGGCGCTACGCGGACCTGCTGTTCAAGGCGAGCATCGACGACGACGTGAAGGTCCTCGTGGTGCGTGGTGTCGGTGACCATCTCGGGACGGGCGCCGACCTGGACGAACTGATGGCAAAGCGTGCGCAAGGCACCGCCCTGCACGAAGAGTTCGGAATCGACGAGGACGACGACGTCACCATGCCGTTCGACCGTTCGTATCGTGCCGGGGCATCGCTGCTGCACTGGTACGGCAACACGAGGTCGGGGTGCCGGAGCCTCCAGGACTTCAAGAAGATCAGCATTCTCGAGGTCAAGGGGTACTGCTACGGCTGGCATTTCTACCAGGCCGCCGATGCCGATCTCGTCATCTCGTCGGACGACGCGCTCTTCGGCCATCCCGCCTTTCGCTACGTCGGCTACGCGCCGCGCATGTGGCAGTGGGCGATGATGATGGGAATGCGGAAGTTCCAAGAGATGGTGTTCACGGGCCGCCCGTTCACCGCGGAGCAGATGTACGAGTGCAACTTCGTCAACAGCGTCGTGCCCCGGCCCGATCTCGAGTCGGAGGTGGCGAAGTACGCCCTGGCGTGTGCAAAGACCCGACCCACCGATACGGTCTTCATGCAGAAGGTGTTCTTCGAGATAATGAAGCAGCACCAGGGTGAGTACATGGGCAGCCTTCTCAGCGCGTGGCTCGAGTCGATGGGCGGACAGCTGCGCGACGACGTCGACGGCGGGCGGGCCACGCTCAGCCAGGAGACGATGGACGCCGGCCTGAACCTCGCCGTGAAGGACAACGACAGCGCATTCCCGCCGGAATGGCGGCTCAGCCGGTCGGGCCGCCGTCGCCGCGACGACGGCTGAGGGTGCCCCAGCCATCGTCGAGCGGTCGCGAGCCGGGGCCGGCGGCGACGCCACTCGCCGGGCATCGCGTCGTCGACTTCTCCACCTGGATCGCGGGCGCGTACTGCACCAAGCTGCTGGTGGACGGCGGCGCCGAGGTGATCAAGGTGGAGTCGCCCGAGGGCGATCCTTTGCGCCGGTGGTCCGCCTCCGGTGCGGAGATCCCACCCGACAGCGATGGCGCCCTCTTCAACTTTCTCCACGCTTCGAAACGCAGCGTTGTGTTCGAGCCCGAGGACTCCGGTCAGCTCTCGTCACTCCACGAGCTCCTCGACGTCGCGGACACGGCCGTGTGGTCACACGGCTCGCCGGTAACTCAGCACCCCGAGCTGGTCCCGGCCGCGCTCCGTCGCCGCCACCCGCACCTGACGGTGACCTCGATCACCCCTTTCGGCCTCGAGGGGCCGTGGTGCGACAAGCCCGCCACCGAATTCACGCTCCAGGCCTGGTCGGGTGCGGTCGTCGGCCTGGCGCGGGGTAGACCCGATCGGGCGCCGGTGTATGTCGGCGGTCAGATCGGCGAGTGGCTGGCCGGGCTCTTCGCCGCGATCGGGACGCTTGCGGCGGGCTGGCGCGCCGACGCCCAGGGAGACCTCGTCGACGTCTCGATGCTCGAGGCGATGGTCATGTGCCTCACTTATTACCCGGTGACATTCAACGACCAGTTGGGCCGACCGATGCGCCGCCGCCGCTTCGTCCCGACCCCGGGCGTCGGAGCGGCAAGCGATGGACTGGTCGGGCTCGGCGTCGGGACCGGACAGCAGTGGCTCGATTTCTGTGCCCTGACCGGACATCCCGAGTGGACGGAGGATCCGTCGCTCTTGTTGGACCGCACGGCCCTGGCCCCGACGATCGACGCGTGGATCGCCTCGCACACCGTCGACGAGGTCATCGACCTCGCCTCGGCGTTTCGTATCCCCAACGCCCCCATAGCAAACGGGGAGAACGTCACGACCTTCGACCACTTCCGCTCCCGCGACACGTTTGTCGCCAACCCGACCGACGGTGCGGCGAACCCCCGCCCGCCCTTCCGGCTCGGGACGGCCCAGATCCGGGCGCCCGGACGCGCCCCGCAGCTTGGGCAGCACGCCATCGATGAATTTGTCCAGGGCCGGACCAGGGCGCGGGGCGGGACGGGCACAAAGCCTCGCCGCCTTCCGTTCGAGGGCCTTCGCATCCTCGACATGACGGCGTTCTGGGCGGGCCCTCTCACCAGTCACGTGCTTGCGCTCCTGGGAGCGGAGGTGATCCATCTCGAGTCCTCGAGCCGGCCAGACGGAGTCCGACTCGTCGGCGGGGTGCCGCAGACAGAGGACCAATACTGGGAGCGCGGACCGATCTTCTCCGCGCTCAACACCAACAAGAGGAGTCTGACGCTCGACCTCCGCGACCCACAGGGCAAGGCGCTGTTCTTGCGGTTCGTCGCCACCTGCGACGTGGTGATCGAGAATTTCACCCCACGCGTGCTTGACCAGCTGGGCCTCGACTATCAGACGCTGCGGAAGGAACGGCCGGACCTGGTCATGCTCCGCATGCCGGGCTTCGGGCTCGACGGTCCCTGGCGCGACCAGGCGGCGTTTGCGTTCGTGATCGAGGACGCCGCGGGGCTCACTTGGCTCACCGGCCACCCGGACCTCCTTCCCTTCGAGCCGTACACCGTCGGTGACCCCAATGCGGGGCTGCACGCCCTGTACGGCCTCCTGCTCGCGCTGCAGCACCGACAGAGGACCGGCGAGGGCGGTCTCGTCGAAGCGGCGATGGTCGATGCAGCGCTCAACGTCACGGCGGAACAGGCCATCGAGCATTCCGCGTACGGCGCGCTCCTCACCCGTCAGGGCAACCGGGGCCCTGGTGCGGCACCGCAGAACCTCTACGCGGTGGCAAAGCCTGACGAGAACGCCCGGGGCGACTTCTGGGTCGCCATCGCGGTCGCCTCGGACGGGCAGTGGCGATCGCTCCGACGTGCCTTGGACGACCCAGCCTGGGCCGCCGACCCCGCGTTGGACACCGCGGCGGGGCGTTTGCGGGCCCACGACCGCATTGACGCCGCCTTGGAGGAGTGGTGCCGGGACAAGCAGGCCGACGAGGTGGTCGCGCTCCTCTGGGAGGCTGGTGTGCCCGCTGGTGCGGTCGTTCAGCCGCATGAGCAGCCCGAGCTGCCGCCGCTCGAGTTCCGGCGCTTCTTCGAGGTGGTGGAGCACCCCGTGATCGGAGCCTCCCGGTACAGCACGCTGCCGATGAAGTTCGCAGCGGGTCCGGAACGGCTGCACACTCGGCACGCGCCGCTGCTCGGAGAACACAATCGGGAACTTCTCGGCGAACTCGGCCTCAGCGAGCCGGAGATCCAAGCCCTCGAGGCAAGTGGTGTCATCGGTGGCTCGCTCGTCTCAGGGTCCTGAGCGCCCGGCGCCAAGGTCGTATCCTTCCGGCATGGCTTTCGAGCCGGCCCCCTTTGACGTCGTCGAAGCGTCCCGTCGTGTCTGGCTCCAGCATTGGGCCCCCGAGGCCGCGTCCGGCATGGCGGTGTACACCGCCATTCTGCGTTCCTACCAGCTCCTCAACGACCAGGTGCAGCAGGTGATGGCGAGGCACGACCTCACGTTCGCGCGCTATGAGGTCCTGGCCTGGCTGGCGACGGACCCGGAATCTGCGCTGACCCTCAGCTGGATCAGCAAGACACTGCGCATCCCGCCGGCGACGGTCACCAACATCATCGATCGCCTGGAGGATGACAAGCTGGTTCGCCGGGTGCCCCATCCTTCCGATGCGCGTACGACGCTGGCCGAGATCACCGCTCGGGGCCGCAAGGTTGCGACGGACGCGACGGAAGACCTGAATTCGACCGTCTACGAAGGCATCGGTCTTTCCGAGGCGGAGCGCAACAAGCTCATCGACCTGCTCGCCCAGCTCCGGACGAGCGGCAACGAATTCGACGTCGAGCGCTCGGAGGAAGTGCTCGAGGATGTGACGTCACGTGGGGCCAGCAAGCCGAGGCGGAAGGGTCGATCGGAGGTCGCGTAGCTCGCAGGCGGTCAGCCTGGCGGTCGTTGCCCGTTTCGGATCGCAACTTCGACCGAGCCGATCGCCCAGCCGACGGTCCTGATCGCCTGATCCGGTTCCATCTGCCAGTCCGAGGCCAATCGCTCGTACGTTGCGAGGCTCCACAGGACGTCGAGCACGGCGGCGGCAGCTGTCTGCTCCTCGTCGGACCACGCGGGCATGCCGTCGCGTAGAGCCCTTACGAGGGCGCCTCTCTGACGAAGGTTTGCATCCGTGAGCGTGGGATCGAGGGGCGGCTTCGGGCGCACCGGGTACGAGGACACGTGCCAAAAGATCCTCGCCGCGATGTCCGCCACGTCCTCGAGCTGCATTCCGTCCAGCTCGATTCCGGCCTCCTGCTCCAGTCGATGCATGACGGCATCGCGAAGGCCACGTTCGTTCCCGAAGTAGCGGTAGACGGTCCGCTCGTTCACGCCGGCCCGTTCGGCCACGCCACGCATGGTGAGCGCGCGCCAGTCCCGAATTGACGAGGTTCGCAGGATTTTGCAGCCGGCGGCGATGATGCGCTCGCGCGTATCGAGAGCTTGTTTGCGCCGGACCGGGCTCTCGTAACGGCGTGGTCTGGAGGTCTGCGGTGCCGTCTTGCTCACCGTTCGTCTAGGGGAGCAGCGCGGGGAGGGTCTCCCAGCCCCGCACGGTCGAGGTCGGTGACAACCGCGCATTCTCTATGTCGACGTCCCATTCGGGGATGCGCACGAGCAGCTCCTCGAGGGCGATGCGACCCTCCATGCGGGCGAGGGCGGATCCCATGCACAGATGGATCCCGTTGCCAAAGGTGAGGTGCCGGCTGACCTCGCGATGGACGTCGAAGGTGTCCCCGTCGGGGAACTTCCGGTCGTCGCGGTTGGCCGAACCCAGGAGGAAGAGCATCACGCTTCCCTCGGGCACTTCGACGTCGCGCACGACGAGATCCCGGCCGGCGACGCAGCGTCCGACATGGGGCGCGGGGGACTCGAAGCGGAGGACCTCCTCAATGGCGGCGGGGATCAGCGATGGGTCTTTGACCAGGTCGGCCCGCTGATCCGGATGCTCTGCCAACACCTTCGCCATCCATCCGATCAGACGGGTTGTCGTTTCGTTTCCGGCTCCGGCCAGCACCTCAATGTAGGTCAGGAGTTCGGTCCGTGTGAGCTTGCGGGTCGCGCCCGTCTCGTCGACGAACTCGACGTTCAGGAGTTCGGTCATGATGTCGTCGGACGGATGATCGACCCGCCAGTCGACGTATTCGGCGAATTTCTCGCCGGTCACGAAGTTGTCGTTCGAGACCCGCATCGGCTCGCCCTCTTTGGTGCGCAGGCTTGAGTCCACGTGATCGCGCACCGCTTCCTGGTCGCTCTCCGGGATGCCGAGCAGCATGCTGATGACTCGCATCGGCATCTGTGCGCCAAAGTCGGCGATGAAGTCGAACCCGTCCGCGCCAACGAGAAGATCGAGGCTGTGGGCGCAGAACTCGCGGATCTTCGGCTCGAGCTCGGCGACCCGCCGGGGCGTGAACGCGCGCGATAGCAGCCGCCGGTGGATGGTGTGTGTCGGCGGATCCTCGAAGATAATGACGCCTGGGGGAATGTCGATGTCGGCCTTGATGATCTCGAGGATCGCACCCTTGCCCGAGATGTAGGTCTGGGCGTCGAGCAACCCCTTCTCCACGTCCTCGAATCGACTCACGGCGAAGAAGTCGTGTTGGTCGTTGTGGTAGATCGGCGCCTCTTCCCGCAGCCGGCGGTACACCGGGTACGGGTCGGCGTTGATCTCGACGCTGTACATGTCGTAGTCGACGTCGCTCACGTCTGCCTCCACGGTGCCTCGGCCCGAGCCAGGAATTTCATGTCAGACTACGACGTGAATACCGGCGCAGTCAAACCTCGAGCCGGCGGACGACCACACCCTCACGGGCGCGGGGGCCGTCGGACCTTGTATTTGGCGGGCGGCAAGGTCGCAGCTTGGACTCCGGTCGCGAGCGGATGGAATCCCGGCGCACTCGAGCTCACCGGCAGGGGACCAGTGAACGGGTTGAGCGGCGTGTGCAATGCCGGCGGATGTGCAAATGGCGGGTTACCGGAGAACTCGAAGAACTCCAACATGTCGGGCGCGTTGGCGTCGCGGTACGTCATCGCCGGCAGGTTCCACTTCGTCTCGACGAATTTCAGGAGGCTGGTGTGTTCGTGCACGGCGTGCGACACAAAGTTCCGCTTGGCGAAAGGCGAGATCACGACACACGGAACGCGAAACCCGGTGAAGTCGTAGGCGCCAGGTTGATCCGGTGGCACGGTGATCTCGGGGGGCACGCTGTCGGGGCGCACGATCGGCCGAGGCGGAACGTGGTCGTACCAGCCACCGTGCTCGTCGTAGACGAGGAACATCGCCGTCTTTGACCAGTTCGGCGAGGCCAGCACGGCTCCGATGATTCGTGCGGCATACGCCTCGCCGATGGAGATGTCGCCGTCCTCCTCGGAAAAGTCGGTGTAGGGATCGACCAGGGAGAACTGGGGAAGCTGACCGGCGGCGGCGTCAGCGAGGAATTGGTTGATCGGAGCCAGCCGGCCGTCGTGGACATGCGCGCTGTACTCGGGCAAGAACAGCGCCGCCGTCGGCAGATCGGGGTAGTAGTCCTTCCAGGTGATGTTGTACGTCTCCAACCGGTCGAAGATCGTCCCGTTGGGTGCGTCCTTGGACGAGATGCCCGTCGAGTTCGTCGCCACGTCACCGAGAGCGGTGGCGGCGATCAAGAACCGGCGGTTGGGGTAGGTCTGTCCCATCACCGACGAGAAATAGCGATCGCCGATCGGAAAATGGGACGCCAGCGAGTAATAGAACGGCAGCTGCGTTCCGGTGAAGTGTCCCATCGACGCGGGACCGCAGGCGCGGGCGAAGCCCATGTTGGTGCCGTGATCCCAGCAGAGGTGTGACGTATTCCAGTTCTGACCGATTTGGGAATCCACCGGCACCGCGGTGTTCGGCATCGGATAGGACAGGATGTAGCCACCGTCCGCCGCCGGGTTGTAATTGAGGGGGCTCCCGTCACCGGCGACCTTGAGCCCGTCGCCCCGTCCGAGCCGGCCGAAGTGGTCGTCGAACGAGTGGTTTTCCATCATGAGGATGACGACGTGTTCGAGGTCGGGCAGCATGTCGGTCCCGGCTGGGACGCCTGGGTGAGGAAGGCTGTCCGGCAGCCGGAGTGACGCGGCGCGACCCTCGAGGGCCCCGGCCGATCGTGCAGCACCCAGACCTGCGACCGCGGCGCCGGCGACCGCAGCACCCCCGAGCAGGCCCCGGCGGCCGAACCGTCGCCTCTCGTCCATGGGTGGTCACGGTACAGGTCCGATGCGGCGTGGTCCGGCGCTGCCCGGCGGCTCGTCAATCTGCTTGTCGCCGACTCGGGCAGCGGCCTCGAGGCGAGTCGTGCCTTCGGCCAATAGGGTCTGGGCAGCCAACCGGAGGGAGCGCGCAGAGTGGCGACCGTTGAGACGATCCGTGGCCCGGTGGACACCGCCGACCTCGGCCGGACCTACATGCACGAGCACGTGTTCGTCCTCGACGCCGACGTCCAGCAGAATTACCCGTCCGAGTGGGGCAATGAAGACGAGCGGGTGGCCGACGCCGTGGTCAAGCTCGGGGCGCTGGCGGCCCAGGGCACTCGCACCATCGTCGACCCCACTGTCATCGGGCTGGGCCGGTACATCCCGCGCATCGAGCGCATCGCCGAGCAGGTGCCCGACCTGCACATCATCCCCGCCACGGGCTGCTACACCTACGACCAGGTGCCGTTTTTCTTCTACTACCGCGATCCGGCGGTGTACGCCGCGCTCGGCGCCGACGTGCCCGACCCGATGATCGAGATGTTCACCGCCGACATCACCGAAGGCATCACCGGCACCGGGGTCAAGGCCGCCTTCTTGAAATGTGCGATCGACCACCAGGGCCTCACCGACGGGGTGGCCCGAATCATGCGCGCCGTGGCCCGGACCCACCGCGCCACCGGCGCCCCGATCACCGTGCACACCCATCCTGCCTCGCAGGCCGGGCTGATCGTCAAGCAGGTGTTGTGCGACGAGGAGGGCGTGGACCCGACGCGGGTGGTGCTCGGTCACTCCGGTGACAGCGCCGACGTCGACCACCTGAGTGCCCTCGCCGACCACGGCTTCATCCTGGGCATGGATCGCTTCGGCCTGTACGTCGACACGACCTTCGAGGCTCGGGCCGACACCGTGGTGGAGATGTGTCGCCGTGGGTACGCCGACCGCATGGTGCTGTCGCACGACACATCGTGCTACATCGACATGATCGATCCCCGCATCGTCGCCGCGCTCACCACGTGGACCTATCTCCACATCGAAGACGACGTCCTGCCGTACATCCGGGAACGGGGCGTGAGCGACGCGCAGATCGAGACCATGCTGGTCGAGAACCCGCGGCGCTACTTCGAGAACAACAACGCATACTGAGCGCGACCGCGGTCACCCGGGCCCGAGCCGTTCAGATTCGATAGATCCGCTCCGCCGTCCCGGCGAAGAGCGCCTCGCGGCTCGCATCGTCCAGGCCGCTCGTGACGGTGTCAAAGGTGGAGTAGAGGTCGTCGAAGCTGCCGTACATCGAGTCCACCGGGAAGTTGCTGGCAAACATGCAGCGGTCGGCGCCGAAGGCGCCGATGGCGTACTCGAGCCAGGGGCCGAGGACTTCGACCTGCATCGACTCGAGCGGCAT
Organism: Acidimicrobiales bacterium; assembly: GCA_035551835.1. GTDB lineage: Bacteria > Actinomycetota > Acidimicrobiia > Acidimicrobiales > RAAP-2 > Bog-473. The sequence continues at coordinate 88,726 of DASZMN010000095.1, read as the reverse complement.
GGCCAGGCCAGACAGCTTGCACACGACGTTGTCGCCGAGCTCCGCCAGTGCGTCGAGACCGTCTTTCCAGAGCGCGCGCTCCTCGTCGGAGTCGTTGCGGGGCCACCCCGTGTGCTCGACGACGACCGTGAGATCTCCGAACCCGGCGAGCTCTGCTGCCGCGGGCCGGAGCTGGTCCGGATGCGCCATCAGCTCGAAGACCAGATTCCTGTCTCGCAACGCGCGCAGCACGTCGTGATAGGGGACGGCCAGCCCGAGGCCACCCATCGGGCGCACGCCGCGGAAGCGGGGGGCCGACATCTGACGATCGATGAACCCGATCGCCTCAGTCGCAGACTCGGCCGGCGGCAAGCCGCCGACGATGGCGTGCGGCCCGCCCCGTTCGCCGGCCCGCGCGTCCAGCTCGATCGTCTCCTCGACCGAGTTGGGACCGGTGGCGGCGGCAACGTTGACGAACTTCTCGACCCGCCATGTCTGCGACTCGGCCCGGTAGGTGTCGACGTCGAAGCGACGGTACATCCCCGAGACGTTGCCGGCGCCCTGCTCCGGGGGGTGCGCCAGGTAGGGGTACCAGTCCGCCCGCGCCGGGTCCCACAGGTGCACGTGCGCGTCGACGACGCGGCGCGGTGGCGTCATGGCGCCCCGACCATCTCTCTCAGCGTGTCGTCGAGCCAGGCGGGGACGGCCGGGCCTCCGTAGGTCACGGTGCCCACGGGCCTGGGATGGCTGCGCAGCCCGAGCCAGCCCGGGCCCACCACCAGCTCGGCTCCGGCCAGGGCGGCTGCTTGCGGGTCCGTGAGGAGGTGCCCGACGAGCTCACCGACCACCGGGCCGGTGCCCGCGTCGGGTGCTTCGATGCTCGCCGCGAAGGCGGTCACGCGTCCGGCGGTCCCACTCGCGGCCGCCCGCGCCAATTGATCGGCGGCCTGGGCCCGACTCTTGCCCCCCGGCGTGGTGGCGTCCGTCAGGGTCATCAGCTGCACCGGACGATCGGCGCGGGCCGCATACTCGGCCGTCGCCCGAGCCCAGGCCGCGTCCGCGTGCAGATGCTCCACGAGCCCCCGGTGGTCGGCGAGAATCGACTCCCACCCGCCGTTCGTCGAGGACGAAGGGCGATGCCCGTCCAACGCGATCACGACCGCGTCGACCGGTCCCTCGGCGTCGGCGACGGCGCGCAGGGTATCCGCCGCGCCGTCGAAACCGCGCCCCGACCCGACGCGGTGGCAGGCGAAGGACCGCGCCTCGAGCGCGGCGAGAAGCGGAGCCTCCAGCTGGGCGCGCCCGTCGAGCACGACGACGCACGACTTCGTCGCTTGCGCAGGCGTCGGATCGGGCGCCGGCGCGTCGAAGATCGAGGCGAAGCGGGGATTGCCGCCGCCCGCACTGGCCTGTTTGGCTTCGGCCTTCACGAGGGCGCGCGGAACGAACGCGTGGACCAGCGCCCGGAGCGAGACGGCGCCGGTGGTGCGCACGACTTCCATGAGGCGGGGTTGCTCGACGATGGCGACCTCGGGGCCGCTCGCGAACACGACCTGGCCCGTGCACCACCCGAACCCGTCGTCCACCAGGTGGGCGCCCAGGGGGCCGAGTTGCTCGGGGCCGGGCATCGAATCGAGCGTCAGCCCGCCTCCGCCACCCGTCCGGCCCTCCTGGCGGGCCCGCTCGAGCGCGGCGGCGACCATGCGGGTGTTGGCAATGGGCGACAGGGCGTTGACGGTCACTCCCGTTGGCGCCCGGCGCCCCAGCTGCCAGGTCAGGGCCGCGACCGCTCGCTTCGCGCAGCTGTAGCCCCCCGCGTCGGCGGCCCGCCACCCCGAGCCGGACGTCACGCCGACGACCCGCCCGTGCCCCGACTCGGCCATGAGAGGGAGCGCGGCATCGAGCACGTTGAGGTAACCCCCGAGATGCACCGAGAGCAGGGCCTGCCAGTCCTCTTCGGTGCCGCGGGCGAGATAACTCTGGCGCGTGATGCCGGCGACGTTCACGACCGCGTCCAGTCCGCCGTGCTCGTGCGCCAGCTCTTCGAACAGCGAGCGGAGCGCCGCACCGTCGGTGACGGAGGCCGACGACGCACGGGCGGAACCGCCGGCCGCCACGATGCGCCCCGCGGTCGTCGTTGTGGGCTCGGGCAACTCTTCGGTGCCGTCGAGGGTGACGAGCGGGTCCACGGTGACGACGAACCAACCCCCGCGGCCGAGCTCCTCCGCGATCGCCCCCCCGATGCCACCCCCGCCACCGGTCACGACGGCGACCCGCTGGCGTGCGCTCACGGCGCCGTCGAGCGGACTTCGAGCTCCAGGCCGTCGAAGCGGCCGTCCTTGAGCCATCTCTCGAGGCGGTCGCGGTACCCGAACCAGTCGCCCAGTCCCCCCCGGTAGGCCCCGACGAGCGGGCTCCTCTCCTCGGGGTGGCCCTCGTTGTTGATGCGCGACGGGGTGCAGGCGGCCATGACCCGGCTGGCGTCGATGTACGCGTCCACGATCCCTTTGACCCACTCCTCCTCGGCCTCGGCGCTCACGTCGAAGACGTCGACGCCGTCCCGCGCGAGCAACCCCACCGCCCGCCCGACGAACTCGCCACCGAGAATCGCCAGCTGTGTGTAGTTGACCGTGACCACCGCCTGCTGAAACGGCGCGGGCATGACGAACAGGTTGGGAAAGCCGCGGCTCATCATGCCGAACAGGGTGTGCGGGCCGTCGACCCACTTGTCCGCCAGCGTCGCGCCGCCGCGCCCCACGATCTCGTGCCCGGCGCGGCGGGCCAGCGGCGTCTGCTCGGGCTCGAAGCCCGTGCCGTAAATGATGCAGTCGACTTCGAACTGTTCCCCGTCCACGACCGGACCCTTCCCGGTGACGCGTTCGATGCCCGCCGGGCAGTCGATCAGGGTGATGTTGGGCGCGTTGAAGGCCGGGAGGTACTCGTCGTGGAAGCAGGGCCGCTTGCAGATGTAGCGGTAGTACGGCTTCATGATCTCCGCCACGGCCGGGTCGGCGACGAGTTCTTCGACTCGGCGCCGGTGTGCCTCCATGACGTCGAAGTCGGTCTGCTCGCCGCTGCGGGCGATGTCTGCCCCGCTCATGCCCTCGACCACCTTGGGATGGTTGACCAGCGCGAAGTGATGGGTCCACCCGTCATCGACCTGGTCGATCTCCACCGGCAGCCCCAGCATGATGGCTTGGAAGTTGTCCATGCGGGCGCGTTGCCAGCCCGGCTCCAGCCCCTCGGCGAACTGGGTCTCGGTGGGGCGGTTCCCCCGCTCGCCGATGGCAGAAGGGGTGCGCTGGAAAACGTAGACGTGTTTGGCCGATTGGACGAGGGGTGGCACGGCCTGGATGCCGCTCGCGCCGGTGCCGAGGAGCGCGACGACCTTGTCTTCGAGTTTGCTGAGGGGCTGGTCGATGCCGCCGCCGGTGTAGTCGTAGTCCCACCGAGCCGTGTGGAACGAGCGTCCCTCGAAGTTCTCCATGCCGGGGATGGCCGGCAGCTTCATGAGGTTGAGGATCCCTACCGCCAGGACGTACCACTGGCAGCGGACCTCGTCGCCGCGATCGGTGTGGACGGCCCAGCGACCGTCCTCCTCCTGCCATTCGGCGCGGGTGACGCCCGTGTGGAACAGGCCATCTTCTTCGAGGCGGTAGCGCTCCGCGATCCGCTGAAGGTGGTTCCGGATTTCGTCACCTGACGCGTAGCGTCGGGTCGGGACGTAGCCGAACTCTTCGAGCATCGGGATGTACATGTACGACTCGACGTCGCACATGACCCCTGGGTAGCGGTTCCAGTACCAGGTGCCTCCGATGCCGCCCGCCTGGTCGATGACGCGGATCCGCTCGATGCCGGCCATGCGGAGATTGGCCCCCGCGAGCACGCCGGCGATCCCGCCACCGACGATCACGACATCGACGTTGTCGTTGACCGGAGCGCGTTCGACGACGGGGGTGAACGGATCGTTCCGGTAGCGCGCGAATTCGGCGTCCCGTTGCAGGTCGCGGATGTCGGACCGGCCTTCCACCAGTCGGCGGTCGCGCTCGGCGAGGTACTTGGCTCGGACGGCCTCTCGGTCGAACCGCGAGGGGTTTGATTCGGGCTGAGGTTTGGGCACGGGCAATCGGGCGGCGGGCTTCGTCGAACAGTGTGAACCGACGAAAGAGGTCGGTGTGCAGGCACATTAGTCCTGGCACGGTCCGAGGTGACAAAGGCGCCGGGGTTTTGGCCGGGCGGCGGGCCCTCCGCCGAGACTGCGGTTCGACGGCCCGGGAGAGACCGATATTCTCGAATTAGTTATGGAAACACAACTATCTGCGGGGACCCCGACCGTCGGCCTGCACGAGTTGAGCCGGAACCGCCGGATCGGCATCTTGCTGATCTGTTCGATGAGCCTCCTGATCGTGGGCCTGGACGTGACCATCGTGAACGTCGCGCTCCCCTCGATCGGGCACGACTTCAATTCGTCGATCTCGGGTCTCCAATGGGTGGTCGACGCCTACACGCTGGTCCTGGCCAGCTTGCTCATGTTGTCCGGTTCCACCGCCGACCGGCTTGGCCGGCGGCGCACCTTCGTGATCGGGCTCGCCGTCTTCTCGGTGGGATCGCTCCTGTGCAGCCTCGCCCCGAATGAGGAGCTCCTGGTGGTGTTCCGCATGGTGCAGGCGGTCGGCGGCTCCATGTTGAACCCGGTGGCCATGTCCATCATCACGAACACGTTCACCGACCCCAAAGAGCGCGCGCAGGCGGTCGGCGTGTGGGGAGCCGTAGTGGGGATCTCCATGGCGCTCGGCCCGGTGGTCGGCGGCCTCCTGGTGTCCTCAGCCGGTTGGCGGTCGATCTTCTGGATCAACATCCCCGTCGGCCTGATCGCGATCGGGCTGACCCTGCGCTACGTCCCCGAGTCGAAGGCTCCGAGGGCACGGCGCTTTGATCCGGTGGGTCAGGCGCTGATGGTGGTCCTGTTCGCCTCGCTGACCTACGGGATCATCGAGGCGCCGGGCCGGGGCTGGTCGTCCCCCATCATCCTGGCCTCGTTCTGCCTCGCCGCCGTGGCCGTGGCCGGGTTCGTGCTCTACGAGCCGCGGCGCGTCGACCCGCTCATCGACCTGCGGTTCTTCCGGTCGGTCCCCTTCACCGCCGCCACGGTCACCGCCGTCGCCGCTTTCGCCACCCTCGGTGGATTCCTGTTCCTCAACACGCTCTACCTCCAGGAGGTGCGCGGTCTTTCCCCGTTGCGCGCCGGCCTCGACACGCTCCCGATGGCCCTGGTGACGATGGTGGCATCCCCGATCTCGGGGCGCATCGTGGGGAGCCGGGGCGCCCGCTTCCCGCTGGTGGTGTCGGGCGGCGCCCTGATCGCGGCCTGCGTCATGCTCGCCCAGATCGACCCGACGACGCCGTTCACCTGGTTGTTCGGGGCGTACGTGGTGTTCGGACTCGGCTTCGGCCTGGTGAACGCGCCGATCACCAACGCGGCGGTGTCGGGGATGCCGCGGGCTCAAGCCGGCGTCGCGTCCGCCGTCGCATCCACCTCACGACAGCTCGGTCAGACCTTGGGCGTGGCCGTCGTCGGCGCCCTCGTGACATCGCAGGTGAAGGGCTCGTTCGGCGTGAACTTTGCCGCGGCCAGCCACGCCGGCTGGTGGACGCTGGCGGCGTGTGGCGCCATCGTCTTGGTGCTCGGTGTCGTCGCCACCTCGCGCTGGGCCCTCGAATCGGCCCGGCGGACCGCGACCGAGCTGAACCCGGAGGTGCTGGTGGGCGCGGAGGCCGGGGCGTGACCCCGACGCGGCCGGTCGGCGACGGCGGGACGGGCGCGGCCTCGGATGCGTCACGCCTGGCCTGGTCGCTGATGTGCGACCTTGTGCTCAACAACGAACGCCGGCGTGAGGTCTCCGACGGGCTCGGGATGAGCTTCGGCCGCATCAAGGCGATCCGCCGGTTGGCCCGTGCACCCATGGCGCTGTGGGAGCTGGCGTCGACGTTGGGAGTCGATGCGCCCTATGCGACCGTCATCGTCGACGACCTGGAGGCACAGGGCCTGGTCCGGCGCCGGCCCCATCCGTCCGATGGCCGGGCCAAGCTCGTCGAGGTCACCCGCAAGGGAAGGGACGTCGCACGGCGGGCCGACAAGATCCTCAGCACGCCCCCGCCCGCGCTGGCGTCACTCGATCCCGAGCAGGTCGGGGTCCTGGTCCGGGTTTTGCACGCCGTCAGCGAAGCCGCGCACGATTGACGAGGGCTCCTCGGCGGGGCAGGGTTCCGCATGCGCACTGGGGGCACCGATGAAGGGGACTGACGAGCTCATCGACCTGAGCGGCAAGGTCGCCGTGGTGACAGGCGGAAGCCGTGGCATTGGGCGAGCGGTGGCCGAGGGCATGGCCTTGGCCGGGGCCGACGTGGTCATCGCCAGCCGCAAGCTCGACAACTGCGAGACCGCGGCGCGCGAGATCGCGGATTCGACCGGCCGTCGAGCGGTGGCCCTCGCCTGTCACGTTGGCAAGTGGGAGGACTGCGACCGCCTCGTCGACGCCGTCTACGACGCGGCGGGCCGTTGCGACGTGCTCGTGAACAACGCCGGCATGTCGCCCGCGTACGACGGGCTCGCCTCGGTTGGCGAAGACCTCTACGACAAGGTGCACGCAACCAACGCGCGCGGGCCGTTCCGCTTGAGCGTCCTCTTCGGAGATCGGATGGCTCGGGGCGACGGGGGATCGATCATCAACATCTCATCCGTGGGGTCCTGGCGACCAAGTCCGATCGACCTGCCCTATGGGATGGCCAAGGCCGCCCTGAACGCCCTGACCCTCGGGTTGGCCGGCGCATGGGCACCCAAGGTCCGGGTGAACCTTGTCCTCCCCAGCGCCACCGAAACCGATCTGAGCAGCGGCTGGCCCCCCGAAAGGAAGGAACGCGTCGCGGCCTCCAATCCGATGCAACGCTTGGCGCGCCCCGAGGACATTGTCGGCGCGTGCGTCTTCCTGGCCAGCGACGCCGCCGGCTACGTCAACGGGGCCCAGCTCGCGGTCGACGGAGGGCTCTACCGCACCTTGTGACGGACGGCGGCCGCTGTCCCGCCGGTGCCGTCAGCCGGAAGTGAGGTAGCGGTCGATCACCCGGTGCATGTGCAAGAGATTTGATTCCTGCCGGCCGTTCAGCCGGAGGCCCGGGCCACCGCGGGACTTCATCCCGATCTGCACGTGCTCCATGTTGGCGTAATCCTGGTTCGTGATCTCGCCCCAGTCACGGTCGGTCCAGTCGGGGAAGAAGCGGCGCTTGGCCCGCTTCGGCGGCTCTCCTTGTTGGGGCCATTGCAGGAACCAGGTGTCCTTGATGCAGCTGTCGGGGTCGGTGCCGTTGGGCCGCACGCGGAAGATGATGGCGATCCCGGGATAGATCGGCCCGACCATGTTCGGGAAGAAGAACACGTCGTCCGCGCTCGTGAGCTGGTCGTCGGCGAACTCCTCGATCGCCACGCCGCGCGCCTCGAGCAGCGCGCGCCGGCCCTTCTGGTAGCGGCTGAGCATGGTCGCACCGTCGGCCCCGGACGCGCGGATCTCCTCGACCAGCGTTCCCTCGTCCCTGTAGAACAACCCGCCCAGCCCCGCGATGAACGCCTCGAGGATCTCGCCTTCGTCGTACTCGCCTTCCGAGAGCCCGAGGCGCGGACTGGGGCGGAGCTGGCGCCGCGCGTTGGGCAGCCGCCCGTAGTGGGCGTGGATCCCCAACGTTTCGTACTCGAGGCTGACGTCGTCCGTCCAAGGGAGGAGCTGCGGGTGGGTGCCTTGCACGTGGTAGCCCTCGTTGAACGCGTCGACGGCGACCTTCCAATTGGCCGGCAGCACGGTCGACAGGTAGGTGCGGAGGTGGAGGCGCTCGAGGTGGTACGGCGCCAACAGCGCCGGCAACGGCCCGAGGTAGTCGAGCAAGGGCGGTGCGTCGGCGGTGAGGCAGACCCAGACGAAGCCGCCCCACCGGTCCACCCGCACGGTCTTCAGGCCGGTATTTTCCGGAATGGCATCGAACTCCGCGCGGTCGACCACTTCGACCAGCTTGCCGTCGAGGTCGTAGCGCCAGGCGTGGTAGCGGCAGCGGATGCAACCCTCAGGGAAGCGGCCGGCTCCGTCGGCCAACCGGGTGCCGCGGTGGAGGCACGTGTTGTGGAACGCCCGCACCGTCTCCGGGGCGGACCGGACCACGAGGATGGACTGGTCACCGATGAGGTACTCACAGAAGTCGCCGACGTCGGTAATCTCCTCGTCTCGGCAGGCCACCTGCCAGACGCGGGACCACAGGCGGTCGAACTCCAGGGCAGCAAACTCCGGGCTCGTATACCGGGCGCGCGGGACGACATTGTCCTCGCCGACCAGCACGTCGTTGAGCTCCATGTCCGCCCCCCTTTCTCCGGTGCTTGCTCTCACCCCGTCGGGCGCCGGGCCGAGCCGCGCTCGACACCGCCATGCTACGGCGCACTCGTCGAATGCGTGAGGGCCCACGACCCGCCGGGGGCCGGTCCTATACTTCGCCCGCTGCCCGGGGAGGACCGACGCGCAAGGATGGGAACGTGACGGCCGGTGGATCTGCACCTCTGGCCCCGCCGTTGGCCGAGGTGCCACTACCTGCTCCCGATGCGGCAACCCTGCTCCGGCGCAACCTGGCCGAGCACGGGGAGCGGCCGGCTCTTCGCTTCGGCGCGCGGGTGTGGAGCCATCGCGAGCTGGTGGCCGAGGCGGAGCGCTTCGCCCGCCTGTTCGGCACCCGCCTGGACCCGGGGCGGCCGCCCCACGTGGGTGTCCTGCTCGACAACACGCCCGACTACGTCTTTGCGTTATGCGGCGCCGCGCTGAGCGGTTCGGTGATTGCCGGACTCAACTACACGCGGGTCGGAGAGCATCTCGGCCGGGACGTCGTCCATACCGACCTGCAGATGGTGATCACCGAGCCGCGACACGAGGCCCAGCTCGATGCGGCGCTGGACGGCGTGGATCTGCCCGGCGGGGTGCTCGTCTCAGGGCGCTTCGTCGACGACGACGATCCGCCGACCCGCGGCCACTTGCTCGAGGACGCATTGGAGTCGGCCCCGGGAGTGCCCCAGCCGTCCCCGACGGAGGGTGATGTCGACGCCCTCTGGGTCCTGTTGTTCACATCGGGCACTTCAGCCGCCCCCAAGGCCGTCCGCTGCACCCAGCGGCGGCTCCTCACAACCGGCAACCGCATGGCCATGATGCTCGAGCTGGCGCCTACCGACGTCGGCTACTCGGCCATGCCCCTGTTCCACACGAACTCGCTGATGTCCGGCCTGGCGCCCGCGTTGGTCGCCGGTGCGTCGCTTTCGCTGGCGCGCCGCTTCAGCGCGTCGGGGTTCCTGCCCGACGTGCGTCGTTACGGTGCCACCTGGTTCAACTACACGGGCAAGGTACTGACGTACCTGCTGGCGACGCCACCCCGCGCCGACGACGCCGAGAACACCCTGCGCGTCGGCTTCGGCAACGAAGGGTCGCCCCAGGTGGTCGAGGAAGCGGCGAGCCGCTTCGGGGTGCGGGTGATCGACGTGTTCGGTTCGACGGAAGGCGCCATCGCGCTCGACCGCACCGGCAACCGCCCCCGGACGTCCATCGGTCGCCTGCGCCAGGGGATCATGGTGGTCGACGAGGAAGGCCAGGAGGCGCCGCGGGCCCAGTTCGACGGCGACCGCCGCCTCCTCAACGCGGATCGTTGTGTCGGCGAGATCGTCAACACGCTCGGCGTCGGCCCCTTCGAGGGCTATTACCGCAACGACGAGGCGATGCAACGCACCACCCGCGACGGGTGGTACTGGAGCGGCGACCTGGCCTACGTGGACGAAGAGGGCTGGGTCTACTTCGCCGGTCGCACGGGTGACTGGCTGCGCGTCGACGGCGAGAGCTTCGCGACGGCACCGATCGAGGCGATCGTCGGGCGGCATCCCGACGTGCTGCTCGTCTCGGTGTACGCGGTGCCCGACCCCGACGCCGGGGACCAGGTCATGGCGGCCCTCGTCCTGCGCGATGGCAGGGCGTTCGACGGCGCGTCGTTCGCCTCGTGGCTGGACGGCCAGGCGGATCTGAGCCCGAAATGGCGCCCCCGGTTCGTCCGCCTCTGCGGGGCGTTGCCGACCACGCCCACCAACAAGGTCGTCACGCGCACCCTCGTGCGCGAGAAGTTCCGGCTCGATCGCGTTGGCGGCGACCCCGTGTTCGTGCGCGACCGCGGGGCCGCCGCCTTCCGCCACTTCGGCGGGGCGGACGAGTCCGTGCTCCGCGCCGCGTTCACGTCGGCGGGCCGCAGCGCCGCCTGGGAGCTCTGAGGAGCCAATGGCCGGGGCGCGCACGTCCTGCCCCGGTTTCGACGGAACAGAGAGTGGGAGAACGGGGCCCGCACCGCCTCGGCGCCGACGTCAGGCGTACGGCCGCAGGTCGTCGTCCAGCTCGACGTCGAACGTGCGCATGGCCATGGCGAACACCTCGTAGGCGCCCACCGTGAAGACCACGTCCATCAACTGCTGGGTGTCGAGCTCGGCCGAAAGGGCGGCGTAGGTCTCGTCCCCGATGCGCGCGTCGGCCACCAGTTCGTCGGCGGCCGAGAGCAGGGCCCGCTCGAGGGGGGGCCACTCGGGCGCGTCGGGTCCGACGCGGACGCGCGCCACTTCTTCCGGTACCAGGCCGGCGACGCCGCCCTGGTACACGTGCTGCGCCCATTCGTAGGCCGCGCCACGCTGATGGGCCACGCGGAGTACGAGCAGTTCGCGCTGGCGGGGCGTGATGGTCGTGAAGTACAGCGCGTGGCGGATGAGCTGGTTGTAGGCCGCGGTCAGCTCGGGGTGGTGCGCCAGGACCCCCATGGCATTCAGCCCCTTGGGGCTCGCCGGGTCGCGCGGCGAGACGGGGTGGCGCGGGTTTTCGGGCCGGTAGGCCGCGGCCAGCGCCTCGGCCATGCCCTCGGGCCACTCCCGGGGCGGAATCGGTGCGACGCGCTCGGTGCTCACGGGCTCAGCCGTCGACGAACTGAGGCAGGACGTCGCGCACGAAGGCGTCGACCTGTGGCTCGCCCGCCTCGGGCCAGCCGCAGACGAGGTAGCCGAAGCCGGCGTCGCGCCACCTGCCCGTGTGCTTGCGGGCCGTCTCGAGGTCGTCGAGGGAGAGGGAGCCGGCCCGCACGATGGCCGCCGGGTCGCGCCCCACCTCCCCCGCCAGCTGGTCGAGCCGCGCACTCGACTCACGCAACGAGTTGGGTGACCCGAACGCATGCCAGACGTCGGCGAAGCGTGCGGCCAACGGGAGGGTGCGCGTCGGGCCGGTGCCGCCGATCCAGATCGGGGGGTGCGGGTCCTGCACGGGCCGGGGCCGCAGCGCCGCGTCGTGCAGCGACACCTGCGCGCCCTCGTAGGACACGACCTCCCCGGTGAACAGGCGGGTGACGATCTCCAGCGCGTCCTCGAGCAGGTCGAAGCGCTGCCCGAGGGGCGGGAAGGGGATCCCGAGCTCGCGGTGCTCCTTCTCGAACCAGGCCGCGCCGAGGGCCAGCTCCAGTCGACCGTGCGACGCGTGGTCGATGGTCACCGCCTGGGCGGCCAGGACCGACGGGTGCCGGTACGTCGCACCGGTGACCAAGAGGCCCAGCCGGATGCGCGACGTCACACCGGCGAGGGCCGCCAGCGTGGTCATGCCCTCGAACGTCTCCCCGGGCCCCTCGCCGTACATCGGCTGGAAGTGGTCGAAGCCCCAGACGCCGTCGAAACCGAGGTCCTCGGCCAGACGGACGCGGCGCACCAACTCGTCCCAGGGCATGCGTTGCTGCGCGACGTCGAGTCCGAACCTCATGCGGTACCCCGTTCTATGCGCTGAACTCGGCGACCCGGCTGTGGAAGCGCCAGACGGCGCCGTCGCGGTGCAAGACGTCACGGTATCGGCCGACGACGCCCACGGCCCACCCGTGGTCGCCCCTCAGCAAGAACACGAAGTCGCTGGTGGCCTGCGCCTCGTCGTCGTCCCACTGCGTGACGAGCGTGTTGCTGATCAGGTGGCGCTGGGGCCGGACCGGCTTCCAGCCCCCGTATGCCTCTCGTAGCGCGTCGTGGCCCTCGTGGCGGCCCAGGCCGGGCATGTCGCAGGACCCGTCGGGGCAGTACGTGGCCACGAGGTCGTCCGTTCTGCCGTCGTCGAGCGCGTGCGTATAGGTCGCGATCGCGGTGCGGACACCCTCTGCCACGTCGGCCAACCTGCCGTCGTCCATGCCCCAGGACTCAGATCTCGATCTCGACGATGGGCTGTTCCAGCGGGTTGAGGTTGACCTTGCGCAGCGCGGGAAGGAGCTGCTCGGTCGGGAGACCGGCCAGGAACCCGTCGATGATGCGCTGGTAGTTCGAGATGTGGCCCTCGCCCTGTTCCGAGAGGCGCATGTACTCGAAGCTGTGCGCGTGCAGCCCCCGCTGTTGCTTGGGCAGGTTAGAGAAGTCCTGGGTGGGAATGGGGGGCCACCTCGGGTCGTCGTGCAGCCAGGGCTCGGGGACAGCCGGCGCTTCCGGCTCTTCCCCCGCGGGATACCGGGTGAGCGACCACATGTCCATGAGCGTCTCTTCGGGGCCCAGCGGGCGGAACCGATAGGAGGTCGCGCTGCTGTACATCGGGAGCACGAAGAAGTGCGGGAAGCAGTACCACATAGTGTCGTCGATCCCCTGCTCCGCCAGTTCGTTCAGGTCCGGCATGTCGCAGCCCCTGGCGCGCTGCGCCTGGACCACCGCGTCGTTGAAGGAACGGTCCCAGGTCGAGCGCGCCGCCTTGAAGTCGCCCGGGAGCTCCAGGGCTGCCATCCCCTCCGCGATGCGGAGGTCCCGGGCGTGGACCATGCCCGCCATGCCCTCGCTCATCGTGCGCAGGTAGACCAGCTCGGAATCGAGGAACGAGCGCGGGTCGAAGGCGTCGCGGCCGGGGTAGCGCCCCGAGATGCGCAGCTGCGGATGCGATTGCAACACGTGGTACTGCTCGACGAATGCTTCCACCCCGAGCTTCCAGTTGACGGGCAGCCGAGCGGAGTACCACCACTCGGCCCGGAGCGACTCCATCTTCCAGGCGTCGAGCACCGTGGCGAAGGGCTCCATGCACTCGCGCAGCGGGGGTGCGTCGCGGTCGAGGTTGATCCAGGCGCAGCCACCCCAGGTCTCGCACCGCACAGGCGCGAGGTTCAGGTCCGGCGCCTCGAGGTTGTGCTCGGAGAAGCCGGCCGACTGCGTGACGCGGGTGTTCTGGCCGTCCGTGCCGTAACACCAGCCGTGGAAGGGGCAGACGAAGCCACCAGGCTTGGAGCCCCGGCCCTGGGCGAAGCGCACGCCGCGGTGGCGGCACACGTTGTCGAAGGCGCGCACGCCCATGTCCTCGGTCCGGACGACCAGCACCGACTGATCGAGTATCTGGTACTCGGCGAAGTCACCCGGCTGGGGGATCTCCTCGAGGCGGCACGCCATCTGCCAGACCCGCGGCCAGAGGAGCTCGCCTTCCAGCCGGTAGAAGTCGGGGTCGTAGTACCGCTCCTTGGGCACCCGGTCCGGCATCTCGATGGCAAAGGGCACCGGGAGGGCCGACCACTTCTGCTCCACGATCGCCATACTGTCTTCTCCTGCTGCGTACCGAAGCGAATTAGACTAACCGGTCGGTACAAAACCTAGCGATGGTGTTCCCGGGTCGTTGCTCCGGTCCACCGGTGACGACAGGCCCCGCCTCGATATGACTTCCCCCCACGATCCGGCACCCGCCGAGAGTGCCGCTACGGCCGAGGTCGATGTGCTCGTCGTGGGTGCCGGGATCACCGGCATCTACCAGCTGTACCGCGCCCTCGAGTCCGGGTTCACCGCCCGGTTGGTCGAAGCCGGCGCCGGCGCCGGGGGCACCTGGTACTGGAACCGGTATCCCGGTGCACGCTTCGACTCCGAGAGCTACACCTACGGCTACCTCTTTTCCCGCAAGCTCTTCGAGGAATGGGAGTGGTCCGAGCATTTCGCGGCCCAGCCCGAGACGGAGCGGTACCTGAACCACGTCGTGGACCGCTTCGGGCTCCGGGAGCACATGCGCTTCGGCGCGAGCGTCACGTCGGCCGTCTATGACGAGGTCGCCCACCGGTGGCAGGTCGCGTGTGACGACGGGACGACGGTGCGGGCCCGCAACGTCGTGGCGGCGACCGGTGTGCTCTCGGTGCCCTACCTGCCCGACATACCCGGAGGCGACGAGTTCGCGGGCGAGATGTTCCACACCGGTCGGTGGCCGGAGCACCCGGTCGACCTGGTGGGGAAGCGGGTCGCGGTCGTGGGCACGTCGTCGAGCGGCGTGCAGGTTGTCGCCGCCCTCGTGGAGGAGGTGGCCTCCCTCACCGTGTACCAGCGCACACCCAACTGGTGCACGCCGCTGAACAACCGGCCGATCACGCCCGAAGAGCAGGCCGAGCTGCGGGCCGGGTTCGAGCAGCTGCGCGAGGTCCTCAACACCTCGGTGCACGGGTTCCACCACAAGGCGTCCGATCGCGGCGCCTTCGACGACTCGGCCGAAGAACGGCAGCGGTTCTACGAGACCATGTGGAACAGCCCCGGCTTCACGAAGCTGACGAGCAACTACCTCGACCTGCTCTCCAACCCAGAGGCCAACGCCGAGTGGTGCGAGTTCATCGCCGGCAAGATCCGCGACATCGTCGCCGACCCGACGACGGCCGACCGCCTGATCCCCACGGACCACCGCTTCGGGGAGAAACGACCGCCTTTCGTCGCGGGCTACTTCGAGGCGTTCAACCAGCCCAATGTCTCGCTGGTGGACCTGCGCGAGACCCCGATCGTCAAGGTGGTGCCGACCGGGATCGAGACGGCCGACGGCGTGCGCGAGTTCGATGTCATCGTGTGGGCGACCGGCTTCGACTTCGGGACCGGCGCGCTCTCACGCATGGGCATCCGCGGTCGCAGCGGCCTGGCCCTCGTCGAGTCCTGGACGGACGGTCCGCAGACCTTTCTCGGCGTGCAGACCCGTGGTTTCCCCAACCTGTTCTTTCCCGGGGGACCCCACGCGGCCGCCGGCAACAACCCGCGCTACAACGGCGATCAGGTGGACTTCATCACCGATCTCCTCGTGTACGCGCGGGACCACGGCTTCGACGAGGTGGAGGTCTCCGCGCGCTCCGAGGAGCGCTGGACCAAGATGATCGACCGCGGCGCGGCATCACCACTTTCCTTCGGCGAGAAGAGCTACTACTTCGGCACCAACATCCCCGGGAAGCCCAAGCGCTACCTCCTCAACTCGGCCGGACGTCCCAAGTTCTTCTCCGTCGTCGCCGAAGTGGTGGCCAATGACTACGACGCCTTCGTCTTTGCCGGCGCCTCCGAGCCGGCACCCGCCACGACCTGAGAGGACGGCGCCGGCTCACACGGTGGCGATCGGCGTCACCGGTGATCCGACCACGCCGGGCATGCGCAACGGTGGGGCCGTCAGCAGGAACCGGCTCCTCCCGTGCTCGCGCAGCCACGCGGCCAGCTCGTCGAGGTACCACATCTCGCCCAAGGGAACGCCGAGCTTGAACAGGCACAGGTGGTGGAGCGGCAGGAACGAGTGGCGGCCCGGGTCACGGTCCTTGCCGAGGAGCCCTTCCACCGCGTAGTTGTCGGCGACGAGCGCCGAGATCTGGGCGTCGGCGATCCACTCCAGCAGCGACGGGTCCCGCGCGTCGAGATACGAGCACATCGTGTGGATCTTCACCGGGTCCGGGTCGCGTGCCCATTCCAGCACCCTGGTGGCAAAGCCGGTGTGCAGGAGGAGGATGTCGCCCGGCTCGACCACCACCCCGTCCGCCGCCATGATCTCCTCGAGCTTGGCGCGATCGACCCGTTGCCATTCGTCCCCGAGGTGCTGCGCCAGGTCGACCAGCACGCCGCGTCCCTGGACGCCGTGTCGGGCCATGTGCTCGAGACCGAGGTGATGGGCGAAGGCTCGATGCGGACCACCGTCGCCGCGGGCGTCGGGCCGCGGTCCCACCAGGTCGACCCCGGCGCGGTAGCCGTTGTAGTACACGGCCTCTTCCACCCCGTCGCCGTCTGCGTCGAACTCGGCCCCGACGTGGGCGAGCGAGTCCCACTGCGTGGAGTACTGCAACGAAAGCGTCACCACGTCGTCGGCCCACACGTCGACGTACTTGGGGTCGCCGAAGTCATCCATCTCGCTCATGTGCACGTTGTAGAAGGCGGCCGGCTCGCCCCGCATGTCCTCGGTCGGCGCAACGACGGGCGGATGCCGCCGTTGGTTCAGCGCCGTGCCGCCCGGGTAGTCGAGCGGCAGGCTGAGGCAGAACGTGACGCCGGCTTCGACCTCCCGGACGCCCGCCAGAACCGACTCGGAGGTGACCAGGTTGATCCGCCCCAGTTCGTCGTCATCGCCCCAGTCACCCCAGGTCGACCCGGGCGGGCGCTGCTTCCACCGCTTGTTCATGGTCCGTGCTCCTTGCTGTCCGGCGTCGTTGTCTTGTACCGACCGGTTGGTCTACTCTCGATTCGCACCTTCGGGCGCCCTGCAAAGATTTTCCCGAACCTAAGACGGAAGGCACCACACATGCCGGAGAAGGAATTTGTCGTCTCCGCGGACGGGCACATCCTCGAACCGACCGACCTGTTCCGGACCCGCCTGCCCAGGCACCTGCGCGAACGCGGGGTCTGGGAGGAGGACTTCGAGATCGAGCCGCTGGTCGAGGGCGGTGCACGGATCTTCCGCCGGCTGCACACCCCCGGCTTCGAGGGCTGGACGATCTCGCGCTACCGCCAGACCGGTGGACGGATGCCCGAGGGCGATCCCGAAATGATCATCGAGGATCTCGAGTTCGACGGCGTCGACGTCGGGGTGATGCATCCCAACCTGTCGCTCTTCGGGCTCTACTCCGACGACCACGAGCTGTCGATGGCGCACGCGCGGGTCTACAACGACTACATCTTGGAGCGTTTCTCCCCGTACTTCTCACGCCTCGCCCCGACGGCGCCGGTGCCGATCACCGACATCGGCGACGCCGTGGCCGAGATCGAGCGCGTGGCGGCCGGCGGGTTCCGTGCGATCCTCCTGCCCGCCGTGCCGCCCAAGCCGTACTACTCGCGTGAGTACGACCCCGTGTGGGCGGCCGCGCAGTCCAATGGCGTCCACGTCTTCATCCACACCCAGACGGGCGGGGTGAAGGTCGACGATCCGGAGTCCACCACGCTCAAGGTGGTCATGGAGAACGCCGCCCAGGTCAACCAGCCCATGACCGAGAAGTCCGCCGCGAAGCGGATGATCACGCAGTCGATCTACAGCACGATCGTCCCCCAGCAGGTCATGTGCCAGCTCATCGGCGGGGGCGTGCCCGAGCGCTACCCCGACCTCCACTTCGCGTTGATCGAGTTCAACGCCCACTGGCTGGCGTCATTGGTCGGGGCGATGGACAAGTGCTGGATCACCGGCATCGGTCAGGACGCCGATTGGTGGTTGGGGCACTGGGACGAGACCCTGCCGCCCGAGCAGCAGGCCAACATGGCGCAGTTGTTCAAGCTGAACGAGAAGTGGCCGTATCCGTTGATGCCGAGCGAGTACGTGCGCCGCCAGTTCCACGTCTCGTTCCAGGACGACCCGGTGGCCATCGCCTGCCGCCACCTCACCGGGGTCTCGACGATCGTGTGGGGCAACGACTACCCGCACGCCGAAGGGACGTTCCGCGGTAGCCGCCAACTCCTGGCTGAGGAGTTCGTCGGCGTCCCCGACGACGAGCGCGCGGCGATGGTGGGCGGCACCCTCGGCGCGCTCCTCGGCTTCCCCGCGCCCGCCGCCGTCTAAGAGGCCGGCTCTGCAAGAGCTCAGATTCGACGGCCGGGTCGCAGTCGTCACCGGTGCGGGCCGGGGGATCGGGCGCGCCTACGCCGTGCTCCTGGCCGAGCGTGGGGCGAGCGTCGTGGTCAACGACCTCGGCGGTTCGATGGAGGGGACGGGGGCCGACGCGGGGCCCGCCTCGGACGTGGCGGCCGAGATCACGAGCGCGGGCGGGGCGGCACTGGCCGATGCGCACGACGTCGCCGACGCCGCCGGCGCGACCGCTCTGGTCGAGGCGGCGATCCAGGGTTTCGGGCGCGTCGACATCGTGATCAACAACGCCGGCATCATGCGGTGGGCGGGTCTTCCCGAGCTCGACGTCGACGACCTGTCCCGGCATCTCGCCGTCCACACCATCGGCTCGTTCAACGTGACCCGCGCCGCGTGGCCGCACCTCCTCGAGCAGGAGTACGGGCGCGTCGTCATGACGACCTCGAGCGGCGTCTTCGGCCTCAAGAACAACACCTCGTATGCCACGGCCAAGGCCGCCGTCATCGGGCTCACCCGCAGCCTTGCGGTCGCCGGTTCGTCCTGCGGCATCCGGGTCAACCTCATCGCGCCGGCGGCGATGACCCGCATGGCTGGCGGTGGCGAAGCGCCCGACATGGCGCCGGAGTTGGTGGCGCCCATGGCGGCCTACCTGGCGCACGAGTCCTGCCCGGTCAACGGCGACATGTACGCGGCGGGTGCGGGTCGCTTCGCACGCATCTTCATCGCGACGACGCCGGGCTATGTGCACCCCGGCCCCGACGTGACGATCGAGGACGTCGCCGTGCACTGGGCGGTCATCAACGACGAAGCGGGCTGCTGGGTGCCGGCGGATCTCCGGGACTGGTCGGCGCGGTTCCTCGAGCACCTGCCGCCGAGCGACGGCTGAGAGGCGCCCGAACGGTCTACTCGTCGAGGAGGTCCGGCTCCTCGACGACGATCTGGTCGTAGAGCGGCTGGAACTGGTACCACCCGGTGCCGTGGCCCCCGGTCTGCTTCGCGGTGGTCTCCGCCACGTCGGGACGGATCAGCACGGGCGTCCCGGCGGCTTCGGCAAGCAACTGGGCCTGGCAAGTGCGCTCCATCGTGATGAACCACCAGGCGGCCTCGTCCACGGTGTGCCCCACGGTCAACAAGCCGTGATTGGCCAGGATGGCCGCCTTGTTGTCGCCCAGCGCGTGCGCGATGCGCTTGCCCTCTTCGATCTCGACCACGGCGCCGGTGTAGTCGTCGAACAGCGCGTGGTCCTGGTAGAACGCGCAGGCATCCTGCGTGAGCGGATCGAGCGGCCGATGAAGGGTCGACCATGCCTTGCCGTACACGGAATGCGAGTGCGCGGCGGACACCACGTCGGGTCGCGCCGCGTGGATCTGCGAGTGGATCACGAACGCCGCCAGGTTGAGCGGCCAGTTGCCCTCGACGACCTCACCCTCGTGGTTGACGAGCAAGAGGTCCTTCACCGAGATGTGGCGGAAGTTCATGCCGAACGGGTTGACCCAGAAGTGGTCGGGGCGCTCGGGGTCGCGCGCGGTGATGTGGCCGGCGGTTCCCTCGCTGAATCCAAACTTGCCGAACAGGCGGAAGGCGGCGGCGAGCCGCTGCTTGCGATGACGCCGCTCCTCGTCCACGTTGTCGAACTCGGGCATGGCGTGAGGGGCGCGGTCTGATGGCACGACTCCAGTGTACGAGCGTTGTACCGGTCAGTCCATAGGATGAGCGTGTGGACTTCTCGCTGGGTGAAGACGAGCGCGAGCTCGTCGCGCTGTGCCGGGACTTCTCGCAGAAGGAGATCGCCCGGCGCGCGCCCGAGGCGTGGGACGAGGGACGATGCCCCACCGACCTGCTGCGCGAGATGGGGCAACTTGGTTTGCTGGGGATGCTGGTCCCCGAGGCGTGGGGCGGGATCGGCATGTCGACGGTCGGCTTTGTCGCCGCCATGGAACAGATCGGCCTGGCCGACCAGTCGGTCGCCGCCGCCTGGCAGGCCCATGTGACCATCGGATCGTTACCGCTGTTCCTCTTTGGCAACGACGCGCAACGCGAACGCTGGTTGCGCCCGTTGGCCGAGGGGCGGGCCCTCGGCGCGTTCGGCCTGACCGAGCCCGAGGCCGGCTCGGACGCCCGGGGGATCACGACGCGGGCGCAACGCCAGGCCGGCGGCTGGTTGATCAAAGGCCGCAAGGCGTTCATCTCCAACGCCGGGACGGACATGTCGTTCGGCGTGACCCTTCTCGCCCGAACCAACACGTCGGACGACGCGCCGCGGTACGCCAGTTTCGTCGTCGAGCGGGACACCCCGGGCTTCACGATGGGACCGAAGATGCGCGGCATCGGCTGGCGCGGCCTCGACACGCGCGAGCTCTTCTTCGACGACGTCTTCGTGCCGGACGACCATCTGGTGGGAGACCCCGACATGGGGCTCGCGCAGTTCCTCCGCACGCTCGAGGTCGGTCGGATCTCCATTGCGGCGCTCTCCCTGAGCTTGACCAAGGCGGTCCTCGACATGGCGACGGCCTACGCGCGCGAGCGCGTGCAGTTCGGCCAGCCGATCGCCAAGTTCCAGGCCGTGCAGTTCAAGCTGGCCGACATCGCAACCGAGCTCGAGGCGGCGCGCTGGCTCACCTACCGCGCGGCGTCGCTCCGCGACCACGCTCAGCCGTTCCAGAAGGAGGCGGCCATGGCCAAGTTGAAGGCCAGCCGCCTGGCGGTGTCGGCGGCGTCCGAGGCGGTCCAGATCCACGGTGGTCTCGGTTACATGCTCGAGACCCCGGTCGCGCGGTTCTACTGCGATGCCAAGGTGCTCGAGATCGGCGAGGGCACCAACGAGATCCAGCACCTGGTGATCGCCCGCGCCCTCGGCTGCTGACGCCAACCGTGGCCCGGTGACGACCTAGGGATCAGACGGCCGAAAGTCTCAGGACGGCGTCGGCGATCTCTTCGCGACCGGGGAGCCACGCCCGCTCGAGCTCGGGGGCGTAGGGAGGTGGCGTGGCGGCCGCGCCAAGTCGTTCGACCGGCGCATCGAGATCCCAGAAACCTTCGCGGACAACCCTGGCCGCAATCTCCGCGCCGATGCCGAACGGGACGACCGCCTCGTGGGCGATCAGGATCCGGCTCGTCTTGTGCAGCGATTCGAGCACCGGCGTGAGGTCGAGGGGAGCGACCGTGCGGAGGTCGATCACCTCCACGGAGATGCCCTCCGGGGCGAGCAACTCCGCCGCCGCCAGGGCTTCGTGCACCATGCGGGACACCGAGACCACGGTGATGTCGGAACCCGGCCGCACGACGATCGAGCGCCCGAGGGGTAGCAGGTGATCGTCCGGCGGCATGGGGCCCTTCATCCCGTACAGCAGCCGGTTCTCGATGAAGACGACCGGGTTCGGATCCTGGATCGCGGCCCGCAACAGCCCGTACGCGTCCGAGGGCGTCGAGGGCATGACGACGGTGAGCCCGGGGATGTGAGCCAGCAGGGCCTCGAGGCTCTGCGAATGCTGCGAGCCCGATGAGCGGCCCGCGCCGAATTGCGTGCGCACGGTCAGGCCCATCTCGGCCGCTCCGCCCGTCATGAACGGCAGCTTGGCCGCCTGGTTCAGCAGCTGGTCCAGGCAGACGCCGAGGAAGTCGAGATACATGACCTCGACCACGGGGCGCATCCCCGCCATGGCCGCGCCGACGCCCAGCCCGACGATCGCCGTCTCCGAGATGGGGGTGTCGCGGACCCGGTCGCCGAATCTCTCGCGGAGCCCCCTGGTGAGGCCGAACACATTGCCGCCGTCTCCAACGTCGATGCCGGCGAGGAAGACGCGATCGTCGGCCACCAGTTCCGCTTCCAGCGCGGCGCGGACTGCGTCCATCGTGCGGAACTCGGCCGCGCCTTCCGCCGGAACCGGTGGTTCGGCGATCGAAGGCCGTTCCCGGACGACGAAGTCGAAGAGCGTTGCAGGTGACGGCGCATCGAGTTTCCGCGCCCGCTCGACGGCCTCGTCAAGCTCGTGGGCGACCTTTGACTCGAGCGCTTCGATCTCCGCCTCGTCGACTCCGGCCTCGATCAGCCGCCGGCGGTGCAACACCAGGGGGTCGCGCTCCTGCCACGCGTGCAGCTCCTCCGGGGTGCGGTAGCGCTGGGGGTCGCCTTCATAGTGACCGTGCCAGCGGTACGTGCTCGCTTCGACAATCACCGGACCCGATCCCTCCCGGGCTCCGCTGACCGCGTTGTGCATCGCGGTGGCCGTGACGACGACGTCGTTGCCGTCGACCGGGTAATACGGCATCGCATAGCCGCCCGCTCGCTGCTCGAGCGACGCGGCGTGTTGGTCCTTTGTCGCGGAGAACTCTGAATAGCCGTTGTTCTCGCAGAAGAAGATCACCGGCAGGCCCCAGACGGCCGCGAGGTTGAGCGCCTCGTGGAACGCACCCTGTGCCGCCGCACCATCACCGAAGAAGGCGACGGCGACGCCGTCCCGCCCGCGGATCTGCGCCGCGGCGGCCGCACCGACGGCGATAGGTAACCCGGCGGCCACGATCCCGTTGGCGCCGAAGATCCCGCGCCTCGGATCGGCGATGTGCATCGAGCCGCCCCGGCCGCGGTTGGTCCCCTCGGCCCGGCCCATGAGCTCGGCGAACATCCCGAGCGGTTCCAGTCCCTTGGCCAGGCAGTGTCCGTGGCCGCGATGGGTGGACGTGATCGCGTCGTCGGGTCGCAACGGCCAGCAGGCTCCGACCGCCGCGGCCTCCTGCCCTATGGAGAGGTGAACGAAGCCGGGAACGAGGCCGTCGCGGTAGAGGTCGGCGACGCGCTCTTCGAAGCCACGAATGCGCAACATGCGGCCCTGCATCTCCAGCAGGTCGGAACGAGAAGGCATCTCGCAAGCTTCGTTAGCGTTCGTCACCGACGTGTACTGTACTGACCGGTACAAGGGGGAGCCTGATGTCCCGTAAGATCAAGACCACCGAGTCCTCATTAATTGCGGGTTCAAATGCGGGCGAAGTGGTTGAGTACGGGCGCGTATGACGACGGGCAAGTATTCGCGCCGCGTCGTCGCCATAACCGGCGCGGGAGGTGCACTCGGCGCAGCGCTCTCGCGGCGGTTCGCGGACGAGCCGGACACGGCGCTGGTCCTGAGCGACGTCGCCGAGGAGCCGCTGGCTGCCTCCGTCGCCGCAGTGGCAAGGACCGAGAGCCCGACGGCCACGATCCTGGCCGACGTCAGCGATCCGGACCAGGTCGAAGCGGTCGCCAGGCTGGCCGTCGAGCGGTTCGGCCGGCTCGACGCGTTCATCAGCAACGCAGGCGTCCTCTCGCCCAACGGGCGCATCCACAATCTCTCGACGCAAGATTGGGAACGGGCGTTCAGCGTCAACGTCCTCGGCGCCGTGCACGGCATCAAGGCGGCCGTCCCCATCATGCGCGCACAGGAATCCGGCTCCATCATCCTCACCGCGTCTGTCGCGGGGCTGACGGCGTGGTCGCATTCGGCGCCCTACTGCGCCACCAAGGCGGCCGTGATCCAGCTGGCGAAGGTCGCCGCGGTCGAATACGCGCGAGACGGAATCCGGGTCAACTGCGTCTGTCCCGGGACGTTCCGCTCGGGCATCCATGCCGGTCTTCCCGAGGACGCCCTCGACACCATTGCGGCCCGTCATCCGCTCGGGCTCGGAACGGCCGACGATCTCGCCGGCGCGTACTCCTATCTTGCGAGCGACGAGTCGCGCTGGACGACCGGTGCCGCGCTGGTGGTCGACGGTGGGTACTCGGCACCGTGACCTCAGCTCACTGAGACTGGCTGCCCGTCCTCGTGATGCCCCGCATGAAGATCTCGGCGAACGGCTTGGCCACCGAGCCGGCCGCGAGGCGCCCGCCGGGCTTGAGCCACAGGTAGGTGTAGTTGTGCATCCCGAGCCACGCCCTCGCCGTCAACCACGGTTCGATATCACGGAACTCGCCGGACTCCACGCCGGCGCGCAGCACGGACTCGACTCGACGTTCGTACTCGCGGCGGCGCCTCCGGAACCTCTCGGCTCGCGGGCCGGTCAGCGCGGGGAATTCGTGCAGGAAGACCCATACGTGGTCCGGGTAACGGTGGATGACGTCGAGCAGCTCGTCTCCGAGCCCGGCCAGCTGCTCCGACGGCGATCCGCCCGCTTCGGCGACGCGGTCGGCGCCGAGCATGACCTCGTCCATGACGCGGTCGTGGATCGCCGCCAGCAGCTCTTCCTTCGAACCGATGTAGTGGTAGAGGGCGCCCTTGCCGAGGTCATTTGCCGTGCAGAGCTCCATGATCCCGGTGGCGTGATAGCCCTGCCGAGCGAAAAGGTGCGCTGAGGTGTCGACGATGGCCTCGCGTCGCGACTCCCACTTCGGGCTCCGGCGAGAATCTGCGTTTGCCTGCGCGCTCACGGAGAATGACGCTACTGGGGATTGGGATGGTCATCGGGTAATGGGTCCCGGGCGCAACGGCGGAATCTCCGGCGAAGTCGAAGGGCGGAGGTGCGCGTGAGAGCAGACGTCAACTGGTTCGGAGTGCTGGCGCATCACGCGGAGCGATCGCCCGACCGCGTCATGACCGTCTTCGGAGGGGAGGCAACGACCTACCACGACATGGCAACTCGCTCCATGGCGCTGGCCGCGGGCCTGCATGCGAGCGGCGTGGGGCATGGACACGTCGTGGGGCTCCTCTCGTACAACTGCCCCGAGTTCCTCGAGACGGTGTTCGCGGCGAACTACCTCGGCGCAATCGCGATGCCGATCAACTGGAGGCTCGCGGCGGCCGAGGTCCGATACATCCTGGAGCACTCGGAGGCTCGAGCGCTCGTCTGCGACGAGGCACTGCTGGGCCTGGCCGACGAGGCGACCGTGGGGAGCGAACCCACCCTGGTAAGAGCGTGCCGCGCGCACGAAGCTCCGACCGGCTGGACGACGCTCGCCGAACTCCGGACCACCGGGCCAGCCGTCGACCGGGCCCCGACCGACGCCGACGACATCCACCGCCTGATGTACACGTCGGGCACCACCGGTCGTCCGAAGGGCGTCATGATCACGCACGCCAATCTGGCGTGGAAGAACTTCGCCCACCTCGTCGAATTCGGTTTCAACGCAGATGATCTGGGCCTCGCCTGCGGGCCCCTCTACCACGTTGGCGCGCTCGACCTCACGACCACGACGCTCGTCGCGGCCGGCGCGACCACGATCATCCACCGCGTGTTCGACGCTGCCGCCGTCGTCGACGAGCTGGAGCGGTCGAAGGTGACCGCCGTGTGGCTGGCACCGGCGATGGTGAATGCGATCATGGCGCAGCCCGACGTCGAGCAACGGGATCTGTCGTCGGTGCGCGTCATCATCAATGGCGGAGAGAAGATGCCGATCCCTTTGATCGAGCGCATCCAGCGCGTATTCCCCTCGGCCTGGTTCGCCGACGCCTACGGGCTGACCGAAACGGTCTCGGGCGACACCTTTCTCGATCGGGACAACATCGTGAAGAAGCTGGGCAGCGTCGGCCGGCCCTGTGTGCATCTCGAGCTCGAGGTGTGGGACGACCAAGGTCACCCCGTTCGTCCCGGTGCACGTGGCGAGATCGTGATGCGGGGCCCGAAGGTCTTCAAGGGGTATTGGCGTGACGCCGATGCCACCGACCGGGCCTTTGCGGGCGGGTGGTTCCACACCGGCGACATCGGGGTGCTCGACGAAGACGGCTATCTCTTCATCGTCGACCGGCTGAAGGACATGATCGTGTCGGGCGGCGAGAACATCGCGGGGTCCGAGGTCGAGCGTGTGCTCTACGAGCACGACGCGGTGCTCGAGGCCGCCGTGGTCGGGCGACCGGACGAGCGGTGGGGCGAGGTCCCGGTGGCCTTCGTCGTTGTGCGAGCGGGCGAATCCGCGACCGCCGAGGAGTTGCTCGCGCACTGCGCCGAGCGGCTGGCCAAGTTCAAAGTGCCGAAAGACGTCACCTTCCTCGAGGCGTTGCCGCGCAACCCTTCGGGCAAGGTGCTCAAGCGGGACCTTCGTCCCGTTAGCCGACCGGCCGGGACGACGTGACCGCGTTCGACGAGGCCGTCCGTGCGGTGCAATCGGGTCGGCCGGCGGGCGACGTCGCCCAGGAGCTCTACGCGCAACTCGACGACGCGGAACGGCTCTGGCTCCTCGACGGCGACACCGACTTCTGGGAGGGCCTGGCCACCTTCAGGTCCGAGGGTTACAACCGGACCCCGATCGTGCACGGAGCCGTGGCGCGGATCGGTCTGCCGGGCACCCGGTTCGTGGACGGCCCGCGCGGCTGCGTCGCCGGCGCCGCCACCGCGTTCCCTGTCCCGATGGCGCGGGGTGCGACGTGGGACCTCGCGCTCGAGGAAGAGGTCGGCGACGTCATCGGCCGCGAGGTCCGAGCCCTCGGCGGCAACTTCTTCGGTGGGGTGTGCATCAACCTGCCGCGGCACCCCGCGTGGGGGCGCATCCAGGAGACCTACGGGGACGATCCGTACCATCTCGGCGAGTTCGGCGCCGCGCTCACCCGCGGCACCCAACGCTGGGTGATGGCCTGCGTCAAGCACTACGCGTTGAACTCGATGGAGAACGCGCGGTTCACCGTCGACGTCACGGTCGACGAGCCGACGCTGCACGACGTGTACCTCGCCCATTTCCGCCGGGTCGTCGAGGAGGGCGTCGCCGCCGTGATGGCGGCCTACAACTCGGTCAACGGGGAATGGTGCGGCCAGAACGAGTACCTCCTCAGCACGGTGCTGCGCGAGGACTGGGGCTGGGGCGGGGTCACGGGGACCGACTTCATCTGGGGGTTGCGCGACGGCGGGAAGGCGCTGAACGCCGGCATGGACCTCGAAGAACCGTTTCGCCAGGTGCGGGCCCAGCGACTGCCCGGCCAATTAGAGGCGGGGGAGACCTCGTGGGCGATGGTCGAGCGATCGGGCGTTCGCCTGATCGGCGCGCAGCTCCGTTCCTACGCCACCCGGGCCCAAGAAGCCCCACCCCCAGCGGTACTGGCGAACGAGGAAGCCCGGGCCCTGGCCCGCCGTGTCGCCGCCCGCTCGATGGTCCTGTTGCAGAACGACCCGGTGGACGGGTCGGCGGTCCTGCCCCTCGACCCGGCTGCCGTCGGTTCGATCGCCTTGATCGGCCGCCTGGCCAACGCACCGAACATGGGCGACAACGGTTCCTCCGATGTCCGACCGCCTTCGCGCGCCACCCCGCTCGACGGCATTCGTGCGGCGTTGCCCGATGCCGCCGTGCAGCTCGTCGACGCCGATCAGCCGGCGGCGGCGGCTGCTGCTGCCGCGGCGGCCGACGTTGCCATCGTCGTGGTGGGCTACGACGCCCGAGACGAAGGCGAGTACATCGGGCCCGACATCGTCTCGAACCCGGAGCTGCTCGCACTGTTCCCAGCGGTCCCCGCCGAGCTCCCCACGGCGTTGGCCCAGGTGCCCTCGTCCGGCGATCCCGACGCGTTCGGAGGCGACCGCGTCTCGTTGACGTTGCGGCCCGTCGACGAGGAGATCATCGCAGCCGTGACCGCGGCCAATCCCAGGACGATCGTCGCCGTCGTCGCGGCGGGCGCCGTCCTGACCGCGTCGTGGCGTGTGTCGGTACCCGCGCTCCTCATGATGTGGTACGCCGGCATGGAGGGAGGGCATGCCCTGGCGGACGTCGTGACCGGCGCCCACAACCCGACCGGGCGCCTCCCCTTCTCGATGCCGGACTCCGAGGATCACCTTCCCTTCTTTGACCGCAGCGCGACGGCGATCACCTACGACCGCTTCCATGGCCAGAGGTTGCTGGACAAGCTAGGGGTGCCGGCGGCCTTCCCGCACGGTTTCGGCCTCTCGTACACGACGTTCGAGATTCGCCAGGCTTCGTGCCGTGCGCTGGGCGACGGCACGGCGACCCTCGTGGTCGAGGTGGCGAACACCGGAGACCGCGACGGTGGGCACGTCGTGCAGGTCTACGGATCCACCTCGCACGGGCCGTACGCCGGCGAGCAGCTGCTCGTCGGGTTCGCGCCCGTCAACGTGGCCGCGCGGACTTCGGTATCGGTGGCGGTCGACGTGTCGTTGCGCCCTCTGGCGACGTGGGACGCCGCGATCCGCCGCCGGGTGCCGCCCGTTCCGTCGGACGTCGAGCTGGAGGTGGGTGCGCACGCGCACGATGCTGGTGCCGTCCGGCTCCGGCTGCGCGACCTCTGACCCGCCGGCTCTTGCAGCCCGGACCTCAGCCCGAGGCCCAGTAGGACGCCAACCCGGATTCGAGTTGACGGCTCACCAGCTCGATCCGCGGCCCCCCGACGCTGCGGTGGTAGGACCAGACGGCGGTGCCGTCCGGCCCGACCCCCTTCGCCTCCTCGGCGTACCCGCGCGCGGCGAGCAGGCGCCCGTCGGCTGCGACGTCGTCGGACCAGTAGCCGGCGTGGTGGATGCCCGACCCCGTGGCGGGGGCCCAGAGCGTTCCGGCCACGCTCTTGATCAGCTCCACCCGGGGCGCCGCCTTCGAGTAGGTGAAGTGCAGATCGAGCGTGAACTCTCCCTTGGGGAGGACGACGGGCGTTTCGATGGCGAGGACCGGGCACCACTGGTAGCCGAACAGTCCGCCGAGATCCTCCAAGGCGGTGTCGAGGTCGTCGACCACGATCCCGATGTGGAACTGGTCGGCCGCGTTCACGACGGCTCCAGCACCACGCGGATTGCACCGCTGCCCCGGTCGGCGGCGACCCCGAAGGCCCTGTCGGCGTCTTCGAGCGGGAACCGGTGCGTGATCACGGTGCGGGCGATCTCAGGGTTCTCCGCCAACATGGCTGCGGCCTCGTCCATCTCCCGCACGCCGTCGTGCGCGCAGTAGCCGAGTGAGGGGATCACCCGCGCCTCCTTGTTGAACAGTGGCATCCAGTCGAGCTGCACCGGCCCGAAGTGCACGCCCAGCACGACGATGGTCCCGCCCGGCGCGACGAGCTCGCCGCAGCGAGCGAGGCTCTCGAGGGTCCCGGCCGCCTCGACCACCACCTCGTACACGCCGCGCCCGCCGACCGTCGCCCCCAGCCGTTCGCCCCCCTCCCGTTGGTGGCGATGGCGCGCGTCGAGGGCGACCTCGGCGGCGCCCATTCTTCGGGCCCCCGACACGGCCAGGAGTCCGAGTGCGCCCGCGCCGACGACTGCTACTCGTGTGCCCGGCCC
This sequence comes from Acidimicrobiales bacterium, assembly GCA_035551835.1. Lineage (GTDB taxonomy): Bacteria > Actinomycetota > Acidimicrobiia > Acidimicrobiales > RAAP-2 > Bog-473. The sequence continues at coordinate 59,714 of DASZMN010000095.1, read as the reverse complement.
GGTGCCGGCGAGTCGGAGGGCATGCCACGACACCGAAGCCGGTTCGACCAGGCACGCGTCGCGCAGGTCGAGGCCGGGCGGGACGCTGACCAGGCGCTCGGGCGGGGCCCGGAACTGCTCGGCCATGCCGCCGTCCGCGAAGATGCCGAGGGCCCGCTGGCCGTGCGTCGGGCAGAGGTTGTACGCGCCCCGGCGACATTGGTCGCACTCGAGGCAGCCGTAGATTGCCTCGACCACGACCGGCGTCCCGTCCCGGCGGCGCCCCGCGAGCTCGTGGCCCAAGATGTTGGTGCTCCCGAAGCGGATGTAGCTCAGGTCGGAGGCGCAGATGCTGGTGGCGTGCATGTCCAGCACTTCGCCCGTACCCGGTGCTTCGTCGAGCTCGACGACCTTCACCCGGCCGTTGCCACTCCGCACCGCCTTCACGGCGTCTCCGGCTCGTCGCCGCGCAGGCCGATGCTGTTGAGGACGGAGGCCAGGCAGAGGTAGCCGCCGATCACGAAGAGCAACTCGAACAGCGACGCCGGTTCGAACGAGGCGGTGAGGACATCCCAGGTCTCGTCGGCAACGGCGAAGTGGTCGATCATCTCGTCCGCCGCCGAAACGACCGCCCGTTCCGGCGCGCTCCACACGGTCGAGCCGGGTCCCTCCGGTACGGCCGTGAGCTGCGCTTCCGTGAGGCCCTCGTCGCCACCCATGCGGCGGTGTTGGGTCCACTCGTAGCCCGACCTGGTGCGCCAGGCGACCCGGAGGATGGCCAGCTCCCGGATTCTCGGTTCCAACGTCGACTGTTCGCTCGCCATCACGTCGGTGAAGGACAAGAAGGTCTCGCTCAGCGGGACGTGGTGCGCGAACAGCTCGAGGACGATCGGCATGGGTGGCGCGTCGGGCGACCCGGACAGATAGAGCTCGGGCCGGCGCAGGTGCGACAGCAGCGTGGCGCGGGTCTCCTCGTCCCACCCGGAGAAGGGGAGGGGGGCGAGGCGGGGCGACGGGGGAGTCGACATGGACGGAGCCGCATTGTTCCACCGGGCTCCATCTGACGCCATTGGGACCAGCGCGGCGGCCGGCGGGGATCCAATAGCGTCGGGCGTCGGGCCCACCCGAGGGTCAGGAGGGAAGCGTCACCATGAGCAGTGCTCCCTATCGGGTCGTGCAGTGGGCGACCGGCAACATCGGCCTGCGCTCGTTGCGGGCGGTGATCGAGCACCCCGACCTCGATCTGGTCGGCCTTTACGTCTACTCGGAGTCGAAGGCGGGCAGGGACGCCGGAGAGCTGTGCGGGCTGCCGCAGACGGGCGTGCTCGCGACCCGTGACATCGAGGAGATCATTGCCCTGCGTCCGGACTGCGTCCTCTCTATGGGCGACCGGGTCGACGTGGACGCCATCTGCCGTCTGCTCGAGTCGGGTGCGAACGTCGTGTCGACGCGCAGTGAGTTCCACCGGCCGGCCGGCCTGGACCCCGCCATGCGGGCTCGCCTCGACGACGCCTGTGCTCGCGGCGGTTCGACCCTCTTCAGCACGGGGTCGAGCCCGGGGTTCATCACCGAGGCTCTGCCGTTCGCACTGCTCTCGATGCAGCGCCGCCTCGATCGGCTCGTGATCGAGGAGTTCGCCGACATGTCGTCGCGCGACTCGCCCGAGATGATCTTCGACCTCATGGGTTTCGGGCGGGATCCGTCGCACTTCGACCCGCGGGGCGTCGAGGCCCACGGTGGCGCGTCCTTCGCGGGGTCGATGGGTGTCGTCGCCGACGCCCTCTCCCTCCCGCTCGACCAAGTGGTGGCGAAGGGCCAGGTGGCGGTCGCCCGCCAGACGACCGAGATCGCGGCCGGCCGGGTCGAGGCCGGAACGATCGCCGCCCAGCGCCTGGAGGTGACCGGGATCCGCGGTGACCGACCGCTCCTGTGCTTCAGCGCCAACTGGTACCTGACCACCGACGTCGACCCGGACTGGGACCTCCGCGCCACGGGATGGCGCGTGATGGTCGACGGCGACACGCCGTTGGACGTCGACATCCACTTCCCGGTGCCGCCCGAGGAGTGGGCGGCCACGTCGCCCGGGCTCACGGCCCACCGGCCCGTGAACGCCGTGCCCTACGTCTGCGCCGCCGACCCGGGCATCCGGACCAGCGCCGAGTTGCCCCAGATCATCCCGATCCTGCGGTGAGACCCATCAGCTGCGCGGCCCGAGCGCGGTCCCCCGGACAACGGCGACTACGCAGACCCGTCCCATGAGCACGGTCGGCATCGTCGTCGGGAACCCCAGGCCCCGTTCGCGCACGCTGGCCGTCGCCGAGGCCGTCGCCGACGCGGCGGCGAGAGCCAGCGGCCTGGCGGAGGCCGAGCGGACGACCATCGACCTGGCCGACCTCGGGCCGCGTCTCTTCGACCCCTCGTCGGCCGAGGTCCGCGGCGCCGTGGACGCCGTCCGGGGCTGCACGCTTGCCGTCGTCGCCTCGCCGACCTACAAGGCGAGTTACACGGGGCTCTTGAAGTCCTTCCTCGACTGGTTCAGCACGACGGACCTGTCCGGGGTCGCCGTCGTGCCGGTCATGGTGGGTGCGGGGACGCAGCACGCGCTCGCCGTCGAGGTGCATCTCCGGCCGGTCCTGGTCGAGCTCGGCGCGACCCTGCCGGCACGTGGTCTCTACGTCACCGAGGACCAGTTCGAGGCGCTCGACGACGTCATCGGCGCGTGGCTCGCCCAGGCAAGCGGGCCGCTGCGTGCCGCGGTGCGCCCGCCCGGCTGACCGGCTGACCGGCTGACCCGCCGGCCGCGACCCGGGACCGGTCGGTTCGTCAGTGTCCCGTCCAGCGGGGCGGTCGTTTCTCGGTGAACGAGCGCGCCCCCTCCTGCGCGTCGGCGGAGTGGAAGACCGAGTCGACCAGCTTGCGCTGTTCGGCCCAGAGCTCCTCTTCGGTCCGTCCCGGCGCCATTCGCAGGAGTCGCTTCGCGGCCTCGACACCCAGTGGCGCGTTGCGGGCGACGCTCGCAGCCAGCTCGAGCGCCTCGTCGAGCGCGTCCCCCGGCTCGCACAGGCGCGTCAAGAGACCGTGATCGAACGCGCGCTGCGCCGAGATCGGTTCGCCCGTGAGGGTCATCTCGGTCACGATCGTCTCGGGCATCTGCCGGGGCAGCCGGAGCAAGGCACCGCCACCGGGGAAGAGGCCGAACTTGACCTCGGGCGAGCCGAACCGGGCGTCGCGCGCCGCGACGAGGAGGTCGGCGACGAGCGCCATCTCGAGGCCGCCACCCAGCGCCACGCCCTCGATGGCCGCGACCAGCGGTTTGCGGCAGCGGTTGCGGAAGACGTCGTCGATCTTCTGCGGCACCCCGTCGACCGCGAATGCCTTCAGGTCGAGCCCAGCGCAGAAGAACCCACCCGTGCCGGTGAGCACGCCGACGCGGAGGCCGCCGTCGGTGTCGAGCTCGTCGAGGGCGTCGAGGACGCCGAGTGAAAGGTCCGAGTTGATCGCGTTCCTGACTTTGGGTCGGTTGAGCGTGATGACCAGGATCCCGTCGGCGCGGGTTGTGAGGACGGCGTCAGGCACGCGCCCGCCTCAGCGACGTCGAACGCCGATCGTTGTCACGCGTCACGGCGTCAAGACCGGAAGCTTTTCCCAGCCGCGGACGGTCGAGGTCCGGGCCTGCACGGCGTTGTCGAGGTCGACTTCCCATTCGGGGAACCGCCGGAGAACCTCTTCGAGCGCGATGCGCGCCTCGAGTCGGGCGAGATGCGCGCCGAGGCAGAAGTGCAGGCCGTACCCGAAGCTCATGTGCCGCTGGACCTTGCGCCCGATGTCGAGGCGGTCCGGGTTGTCGTACTGCCGCTCGTCGCGGTTGGCCGACGCGTTGAGCAGCACCATGACGCTGCCGGCGGGCACGGCCTGACCGTGGTGCTCGACGTCCTTCGTCACGAACCGGGCCTGCACGGGTGAAGGTGGCTCGAAGCGAAGGATCTCTTCGATGGCATTGGGAATGAGCTCCTGCTCCTCCGCCATCGCCCGGCGTTGGTCGGGGTACTCGGCCAGCAGCTTGCCGGCCCAGCCGATGAGCCGCGTCGTCGTCTCGTTGCCCGCACCAGCCAGGAGGGTGATGTAGCCGAGGATCTCGTCACGGGTCAACGTCCGCACCGTGCCGTCGCGGTCGGTGAACTCGGAGGTCAACAGCTCCGTCATCAGGTCGTCGGAGGGGTGTTCGGCCCGCCAGTCGATGTAGGCGGCGTACTCGGAGGTGCCGAGGTCCACCGTGGCGACCGACGGCACGGGCATGTCGCCCTCGTCCAGCCGCAGGCCGTCGTCGATCTGGTCCCGGAGCGCCTGCTGGTCCTCCTCGGGTATCCCGAGCAGCATGCCGATGGTGCGCATGGGGATCTCCGTGCCGAGGTCGGCGATGAAGTCGAAGCCACCCCGGCCGACGAGTGGATCCAGTCTTCTCGCCGCATAGGCCCGGACCTGCGGCTCGATGGCGGCCATGCGCTTGGGGGTGAAGACACGGCTGAGGAGCCCGCGGTACAGGTCGTGGTCCGGCGGGTCCTCGAAGATGAACATGCCGGGCGGTAGCTCGATCTCGGCCTTGATGATCTCGATCACCGAGCCCCTGGCCGAGCTGTACGTCTCCCAGTCGACGAAGCACCGCTCGACGTCGGCGTAACGGCTGACGGCGTAGAAGTCGTACTTCTGGTTGAAGTAGAGCGGCGCCTCGTCGCGCAGCCGCTTCCACACCGGGTACGGGTCGGCGTCGATCTCGAAGTCGTAGGGGTCGTAGTACGGCGCGGGCGCGGTGGTGGCCATTTCGTCTCCCTCCCGGCGCGGCGAGCGAGCCGCCGCAGCGGCGCTCGTGTGAGGACGCCGACTGAAAGTAACATTATTGCGTGGAAAGAGGATCATTCTCAAACCTCGGCAGACGTCTGCCCGCCGGTGCCGAGTGACCGAGCTCACCCGGCCCGCCCGGCCCGCATGGCCCTCCATCCCCGCGCTGGTTGCGGCGACCGAGGCGCGCCATGGCGAGCGGGTCGCCGTGCACGACGGCCCGACCACAATGTCCTACGCCGAGCTTGCCGCCGCGGCGCGTCACTTCGCAGCAGCCCTTGTCGAGTCCGGCGTGGCCCCCGGGGACCGGGTCGCCATCTGGTGCTGCAACTGCGCGGAGTGGGTGGTGGCCGTCCTCGGCATCTTCGCGGCCGGTGCGGTGCTCGTGCCCGTGAACACCCGGTTCAAGGGTCACGAGGCGGCCGACATCCTGGCCCGCAGCGGGGCCCGGTTGCTCGTGGCCGTCACCGACTTCCTCGGCACGGACTACCTGGCCCTGCTCGACGCGGCCGGCGTCCCGCTCCCGGGTCTCGAGACGGTCGTCGTCGTCCGGGGTCACGCCGCGGGCGGCGCCCTGGGCTGGGACCGGTTCCTTGCTCGCGTCACACCCGCGGCCCTGAACGAAGTGCAAAACCGCAGCGCCGCCCTGGGGCCCGACGACCCCTCGGACATCTTGTTCACCTCGGGGACGACCGGGGTGCCCAAGGGCGTCGTCATGACCCACGGCCGCACGCTGACCGTCGCGAGCGACTGGGTGACCATGACCGGCCTGCGCGCCGGTGACGTCTACCTCCAGGTGAACCCGTACTTCCACATGTTCGGCCTGAAGGCGGGCATCCTGGCCAGCGTCGTGGCCGGAGCGACGATGCTGCCCGAGGCCGTCTTCGACGTCGATGCCGTGCTCTCCCGGGTGGAGGCTGAGCACGTCACCGTCCTGCCCGGCGCGCCCACGATCTACCAGGCCATCCTCGACCACCCCGAGCGAGGCGGTCGCGACCTCTCCAGCCTGCGTGTCGCCGTGACCGGCGCGGCCGAGATCCCCGTCGAGCTGATCCGCCGCGTCCATCACGAGCTCCCCTTCTCCAAGATCGTCACCGGATACGGGCTGACCGAGGGCGGCACTGCGTGCGCCACCGAAGACGGCGACGACCCCGAGGCCATCGCCACCACGGTGGGGCGGCCTCGGCCCGGCTTCGAACTGCGCGTGGTGTCCGAGGGCGACCGTGACGCTGTGGCCGGGGAGGCGGGCGAGGTGCTGCTCCGAGGCGGCAGCGTGATGGCGGGCTACCTCGACGACCCCGAAGCGACGGCCCAGGTCCTCTCACCTGACGGGTGGCTGCGCACGGGGGACCTCGGGGTGATCGACGACGCGGGCCGGCTGCATATCGTCGGGCGGGTCAAGGACATGTTCATCGTGGGCGGCTTCAACGCCTACCCGGCCGAGATCGAGAACGCGCTCCTCCGTCACCCCGCCATCCGGCAGGCCGCGGTGATCGGCATCCCCGACCATCGCCTCGGCGAGGTGGGCATGGCCTTCGTGGTGACCTCGGAGCCGGTGACCGGCGCCGAGATCATCGAGTGGAGCCGCGACCAGATGGCGAACTACAAGGTGCCGCGTTGCGTCGAGATCGTGGACGAGCTCCCGCTCACCGCCACCGGCAAGGTGATGAAGGAGTCCCTGCGCGCACGGGCCGCCACCGCGGGAGGCGCCGCATGAGCGCGCCCGACGCCTCGGGGCTTTCGTCCCTCGCCGGTCTGCGCGTTGTCGAGATGGGCGTGTGGGTGGCCGCGCCGTCGGCCGGGGCCCTCCTGGCCGACTGGGGCGCCGACGTCATAAAGGTGGAGCCACCGGCGGGTGACCCCATGCGGCGCGCGTTCGGCTCGCTCGGGATCGGCGAGGATTTCCCCAACCCGGCCTTCGCGCAGGACAACCGCGGCAAGCGCAGCATCGTGCTCGACCTGCGTGACAAGGGCGCGCGCGCCCACCTCGAACAACTCCTGGAAACGGCCGACGTGTTCCTCACCAACCTGCGCCCCGACGCCCTCGACGGCCTCGGCCTGGAGCCCGGGTCCACCGTCGAACGGCATCCGGGCCTCGTCTACTGCAGCGTCAGCGGCTACGGGCTGCGCGGCCAGGACCGCAACCGGCCGGCCTACGACATTGGGGCGTTCTGGGCCCGGTCCGGTTTGTCCGTCCAGCTCTCCAATAGCGACGGCGTCCCGCTCAACGCGCGCGGCGGCATCGGCGACCACATCAGCGGGCTCGCCGCGTTGGCCGGCGTCCTCGCCGCGGTGCTCGAGAAGCGCCTGACCGGCCGGGGCCGCGTCGTCGAGGTGTCGCTCCTGCGGACGGGGAGCTACGTGCTGGGTTGGGATCTCAGCCTGCAGGCCAACCTCGGCAAGGTGGCACCCGCCGAGCCCCGGCACTCCAACCAGACGCCGCTCATGAATTCCTACCGGACGAAGGACGGCCGCTGGCTCTTCTTCACCGGGCTCGAGGCCGACCGCCACGTCGAGGGCATCCTGCGCGCGTTGGGCCGCGAAGACCTGCTGGCCGACCCGCGCTTTGCCGACGCGCGAGCGATCCGCAAGAACCGGGTCGAAGTGATCGCCACTCTCGACGAGATCATCGCCACCGAATCGCTCGAGGTCTGGGCCGAGCGGCTCGACCGGGCCGGCGTGTGGTGGGCGCCCGCCCAGGGACCGGCCGAGGTGTTGGCGGACCCGCAACTGCTCGTCAACGACGGTGTCGTCGAGCTGGGTGACGAGGCTGACGGGACGAGGCAGCGTTCGATCAACGGCCCGGTCAGCTTCTCCGACGCCCGGGTGCGCCCGTCGACGCCGGCTCCGAAGCTGGGCGAGCACACCGATGCCGTCCTGGCCGAGTTGGCCCAGGTGGCTGGCGAACGGAGCGGCTCGGCGCCTCAGCCCTGAGCGCCGGCGCGGGCGCGGGCCAGCAGCCCGCGCGCGATCACCAGCCGCTGGATCTCGTTGGTCCCCTCGCCGATCACCATCAACGGCGCGTCGCGGTAGAGCCGCTCGACGGGGAACTCCGTCGTGTACCCGACGCCCCCAAGGATGCGCATTGCCTCCATGCTCAGCTCGAGTGCCGTCTCGCTCGCGAAGAGCTTGGCCATGCCCGCCTCGACGTCACAGCGCAGGCCCTGGGCCTTGCGCTCGGCTGCGTTCCTGGTGAGCAGCCGCGCCGCCTCGAGCTTGGTTGCCATGTCGGCCAGCTTGAGCTGGATTGCCTGGTGCTCGCCGATCGGCTTGCCGAAGGTCTCGCGCTCCTGCGCGTAGGCCAGCGCGGCGTCGAAGGCCGCCCGCGCGACGCCGACCGCCCGTGCCGCGATGTTGATGCGGCCGATCTCGAGCACGCCGAGGATCTGGGGCAGCCCGCGCCCGGCCTCACCGATGAGGTTGGCGGCAGGGATGCGGTGGTCGACGTAGGCCATCTCCACGGTCTCGACGCCGCGGTAGCCGAGCTTGCTCATGTTCTTGCTCACCGAGATGCCCTCGAAGCGCGGTCCCGGCTCCTTCTCGACGATGAGCGCCGAGATCCCCTCTTCGGTCCGTGCGGCCAGGGCCACGATGCCCGCCCGCTCGCCGTTGGTCACCCACGCCTTGGTCCCGTTGAGGACGTACTCCTCGCCGTCGGGCTGGGCCCGGCACGAGAGGTTGCGCGTGTCGCTCCCGGCGTCGGGTTCCGACAGCGACAGGCAGCCCCGGCGCTCGCCGGTCGCCATCGTGGGAAGGAAGCGCTTCTGCTGCTCCTCGCTCCCGTGCGTCATGATCAGCGTGGCCGCCATGGTGTGGGTGTTCACGATGCCGGTGAGGCTCATCCACCCATAGGACAGCTCCTCGATGACGCCGACGTACGTCAGCAGGTCCAGGCCGAGACCGCCGTGGGCCTCGGGGATGGTGATGCCGAAGAGGCCGAGCTCGCGCATCTTGGCGACGATCTCGTCGGGGAAGGTGTCGTTGTGTTCCAGTTCCGACGCCACCGGGATGACCTCGCGCTGCACGAACTTGCGCACGGTGTCGATGATCTCGGCCCGCACCGACTCGTCGACCGCCTCGGGCCTCGTGCCGGTCACGCCGACCCCGTCTTCCTCATGGCGAAAACCATACCCTTCAATCCTGTTGACGTTGAATCTCAATTCGGAGAAGAATGTTTCCACCATGACCCGGGTCCTCATGCACCACGGGCTCGAGTCGGCCGCCGATCACTTTGCGGATCACCCCGCCCTGCTGGCCGGTGACGATCGTTGGACCTATGCCGAGCTGCAGAGGGCGAGCAACGCCGCGGCGCGTCACCTCGTCGTCCAGGGCGTCGGACCCGGCGACCGCCTGGCCCTCATGACGTCCAACCGGCCCGAGTTCGTGGTGCTCGTCCACGCTGCGAGCAAGGTGGGTGCTGCGCCCGTGTTGTTGAATCCCGCCTGGAAGGCGCTCGAGGTCGCCGCCGCACTCGCACTGACCGCACCCCGCTACGCCGTCGCCGACGGTGACGGCGTCGGCCTGCTCGCCGAGCGACTCGGCGCGGGCGCCGTCCTCGACCTGGACGCCGACGCGGCCCTCGCCGTCGTCGACCGCACCGCCACGGCGTCCGCGCTCGACCACGAGGGGGCTGAAGGCGACGACGCCGTCTACGTCTTCAGTTCGGGCACCACCGATCGGCCCAAGGCGGTGCGCCACACGCATCGCTCCATCGCGCTGGCCACGACGCACTGGCGCCTGGCCCTCGGGCTCGGCCACGACGACCGCCTTCAGGTGGCGACGCCGCCCTCGCACATCCTCGGCCTGTTGAACCTGTTGACCGCGATCTCGGCGGGGGCGACCGTGCGCTTGCACCGCCGCTTCGACCTCGACGTGGAGCTGCGTGCCATCGAGGACGACCGGATGACCCTCGAGATGGCGGTCGCGCCGATTGCGCTCGCCATGGCCAATCATCCCGACCTCGAGGCGTACGACCTGTCGTCGCTGCGCTACATCATGTGGGGCGCGACCCCGGTCACGCCGGCCGTCGCTGAAACCGTCACGGCGCGCTCCGGCGTCCGCTGGCTCCCGGCCTACGGCACGAGCGAGGTGCCGGTGATCGCGTCCAACCCGGTGGGCCAGCCCGACCGGTGGCGCCTCGACTCGGCCGGCCTCCCGGTGGGTGACGTTGAACTGCGCGTCGTCGACCTCACGTCCGGCCGGGTGTTGTCGACGGGGGAGACGGGCGAGATCGAGGTCCGCAGCGCGAGCGCCATGGCCGGGTACCTGCCCGACGAGGCGACTGCGGGGGCCTTTGACGACGGCTGGTACCGCACCGGCGACGTCGGCTGGCTCGAGCCCGAGGGCTGGGTGCACCTGACCGACCGTTGCAAGGAGATGATCAAGGTCAGCGGGTTCCAGGTGGCGCCCGCCGAGATCGAAGCCGTGCTCCACGGGCACCCGGGCGTCGTCGACTGCGCCGTGTTCGGAGTGGCCGACGCGCGGGCGGGTGAGGTGCCGGCGGCGGCGGTGCAGGTCGCCCCGGGCGCCGACGTCACGGCGGACGAACTGCAACGCCTGGTCGCCGAGTCACTGGCCGGCTACAAGCGGCTGCATCACGTCGTCATCGTCGACGCCGTGCCCAGGACGCCCTCGGGCAAGGTGTTGCGCCGCACTCTGCGGGACGAATGGGCCCCGCAGTTCGCGCCGGCGGCAACGGGGACGAACTGAATGGACGTCCGCCTTTCGCCCGAGCAGGTGGCGCTGCGCGACTCTGCCACCCACGTCGTCGACCGGCTCGGCCCCGCGACCGTGGCGCAACTCGACGACGCCGAGCGCGCCGGCAAGCTCGACGCCGCGGTGGCGGCCGCCGGATGGCGCGAGCTGCGGACACCCACAGACGACGGGAGCCCGTGGGCCTCGGCCGTCGAGGTCGCACTGATTGCCGAGGAGCTCGGTCGCGGCCTGGCCGACGCCGCGTTCTTCGGCCCGACGCTGGCGGCGGACCTCCGTCGACGAGCCGGCGCGCCAGCGGCCGGGGCGGCCGAGACGGTCGCCTTCGCGCCGGACTTGGCGCAGGCGACTCACGCGGTTGCCGGCGCAGCCGTGCCGGGCGCGGTCGCCGTGGATGCTCGGGGTGCGACGTCGGCGCTCGTCATCGTCCCCGGGGACGGGGGCTCGGTCATCGGCTCCGTGGCGCTCGATGGAGAGATCGCCGGGGCGGACCTGACTCGTTCGGCGGCGAGCCCGCGTGCGCGCGCACCGGTGGAGCCGATCCCGGGCCAGTCGCGGCCGCTCGACGATGACGACGTGGCGCGCTGGCAGAGTCTCGGGCTGGCCGTTGCGTGTGCCGACCTCGTCGGCGTGATGCGCGGGACGGTGGCGTTGGCCACCGACTATGCCCGGGCGCGACGGCAGTACGGCGCGGCCATCGGATCGTTCCAGGCCGTCCAGCACCTGTTGGCGGACGCCTTCGTGGCCACGGAGGGGTCACGCAGCATCGCACTGCACGCGGCATGGGCGGTCGACGCGTTGTCGGCGAACGACGCTCTGGCCGCCGCGGCGGCCGCCAAGGCGTACTGCGCCCGTGCCGCTCGCTCGGTGTGCGAGACGTCGATCCAGGTGCACGGCGGCATCGGAAATACCTGGGAATGCCTGGCCCACGTCTTCTTGCGCCGGGCACTGTTCTCGACCGAGGTCCTCGGCGGTATCGGCGACAACCTGCAGCGGGTCCTGGCTTCCCGCGGCATCGGGGGCGACGATGGACTTCGCTGATGCACCCGATGAGGCCGCATTCCGGCTGCGCCTGCGCGAGTGGCTGATCCACAACAATCCCGGTCTGCCGCCGTCGTCGACGGCGGACGAGTACTGGGCCGGGCAGGCGGCGTGGCACCAGACGCTCTACGACGCCGGGTTCTTCGGCCTGTCGTGGCCGGTTGCCGTGGGCGGGCAGGGGCTGCCGAGCGTCTACGACGCGATCCTCGACGAAGAGATCATCGCTGCCGGTGCGCCGCCGAGGCCGAGCGTCGGCTACCTGGTGCAGGGAATGCTCGAGCACGGGAGCGACGAGGTACGCCAGCGCTTCCTGCCCGGGTTGGTGAGCGGCCGCGACCGGTGGTGCCAGGGCTTCAGCGAGCCCGACGCCGGCTCGGACCTCGCGTCCTTGCGCACCCAGGCGGTCCTCGACGGGTCCGAGTACGTCATCACCGGCCACAAGGTCTGGACGAGCTACTCGGACGCCGCGGACTGGTGCCTCGTCCTGGCCCGGACCGATCCGGGAGTCCCCAAGCACCGAGGTCTGTGCGCCTTCGCCGTGCCGATGCGCCAGGACGCGATCACGCAACGGCCGATCAAGATGATCAACGGGATCACGCGCGAGTTCGGAGAGGTGATCTTCGACGGAGCGCGGGTCGACGCCGCCAACATGATCGGTGCGCCCGGTGAGGGGTGGCGCCTGGCCATGACGGTGGTCAGCCACGAGCGCGAACCGGGAGAGCTCGGCTACGTGGCCCGCTACGGCAAGCTCGTCAACGACTTGGTCCACCAGGTGGAGTCCTCGCCGTCCTCCTACGGCACCGAGCAACGCCGCGATCTGGCCTGGGCCATCGTGGAGGCCGAGATGCTGCGCAGCCACGTCAGCCGCCGGCTGTCCGACCGCCTCGGCGGTGTTGCGCACGGGCCCGAAGGCTCGGTGGACAAGCTCTTGATGACGCAGGTCGAGCAGTCGGTCGGCCACGCCGCCATCTCGGTGGGCGGGAGCGCGTCCGCCGGTGGGGACGACACCTGGCTCAAGGTGTACCTCTACAGCCGGGCCCAGAGCGTCATGGGGGGCACGTCGCAGATCCAGCGCAATCTGATCGCCAATCGAATCTTGGAGCTGCCCACGTCATGAGCACCTACGACCTTCCCGACGAGATCCAGGTCGTGGCGGACGGCCCGATCCGCGTCGTCACGTTGAACCGGCCCGACCGGCTTAACGCAACCAACCACGTCCTGCACGCCGGACTGGCCGCCCTGTTCCCCCAGCTGGACGCGGACGACGAGGCGCGGGTGGCCGTGCTCACCGGCGCCGGCCGCGCCTTCTCCGCCGGCGGTGACTTCGACTACCTGGACGAGCTGGCGCGCGATCCAGCGCTGCGCAGCACCACCCTTGGCCACGGGCGCCAGATCGTCACCGGCATGGTGCGGTGCCGGCTGCCGATGATCGCCGCCGTGAACGGCCCGGCGGTAGGGCTCGGCTGTTCCCTCGTCGCCCTGTCGGACATCGTCTTCATGGCCGAGAGCGCGCACTTGGCCGACCCCCATGTCGCCCTCGGGTTGGTGGCGGCCGACGGGGGGCCGGTGGTGTGGCCGTTGCTGACCAGCCTGCAGCTGGCCAAGGAGTACGCCCTGACGGGTGACCGCATCCCGGCGCAGCGCGCCGCGGAGATCGGCCTGGTGAACCACGTCTGCGCCGACGATCAGGTGATGAGCGAGGCGATGGACTGTGCGCGCCGGATCGCCCGCCTGCCCAAGGGCGCGGTCGAGGACACCAAGCGGGTGCTCAACATCCAGATGGAGACGGCCGTGCTGGCGGTGCTGGACTACGCGCTGGCGGCGGAGGACCGGTCCTTCACGACGCCCGAGCTGCGGGCCAACGTCGACCGCATGCTGAAGCGTTCGGCCGAGGGCGACGACTAGAGCCATCGGCGCGTCGGGACGAGCGCGCCACGGTGGGGCGTCACGGTGAGATGTCGGCGAGCCAGCTGCCGAGTGCCTCACCCGCCGACAGGACGTGCGCCTCCATGATGCGGCGCGCCTCCGCGCCGTCGCCGCGCGCCATGGCGTCGAGCAACGCGGCGTGCTCGCGCCGGCTGCGCCGCTCCTGTTCGGGGAACAGCTCGAAGTAGTTGCCCGGCACGACCCGCTGGGCCTGGCGGACGTAGGTCAGCAGCCGGGGCGATCGGGCGGCCAGGTTGATGGCGCGGTGGAAGTGGCGGTTCGCCGCGACCACGTCGTCGGCGTCGTCGATCGCGTCGGCGAGCGCCCGCAGGTCGTGCAACTCGTCGGGCGTGAGGCGCGCCGTCGCCATCTCGGCGCCCTTGCCGGCCAGCGTTGCCAGGATGGCGAAGTTGTCGACCGCGTCCTGTGGCGTGATCCCGACGACGGCGATGCCGCTGCGCGGGGTGACGGCCACGAGGCCCTCGTAGGACAGCTCGAGCAGGGCCTCGCGGATCGGTGTGCGGCTGATGCCGAACTCCTCGGTCAGCTGGTCGAGATCGAGGCGTTCGCCCGGCCGCAGGCGGCCGGTGAGGATGCGGTCGCGCATCTCGCTGGCCGCTTGGGCCCGGACGGTCGTGCTGATCAGTTTGATATCTGAAATATTACATATTAAGTTCGCCCTCGGTACACACTTCGACTCGTTCATTGGGAGGGCGCATGGTGACCACGAAGCGGCAGATGGCCCTGGTCGGTTTCATGCAGGCCGGCAACGCAACCGTGTACGCCGGGTCCTGGCGTTATCCGGCCACCGAGCACGGTTTCCTGACCGCGGGCTACTACGAGAAGCTGGCGCGGACCCTCGAACAGGGTTGCTTCGACCTCATGTTCTTCGACGACCGCCTGGCCATGCCGGGGATCTACGGCGGGTCGGTCGCCGAGGCGGTGCGGACCGGCGCCCGGCCGGTGAAGCTGGACCTGAGCATCGTGCTCGGCATCTGCGCCGCGGTGACGAGCCGGATCGGCCTCGGGGCCACGTACTCGACGACCTACTACACGCCCTTCCACGTCGCCCGCACGTTCGCGACGCTCGACCACCTGTCGGGCGGCCGGGCCGCCTGGAACGTCGTGACGTCGGTCAACGACAGCGAAGCGCAGAACTACGGCCTGAAGGAGGCGATCCCGCACGACGTCCGTTACGACCGGGCCGACGAGTTCCTCGAGGCGACCACGGGGTTGTGGGACACCTGGGACGACGACGCCCTGGTTCTGGACCGCGACAGGCCGTTGTTCGCCGATCCGGCCAAGGTGCGCGAGCTCGATCACGACGCGCAGTGGTTCAGCGTGCGGGGGCCACTGACGGTGCCGCGCTGCCCGCAGGGCCGGCCCGTGCTGTTGCAGGCGGGCTCGTCGGGGCGCGGCCGGGACTTCGCATCCCGCTGGGCCGAGCTCATCTTCACCGGTGACCCCGACATCGACATCGCCCGCTCGCACTACAAGGACCAGAAGGAGAAGATCGGCGAGCGGGGCCGGGACCCCAAATCGGTCAAGATGCTCCCCATGGCATACACGGTGGTCGGCGAGTCCAAGGCGCACGCGGAGGAGCGCGAGCAGGTGTTCCTCAACGACCTCGTCGATCCGATGGCATCACTCACCCTGCTCTCCGAGTTGATGAACTACGACTTCGCCGGCCTCGACCTGGATGCGCCCATCACCGACGAGCTCATCGAGTCGGTGTCGGGCATCCGAGGGCTCGTGCAGAACATCAAGAAGCACATCGGGGGCGAGTCGGTGACGCTCGGCGACCTGGCCGGGCATCGCGCCACGCTCCTCCAGGGCCCGCGTTTCGTGGGCACCGGCCCCGACATCGCCGACCAGATGGAGGCGTGGTTCGACAGCGGCGCGTGTGACGGCTTCGTCATCGCGGCGACGCACAGCCCGGGCGCCTACGAGGACGTGGTCCGCCTCGTCGTGCCCGAGCTGCAGCGCCGAGGCGTGTTCCGCGACCGCTACGAGGGTACGACGCTGCGCGAGCATCTCGGGCTCGAGCGCCCCGCGGTGGCACGGGGTGCCTGAACCGGTCTTGCCGCTGCGGGGCCTCCGCGTGATCGACGCGGCCACCCTGGCGGCCGGGCCGATGGTGGCAACAATGCTCGGCGAGTTCGGGGCCGAGGTCATCAAGGTCGAACAGCCGGGGGTGGGCGACCCGCTGCGCACGTGGGGCGAGCGCAAGGACGGGGTCGGCCTGTTCTGGAAGAGCCTGAGCCGCAACAAGCAGTGCGTCACGCTCGACCTGCGCAACGCGGACGGCCAGCAGCTCTTCCACCGCCTGCTCGACGAGAGCGACGTCGTGGTCGTGAACAACCGGCCGAGCGCCCTCGCCAAGTGGGGCCTCGACTACGAGTCGGTGCATGCGGCGCACCCCCGGGTCGTCATGCTGCACGTGAGCGGCTACGGGATGGGCGGGCCGAAGAGCGACCGCCCCGGCTTCGGCACGCTGGCCGAGGCCATGAGCGGGTTCGCCCACGTGACGGGCCAGCCCGACGGCCCACCGACCCTGCCCCCCTTCTTCTTGGCCGACGGAGTGGCGGCGCAGTCGGCGACGGCCGCCGTCATGTTGGCCCTCTATCACCGCGACTTGCACGGGGGCGGCGGGCAGCTGATCGACGTGAACCTGATCGAACCCCTGGCCCGGCTCATCGAGACGTCGACCCTCGCCTACAGCCATCTGGGGAAGATCCCCGGGCGCGTCGGCAACCTGCTCCCGGCCAGCGCGCCGCGCAACGCGTACCGCACGAGGGACGGCAAGTGGCTGGCGATCTCGAGCGCGTCACCCAACATCGCGCTCCGGGTGTTCCGCGCCATCGACCGGCCCGACATGGTGGACAACCCGCGGTACGCCGACCCGCTGCAGCGTCAGGCGCGCGCCGTCGAGGTCGACGGACTGGTGGCCGGTTGGATCGCGACACGGACGCTGGACGAAGTAATGGACACGTTCGAACGGGCCGACGTCGCGGCGGCGCCGATCTACGACGCGCAACAACTCCTCGCCGACAAGCACCTGGAGGCCCGGGGCTCGTTCATCCGCATCGACGACCCCGACCTCGGGCCGATGACCGTGCAGGCGCCGGTCGCGAAGTTCAGCGAAACGCCGGGGGTCGTCGAGTTCCTTGGACGGGCCCTCGGGGCGGACAACGACACGGTCTACGGTGGCCTGCTCGGCCTGGACGCCGGGAGCCTGGCTGCGTTGCGGGCGGCCGGGACGATCTGAGCAGGCGATCCGAAGAATCTGAGCAGGCGATCCGAAGAGAGGACAGGAGACTGCGGTGCGCGCACCACGAGCCCGGCGATCGGAGCTGGCCACGCCGGCGAGCAGCGAGCGCATGTGCGAGAAGGCACCCGCGACCGGGGCCGATCTCGTGTTCCTCGACCTCGAGGACGCGTGCGCGCCGTCGGTCAAGGAGTCGGCACGGGCGATCGCGGTCGGCGCGCTGACCGGCCTCGACTGGGGCCGCACGGTGCGGGCCGTACGGATCAACGCGATCGACACGCCCTGGTGCCACGGCGACATCATCGAAATCGTCACCGGAGCGCGCGAGTGCGTCGACGTGCTCATCGTCCCGAAGGTGCGTTCCGCCCGCGACGTCTGGTGGGTGGACGTGCTGTTGGGCCAGCTCGAGGCCAAGCTCGGGCTGCACACGCGCATCGGCCTCGAGGTGCTGATCGAGGACGCCGAGGGCCTGGCCCGGGCGCTCGAGATTGCGCAGGCGAGCGACCGCCTCGAGGCGCTGATCTTCGGGGCGGGGGACCTGTCCGCCTCGCTCCACGCCCGCGTCGACGGCAACTTCGACCCGGTCGTCGAGTACCCGGGTGACTTCTGGCACTTCGCCCGCGCCCAGGTGCTGACGGCGGCGCGGGCGGCGATGGTGGACGCGATCGACGCGCCGTACCCTGACTACGCGGACCCCGAGGGGTACCGGAAGTCGGCCACGGCAGCCAGCCTGCTCGGCTTCGACGGCAAGTGGGCGATCCATCCAAGCCAGGTGCCGATCGCCAACGATGTCTTCTCGCCCACGGCCGAGGAGGTATCGGCCGCCCGGGAGGCGATCGCGGAGTATCGCGAGGCCGAGGCGGGGGGCGTCGGCGCCATCGGTCGTGACGGCCGGCTGGTCGACGCCGCCCACATGCGGCTCGCCGAGAACACGCTCCACAAGGCTGCACTCGCCGAGGTGGACGGGGGGACGGGCGAGGCTTCCTGACGCAGGCCGGAGAGGAGCAGAGCGCTCTGCGGAAACGCCCTTCTCGCCCCGTGAGAGGCATGCTATCCTGAGCGTCGTCACCGACCGCCGCGACGAGAGGACCGCTCATGGCACGTTGGCCCAAGCCACCGGAGGGGAGCTGGACGGAGCACTTCGGGCTCGGCACCGAGCCCATCTCCTATGAGGACTCCATTTCCCCCGAGTTCTACGAGCTCGAGCGCGACGCTATCTTCACGCGCGCCTGGCTGAACGTGGGACGGGTGGAGCAGTTGCCGCGGAAGGGCAGCTACTTCACCAAGGAGCTCGCGGTGGCCCGGACATCGGTCGTGATCGTCCGCGGCGCCGACGACGAGGTGCGCGCGTTCTACAACGTCTGCCGCCACCGCGGCAACAAGTTGGTGTGGCGCGACTACCCCAAAGAAGAGACGAGTGGCGTCAGCCGGCAGTTCGTTTGCAAATACCACGGGTGGCGCTACGACCTCGACGGCGCGTGCTCGTTCGTGCAGCAGGAGCAAGAGTTCTTCGACCTGGACAAGGCGGATTACGGCCTGGTCCCCGTCCACTGCGAGGTGTGGGCCGGATTCATCTTCGTCAACCTGGCCAAGCAGCCCGAACAGAGCCTGCGCGAGTTCCTCGGCCCGATGGTCACCAAGCTCGAGAACTACCCGTTCCACCAGCAGACCGAGCGCTGGTTCTACCGCGCCACGGTGAACGCGAACTGGAAGCTCTACATGGACGCCTTTCAGGAGTTCTACCACGCACCGATTTTGCACGCGAAGCAGACGCCACCCGATTGGTCGGCCGCCGCGCAGCAGGCCGGGTTCGAGGCCCCGGCGTACACGATCGACGGCCCGCACCGCGTCGTCAGCACGGGGGGCATCCATCCGTGGAATCTGGCGGACAACATGCTCAAGCCCATTGAGCGCATCACGCGCAGCGGCCTCTTTGGCCCCTGGGAAAAGCCCGAACTCGGCTACGACCAAGAGGCGGCGGGCATCAACCCAGCCGGGTGCGACCCGTGGGGTCTCGACTCCTTCCAGATCTTCCCGAACTTCGTCATCCTGGTCTGGGGTCAGAACTGGTACCTGACCTACCACTACTGGCCGACGGGCCACGGTTCGCACGTGTTCGAGGGCACGCTGTACTTCGTCCCGGCGCAGACGCCGCGCGAGCGCGTCGCGCACGAGTTGGCCGCGGTCTCGTTCAAGGAGTACGGGCTGCAGGATGCGAACACGCTCGAGGCGACGCAGACGATGCTCGAGTCACGCGTGATCGAGCGGTTCCCGCTGAACGACCAGGAGGTCCTGTGCCGCCACCTCCACAAGGTGGCCGCGGAATGGGTGGACGAATACAAGAAGCTCGAGGACGTGGGGGTCTGACGATGTCGCAGACGCAGACGAAGTTGCCGGCCGAGTTCTCCGACCTCGAGCCCTTCGCCGCCACCTGGTGCCTGGCCACCGAGCCCGAGCGCTTCGCCCAGCGCCTGGCGACGCCGATGGACGAGATGCAGTCCTTCTACGACGCCATCACGGCGCGCTTCGAGGAGGCGATGGCGTACTGCGACAAGTTCCCGCTCGACGACATGCCCGAGGACGCCACGAACCTGCTGCACCTTCTCTACTCCATGATCATGGTGTCGTTCCCGGTGGAGTGTTGGGGCCAGGGACGGGTGCCCGACACCGGAGCGGCCTACTTGGACCTGCTGGTGGAGCCCGGGCCCTGAACGAGGCCGCCGTCGGCGCCCACCCCGACGCAGCGACGTATGGAGGTCGGTACCCAGGCCGGGCGGGTAAGGACTGGGTATCGACGCCGTCAGGGGGCGCCCCGATGCTGGCGCCCTGCCCGTCGATCAAGCCGATGACCGGTCCCGGTTCGCGGCGTCGACGATGAGGCAGCGCCCGTAGCCCATGGTGCGGCCCTGGTGGATGGGTCCCGAGTCGCGCACCTCGATGGTCTGCACGTCGAAGCCCGGGTCGAGAATCTGCACCGACGCGATGACCGGGTTCGGCTCGGCGTCCAGGTCGGATCCGCCTCCTTCGGACGACGAGATGACGAGCGGGCGACCATGATCCCGCCGGCCTCGTTTCGCCACCGACGCTGCAGCTCTTGTCGGTACGCCTCGGGGTCGCCCTTCAGCTCGCGAAGGTCGCGCATGTCGTTGCCCTCCCGGCGCTCACATCGCCTCGTACTCGACGGTCACGGTCTGGCCCGACGGGAGTGACTGGCACGTCAGGACCCAGCCCTCCTCGACCTCCTCGGGCGTGAGCGCGTTGTTGGCCCGCATGGTGACGCTGCCTTCCTTCAAGAAGGCCATGCAGGTGGCGCAATTACCGGACTCGCACGAGAAGGGCGGCCGGAGCCCGCCCCGACGCGCCGTCTCGAGCAGCGTGTCGCCCGGCTGGTACTTGACGACGGCCTTCTTCCCCTCGAGGATCACCGTGACCTCGTCGGGCAGGTCCGTCCCGCCACCGTCTGCGGCGATCGCCGCCGCGTCCTTCTCCTGCTGCTCTACCAGGAATCGCTCCACGTAGATGCGGTCGGGCGCGACGCCGAGATCCACCAGGACCGGTTCGACCAGGTCCATGAACGGGCCGGGGCCGCAGATGTAGCAGTCGGCGTTGTCCGCGTTGGGACCCACGAAGGCGGCGACGCCGTCCGTCGTCAAGAAGCCGCCGCCGGTGTCGAAGTGGTGCCGCACCTCGAGCCGGCCCGGATGGCCGCCGGCCAGCGCCTCCAGGACCGACCCGAAGATCACCGAGTCGCGGTCGCGGTTGGCGTAAAGGAGCCGGATCGAGCGACCGGTGTTCGCGAGGACGTGCTTGACGATGGACATGACCGGCGTGATCCCGCTCCCCCCACAGAGGCCGAGGACCGGGCGCTCGGGGGCGTCCTGCGGGCAGAACACGCCGGCCGGTTTCGTCACGTCCACGACGTCGCCCACGCCGAGGTGATCGAGGAACCAATTCGAGACCAGCCCGCCCGCCACGCGCTTGATGGTCACGGTCAGGTCGGGGTCCGTCCCCGGCGTGCTGGACATGGAGTACGAGCGCAGCTGCGCGTCGCCGTCGCCGTCGACGTCGACCCGGAACGTGCAGAACTGGCCCGGCCGGTAGTGAAAGGTCGCCCGCAACTCGTCGGGCACGTCGAGCACGAAGGAGCTCGCGTCGTGCGTCTCGCGGAGGATCTCCTTGATCCGGATCGCGTGGTAGCCGTGGTCGCGGAGGACCGGGCTGTGGTCGGTCATCGTGGTCGAACCCCGGGGCGGCCCTAGCCGGGCGTCGGCCAGGCCACCGCCTTGGTCTCGAGGTACTGGTCGAACCCGGCCAGGCCGTTCTGGCGGCCGATGCCGCTCTGCTTGTAGCCGCCGAAGGGGATGTCGGCCTGGCCGATCGCCATGCCGCCGTTGACCATGAACGTCCCCGTGCGGATCCGCTCGGCCACCCGCAGCGAGCGCTCGAGCGAGCCGGAGAAGACGCCGCCCGACAGCCCGTACACGCTGTCGTTCGCGATGCGCACCGCGTCCTCATCGTCGTCGAAGGGGATCACGACGAGCACCGGCCCGAAGATCTCCTCCTGGGCGATGGTCATGGAGTTGTCGACGTCGGTGAAGAGGGTCGGCTCCACGAACCACCCCTTGGGCAGGCCGGCCGGGCGCCCACCTCCGAGCGCGAGGGTGGCCCCTTCGCGCACGCCCTTCTCGACGTAGGCGAGGACGCGGTCGCGTTGCCTGGCCGAGATGACCGGGCCCATGAGCACGTCGGGGCGCTGGGGATCCCCGTAGGCCACCGCTGAGAGCGTGGCCTTGAGGATCTCGACTCCCTCGTCGTAGCGCGACCGGGGCAGGAGCATCCGGGTCTGGATCGCGCAGCCCTGGCCGGCGTGGAAGCACACCGCGATGCCCGAGGGCACCGAGGTGGCGAAGTCGGCGTCGTCGAGCACGATGGTCGCGGACTTGCCGCCCAGCTCCAAGAAGACCCGCTTGAGCGTGGCCGCCCCCTTCTCCATGATGCGTTTGCCCACGGGCGTCGAGCCGGTGAACGAGATCAGGTCGACCTTCGGCGACAAAGTGAGCTCTTCGCCGACCAGATGGTCCGCAGAGGTCACGACGTTGAGGACCCCCGGCGGGAAGTCGGTCTGCTCGGCGACCAGGCGCCCCAACCGCGTGGCGTTCCACGGGGTGTCCGGCGCGGGCTTGAGCACCACCGTGTTGCCGGTGGCGAGTGCCTGGCCGAGCTTGTTCAGGGTCACCTCGAGCGGGAAGTTCCACGGCACGACGGCTCCCACCACACCGACCGGCTCCTTCCAGATCTGCCGGGTGTTGGCGGTGCCCCTGCGGTCGACGGCCTCGGACAGCTCGGTGCGCCAGGGGAACTCGTCGATCAGCTTGGCGGGGTACTTGAGCGCGCCGTCGAGCGGGATGTCCAGCTGATTGGCGTGGGTCGTCATGCGCGGGCACCCGACCTCGAGGATCAGCTCTTCCCGGAGCTCCTCGCGCTCGGACTCGAGCGCGTCCTGGAGCTGGCTCAGGCACTCCTTGCGCCGGTCCCGGTTGGTCGACCAGTCGGTGGCGTCGAAGGCCCGGCGAGCCGCGTCGATGGCGCGGTGCATGTCGGCCGCCGAGGCGTCCGCCACCAGCCCGAGCACGTCCTCGGTGGCCGGGTTGACGTTGTCGAAGGTCCGGCCGGAGTCGGCCTCGATGAGCTCGCCGTCGACGAGCATCCTCACTTCGTGTCCGGTCGCTGCCCTCATCGCCCATCCCTCTCTGACCGAGGTCTCTCACTAGGCGGAAACCTGATTATCAAAATCTGGGATAAGCATAATCGAAGGGCCCGGCGGCCTCCACGGGCACGCAGGACGACGTCAGTCCTCCGTCTCGTCCAGAAAGGGGCGCACCTCGATCGGCAGCGTCGTCGCGCGAGCGAGCTTTCTCGCCCACTCGACCGCCTCGTCGTCGTTCGCCACCTCGATGATGCTGACCCCGCCGATGTGCTCCTTGGCCTCGACATACGGACCGTCGGTCATCGGCATCTTCTCGCGACGAGGACGCACCACCCTCGCCGTGCTCGGGGTCGCGAGGCCACCGGCGAACACCCACGCGCCCGAGTTGCGGAGCTCTTCGCGCAGGGCCGCCAGATCGAGCGCGATCTGCGCAAGCACGTCGGGCGGGGGCGGGTCGCCGTCGGGTTGGTAGATGCTGAGCAGGTACCTCGTCATGGTGAACTCCTCTCGCCTCGATGCCGCTCGTGGACCTTCAGCCCCTTGCCCGCTCGTACGTGGCGATCACGACACCCGTCGGGCTCGCGCTGCTCTTGACCAGTCGCAACGAGACGTCGACCCCTTCGGGGAAGAGCCGCCGCCCGCTGCCGAGCACCAACGGGTGGATCATCACCAGGAACTCGTCGACCACGTCGGCCGCCACCAGCGAACCGATGAGCTCGCCGCTGCCCATGATGGCCAGCACGCCGTCCGATTGCGTCTTCAGCGCGCCGACGGCGTCGGCCACATCGCCGTGCAGCAGCGTGGAGTTGGGCCACGGGAGCGGTTCGGTCAGCGTTGCCGAGACGACGTACTTGGCCGCGTCGTTCAGCATCGTCCCGAACGGGCTGTCGCTCTGCCGGTTCCAGTAGTCGAGCAAGTCACAATAGGTACGGCGCCCGAACAGCCATCCGGCCAGGCCACCTCCGGCCACCATCGCGTCGGCCATCGCCTTTTGCATCGCACCATCAGGCGACGATGCGCTGCGCTGGCCCCAACCGGAGTGCCGGAATCCACCCCGGGTGTCCTCGTCGGCCCGACCCGGTCCCTGCATCACGCCGTCCAGCGTCACGTGGTTCATCACGACGATTCTGCTCATTCTCGGCTCCTTGGTTCGTGGCGGCGGCGGTGCCGCACCCCCTTACACGAACGCCGCGGGCCGAAATCGACATTTTGCGCAAAGTTCGGTCAGAGGCCCCCGAAACCGGTCGAAGCTTGCTGACCAGGACATATGTCGTCCGGTCCCTCAGAGGGCGAAGGCCGCCGGCAGGGACCCGGCGGCCAGCACCTCGGCACCGAGCTGACGCGTGAGCACGCTGCTCGCGCCCAGCAGCTGGTCGAGGACGTAGGTACGGCGGACGAAACGGTGGAGGCTGTGCTCCGTGGTGAAACCGATGCCGGCGAGGACCTGCTGGCAGTGGCGGGCGACGGTGCGCGCCGACCTCCCGGCCAGCGCCTTGGCCATGGCCGCGGTGATGGGGGAGGGGTCGTCGGAGGCTGCGCTCAGCAACGCGGCCGCCGCCTCGAGGGCGACGAGGCTCTCGGCCAGGCGGTGCCGCACCGCCTGGAACGAGGCGATCGGCCGACCGAATTGGATCCGCTCGAGCGCGTGGTGGCGGGCCAGTTCGAGCATCGCCCGCCCGGTCCCTACGAGCTCGTGGCCGACGGCCAGTTGCCCGGTGGTCAGGGCGGCGCCCCAGTCGACGAATTCCCGTGCGGGCGAGGACGCGCGCTCGAGCTCGCCCGAGACGGCGAAGAGCCCGAGGCCGGCGTCCAGGCCCGAGATCTCCTCCACCTCGAGCGCACCGACCGGCGTCACCAACAATTCGTCGCCGGCGTCGCCCCGCGCCACCACGACCACCGCGTCGCGGCGCGCCAACGCGTGGGTGCAGAGCCCCCGTACGGCGACCCGCGCCCCGTCGATCTGCGCCGGCGGCTCGACCATCCGCAGCGGCGGCAGGACGACCGATGCCCGGTCCGGGCCCGGCACGCCAAAGGAGCCGGAGAACACCTGGTCGAGGGCCGACGACGTGGCGTTCGCCTCTCCTTGGGCCTCGAAGAGGACGGCGACCGCGTTGGCGCGGTCCGCCGCCAGCGCGTCCAGCCAGCCGAGCTCGTCCAGGGCTGCGTCGAGGTCCGCACCGCTGGAATCCGCCGTGGCCCGGCGGATCGCCTGCGCGAACAGCGCGCGTTCGGACTCGTCCATCACGGCGCCGTCTGCACGGCTGTCGTCATCGGTCCGCGCCGAGGTCGAGGAGCCGCCGGGCGATGATGTTGCGCTGGATCTCGGTGCTGCCGCCGTAGATCGTGGCGGCGCGCGAGTAGAGGAACTCGGCGCGCCATCGTCCGCTGACGGGGTCGGTCGCCAGCGCGACCGCCGCCCCGAACCCCTCGGCCACCAGGTCGAAGACGGCTTGTTCGGCCGTCGCAACGAGCACCTTGTCGATTGATGTCTCGGGGCCGAGCGCCGCACCCTTCGCCAGCCGGCGCTGCGTCGCGCGCGATCGGGCGCGGAAGGCGCAGACCAGCTGCAGCGCCTCACCGACGGCCGTCGGGTCGAGCGAACCTGGAGGCGCCCCCGCCACGAGCTGCTCCAGGCGTCGCTGCAGGTACGCCGCCCGGTGCCACAGGGCGGTGCTGCGCTCGTACGGCAGCAGATCCATGGCCACCGACCAGCCGCCGTCCACCTGTCCCAGGACACGATCGTGCGGCACCAAGACACCGTCGTAGAACACCTCGCAGAACTCGGGGACTCCGTGCATCGTCTCGATCGGGCGCACCGTGATGCCGGGGCTGTCCATGTCGACGAAGAAGGCCGTGATGCCGCGGTGCGCCGACTCCGTCGTGCCGGTGCGCGTGAGGAGGACGCAACGCTGCGCGTACTGGGCCAGGCTCGTCCACACCTTCTGGCCGTGCACCCGCCACCCCTCGCCATCCGGTGTGGCACGGCAGGCCAACGCGGCCAGGTTGCTCCCCGTGCCTGGCTCCGAGAAGCCTTGACACCAGGTCTCCTCGCCGCGCAACAGCCGCGGCACCATGGCGGCTGCGAGGTCAGCGGGGGCGTAATCGATCATGGTCGGCGCCAACACCTCGGGCATGGAGTAGATCCCGGGCTCGACGAGATCTCGCGCCGTCAAGGCCTCGCCCAGATACGCGCGCAAGAGGTTGGAGCCGCCCAGGCCACCGACGCGCTCGGGCCACCCCATGCGCATGAACCCGGCGTCGTAGGCCAGCCGCATCACCTTGCGCAGCTGCACCATCTGCTCGTCGAGCGTGCCGATGCCCTCGAATTCGGCCGCGAGCTCGGTCGCCCTCTCGTCGAGCCAGCCCTCGACTGCCGTCTTGAACTCAGGGAGCTCCACGACGCGCCGCCTCGTCGGCCGCCCCGTTGGCCGTGTCCGAGGGCAACGGGCGAGTCGGATCGTGGGGCTTGCCCGAGTCGCGGACGCCGCTGCGCCTCAGGAAGGTCATCGCACGCGTCCGCAACCGCCAGCCCTGCTCGGTCCGGCGGTACGTGTCCGTGTACCAGCCGATGCGCATGTCATGGGTGGTCTGCTCCACGAAGCAGAGCGTCTGGTGGCCCATGCCCGTGCCCGCGTCGCGGTCGAGGTCGAGGACGGGTGTCCCGGTGAGGAAGAGGCCCTTGGGGGCCGCCCCTACCAGGGTCGGGAAGTCCTCGAGCGTGTAGGTCGAACCGAAGGCGCTGTACGTCCCGTCGGGCGTGAACACCTCCATGACGGCTTCCACGTCGTCGCGGGTCATGCCGACGGCGTAACGGGCCAGGACCTGCTCGAGCTCGATGATGTCGGCGGTATGCGCCGCGTCCATGGCGGGCACGATAACAGCATTCTCCAAATCTGCAATTGGCCGTACGGTGCAGGGCCCCGGCGCCCGACAGCGGGAGTGCCGAGGATCGGGAACATCGTTGGCAGAATTTCGTCCTCGCGGCGTCGTTGTGAGAGAGAGTCCCGCTCTCAAATAGGGGGAAGCAGGTACACTCGGGCGATGTCCGCTGCCGACGATCCCACCGCCCCGCCCGCCCCGGACGCACCGGTGCGCCGGAGGGACATGGCAGTCGCCCGCTCTCTCGACTCGGCCCGCGTCCGGAGCGAGGGCCGGGTCCAACGGTTCTTGGACGCCGGCTTCGAGCTGCTCGCCAGCGCCGAGTCCGGCCGTGACTTCACCGTGCAGGAGGTCGTCGACCGCTCGGGTCAGTCGCTGCGCAGCTTCTACCAGTACTTCGCCGGCAAGCACGAGCTCCTGCTCGCGCTCTTCGACGAGGCCATCCGCTCTACGGCCGAGCGCTTGGAGGAGCAGGTGGCCAAGGAGCGCACCCCCCTCGAGCGCCTCCACCGCTTCGTGACCGAGTACTACCGCATGTGCCTGCCGGCACCCAAGGGCCGGGCGTCGAAGAACAATCCCACCCCGGTGCTCGCCGAGTTCTGCCACCAACTCTTGACCGCCCACCACGAGGAGGCGTCCCGGGCGTTCGTGCCCCTGGTCGCGCTGCTCGAAAAGACGCTGTCCGACGCGGTCGAAGCGGGGATCGTGCGGTCCACCTTCGCCGGCGAGGATGTCGCCGGGGGCATCCTCTCGACCATCATGTTCAACGCCGCCTATGGGTCGACCATCAGCGGCACCGAGCCGCAGGAGCCCGCGAGCGCCGCCGAAGAGATGTGGGAGTTCGTCTCCCGCGGCATCGTGACCCAGTCCTAGGTTCACTTGGCAGGACCCGGCGCGTTGCGGCATCGCCTCGCGTTGACGATCGGAATCGACGCCGCCGGGCCCTTGGTCAGACCGTATTGGCGCAGCCGTTCAAGGACGTGACCTCGCTTGAACGATGTCGTTCCACCCCTCAACGGGAACGTGGCATTTTCTCGAGTACCTGGAACGGGAACGCTAAGGCACCTCGAAAAGGGGTGCTGCCTCCGCTGGCGCGGGAAGTTCGGCGCTCCGGGCTCAGCCCGAGCCGCGCAACGAAGGCGCCACCGCCGCCACGAACTCCCGGGTGCGCTCGGCCGACGCCTTGATCTCGTCACGGCCCTCGCCCAGCGGGACGATGCGCGCGTTGAGGTCGGTGACACCGGCGTCGGCGAAGCTGCGCAGGCGCTTCTCCATCGTCGCCTCGCTGCCGCAGACGAGGACGTCGCCGATCTTGCGGGCGTCGCCGTGCCGCATCAGGCGCGCGTAGTTCGGCGAGTCCACCACCTCGCTCAGTGTCCGGTTCGTCCGTTCGACCGCCGCGTCGATCTGATCGTCACGGCAGAGGCACACGGGCACGCCCGCCATCACGCGTGGGGCGGGGCGACCGGCCGACGCTGCGGCCTTGGTGATCTGCGGTACCACGTGGGAGCCGATGGTGCGCTCGTCGGCCAACCACAGGACGGTGCCCGCGGCGCGCTCGCCGGCCAGTCGCAGCATCACCGGGCCCAGTGCCGCGAGCATGACCGGCGTCGGTTTCAGGTCGGTGACGTCGAGCGGGTTCCGAATCTGGAACAGCTCGTTGTCCACCTCGACCAGGCCCGGGCCGGCGAGCGCCTGGTCCAGCACGTCGAGGTAGCACCGCATGGTGGTGGCCTGCCGCTCGTACGGGAGGCCGAGCATGTCCTCGATGATCCAGTGGTGCGAGACGCCGAGTCCCAACATGAAGCGCCCCCCGCACACCGCCTGGGTCGACAAGGCCTGCTGCGCCAGCACGATCGGGTGCCGGGGTTGGATCGGCACCACCGAGGTCCCCACCTCGATGCGTGACGTCGCCGCGCCCAGCAGGGTGGCGGCCGTCATGACGTCGAACTCGTCGGGGATCTGCGGCGTCCAGACGGTGTCGAGGCCCGCCTCGTCAGCCCAGCTGGCGTCGGCCTGGAGCTTCTCCACCTTGGTGGCGTAGCGACCCCTGTCCGCGCTGACCTGCAGACCCATCCGCATGACTGGGCTCCCCTCGGTGTGGAAATGGCGTTCTCATCTAAGGTATAGCATGCTATCGCTGGACGCTAGGGGCGCTGGACAAGGTACGGGGAGGCACGCCACGTGAGAGACCGCCATGGCTGAGGGAACCTCCTCCGAGACGGTACGGACCGCGGTGGTCACCGGTGGTGGCTCCGGCATGGGTCGAGCCATCTGCCAACGACTGTCGTCGCAGGGCCACGCAGTCGCGGTCCTCGACATCGACGGCGACGCCACCGAGCGAGTGGCCAAGGAGATCGAGGCCGCGGGTGGACGCGCCCTGGCCGTCGTCGTCGACGTGAGTGACCGGGCCGCCGTCGACGCCGCAATGGAGCGGGCCCGCGGCGCGTTCGGACCCGTCGGCATCCTGGTGACCAGCGCGGGCATCGAGGGCTTCTCCAAGTTCCTCGACATCGACGTCGCGACCTGGGAGCGCATCCTGGCGGTCAACCTGACGGGGACGTTCCACTGCGTCCAGGCGATCGTGCCCGACATGATGGCGGCCGGATGGGGCCGCATCGTCACCATCTCGTCGTCCTCGGCGCAGTCGGGCACCAAGCGAATGGCGCACTATGTCGCCTCCAAGGGTGGGGTCATCGCGCTGACCAAGGCCCTCGCCCTCGACCTCGCCCCGAGCGGCATCACCGTCAACACCATCCCGCCGGGCGCCATCGACACGCCGATGATGCGGCGACCCATGGAGTCGGGCGCCATGGCCAGCCTGGACCAGGTGGTGGCGCGTGCGCCGCTCGGCCGGCTGGGGACTCCCGAGGACATCGCCGCCGCGTGCGCGTTCCTCTGCTCCGAGGACGCGAGCTACATCACCGGTCAACAGATCAACGTCAACGGGGCGTGGTACCTCTGAGCACCCTGCCGATCGAGCGGCTCGGGACCACGGTGGGAGCCGAGGTCGTCGGCATCGAGCGGTCGCGCTTGCTCGACGACGATGCGCTGCCGGCCCAGTGCATGGACGCGCTCGAAGAGCACGGGGTCCTCGTCTTCCGCGAGCTGCAGATCGACGACGATACCCAGGTCGCGTTCTCGAAGCGGCTCGACGACGTCGGCAAGGCGGAGCCCGCCGAGCCCCCGCGCATCTTCACGGTGACGCTCGACCCGGCGAAGAACCCCGTCGCCGACTACCTGCGCGGCACCTTCGCCTGGCACATCGACGGCGCACAGGACGAGGTCCCCACCAAGGCGACGGTGCTCAGCGCCAAGGTGGTGGCCACCGAGGGTGGCGAGACGGAGTTCTCCAGCACCTACGCCGCCTACGACGGCCTCGACGAAGACGAGAAGGAGCGATTCGAGGAGGTGCGAGTCCTCCATTCGTTCGAGGCGTCGCAGCGCCTGGTGCATCCCGATCCGACCCCAGAGGAGTTGGCGCGCTGGCGCGAGAAGACCGATCGTGAGCATCCGCTGGTGTGGTGCCATCGCTCGGGTCGCCGCTCCCTCGTGATCGGTGCCTCGGCGGACCACGTCGTGGGAATGGACCCCGAGGCCGGCAAGGCGCTGCTCGACGATCTGGTCGTGCGGGCGACCGCCCCGGCGCGCGTCTACCGGCATGCCTGGTCGGTCGGTGACATGGTGATCTGGGACAACACCGGAGTGATGCACCGGGCCTGCCGGTATGACCCCTCCTCGCCCCGGGAGATGCGCCGCACCACCATGAGCGGGGACGAGCCGATCCGTTGACCCGACGCGACGCCGCCGACCCGAGCGGGTCCGACGAGGCACGACCGACACCGAAAGAGGAGGATCCATGAGCGACGTGATCGTGCTGAGGGCCGAGCGCTGGGTCGACGTCGAGACCGGCGAGGTGCGCACACCGGCCGTGGTCGTGGTCGAGGGCAACCAGATCGTGGGCGTGAATCCGAAGGAGGTCCCGAGCCCGGCCACCGGGATCGACCTCGGTGACGTGACCCTGCTGCCCGGCCTGATGGACATGGAGCTCAACATGCTGATCGGCGGCCCCGGTGGGCCCGACGGGCTGCCCGACCCGATGCACGGGGTCAAGGATTCGCCCGTCTACCGGACGCTGCGCGGCGCCGTGAACTGTGCGACCACCCTCATGGCCGGCTTCACCAGCGTGCGCAATCTCGGTCTGATGGTCTACACGGCGGGGTTCTTGCTCGATGTCGACCTGATGAAGGCGGTCGACCAGGGCTGGTTCCCGGGCCCGCGCATCGTCCCCGCCGGCCACGCCATCACGCCAACCGGGGGCCACCTCGATCCCACCATGTTCCAGGGGCTGGCGCCGGGCATCATGCCCCAGAGCGTCGAGCAGGGCATCGCCAACGGCGTGCCGGAGGTGCGCAAGGCCGTCCGCTACCAGATCAAGTACGGCGCCAAGCTCATCAAGATCTCCGCCTCCGGTGGCGTCATGTCGTTCTCGAGCGCGGCCGGCTGCCAGCAGTATTCGGACGAGGAGCTGGCCGCCGTCGTCGACGAGGCCCACCGCAACGGGCTGCGCGTGGCCGCGCACGCGCACGGCGACGCCGGGATCCGGGCCTGCGTCCGCGCCGGGGTGGATTGCATCGAGCACGGGTCGCTGGCGACCGACGACACCGTCAGGCTGATGGCCGACACGGGCACGTTCCTGGTCGGGACGACCGCGCTCGCCGACCACATGGCCATCGACCGGATCCACCCGATCCTTCAGAAGAAGGCGGCCGAGATCTTCCCGCAGGCCCGCCGCATGTTCGCCAAGGCGCTCGCAGCCGGCGTGAAGATCGCCTGCGGCTCGGATGCGCCGGCCATCCCGCACGGGACCCAGGCCGAAGAGCTCATCTCCATGGTCGACCGCGGCATGACGCCGATGCAGGCGCTGCAGGCGGCCACCGTGACGAGCGCCGATCTGATCGAGCGCACCCACGACCTCGGCCGGCTGGCCCCGGGGTATCTGGCCGACATCATCGCCGTGCCCGGCGACCCGGCCGAGGACATCAAGGTGACCAAGGACGTGCGGTTCGTGATGAAGGATGGGCACATCTACAAGGGCGCCTGAACCATCCGGCGCAGCCTGCGCCCCGCCGCCGTCTACCACATCCGATGGGAGGATCCATGCCAGAGAAGGACTCGCTCGACGCGGCGAGCGCCATGCGCCGCCACGTGCTCGGCGATGCCTACGTCGACCGTTACGTCGAGAGCCCCAATCCCGCCACGATCGAATTCCAGGAGTACCTCACGTCGATGGCCTGGGGTGTGTGGACCCGCGGCGGCCCCTTGACGACGCGCGACCGGAGTCTCGTGGTGCTCGCCATGACGGCCGCCCTGGGGCGGATGGAGGAGTTCGCCCTGCACGTCGAGGCCAGTGGCCGCGCCGGAGTGCGATCCGCGGAGCTCGACGAGCTGCTGTTCCAGATCGCGGCCTATTGCGGGGCGCCGGCCGGAGTCGCGGCCAACCGGACCGTGCAGGAGGTGCGGGCCCGGCAGGTCGAGACGTGACGGTGCGCCAGGTCGGCGTCGTCGGCCTGGGCCACCTGGGCAGCGTGCTCGCCGCCAACCTGGTCGGGTCCGGGCTCGACCTCGTGACCCACGATGTCGCCGGCCCGGCCCACAGCCCACCGGGCGCCACCTTCCTCGCCACCCTCGAGGACCTCGCCCGCCAGGCCGAGGCCGTCGTGTGCAGCCTGCCGGACGGACAGGCGTCCGAGGACGTGGCGCGCGCCATCGTAGGGACCCGAGACCGATCCACCAGGTCCGTCATCGACACGTCGACCATCGGGGTGGCCGCCGCGCGCCGCATCGACGGGCTCCTCTCGGCGGAGGGGATCGGCTACGTCGACGCCCCGGTCTCTGGCGGGGTCGCCGGCGCCCGGGCCCGCACGCTGTCGGTCATGTACGCCGGGCGCACCGAGGTGTGCGACGAGATCGAGCCGGTGCTCGCGGGCCTGAGCGACCGGCGCCGCCGGGTGGGGGACGCCCCGGGCCTCGGGCAGGCACTCAAGCTGGCCAACAATTTCCTCTCCGCGGTCGCACTCGCCGCCACGAGCGAGGCGGTGGCCTTCGGCGTCGCGGAGGGGCTCGACATGGAGCTGATGCTCGAGGTGTTGAACTCGTCGAGCGGGCAGAGCCAGGCCACGACCGACAAGTTCCCCCACCACGTGCTGACGGGCCGCTACGCCGCGGGGTTCGCCAACACGCTCATGGCCAAGGACCTCCGCCTGTACCTCGAGGCCAGCGACGCGCGGCGCGGCACGGCGGGCACCATCGGCCCCACCACCACCTCGGTGTGGCAACGCTTCGCCGATGCCGAGCCGGGGGCTGACTTCACGCGGATCTACCCGTTCCTCGGGGGCGCCTGACCCCACCCGGTGCGGTCGACGCGGCCCGCCGCCCGAAACGCCCTTCTCTGACCGTTCCTTCGGTCGGATTCACCCGCCTGAACTGGGTATTTTGCTGTCGGGTTTCGATGCGCTGCCGACCGCGGGCCAGGTCATTCGTTGACGCTCTCCGCGGCCACGTGCTAAGCACTCGCTCAGCATGCACGCTGTGCGCCTGCTCAGCGCAGAGTGGTGAGCGCAGGAGGGGCTGCCATGACGGACTACGAGTCGGTCGACTTCTTCACGGACGAGTCCTTGCTCGAGGACCCGTATCCCTACTTCGATCACCTGCGCGCGCACTGCCCGATCCACCCGACGCCCCACCACGGGGTGGTCGCGGTCTCCGGCTACGAGGAGGCGTCGGAGATCTACCTCAACAATGAGGACTTTTCCTCGTGCAACTCGGTCATCGGGCCGTTCGCGACCTTCCCCGTCCCGCTCGACGGCGACGACGTGAGCGAGATAATCGACAACAACCGCGAGGTGTTGCCCATGTACGAGCACATGGTGACCATGGACCCGCCGGAGCACACGCAGGAGCGGTCGTTGATCATGCGCCTGTTGACGCCGAAGCGCCTCAAGGAGAACGAGGCCTTCATGTGGCGGCTCGCCGACCGCCAGATCGACGAGTTCGTCGGGGACGGTCACTGCGAGTTCATCAGCGCCTATTCGCAACCCTTCGCCATGCTGGTGGTGGCGGATGTCCTCGGTGTACCCCAATCGGACCACGAACGTTTCCGTCAGGGTTTCGGCCTGGGCATGACCCCAGGCAAGGTCGGCACCGAGGGGAAGCACGAGACAAACAACGCCCTGGGTTGGTGCGACGACTGGTTCACCCAGTACATCGAGGAACGCCGCAAGAACCCACTGAACGACGTGCTGACCAGCCTCGCGCTGGCCACCTACCCCGACGGCTCGACGCCCGACGTGACCAATGTCGTGCGGACGGCGACGTTCCTCTTCGCCGCCGGACAGGAGACGACGGCCCGGCTGCTGGCGGTCGGACTGAAGTACCTCGCCGAGTACCCCGAGCTCCAGGGCGAGCTGCGGGCGCACAAGGAACGGATCCCGGGCTTCATCGAGGAGGCGCTGCGCATCGAGAGCCCGGTCAAGGCCGACTTCCGTCTCGCCCGGCGCCACGTCAACGTGGCGGGCGTCGACATCGCCCCCGGCACGCCGGTGATGCTCCTGAACGGTGCGGCCAACCGCGACCCGCGGCTGTTCGAGTGTCCCGAGGAGTTCCGGGTCGACCGGCCCAACGCCAAGGTGCACATCGCGTTCGGGCGAGGGGTGCACGCCTGCCCCGGCGGCCCTTTGGCGCGGGCCGAAGGGCGGGTGAGCATCGAGCGCATTCTGGACCGCATGCACAACATCCGGCTCTCGGACGAGCATCACGGGTCACCGGCCGACCGGCACTTCCAATACGAGCCGACGTGGGTGTTGCGAGGCCTGCACAAGCTCTACCTCGAGTTCACGCCGGCCGAGGCCTCCGAGTGAGCCCGCGGGTGGCGGTGGTCTCCGGTGCCGCGTCGGGCATCGGCGAAGGCGTCGCCCGCCGGCTCGCCGCCGACGGGCACGCGGTGGCCCTCCTCGACTTCGACGGCGACCGCCTCGATCGGGTCACCGCCGATCTCACCGGCCACGGCCACACCGCGGTCGCCCACCAGGCCGACGTGGCCGACCGCGACGCGCTGGACCGCGTCTACGGATCCGTTCGCCAGGAGCTCGGACCGGTGACCATCGTGGTGACCAGCGCGGGCGTCGAGGCGTTCGATCCGATCTCCGATATTTCGGCGGAGAAGTGGGATCGGGTTCTGGCCGTGAACCTGACCGGGACCTTCACCTGCCTGCAGCTGGCCCTGCCCGACATGATCGCGGCGGGTTGGGGGCGCATCGTCACCATCTCCTCGTCCAGCGCCCAGTCCGGTGCGCCGAACATGGCCCACTACGTCGCCTCGAAGGGCGGCGTCATCGGGCTCACGAAGGCGTGCGCCCGCGAGCTGGCGCACCACGGCATCACGGCGAACACGATTCCCCCGACCATCGTGGACACGCCGATGGCGCGCAAGGGCGAGGCGGAGGGCCATGTCCCGAGCGTCGAGATCATGAGCAAGATGATCCCGCTGGGGCGGCCCGGCACTCCCGAGGACATTGCGAGCGCCTGCTCGTATCTGTGCTCCGACGAGGGGGGCTACGTGACCGGGCAGATCATCGGGGTCAACGGAGGCATGTACATCTGAAGGACAACTTGTGAACACGACGGCACGCCGAATCGGCGCGGAGACCTCGAAGTCGCGGGGCGTCCTCCTCGACGCCGCCGAGAGGCTCATGCTCGAGGAGGGCTACGCCGCGGTCACCTCGCGGCGCCTGGCGGCGCGCGCCGGGCTGAAGCCCCAGTTGGTGCACTACTACTTCCGCACCATGGACGACCTCTTCCTGGCGTTGTTCCGGCGCCGGGCCGATCAGGGCCTCGAGCGGCAAGCCCGCGCCCTCGAGTCAGCGCAGCCCTTGTGGTCGCTGTGGGACCTCAGCCGCGACCCGCGGGGGACCGCGCTGACCATGGAGTTCACGGCGTTGGCGAACCACCGCAAGGCCATTCAGGCCGAGCTCTTGGCTTCCGCCGAGCGGTACCGCGCCGGGCTGCTCGAAGGGTTCCGTGCCGTGCTGGCGCGCTACGACATCGACCAGACGGCCTATCCGCCCGTGGTGTGCGCGGTGTTGATGACCAGCATCTCGACCTTCCTCGTCATCGAGACCGCCATGCTCGGGATGTCCACCGGGCACCTCGAGACGGTGGACTTCGTCGAAGATCTCATTCGTCGGGTCGAAGGGGACCGCCGTCACGACGCGGCGGACGTAGCATCGGTGCTCCCGATCAATCCAGTGGAAAGGCCGCGTTGATGCGAGTCGTCGTCGATTTCGACCAGTGCGAGAGCAACGCCCTTTGCATGGGCATCCTCCCCGAGGTGTTCGAGGTGCGCGCCGACGACTTTCTCTACGTCCTGAACGAGAACCCGCCCGAGGAGCTGCGCGCCAAGCTCATGGAGGCGGTGCGGTCTTGCCCCAAGAACGCCATCTCCATCGAGGACTGAGACAACGCGGCCCCGACCCTCGACGGGCCGGGACCCGCCAAGGGTCGGATCAGCTCAGGACTGGACGGTCGTCGTTCCCGGAATGTCCTTGCCGCAGCTGGGCGTGGTCGACGACGGTACGAAGCCGTTCTTCTCCGCGATCATGTACCAGCCGCAGATCGGGCTCAGGTCGTGGCCGAAGATCGTGGAGTAGTTGATCGACTCGGGCAGCAGCCCGTTCCCGTTGTAGCTCTTGAGGTTGCGGAGCGCATGGATGACCCCGGCCTGGGTGGGGTTCTTGCCGGCCAGCTCCATGCCCTTGATCATGAGGTCGGCGCCGAGCCAG
This sequence comes from Acidimicrobiales bacterium, assembly GCA_035551835.1. Taxonomy (GTDB): domain Bacteria; phylum Actinomycetota; class Acidimicrobiia; order Acidimicrobiales; family RAAP-2; genus Bog-473. Next base: position 23,527 of record DASZMN010000095.1, on the reverse strand, counting down.
GACTCGTACTGGCTGAAGTTCGGGAATTGGCTGCTCGTGAAGTGCTCGTACTTCTCGAGGGCCGACTGCATCTGCATGGTCCCGGCATCGGGGATCTGGAACGGACGGAACGTCGTGTCGAAATAGCCCCCCTGCACCGGGCCCCAGGAGGTCGACTTCACCAGGCTGGGCTCGAAGCCGGTCGGGAAGACCATCACCTTGGGCTTCACCCCGGCCTGCTTGAGCGCAGTGGCCAGGGCGAAGTTCGAGTTGTCGTCGAGCCCGGCGTAGAACGCGTTGCACCCCTTCTGTTTGGCGACCAGCGCGGGCGTGGTCATCGCCACCGAACCGAACGGGATCGAGGTGTCCAGCTGTCCGACCTTCCCGCCGGCGCGCTCGAAGGAGTCGGCCGTGCCGACCGCCGACCTCGAAGACGAAGGTGAGATGCCGTAGCCGTACGAGCAGAGCACGGTCCCGCCATGCTGCTTGATGAACGTCCCAATGCCGGTGTTCACCGGGTACTTGGGATCCACGCTGCCGGCGTCGGCCGCGAACATGTTCGTGTACGGCTGCGTGCCCCACTCGGGCCCGTCGAAGAACCCGCCCGTGACCGGCACGCCCTTCTGCTCGGGGTACTGGGCGGCCAAGAAGAAGAGCGGGCTCGTGGAGACGATGCCGAACGCGCCCTTGGACAGGGCGTCCTGCACCGCCGTGGCGATCGCCGTCGGACTGGTCTGATCGTCGAGGACTATCCCGACGAGCTTGTGCCCGTTGACGCCGCCCTGGGCGTTCTGCAGCGCGATGCGCGCGTTGAAGCCGACGGCGGCCTGGCTGAACTCCGATGACCCAGGGCCCGTGAGCGACGTGACCATCGCAATCGTGAAGGGTGCACCGGACGTCGCGGCACCCGCGGTCCCGGCGAGCGCGCCACCGACGCCGACCATCACGCCGCTGGCCATCAGCGTGGCCAGTCCGAGCCGCGCCATTCGTTGGCCCGCGCGACTGTATGAAAGACGCTTGCGTCCCCGAGCTGTCATTCGAGTCCACCCCCTAGGTGTTGTCGGAACTGCTTCCCGACGGCCCATGGCATACACGACGCGGTCCGTCCGCGTGCGTCAGGCCGTCGCTACCTGCAGCAATGCGTCGGCCGTGCGTTCCGGTTCCGTGATCATGAGATCGTGGCCGGTGTCGACGTCCCACAGCCGCCCTTCTGCTCGCGCCTGCGCCATCAGGTCGGCGTCGCGCGTGGCCAGCGTCGACGTGCAGACGATGTGGAACTGCGGGATGGCCCATAGCGCTTCCTCGTTTTCGAGCATGAGCGGCTGCTCGAAGCACCGCCACGGGTGGGGCGTCAGCCGGTCCGCCATCCAGGCCAGGTCGGCCGGGTCCGTGACCCCGTAGAGCATCCCCGCTTCGGGGCCCGGCAGCAGCACCAGCTCGATGCCGTCGATGACCTCCCCCATCGGACGCACCGCGTTGATGACCGGCCCCGCCACGTCGACGAGCGACTGGCCGTGCCGAGGAGTCGCCGCGTCGAGGTACACGAGACGGCCCACCCGGTGCGCCTCGCGGTCGGCCGCGCCCGTGATCACCATGCCGCCGTAGCTGTGACCGACCAGGATGACCTCGTGCAGGTCCTCGAAGCGGAGCACCGCGGCGACGTCGACGACGTGGCGGCCCAGGTCCACCCGGTCGTCCAAGAGGTGGGCGCGTTCGCCGAGCCCGGAGAGCGTCGGGGTGTAGACGTCGTGTCCCTGGGCGCGCAGGATGGGAGCCACCCGCTGGTAGCACCAGCCCCCGTGCCCACCGCCGTGGACGAGCACATAGGTCGCCATGGTCACCACCTCCTCCCCGTCGGGCGTCGCCGAGCGGCCGATGCGATTTGGCCGCCGAACCGTACCAGGGTATAATATTGACGTCGATGTTGAAAAGCCCGGCGCAGCATATCGGCTGCGTCGAACGTGATGCGAGATGCGCGGAGGTGGCCATGCCCAAGACCGTTGTCGACTTTCCCGTCTTCGACGCGGACAACCACATGTACGAGACCACGGACGCCTTCACCAAGTTCCTGCCGGCGCAGTACGAGGGCTTGGTCAAATACGTCCAGGTGAACGGGCGCACCAAGATCGCCGTGCGCAACCTGATCTCGGACTACATCCCGAACCCGACGTTCGAAGTCGTGGGACGGCCCGGCGCCCAGGAGGAGTTCTTCAAGAACGGAAACCCCGAGGGCCTCTCGCGCCGCGAGATCATCGGCAAGCCGATTCGCTCGCCGGAGGCCTTCTTCGCCCCTGAGCCTCGGCTCAAGTTGATGGACGAGCTGGGCCTGGACCGCGCGCTCATGTGGCCGACGCTGGCGAGCCTCCTCGAGGAGCGCCTCGCCGACGACCCCAAGGCCACCCACGTCGCCATCCATGCGCTCAACCAGTGGATGCACGAGCACTGGACGTTCGACTACGAGGGGCGCATCTTCGCGGCGCCCGTCATCACGCTGCCCATCGTCAGCGAGGCCATCAAGGAGCTCGAGTGGGTGATGGAGCGGGGCGCCAAGATCGTTCTCATCCGCCCCGCGCCGGTGCCGGGCTTCCGGGGCCGGCGCTCGTTCGCGCTGCCCGAGTTCGACCCGTTCTGGGAGAAGGTCACAGAGGCCGACGTCACGGTGGGCATGCATGCGTCGGACGACGGGATGACCCGCTACTACAACCAGTGGGAGGGCCAGTCCGACGGCGAGCTCCTGCCCTTCTCGGGGAAGACGGCGTTCATGGACATTGCGCACACCCAGAGCCGCGGCATCTTCGACACGGTCGCGTCGCTGATCGGCCACGGCCTGCTGTCGCGGTTCCCGCAGCTTCGGATTCTGCCGGTCGAGAACGGCTCCGGCTGGGTGCGACCGATGGTCAACGCCCTGCAGAGCTCCTACGAGCGCGAGCCGGGACTGTGGGACGAGGACCCGTTCATGGTGCTCAAGCGCAATATCTGGGTCCATCCCTTCCACGAGGAGGACCCCCGCGGGCTCATCGACCTGATCGGCGTGGACCAGGTGGTGTTCGGCTCCGACTATCCCCACATCGAGGGCATGTCCGAGCCGCTTTCCTACGTCGACGAGCTCGCCGGCCTGTCGCACGAGGACGTGGCCAAGGTGATGGGTGGCAACCTCGCCACCGCCATGAAGCTGCCCTTCGCCGCCTGAGCCTCGGGGTTTCCGTCCCGACCGCGGGGCTCAGCCGCCCATCTTTCGGAAGTCCCAGCTCACCATCTTGGCCGGTGCCACGCGCAGCCAGGCGTGCCGCCCGTCATGATGGACGCGCCCGCCGGCGTACTTGTCGGCGAAGAGTCGTTCGGGCGCGTCGAGCTCGGGCACCGGCTCTCCGGTCCGGGGGACCTCGCCGACCGCCTCGGCCCGGCCGCGCAGCTCCACGCCGCGCAGCTCGGTGAACGGCCCGCCCGCGTCCACGATCACGCTGACCCGGTTGTCCCGCTGCAGATCGGTCCAACGCTGGCTCCGCACGATCGACGTCAACCACAACGCCGCTCCGTCCCACGCGAACCACAGCGGCGTGACGTGGGGTGAGCCGTCGGCTCCGATGCTCGCCACCCGGCAGGTGCGCTCGGACGACAAGAAGGCGTCCCGCTCCTCCGCGCTCATGGCGAGCTTGCCGCCCCTGCGCTGCTCCCGCATCCGCTCCTGCATCCGGCCCCGATTCCTTCTCCGGCTAGACGTCGAAGTTGCGGGTCGTCGCGGCGACGCAGAGCCGGTTCTCGTTCCCCTCGTCGCGCACCTCGACCCGTCCGAGGCCGTGCCGCACCTCCGCCGACGCGACCGCCGGTCCCACGCGCGCCGGCTGGAGGTAGCGCAGGTCGAGTGACGCCAGGCTGGCGCCGGGTGACAGCGACAACACCGCCTCCTCCACCGTCAGCGCGATGAGGCCGCCGTTGATCGTGTTCGACGCGTTCAACACCTCGTCGGAGTACGCGAGCGCCGCCACGCCGGGTCCGCGGCGCACGCAGCCGGCGCGCTCGGCGAACGGGACGGACAACCGCGCGCCCGACCCGAGTGGCGAGCGGCCCGCCAACGACGGGATGGTCAGCCGCTTGTCCGGTGCCGCCATGAACGACGCCGCCGCGAAACCGAATTGCTCGTCCTCGTCGTCGAAGAAGTCGACGCCGGCCACGAAGACCGAGCGGCCCGACTTGATCACCCGGCCGGTGCCGCGGACGACACCGGCGCCGGGCGCCGGCCGGTAGAGGTGCACGTCGAGCTCGAGCGTGACGGGGACCCGTGGGCCCACCGTTTCGACGGCGAGGTAGCCGGCCAGCACGTCGGCCCACGCGGCCAGGATGGACGTGCGCAGGTGGGTGGTGCCCGGCGCGTGCATCTCGGGCAGGACGACGGCGGAGCCGGTCATGCCCGCCGCCGCGTCCTCTCCGGGCGCGACCTCCCAGCCCAATTCCTGAAGGACGTGGTGCCCCGCCGAAGCCGCCGCCTCCTCGCCTTCAACCGTCGTCATGCCTCTCCTCGGGTCCGGCGCCGAACGCCGGTCCTTACATCCTTCCGAGCAGGAAGCCCGCCGCCGCCGACGCCGGCGGGAAGGACTCGGTCACGCCCGAAGCGATGTAGCCGACGTCGCTGATCAAGGTCTGGCCCGAGATGGCCGCGGCGGCGTCGCTGCAGAGGAACACCAGCGGGTAGGCCTGCTCGAGGGGGCTGGACGCCTCGATGCCCGCCTCCTCGCGGAAGTCGGCACCGAAGCCGAGCCACATCTCCGCGTTGGCCTGGGCCAGCGGCGTGTCGGTCGGGCCGGGGCAGATGGCGTTGATCCGGATGCCCTGCTTGAGCAGGGAGAAGGCCTGGCGCGCCACGTAGCCGCAGACGGCCTGCTTGGAGTGGAAGTAGTCGGCCCACCCGTGCTCGATGGCCCAGGCCGAGGCCGAGTCGAAGTCCGGTGTGTCCAGGTATTCCTTCACCTGGTCCCAACTGGCCTCCCAGCCGAGCCCGGCGGCCGACGAGATGAAGCCGATGGCCGAGCCCCGCGGCAGCATCCCGCCGGCGAGCATCCGCTCAATCAGGTGGCGGTGCCCGGCGAAATTGATCTTCTCGATGTTGGGCGTCCCGTCGGCCACCCCCGCGCACGACATCAGCGCGTGCACCGGGCCACCGCACTCGTCCACCGCGGCATCGATGGACGCCTTGTCCCCGAGGTTCACGTGGATGGCCTTGGCCCCGGGCAGCTTCACCTCGGCGAAGTCCATCACCACGACCTCGGCGCCGGCGTCGAGGGCCAGCTCGGCCGCGGCAGCGCCCATGCCGGTGGCGCCACCGACCACGAGGACCCGCTTGCCGTCGTAACGGAATGCATCGAACAGTGACATGTGCTTTCTCCTTGCTGACGCGCGGGCGCGTCCTTACCCGACGACGGAGCGGACCTTGAGGTCCACGATGGTATCCCAGTCGACCCCGATCTCCTCGAGGATGGCGTCGCCGTGCTCGTTGAATTCCGGCGCGCGGCCCGCGGGAGCCGCTGCGCCGCCGAACTGCACCGGCGCGGCGACCATCTGGAACGGTGTCCCCGACGCGGTCTGGACGTCCTGCATGTAGCCGTTGGCGATGCTCTGCGGGTCGACCGCACACTCCAGGGTGTCCTGCACGACGCACCACTGGCCGGTGAAGTCGGCCAGGCGCTCGCGCCACTCGGCCACGGTGTGCTCGGCGAACGCGGTCTCCATCGCATCCTGCGCCTCGAGGCTGTGCTCGAGGAGCGCGGCATGGTCGGCGAAGCGCGGATCGGTCGCCAACTCCGGACGGCCCACCGCGGCGCACAGTTCGGCCCAGTAGCGGCTGGCCTGCAGGCAGCAAAACGACAACGAGCGCTCGTCCTTGGTCAGGTAGTTGCGCACCAGCGGGTTGAGGCGCGGCGCGCCCGCCGGCGGGCCACCCCACGGCACGTTCGTCACCAGCGACAGGGCGAAGGCCTGGCCCATGGCCCACATCCCGGTGCCGAGCAGCGACACGTCGACCGTCGTCGCCTCGCCCGTGCGCTCGCGGTGGAACAGCGCGCCCATGATCCCGCCGGCGATCGTCATGGCGCCGATGGAGTCGCCGAAGCCGGGCCCGGGGGGATTGGGGATGCGGTCGGAGTCGCCCGGCTTCACGCCGAGCGCGACGCCAGGCCGGTACCAGAAGGCCAGGGAGTCGTACGAGCCCTTGTCCGCGTCGGGACCCCGCTCACCTTGGCCCGTGCCGGCCACGTAGATGATCTGCGGGTTGTGGGCGCGGATGTCCTCGAGCTCGATCTTGAGCTTCTTGCGCACCCGCGGCAGCTTGTTGATGAGGAACACGTCGGCCGTGGCGGCCAGTTTGTAGAGGATGTCGAGGCCCTCGGGCGTGCTCAGGTCGAGGGCCACGCTGCGCTTGCCCCGGTTCGAGTGCTCGAGCAGCGCGTGGACGTCGCCTCCGATGGACACGACGCCGGTCGCCGCCAGGCCGCGCATGGCGTCGCCCCGCTCGGTCGGCTCGACCTTGATCACGTCGGCGCCCCAGTCGGCCAGCAGCGCCGAGGCCGCCGGCACGAACGTGTGCTCCGCCACCTCGAGGATGCGGACGCCCTTCATCACTGCGGTCGCACTCACGGCGCCCCTCCCTGTGCTGCTTCTGACATCGACGTCGATATTAGACGAGGGCCACCCGGAGCACCACCTTGCCCACCGCCCGGCCGGCGGCGACGCGCTGGAGCGCCGCCGCGGTCTCCGCTAGGTCGAATGTGCCGTCGATCACGGGTCGGGCCCGGCCCGAGGCCAGGAGGTCGAGCAATTCGGCGTCGTTGCGGGCCATGTCGGCCGCCATGTGCGTGGCGAAGTCCCGGAATTGGAACCCGAGCACGTGGACACCCTTGAGCAGCACCAAGTTGAGCGGTATCCGCGGGATGGTCCCTGAGGCGAATCCGACCGTCACGAAGCGACCGCCCCAGTGCACCGAGCGCAGGGCGGGTTCCGCGAGCTCGCCCCCCACCGGGTCGACCACGACGTCGGCCCCGCCGGGCAAGGCGTCGCGCAGCGCCTGGCGGAGGTCGCCGGCGCGGTGGTTGATGAGCCGCGTCGCGCCGCAGGACTTCGCCAGTTCCAGCTTCTCGGGCGACGACGCCACCGCGGTCACCGTCGCGCCGAGCAGCGCGCCGAGTTGGACGGCCGCCGAACCGACACCGCCGCCCGCCCCGAGCACGACCAGCTCCTCACCGGGCGCCAAGACGGCGACCGAGCGCAGCACGTGATAGGCGGTGCGGTAGGCGACCCCGAAGGCGGCCGCCACGACGTCGTCGACGCCGTCGGGCGTGCGGGCCAGCGAGGACGCCGAGACGACGACCTCGTCGGCGAACGCGCCGATGAACACCGAGCCGAAGACCCGGTCACCCACCGCGACGCTCGTGACCCCGTCCGCCACGTCGACGACCTCGCCGGCGAACTCGCTGCCCGGGATGAACGGGAGGGGGGCCGACTGCTGGTACGTGTCGGCGATGACCAGCACGTCGGGGAAGTTCACGGCCCCGACGCGCACGCGCACCCGCGCCGTGCCCGCGGTGAGCTCGGGCGCCGGCACCTCGGCGATCTCCACCATGTCGGGGCCGCCGTAGGAGCGGCACAGTGCGGCGCGCACGTCAGGACGTGGCGAGCACCGAGTACGGCGTCGACCCGGCGAGGTCGGCCGCCGACTGCATGAGGTCGAGCACGATGGGCCCGAACGCCTGCAGCTTCTCGTCGTCGCCCGCCCGCTGGTAGCCCTGTTCGAGGACGACGGCCAGCTTCCACTTGGCCAGGACGCAGTAGTAGTCGATGTCGTCGACCTGGCGCCCCGAGACGGCGGCGTAGTGCGCCAGGATCTCGTCGCGCGAGGGCATCCCGGACATGTCGACGTAGCCTCCGGCGCGGTCCTCGTCGGACGACGTGTCGTCGGGCCAGGAGTGCACCACCCAGCCCAGGTCGAGCTTGGGGTCGCCGACCGTGCCCATCTCCCAGTCGACGATGGCGGCGAGCCGCGCCGGCGCACCGTGCTTGAACATGACGTTGGCGAACTGGTAGTCGCCGTGCATCAGCCCGGGCACGTAGTCGATGGGCCGGTGCGCCCGCAGCCACGCCGCGGCCTCCTCGAAGCCGGGCAGCTCGCGTCCCTTGATCCGTTCCAAGAACGCGGTCCAGCGGTCGACCTGGCGCTCGTGGAAGCCGTCCGGCCGCCCCAGGTCGGCGAGGCCCTTGGCCTGCCAGTCCACCTTGGAGAGCAGCGCGATGCCCTCGACCAGCTGGAAGGCCAGCCCGCGGCGCTCGCCGAGGTCGACGTCGAACGGGGCCGGCCACTGGCGGCGCGTCGACATGGGCGACCAGCCGTCGACGAACCCCATGAGATAGAAGGTCCGGCCCAGCACGGAGGGGTCGGTGCACACGGCGATGGCCGCGGTGTGGGGCACGTCGGTCCCACCGAGGGCCTCGATGATCCGCCACTCGCGCACGATGCCCTCGTCGCGCGAGGCCGGCGCGCTCGGCGGAGGGATGCGCATGGCGCCGTGCAGATCGCCCCGGCGCAGCTCGTAGATCTCGTTCTGGCTGCCGCCCGAGATGTAGTGGTGCTCGAGCGGCGCCCCCACCGCCAGGCCCTGGGTGTCGAGCCAGGCGGACAATCGCTCCTCGTCGGCGATCTTGGGCACGTCGCCGATCGGCCACTCGCCCCCCGCCACCTCGCCGGACGCGCCCGCACTCACAGGTTGCCCACCTCCGCCTCGAGATAGTCGGCGAACTTGGCCCGCGCTGCCTCCTGGCGCTTGGGCAGCCATTGGGACGGCCAGATGTCGTCGCTGGCCTTGTAGTCGCGCAGTACCTGGCGGGCCACGGTGACCTTGTGAACCTCGGTCGGCCCGTCGGCCAGCCCCATCACGCCGGCGCCGTGGATCATGCCGAAGAACGGCATCTCGTTGGTCGTCCCCAGCGCGCCGTGCACCTGCATGGCGCGCCAGGCGATGTCGTGCAACACGGTGGGCATGACGACCTTGGCCGTGGCGATGTCCTTGCGCACGCGCTTGTAGTCGTTGTACTTGTCGATCTCCCAGGCCGTGTAGAGCACGAACAGTCGGAATTGGACCAGCTGCGCGTAGGAGTCGGCGATGTAGCCCTGCACGAACTGCTTGTCGGCCAGGAGGCTGCCGGCGGTCTCGCGGCTGAGGGCACGCTCGCACATCATGTCGATCGCCTTCTGGGCCATGCCGATGGTCCGCATGGCGTGGTGGATGCGGCCGCCGCCGAGGCGGGTCTGCGCGATCACGAAGGCCTGCCCCTCGCCCCCGAGCAGGGACTCCTCTGGCACCCGCACGTCCTCGTAGTGGATGAGCGCGTGCGAGCCCTCGTTGACCGGCTCACCGTAGAGGCCGACGTTGCGCACGATGTTGACGCCGGGCGTGTCGGTGGGCACGAGGAACATGGACATGCCCTTATAGGGGCTGACGTCGGGGTTGGTCACCGCCATCACGATGAGGAACGACGCCGTCTTGGCATTGGAGGAGAAGAACTTCCACCCGTTGATGACCCATTCGTCACCGTCCTTGACCGCCCGCGTCTTGAACATCGTGGGGTCGGCTCCCGCATGCGGCTCGGTCATGGAGTAGCTCGAGAAACATTCCCCCTCGAGCAGCGGCTGGAGGTACTGCTGCTTCTGTTCGTCGGTGCCGTAGTGGGCGATGATCTCGGCGTTGCCGGTGTCGGGCGCCTGGCACCCGAAGACGATGGGCGCCCACGAGGAGCGGCCGAGGATCTCGTTGAGCAGCGCGAGCTTCAGCTGGCCGAACCCTTGGCCGCCGAGCTCGGCTCCGAGGTGGGTCGCCCACAGGCCTTGGCGGCGCACCTCTCCCTTCAGCGGGTCGATGGCCTCGCGGCGCTTGCCCTCGAGCGGGGTGAATTGCAGGTGCGGGAACGCCAGGTCGAGTGGTTCGACCTCCTCCCGGACGAACTGGTCGACCCAGTCCAACTTCTCCTGGTACTCGGGATCGGTTTCGAAGTCCCACGCCATGGCGCCTCCCTCGGCTCGGTGCCAGAATATGATTCTGGCTATCAAGAACGCAATACCGAACTCCGAGGCGCCGGGAACGTCGCCCGACGGCGTCGCCCACCGCATCGTGCGGCGATCCCTGGCCAAGCGAGAGGGCGAGTACGCCGGCGAGGTGCGCCGCCTGCTCGATGCCGCGCTCGTGGTCATGCAGCGCTGCGGCATCTCGGCGCGCCCGCGGGTCGCCGACATCGTGGGTGAAGCCGGCCTGTCCAACGACGCCTTCTACCGCCACTTCCGCTCCAAGGACGACCTGGTCAACGCGCTGCTCGAAGACGGTGCGGACCGCCTGCGGGGCTACCTGACCCACCAGATGGCCAAGGCCCGGACGCCCGAGGCGAGGGTCCGCCGCTGGGTGGAGGGCGTGTTGGCCCAGGCCGACGGCGACGTGGCCGCGGCCACGCTGGCCGTGTTGTGGAACGGGAGCAGCGCGGACGGGGGGCTGGCCGCGGGCCGCCACTTCGCCGCCGCGCCACTCGCCTCGATGCTGCACGATCCGTTTGCGGCGCTCGGCAGCGAGGCGCCCGAGCTCGACGCGGCCCTCGCCGCGCACGCGACGCTGGGCCTGCTCTCGGACTGCCTGTGGCGGGGCGCCCCGCCGAGCCGCAGCGAGGCCGACCGCGCCGTCGACTTCTGCCTGCGGGCCGTCACGCGCTGAGCCTGTTGGTCGGGCGGCCGCGTCGTCCCGCCGGGCCCCTCCCGGCGGCCCAGGTCAACCGTCTGGTTCAAGGACGGCTGACCCCACGGGGCGCCCGCCGGAGCGTCAGGTCAGGTCTCAGCGTCCAGGCCTTCGGGGACCCAGTTGGGCCGGCGCTTCTCCATGAACGCCTGCATGCCCTCGCGCGGCTCGGGCGATTCCGCCAACGCCCAGAACATGGTCTGGTAGTCGATCAGCCCGTAGCGCTCGTTCAGCATCCGCTTCACGTGCATGCGCGCCATGGGCGGTGTCTGCAGGATCTCGCGCACCGCTTCCAGCGCTGCGTCGCGCAGTTGGTCGTGCGGGACGACCCGAGAGATCACGCCGAGGCGTTGTGCCTCGGCTGCATCGAAGCGACGAGCCGAGAGCAGGAGGTCCCTGGCCATGGCGACGCCGACGTGCGCCGGCAGCACGGCGGCGTAGGTCGCGTCGGGGATCCCGCGCAGCAGCTCGGGCACACGGAACGTCGCCCGGTCGCTGGCGACGCAGATGTCGGCCAGCATGGCGATCAACAGTCCGCCGGCCTGACAGATCCCGTTGACGGCCGCGACGACAGGGGCGCGGCTGTCGCGGATGGTCAGGAAGGGCAGGATGTCGTGCCCGATGTCCGGCGTGGGCTCGTCGCCCGGCTCCCGGCGCCCGCCGAGGTCACCTCCGGGGGCGAAGACGTCGCCGGTCCCGGTGATGATCAGCGCCGCAAGCGCAGGATCCTGGTTCACAATGCCGACCGCCCGTTTGATGCCGAAGTACATCGCCGGCGTGAGCGCGTTGCGGGCCTCGGGCCGATCGATGACGCACCAGGCGATCGGGCCCTCCCGCTCGAAACGCAGCCCGGCCGCACCCAGTTCGTGTGCCATGTGCCCTCCCTCTTGTGCCTCTCCTGCCCGCGTGGGCCGGGACACTAGCGGCACTCCCCGCGCGAGCCCACTTGCGCGGATGAGCCGCGACTACTCTCGACCGGCGACGCACCGGACACGGGTGCAAGGAAAGGGTGGGCCCGCTGTCGAGAGATCTGTCGTATCGCGCGGGGAATTTCCGTTACCCCCGGACCCACCGCGTGGGTATGGCGCCGGCGGTGCTGGCGGCGCTGGCGGCGCTGGCGGTGCTGGCGTCTTCCGTCGCGACGTTTGTCGTCACCGCGGTGGTGCCGAGCGCGGCATCGGTGGGTGCCGCCGTGGTGCCGTTGGCCAAGGCGTCGGTGCCGGCGGCGACGGCGCAGGGCCCGATCCTGCCGGCCAGCGGGATCTCCTTCCTCGGGTCGACGCTCTTCCCGCTGTCGCAGGTCGGCTACGAGGAGTCCGAGTACTTCATTTCGGGCACTGCGACCGCGTACACGAGCAAGACGCCGTTGGCCAGGGACGGGAAGTGGCACGTGACCGCGGCCAGCACGGCGCCCTACACCACCCGAGTGGTCGTGTACCGACCCATCAACCCCAAGAAGTTCGACGGCACCGTGGCCGTCGAGTGGCTCAACGTCACCGGAGGTGTCGACGCCGCCGCCGCGTGGTTGACCGGTCACGCGGCGATGGTGCGCGCCGGCATGGCCTATGTGGGCGTGGACGCTCAGGCCGGCGGGATCTACGGCGTGCCGGGATCGGTGGCCACCGCCGATGGCGCCGGTGGCATCAAGCAGACGGATCCGACGCGGTACGCCGCGCTGACGCATCCGGGGGACAGCTACTCGTACAGCATCTTCGAGCAGGCCGGCGAGGCGGTGCACACGTCGGGGGCCAAGCTGCTCGGGGGCCTCGCGCCCAAGCGCGTCCTGGCCATCGGCGAGTCGCAGTCGGCGTTCTATCTCACGACCTACCTCGACGCCGTGCAGCCGATGTCCGCTGGTGTCTACGACGGCTACCTCATCTACAGCCGGGGCGGAGACGGGTCGGACCTGTCGCAGTCCCCGCAGCCCACCATCGCCACGCCGAACCCGACCTACATCCGTACCGACCTCCACGTCCCGGTCATGCTGTTCGAGACCGAAGCCGACCTCCTGACCCTCGGCTATGTGAGCGCACGCCAACCACCCACCTCGTACATCCGGGAGTGGGAGACGGCGGGCACCGCCCATGACGACACCTACGGGTTGCTGTATTCGCGTTCGGACAATCTCAACGGCGTCGCCGACGTCGAGGCATTCGAATCGATGCTGAACCCGCCGAAAGACCCGATCCCGGGCATCGTCGATTGTGCCGCCCCGATCAACGCGGGATCCCACACGTACGAACTGCGGGCAGCCATATCGGCCATCGAGAATTGGGTGCGTACGGGAAACCCGCCGCCCGAGTCGCCGCGCCTCGAGGTCAACTCGAGCAAGACCGCCTTCGTGACCGACGCCAACGGCAATGCGCTCGGCGGCATCCGCGCCGTGCAGGTCGTCGCACCGGTCGCAAAGCTCTCGGGCATCGGGCAACCGGGTAGCGCCCCGGCGAACGCGCCGGGTCAGCAGACCACGTCACAGGGCTCGGCGGTCGGCGCCGGCGTCCTGTGCGGCATCTTCGGCACGACCGTGCCGCTGAGCTCGGCGCAGCTGGTGGCGCTGTACCCGAGCCACCAGGCGTTCGTGAAGAAGTGGGACGCCGCCGCCGCGGCCGAGGTGCACGCGGGCTACCTGCTGTCGCCCGATGCCCGGACCCTCGACACGGTGGCGGCGGCCTCGAAGATCGGAGGCTGAGGCCACGTGGACCAGCCGGGAGAGGGGAAACGGACGTGACGGTCGGGATCGTGACCGGCGCCGGACGTGGCATGGGTGCCGCGTGCGCGGACCGGCTCAAGGACATGGTCGACGCGCTGTTGTTGGTCGACCTCAACGAAGCCAACCTTGCCGTGGCCGCAGAGGACCTCGTCACGTCGCGCCCTCGGGCCGCCGTCGAGACGTTCGCCCTCGACGTCAAGGACTCCGACGGCCTCGCCCGTCTCGCCGCCCGTGCCGACGAGCTGGGTCCGCTGCGCGCCGTGGCCCACGCGGCGGGCGTCTCGCCGACCATGGCCGACTGGCGCGAGGTCCTGACGGTCGATCTCGTCGCCACGGCCATGCTCGTGGAGGTCCTGCGCCCCTTCGCCGTCGAGGGCACGGCCATCGTCTGCTTCGCGTCGATCTCGGCCTCGCTTGCGGTGCCCGACGTCGACCAACCCGCCGACGTGGCGCTCGACCACCCGCTCCACCCGGACTTCCTCGAGCGACTCCGCGAAGCGATCGGGCCCGAGCTCGAGGACTCCGCGATGGCGTACACCTGGGCCAAGCGCGGGGTGCACCGCCTGGTCCGTCGCGAGGCCGCGTCCCTGGGCCGGCTCGGCGCCAGGATCTGCTCGGTGACGCCCGGCATCATCGACACCCCGATGGGGCGCCAGGAGGCGGACACCCACTCCGTGATGGAGATGCTTGTGCAAGCGTCGGCGCTCGGGCGCGAAGGCGAGCCCGAAGAGGTCGCAGCGTGCGTCGCCTTCTTGCTCTCCGACGACGCTCGGTACGTGACGGGAGTGGATTTGACGGTTGACGGCGGCGTCATCGCCGCGCTGAGGAGCGGAGGTCTGTCGCTATGAGCCAGCAGCCAGCTGAGGAGCCAGGTGGGGGCCCGATCGACGTGCGCGGCTTGCTCGATCCCGAATTGGCGCCGGTGCTCGGGGCATTCGAGCTGCCGGCGATGGATGCCGACGGAATCGCCATGATTCGCAGCACCCCGTTTCCGGCGCCTGAGGTCTCCGACGCGGTGGTGCGGACCGAGCACGTCGCACCGGGAGAGCCGCCGGTCCCCATCCGGGTCCATCGCCCGACCGGCGTTGACGAGGTGCGGCCGGCCATCTTCACCATCCATGGCGGGGGCTACATCATCGGCTCCTACCTCATGGACGACTTCCTGCACGACGCGTGGGGTCCGCAGCTCGGTACGGTCGGCGTCTCGGTGGAATACCGGCTGGCGCCCGAGACGCCCTACCCGGGTCCGCTCGAGGACTGCTACACCGCCCTGGCTTGGACCCACGAGCACGCGGACGAACTGGGGATCGACCCGACGCGCATCGGCCTGTACGGCATCAGTGCCGGCGGCGGGTTGGCTGCCGCGCTCGCGCTCTTGGCGCGCGACCGTGGCGAGTTCCCGTTCGCCTTTCAACTGCTCGACTGCCCGATGCTCGACGACCGCCAGGTGACACCTTCGCTGGCGGCCCACGGCCTCTACGTGTGGAGCGCCGCGTCGAACGAATTCGGTTGGCGGTCCTACCTCGGCGACCTCTACGGGTCCGGAGACATCCCGCCCTATGCGGCAGCGGCCCGGGCCACCGACCTGGCCGGTCTGCCGCCCGCCTGCATCGTGGTCGGATCGATCGACGGATTCCGCGACGAAGACGTGGACTACGCCCGGCGTCTCAACCAGGCCGGTGTTCCGTGCGAGCTGCACGTGATTGCCGGCCTGCCGCACGCGTACCAGTTGGTCCCCGATGCGCGGGCCGTGCGGCTGGCGACCCACTGCAAGGACGACTGGCTCGCTCGGCAACTCGGCCGGCTCGCGGCGCCCTGAGCAGACGGCCCCGGCGGCCTCAGAGTTTACCGGCGCCGCCCGAACGGGAGCGGATCATGGCGTCCTGCACGAACGACGCGGCCAACCCCCCGTCGGACCGGAAGATCTCGCCGCGGCCGTAGCTGCGGCCGTGCCCCGCGTAGGTCGACCGCTGCTCCAAGAGGTGCCACTCGGCGGCGGGGCACCGTTCGTGGTAGGTCAGCGTGTGGCTCAGCACGCCCGTCGAGAGTGTGCGGTGGGCTTGCGCCTGTCCGACGCCGGCGTGCGGCCGCATCGCCGTCCCGATGAGGAAGCCGTCGGTCGAATAGGCCACGAGCGCCTGGTCGGTCGCCGGGTCATCCGGGGCGCGGGCGAAACGGACCCAGACGTCGAGGTCCGGCGGCCCGACCTGCTCCGGATCGGCGAGGTCGACGTTGTCGACGATGCCGATCTCCCATGCCCCTTCGCCGCGAACGTGACCGGCGACGTCGTCGGGACCCGCCGCCGACCGGCGGGTGTCGGCGTGGCGAATGACGTCGTCCTCGACCGCGCTGAGAAGGATCAGTGAGCGGGTGCAGATCTGGTCGCCCTGCGTGATGGTGACGGTGCTGCTGGCCACGGAGCGCCCGGCGTGCATGCGCTCGACGTCGATCTCGAGGGGCGCTTCGTGCGACGCCCCCCGGGCGAACACCGTATGGATCGTCTTGACCGCTTTGCCGTCCTGGCCGGCGAGGCCCGCCATGATCGACTGCGCCAACAGCTGGCCGCCGAACACAACGCCGTGCGGTGACGGCAGGTTGGAGGCGCGGTAGCGGTCTTCGCCGACCGGTTCGAGCGTCAAGGCCTCGAGGAAGGCGTCAATGGTCGGCATCGGGGTCTCCTTCTTCTCGGCCGGTTGGACGGGAGGGCGACGTTGCCGGCGCCAACTCTGCCGGATCCATCCCTCGGCGGGGGGCGGTCCGCCCTCGGCGTCCCGGCCGGTTCGGCGACGCGAGGCCGCTACCTTGGGACTTGGACGGGCATCCCGTCAATTTTGACGACGACGTCAAAGTCAGATACCCTCCGAAAACGGCGTCCCAGCCGGGTGACCGGGCCCTTTCCGGCGGCCAGCGGGGCAGCCGCCCTCGTGGGGTGGGTGAAGCTGAGCGACGAGAGGAAGTGGACTGTGGCCGAGGCAGTGAAGGTCAATCCGGAGCAGCGGATGCTCATCGACGGGAAGTTGGTCGAGGCCGATTCGGGCAGGTCCTTCGACAACGTCAACCCGGCCACCGAGGAGGTGCTCGGGGGGGTGGCGGACGCCTCGACCGCCGAGATGCACCGCGCCATCGACGCGGCCCGCCGGGCCTTCGACGAGACCGACTGGTCGACCAACCATGCCCTGCGCAAGCGGTGCCTCGAGCAGCTGCACGAGGCGCTGCAGTCCGAGCAGGAGCAGCTGCGCGAGCAGCTCATCCTCGAGGTCGGCTGCCCCAAGATGACGACCAGCGGCCCGCAGCTCGACGCGCCGCTCTCCGAGGCCCTGGCCTGGCCGGCCAAGGAGATCGACAACTTCGAGTGGGAGACCGTGCTGCCCGACGCCGTGAGCATCACGGGTTCGCTCGACGCCCGGCGCATCTGGCGCGAGCCGGTCGGGGTGGTCGGTGCCATCGTGCCGTGGAACTTCCCCGTCGAGGTGACGCTGCACAAGGTCGGCCAAGCGCTGGCGACCGGGAACACCATGATCGTCAAACCGGCGCCCGACACGCCGTGGAACGCCACGTTCCTCGGCCGGCTGATCGCCGAGAAGACCGACATCCCGGCCGGGGTGATCAACGTCGTGACATCGTCGGACCACCTCGTCGGCGAGGAGCTGACGTTGTCGCCGAAGGTCGACATGATCTCGTTCACCGGCTCGACCGCAGTGGGGCGCCGGATCATGGAGAAGGGCGCCGCCACCATGAAGCGCGTCTTCCTCGAGCTCGGGGGCAAGTCGGCGACCATCGTGCTCGAGGACGCCGACCTGGGCCTGGCCGCGATGATGGGGATGGGGGCGTGCTTCCACGCCGGCCAAGGTTGTGCGATCCAGACGCGCATGCTGCTGCCGCGGTCACGCTACGAGGAGGGCGCGGAGCTCGTGAAGAGCATGTTCGCCGCCGTGCCCTACGGCGAGCCGCACCGCGAGGACGTGATCATGGGCCCGCTCATCTCGGCCAAGCAGCGCGAGCGCGTGCTCGGCTACATCGAGAAGGGCAAGGCCGAGGGTGCCACGCTGGCTGTCGGGGGCGGTCGCCCCTCGGGCGACGAGTTCGCCAAGGGGTGGTGGGTCGAGCCCACGCTCTTCACCGACGTCGACAACTCCATGACGATCGCACAGGAGGAGATCTTCGGCCCCGTCCTCGTCCTCATTCCGTTCGAGGACGAGGACGACGCGGTGCGCATCGCCAACGACAGCATCTATGGGCTGTCGGGTGGCGTGTTCTCGGGTTCGGTCGAGCACTCGCTCGCCGTGGCCCGGCGCATCCGCACCGGTGGTGTCAGCGTCAACGGCGGTGCCCCCTACGGGCCGGACCTGCCGTTCGGTGGCTTCAAGGCCAGCGGGATCGGGCGTCAGAACGGCACGCCGGGCTTCGAGCAGTACCTGGAGATCAAGTCGGTCTCGTGGCCGGCGGGCTAGGGGGAGGAGCGACTCCGGCATGACCGTCACCAGCGACCCGGACGTCTATTACGACCCGTACGACTTCGAGATCGACGCCGACCCGTACCCGGTCTGGAAGCGCCTGCGGGACGAGGCGCCGCTGTACCGCAACGAGAAGTACGAGTTCTTCGCGCTCAGCCGGTGGGCCGACGTCGACGCCGCCATGCTGGATTGGAAGACGTACATCTCGGGGCGCGGCTCGGTGCTCGAGATCATCAAGGCCGGGGTGCAGATACCTCCCGGGTCCATCCTCTTCGAGGACCCGCCGAACCACGACCTGCACCGTGGGTTGCTCTCCCGGGTCTTCACGCCGAAGAAGATGCAGGCGCTCGAGCCCCAGGTGCGTGCCTTCTGCGGCCAGGTGCTCGACCCCCTCGTCGGCTCGGGCAGATTCGACTTCATCGAGAACCTCGGCAAGTTCATGCCGATGCGGGTCATCGGGATGCTGCTCGGCATCCCCGAGCAGGACCAGGAGGCGATCCGCGACCGCCTCGACGCGGGCCTGCGCCTCGACGACGGCGTGCCGAACGAGGCCGCGTACGACGGCTCAGCCCAGTTCGACGTGTTCTCGGACTACGTCACCTGGCGGGCCAAGCACCCCTCCGACGACCTCATGACCGAGTTGCTCAACGCCGAGTTCGAGGACGTCACGGGCACCACGCGCACGCTCACCCACGAGGAGGTCCTCGGCTACGTCGGCCTGCTGGCGGGGGCCGGGAACGAGACCACGACCCGCCTGATCGGCTTCACCGGTGAGGTGCTCGGGCGCCATCCCCACCAACGCGCCGACATCGTGGCGGACCGGTCGCTGATCCCGAACGCGATCGAGGAGCTGTTGCGCTTCGAGTCGCCGTCCCCCGTGCAGTCCCGCTACGTGAACCGCGACGTCGAGATCCACGGCCAGACGGTGCCCGAGGGCAGCATCATGGTGCTGCTGAACGGTTCGGCCAACCGCGACGAGCGTCACTTCCCCGACGGCGACAGCTTCGACATCCATCGCGAGATCGGCCGGCATCAGGCCTTCGGCTTCGGCATCCACCTCTGCCTCGGCATGGCACTGGCCCGCCTCGAGGGACGCGTGGCGCTCGACGAGGTGCTGAACCGGTTCCCCGAGTGGGAGGTCGACTACGACGCGGCCCGGCGGGCCCGGACCTCGACGGTGCGGGGCTGGGAGACGCTGCCGGTGCGCACGGCGTGAGCGGGCGCGAGGGGAGGCACACGAAATGAAAATGGACGACATGATCCTGGTCAGCATCGACGACCACATGATCGAGCCCCCGCACATGTACGAGAACCACGTGCCCAAGAAGTGGCTGGACGACGCGCCGAGGGTGGTGCACGAGGACGGCATCGACCAGTGGGAATTCCAGGGGGAGAAGACCAGCACCTCGTTCGGCATGTCCGCCACGGTGGGCTGGCCGAGCGAAGAGTGGGGCTTCGATCCCGGGACCTACTCAGAGCTCCGTCCGGGATGTTTCGACGTGCACGAGCGGGTGCGCGACATGGACGCCAACGGGGTGCTCGGCTCCATGTGCTTCCCGACCATGGCGGGGTGGAACGCGCGCACCTTCGCCGAGGCGCGTGACAAGGAGATCGCGCTCGTGATGCTCCAGGCGTACAACGACTGGGCCATCGACGAGTGGTGCGGGACGTACCCGGGCCGGTTCATCCCGCTCGGGATCGTCCCCATGTGGGACGTCGAGGCGGCGGTGGCCGAGGTGCACCGCCTGGCCAAGAAGGGCTGCCGGTCGATCAGCTTCCTCGAGACCCCGCACGTGCAGGGGTTCCCGAGCTTCCTCTCGGGCTACTGGGACCCGATGATGGCCGCGCTCAGCGACGAGGGCATGGTCCTCTCGCTGCACATCGGGGCCGGGTTCCAGATCATCCGCCGCCCCGAGGAGGCCCCGGTCGACCACCTCATGGTGCTGGCCTGCCAGATCAGCGCCATCACGGCGCAGGACCTGCTGTTCGGCCCCACCTTGCGCCGCTTCCCCGAGCTCAAGGTGGCGCTGTCGGAGGGCGGCATCGGCTGGATACCCTTCTACTTCGACCGCATCGACCGCCACTACAACAACCAGCAGTGGCTCCACAGCGACTTCGGGGGCAAGCTCCCCTCCGAGGTCTTCCGCGACCACATCCTGGCCTGTTTCATCACCGATCCGTCGGGCCTCCTGCTGCGCGACCGCATCGGGATCGACCTCATTGCCTGGGAGTGCGACTACCCCCACACCGACACCACCTGGCCGAATTCCCCCGAGTTCACGTGGCGCGAGTTCGGCGAAGCCGGGGTCACCGACGAGACCGAGATCCACAAGATCACGTGGCAGAACGCCTGCCGCTTCTACAACTGGGACCCGTTCGCCCATACGCCGAGGGACCAAGCGACCGTCGGCGCCCTGCGCGGCCGGGCGCGTGACGTCGACGTCGCCCGGATGTCGCGCCACGAGTGGCGCAAGCGCAACGAAGCCGCTGGGATCGGCGCCCTTTGAGCCCGAGCGCCGCCGCCGGCACGTCCGAGGGCGGCACGATCTGCATCCGACACGAGACAAGAAGAAAGTGAGACCAGAACCGCCATGCTGATCGCCCCGAGCGAGGACCAGGCGATCTTCGCGGAGACCACGGAGCGCTTCCTGGTGGAGCAGGCTCCGCCGGACACCTTGCGGCACTTGCGCGACGACCAGGCCGGTTTCGATCGCGACTACTGGCGCCGCGGGGCCGAGCTGGGTTGGACCTCGTTGTTGGTGGACGAGTCGCACGGGGGCGGCACCATCAGCGGCGCCGGGGTCGTGGACCTCAGTTTGGTCGCCTACGAGTTCGGCCATCACGCCGCACCCGGACCGCTGCTCGCGACGAACGTGGTCGCGGCGGCGTTGAGCGAGGCGGGCGCGGCGCAGGCCGACGTGCTCGCCGCGCTGCTCTCGGGCGAGTGCGTCGCCACCTGGTGTGCGCCAAGGTTCGGCGAACGGCCGGGGGAGTGGCGCACCGACGTGGCGGTCGAGAGCGACGGCGACGGCGTCGTGCTGCGCGGCACGGCGCGGCCGGTGGAGTACGCCGCGCAGGCGGACCACTTCCTGGTGAGCGGGCGCGACGGCGACGGCCTCACCCAGCTGCTCGTCCCCGCTTCCGCCGCCGGGGTCTCGGTGGAGGCCATGGCGACGGTGGATCTGTCCCGTCGGTTCGGTGCCGTCACGTTCGACGGCGTCTCGATCGCCGCGGAAGGACTGGTGGGTGCCCGGGGCCAGGCGGCGCCCGACGCCGAACGGTTGATGCGCTACGCCCTGTCGATCCTCAACGCCGAGGCGGTCGGGTGCATGCAGTCCGCCTTCGACATGACGGTCGAGTGGTCGTTCAACCGTTACTCGTTCGGCCGGCCCCTGGCCTCGTACCAGGCGCTCAAGCACCGCTTCGCCGACATGATGACGTGGCTCGAGGGCGGCCACGCCATCAGCGACGTCGCCTGTGCCGCCGTGCAGGCGAACGCGGACAACGCGGACGAGCTCACGAGCGCCGCCAAGGCGTTCATCGGGCACTACGGCGCCGAGCTCATCCACGACTGCGTGCAGCTGCACGGCGGGATCGGCGTCACCTTCGAGCACGATCTCCACCTGTACCTCCGGCGGCTCACGGTCAACCGCTCGCTGGCCGGGACGCCGCCGGAGCACCTCCGGCGTATCGCCGGCCTCCTCGACGTCCGCAACGAGGTGGCGGCGTGAGCGCGCTGGCGGCCGCCGAGGATCGAGGGACCGAGGAGATGGAAGAACTCGAGAGCTTCCGCCTCCGGGCGCGGGCTTACATCAGGGCCAACCTGCGCCCCATGACCATGGAGGAGTTGCGCCTGGACTACAGCCGCAACGACGAGGAGGCCGAGCTCGCCGGGATCGCGCACGAGCGGGAGCTGCAGCGCGGGCTCTTCGACGCCGGGCTGGCGGGAATCTGTTTTCCCGAGGCGTACGGCGGCCAGGGTCTGACGATGGCCCACCAGAAGGTCTTCAACGAGGAGATCGTCGGGCACGACTATCCCCGCCGCATCCAGGTGCCGACGTTCTCGCCCTGCGCGGCCGTCATCTTGGAGTTCGGGACCCACGAGCAGAAGCTGCGTCACATCCCGGCCATCCTGCGCGGCGACGAGTTGTGGATGCAGTTCCTCTCCGAGCCGAGCGGCGGCTCCGACGTGGCCGGCGCCCTGACGACCGCGGTGCGCGACGGCGAGCAGTGGGTGCTCAACGGTTCGAAGGTCTGGACCACCGGAGCCTGGTGGTCGGACTGGGGCCTGTGCCTCGCCCGCACGAACTGGGACGTGCCCAAGCACCGCGGCCTCACCGTCTTCATGCTGCCAATCCACCAGCCCAACGTGGAGGTGCACCGTATTGAGATGCTCAACGGGTCCCGGGAGTTCTGCCAGGAGTTCCTGACCGACGTGGTGGTGCCCGACACCGACCGGGTCGGCGAGGTCGACGACGGCTGGACCGTGGGAACCCGGTGGATGTTCCACGAGCGAATGCTCTTCAATTCGCCCTACGTCACCGAGCCCGTCGGCATCACGCACGGGAGCATGGACGCCGGTTTGGTCGCCACGGTGGCACGCGAGGCCGGACTGCTGGACGACACCGCGACCCAGGAGCGGATCGGCGAGGCCCGCATGCTCGAGCTGGTCGGTGACGCGTTGAGCAAGCGGATCAGCGAGAGCATTGCGACGGGCACGCTGTCCGACCAGGCGGCCGCCCTCGTGCGCCTGTTCAAGGGGACGGCGCAGCTGCGCGTCAACACCCTTGTCTTCGAGGCGGCCGGCTCGGCCGGTGCCGCCTGGAGCGGGGACGGCCCATCGGCCCGGGCGGCGCTGAACTTCATCATGCGCCAGGGCGGCGCCATCGGCGGCGGCACGTTGGAGATGGCTCGCAACGTCATCAGCGAGCGCGTGCTCGCCATGCCGCGGGAGCGACGCCTGGACAAGGACGTACCGTTCCGCGACGTCCCGCGCGGCCGGCCCAACACCAGCTGACCACCGCAGAGCTCCATCTCCGAGAACGAGGAGGAACCCGACCGTGACCACGGCGACCGTCAACGGCATCACGCTGGCCTATGAGACGATCGGGGAGGGTCGCCCATGGGTCGTCACCCCGGGCGGCCGCTTCACCAAGGAGTCCCCCGGCGTGCGCGAGCTGTCCGTCGAGTTGGCGGCGCACGGCAACCGGGTGTTGATCTGGGACCGGCCGAACTGTGGCGAGTCGGACGTGTGCTTCGAGGGCGCCTCCGAATCGGCCATGCAGGCCGACGCGCTGGTCGGATTGCTCGAACAGCTCGACATGACGCCGGCGGTGATCATCGGCGGATCGGGAGGGGCCCGGGTGTCGTTGCTCGCCGCGGCGCACCGGGGGGCGGCCCAAGGCCTCGCGATCTGGTGGATCAGCGGCGGCGTCTACGGGCTGCTCTCGCTGGCGATGCACTACTGCGGTGGCTCGCTGGCGGCCGCCTGGACGTCCGGCGGCATGGAGGCAGTGGCGGAATTGCCCGAGTGGGCCGAGGTGATCGAGCGCAACCCGGGCAACCGCCAGCGGTTTTTGGATCAGGACCCCAAGGTCTTCATCGAGACGATGGAGCGCTGGATGCTG
>DASZMN010000094.1:0-1532 GCA_035551835.1 Acidimicrobiales bacterium | reverse complement strand
CCGACCGGTCTCAGCCCTGCGGGCCGGATCCGGGCGACATCTAGCGGGGCTTACCCAGCTGGTAGTGCCGACAGGCCAACGGGGACATTTTCGTCGGCTGGGACCTCGCACCGATGCCGGTGGCGATGCGAGGGCCGAGACACTTCCACCGACTGCGCTCGGAGAAGGCCTGTCAAGAAGCCGAAGGACGCGGGTTCGATTCCCGCCACCTCCACAAACGAACGAAGGGGTGTCCCCGAAAGGGAGCGCCCAGGGATCTCGAAACCCCGCCGAGGAACGTCCCCGGCGGGGCGACGCACCCTGGTACGAAGGGCGCGTCGTGATGTGCCGCGACGTAGGCCCGGATGAGCTTATTCACCGACGACCAGCTCTATCGGCGGGGGGCGGCGACGCTGGGCGCGTCCTGGGAGGCTTACGCCCAGGCGTCGAGCGGCGCAGCTGTGCACACGCATCCCGGGCTGGCTGCCTCGGCGTTCCCCGCCGAACCAGAGCGAAGCTTCTACAACAACGCCCTTCTGGAGCGTGATCTCGCCGAAGCTGAGCGGACCGCGGCGATCGATGCGATGGAGACGGTGTATGCGGTGGCGGGCGTCGACCGTTTCGCGGCCTGGGCGCACGAGACCGATGTGGCGATGCGCTCCGACCTCGAACGCCGCGGCTACGTGCTCGACACATCAACGCTCGCGATGGGCATGGCGCTCGACGGCCTCCGCGGGACTCGACCTCACCTCGACCTGGTGGACGTGCAGTGGACGGACTACCTCCGGACCTTCAATCTGCCGGACGAGCTGCTCGCAACGGCCGATCACGCAGCGTTCCACCTTGTCGTTGCGCGCCTCGATGGCGAGGCCGCTGGCGCTGCACTTGCGTTCGACCACGCCGGCGACACTGGGATCTTCAACGTCGAGACGCTCGAGCGGCACCGCCGGCGTGGCCTCGGCACCGCCTTGACCGCCTACCAGGCGCACGACGCGCTGGCGCGAGGCTGCCGCACTGCGAGCCTCCAGTCGACAGCCATAGGAGAGGGCGTGTACGCCGCCGTCGGGTTCCGCGACCTCGGGCGCTATTTCGAGTACGTCCCCAAGAGATGAACGGTCAGCGCGTCCCCATCTGGCGGCCCGGTTCTACGCGATGACCCGCACCGAGCGTGGTCCCGTGGACATGCTGAGCCCGGACCGGGGTCCTTGCCGACGCACGATCCGCAGCGCTGGAATGCCACGTCAAGCCAGATCCCCGCCGTTCTCGTCCCTGCCGTTTGGCACCATGCCCAGCTCACGGAGAGTGTTGCCCGCCATCATGGCCAAAAACATCGGGCTGGGATTGCCTCCCTCGGCCCCCAGCGACGCGTAGGCCTCGGTGAGGGTCTCGGTGAACGTAGCGACTTCTGGGGGTTCGGCGAGGCCGGCCAGCGACTCATGGACCCGTGCGTCCAGCGCGGCGGCCTGGTCGAGGAACGCCTCGGCCCGTGCGAGGGCGTCCGCACCTCGGTTGACGCGAAAGAGGTGACCTTCGGTCAGAACCTCGACGTGGCC
>DASZMN010000093.1:0-40182 GCA_035551835.1 Acidimicrobiales bacterium | reverse complement strand
GGCCTGGAACGGCTCGGCCTGGAACGGCTCGGCCTGGAACGGCTCGGCCTGGAACGGCTCGGCCTGGAACGGCTCGGCCTGGAACGGCTCGGCCTGGAACGGCTCGGCCTGGAACTGACCAGGCCGGGAGAGACAGCGCGGGCGGAGCGGGGTAAGAGGTGAGTCTTCCGAGACCAACACGTGTGGTGGTGGCGCTGTGGGCAGGCGCCGGCCTGGTGACCGTTGCGCTGTCGCTGGGCCGGATGATCACCATCGGCTGGCCCGGTGCCATGGACGTCACCTTCGCCGCCGTGTTCTGCGCGCTCCTGGCGGCGACGTGGATCTGGCCCATCACGCTCTACTTCGACGGCGAATCGGACGCGATCGATTTCGACGAGGCCTTCTTCGTCCTCCTGGTCCTGCTCGTGCCGTCGGCCATGACGGTCCTGGTTTTCACGTTCGTCACGATCGCGGCCCAGGCCATCAAGCGGCGCCCCCTCATGAAGTCGATCTTCAACGTCGGGCAGGTGGTGACCTCGGTCGGCGTCGGCGCCCTCGCCTTCACCTTGCTGCACGGCGCGCCGGAGGCCCCGATCGGGTACGCCAGCGCGCTCGCGGCCCTAGCCGGGGCGGCGTGCTACCTCGCCGTGAACACGACCGCCATGGTCTCGATCATGGCGACCCTCGGAACCCCCTGGCGCCGCACCGTGTTCGGCGGCCTCAAGGGCAAACTCCTCGTCAGCGCCGGCGGCATCGGCATCGCCGTGCCGACCGCCCTGTTGCTCGCTCGCGACCCGAAGTACCTCCCCGTGGCCCTGCTCCCGCTGTTCATCGTGCGCTACCTCGGCACCGGTCAGTTCGACGCCCTGCACGACCGGGCCCGGCTGCTCGGGTTGTTCGAGGCGACGCTCGACGTGAACCGGTCGATGGGCACGGAGGAGACGAAGGCCGCCGTCCTCAAGGCCGCCGGCACGCTGCTGCGCTCGCCGGAGGTCGCGCTGACCGCGACGCGCCCCGTCGGTGTCGACGGCCTGTGCGCCCCGATGGAGTTCGACGATCGGACGCTCTGGCTCGGGGTGACGGGCCGGAGTCGGACCGAGCCCTTCGACGACGGCGACCGCGCGCTGCTCCATGCCCTCGCCTCCGTCGGTGCCATCGCACTCTCCAATGCCCACCTCTACGGAGAGGTGCGGCGTCAGCGCGAGAACCTGTCCGCCATCACCAGCAGCCTGGGTGAGGGCGTCTGCGCCATCAGCGAGGCCGGTGACATCACCTTCATGAACCCGGCCGGTGCGAGCATGCTCGGTTGGTACACGCTCGGGCCGGGCGCGGCGGATGAGGGCCCCGTGGTGCGCGCCGACGAGACGCCGCGTTTCCTCCTCGACCCGGCGATGCGCGCGATCGCCTTGGGGCGCAACGTCACCAGCTACGACACGCGGTTCGAACGGCCCGACGGCTCGCATTTCCCGGTGACGGTCACCGCCTCACCGGTCGTCGGCGGCTCGTCGCCGTCCGGTGCGGTGATCGTCTTTCGCGACACGTCGGAGCGCAAGGCCTTCGAGGAGCAATTGGCGCGTCATGCGTTCCAGGACGCGCTCACCGGCCTGGCCAACCGGCGGCTGCTGCTCGACCACCTCGACCATGCGTTGCTGCAGGCGGACCGGGCCGGCAGCCAGGTGGCCGTGCTCTTCTGCGACATCGATCGTTTCAAGGTCGTCAACGACCACCTGGGTCACCAGGTGGGCGACGAGCTGCTCCGGGTCGTCGGCGATCGCCTCCGCCGGGCCGTGCGCCCAGGTGACACGCTGTCGCGTTTTGGCGGTGACGAGTTCGTGATCCTGCTCGAAGGCGTGTACTCGCCCGACGACGCCATCGAGGTCGTCAACGTGGCCCTCGACGCGCTCCGGGACCCGGTGATCCTCAGCGGGGGCCACGAGCTGGTGGCCACGATGAGCATCGGGATCGCCCTCAGCGAGTACGGCAAGTCCCGTGACGACCTCTTGCACGACGCCGATGTCGCCATGTACCGGGCCAAGGAGCGAGGCCGGGGCGGCCAGTACGCCCTCTTCGACGCGGAACTCATGGGCGGTCGCTCGGTCGGCCGCCTCGATCTCGACACCGCGCTCCACCACGTGGTCGAGCGCGACGAGATCGAGGTCGTCTACCAGCCGCTGGTCTCGCTGGCCGACCGGCGCATCGTCGGCGCCGAGGCGCTGGTGCGCTGGAACCACCCGGACCACGGGCTGTTGCTGCCGTCGCAGTTCATCCAACTGGCCGAGGACAACGGCACCATCCTGCCCATCGGTCGTGCCGTGCTCGAGCAGGCCTGCCTCCAGGCCAGGACGTGGCACGAGACGCACGGCCAGCTGCAGGTGGGCGTCAACCTCTCGGCGCGCCAGTTCCAGCAGGACGGCCTAGCCGAGGAGATCGCAAGCGTGATCCAGGCCACCTCGGTCGACCCGTCCCAGCTGTGCTTCGAGATCACGGAGACCTTGGCCATGGACGACGTGGACCTGACGTCGGCCATCCTGGCCCGGCTCCACACGCTCGGCGTGCAGCTCGCCATCGACGACTTCGGGACGGGACATTCCTCGCTCGGCTATCTGGCCCGGTTCCCCATCGACGTCGTCAAGATCGACCAGAGCTTCGTGCACAACATCGACCGCGACCCGGTGAAGTCGGCCATTGTCTCGGCCGTCGTCGCGCTCTCGCAGGCCATCGGCTCCACCACGGTGGTCGAAGGGGTCGAGACGGTGGCGCAGCTGGAAGAGCTGAAGAACCTGGGCTGCGACGTCGCCCAGGGCTTCTATTTCGCCCGCCCGGTCTCGGCCGCCTCGTTCGACAAGCTGCTCGAGGCCAACGCCAACCCGGCGCCGGACCTGCGCGTCGTGCGTGGGGCACTCGCCGGCTAGCCGACCCTCCCGGCCCCCGGCAGTAGGATTGCGCGGTGGCCGACCGAGACGACTGGCAGGAGGAATTCGACCGCTCTCCCATGCGCGCGGCGCGCTTCGAGACGATGTCGGGCGTGCCGGTGGACCCGGTCTACGGCCCGGACGGCGCCGAGCTGCCGGGCCAGTACCCCTACACGCGCGGCCCGCACGCCTCGATGTACCGGTCGCGCCTGTGGACGATGCGCCAGTTCGCCGGGTTCGGGACGGCCGCCGACACCAACGGGCGCTTCAAGGAGCTCCTGCGCGCCGGCGGTGACGGCCTCTCGACGGCGTTCGACATGCCCACGCTGCTCGGCTGCGACTCCGATGACCCGCTGGCCAAGGGCGAGGTGGGCCGCGCCGGCGTCGCCGTCGACACCCTCGACGACATGGAGACCCTCTTCTCGGGCATCGACTTGGGCAGGGTCTCCACGTCGATGACCATCAATTCGCCGGCCGCACCCATCCTGGCCATGTACGTCCAGGTGGCCGACCGCACCGGCGTGGCGCGTTCGGCGCTCAGCGGCACGCTGCAAAACGACATCTTGAAGGAGTACCAGGCGCAGAAGGAGTACGTCTTCCCGCCGCGGCCCTCGGTCCGCCTCGTGACCGACGTGATCCGCTTTGCCGCCGCCGAGCTGCCGCGCTGGCACCCCGTCTCGGTGTCGGGCTACCACATCCGCGAGGCGGGGTCGACGGCGGCCCAGGAGCTCGCCTTCACCTTGGCGAACGGGTTCGCCTACGTCGAGGCGGCGGTGGCCGCGGGGTCGACGGTCGACGAGTTCGCGCCGCGCCTCAGCTTCTTCTTCAACGCCCACATCGACTTCTTCGAGGAGATCGCGAAGTACCGGGCGGCGCGGCGCATCTGGGCCCGCTGGATGCGGGACCGCTACGGGGCGACGAAGGACCGCTCGCTCCAGCTGCGCTTCCATACCCAGACCGCCGGGGTCTCGCTGACGGCCCAACAGCCCCAGGTGAACCTCGTCCGCGTCGCCATCGAGGCGCTGGCCGGCGTGCTCGGCGGCACGCAGAGCCTGCACACGGACTCCTTCGACGAGGCGCTGGCGCTGCCTACCGAGCACGCCGCGCGCCTCGCCCTGCGGACCCAGCAGGTGATCGCGGAGGAGTCGGGCGTCGTGCACGTAGCCGACCCGCTCGGGGGTTCCTGGTTCGTCGAGGAGCTGACCGACGAGCTCGAGCGCCAGGCCGAGGAGGTGTTCGCGCATCTGCTCGATGCCGGCGCCGGCTCGGTCCTCGACGGCGTGATCGCCTGTGTCGACGACGGCTGGTTCGTGTCGGAGATCGCCGACGCCGCCTACGCCTTTCAGTCCAAGATCGCTCGCGACGAATGGAAGCTGGTCGGCGTGAACGCCTACGTCGAGGACGAGGGCAACGTCACGCCGACCTTGTCCATCGACCCGGCCGTCGAGACCGACCAGCTGGCGCGGCTGGCCGCGATCAAGCAGGAGCGCGACGACGACGCCGTTCGCCGCTCGCTCGCCCGGATTGCGGCCGACGCTTCCGACCCCGCCGTGAACCTCATGCCCGCGCTGATCGAGGCGGCCGGCTCCATGGTGACGGTGGGGGAGGCAATGCGGGCGCTCGAGACGGTGTTCGGCACCTACATGGAGCGCCAGGTCGCCTGAACGTGGTGCCCCAGAGCGGCGGACGACCGCTGCGCGTGCTCATGGCCAAGGTGGGCCTCGACGGTCACGACCGGGGCCTGCGCGTCGTGGCGCGCATCCTGCGTGACGCCGGGTGCGAGGTGGTCTACGCCGGGTTGCGCCAGTCGCCCGAGACCATCGCGGCGATGACCGCCCAGGAGGACGTCGACGTGGTCGGCGTCTCCATGCACAACGGCGCTCATCTCACGCTCGCCCCCGCCGTGGTGGATGCCTTGCGCGCCGCCGGCTTGGACACCCCCGTCGTGGTCGGGGGCATCGTCCCGCCCGACGATGTGGCCAAGCTGCTGGACCAGGGGGTGGCGGCGGTGCTGGGGCCCGGGGCCTCGAACGACGAGGTCGTCGCGTGCGTCCGCGGCGCCGCGGGGGTGGGCCCGCTCAACTGAGCGCGGCCGCGCCGTGGCGCGGTTCGAGGCGGCCGGCCAGGGCCCGCTGCAACAGCGGCACCACCTCGTGCCAGTCGCCCACGATCCCGACGTCGCAATGCCCGAAGACCGGTGCCGAGCGGTCGCTGTTGACGGCCAGGATCGTCCCGGCGGCGCGGACACCCACCATGTGGTTGAACTTCCCGCTCAAGCCGAGCGCGACGTACAGGCGCGGTGCGATCGAGCGTCCGGTGATGCCGACCTGGCGGGCCCGGGGGGCCCACCCCTTGTCCGTCACCTTGCGCGTCGCTGCGAGCTCCGCCCCGAGCAACGCGGCGAGCGGGCTGAGCGCCCCGTACTCCTCGGGCGCGACGCCGGTGCCGACGCCGAGCACGACCTGGGCCCGGGCCAACGTCTCCACGTCGTCGTTGCGCCGCTCACCGAGGATCTGCACGCGCCCGCGCCTGCCGACCTCGCGCGCCACTGACGGCACCGGGCGCGCCGCGCCGTCGGCCGCGGGGGAGGGTGCGGGCAGGACACCCGGGCGGACCGTCACCAGCTGCACCGCGCCCCGGCACGTGATGTCGGCCACGAGCGCACCGGCGAACGCCGGCTTGCCCGCCACCAGGATGCCGTCGCGTACCGCCAGGGTCACGGCGTCGCCCACCAGGCCCGACCCGGTCGCCGCGGCGACGCGGGCCGCCACCTCGCGGCCGAACGCCGTGCTCGGCGCCAGGATGGCCCAGGGCGTCTCGTCGCGCGCATACGCCGTGATCGCGTCGGCGACGTCCTCGGGCACCACCGACCCGTCGAGCTCGACCACCAGGTCGGTCCCGGCCGGCGCGGTGCCGGCGGCGCCGGCGCGCCCGGCCCCGACCGGTCGCAGGAGGTGCACCGTCGCCCCCGCGTCGGCGCCCAGGCGTGCGGCGGCCGTGACGAGCTCGAGCGTCACCTCGCCGCGGCCCGGCTCGTCGAGCACGGCGATGGCGCGGGCGCCGCGCGCTGCCGTGCGCACGGGCTCGGGCCGGCCCTCCGCCGCGGCGGCCCCGCCGTCCAGCGCGCCTCGGGCGTCGAGCAGGCGGACCGCCTCGACGACCTGCGCGTGGAGCGGCCCGTCCAGCACCCTCAGGGCGCGGTCGTGCTCCATGGGGTGGACCTCGCCGACGACGGTGGGGCTGCCCGCCGCTCCCCACTCACCGGGCCCGAGCTCGGCCGGGCCGAGCCGCCGGAGGCGCGAGGCGGGCACCGCCGCCCGGCCCTCGGGGTCGACCTTGCACGGGTCGCACAGGCGCTCGGCCACCGAGAGCACGGCGGGCAGCCGCATCTCAATCTCCTGGGTCCCGTCGTCGTGCTCGAGCTCGAGGCCGAGGCGGTCGCCGAGGTCGACCAGCGCCCGCACGCCACTGGCGAACGGCAGGTCGAGCAGCTGCGCCAGCTCGGGACCGACCTGGCCGGTCTCGCCGTCGAGCGAGTTGCGCCCGAGGAGGACGAGGTCGTAGGGGCCGGTCGCCCGCAGCGCGGCTGCCAGCGTGCGCGCCGTGGCGAGCGTGTCCGACCCGGCGAACGCCGCGTCGCACAGGTGGAGTCCCGTGTCGGCCCCCCAGGCGACCGCCTCGCGCAGCACGTCCTCGGCGCTCGCGGGTCCGAGGGTGAGCACCGTGCACGAGCCGCGGGTCTCCCCGGCCAGCGTCACGCCTTCGGCGACGGCGCGTCGGCAGTAGGCGTTCATCTCGAGCTCGACGCCCGTGCGGACGAGGTGCCCGTCCTCCATGCGCATCGACTCGGGATGCGGGATCTGCTTGGCCAGCGAGGCGATGCGCAGCGGCGCGCCCACCGCGCGCACCCCGCCCGCCGCGTCGTTCACCGGCCGACCGCCGCGCCGTCGGGGCTGCGTGGGTCCGACGCCGCGACCAGGACGCGGGCGCCGGCGGCGTCCTGGTCGACCGCGATGATCTGGGCGCAGCCCACGGCGACCGGGTCGAAGGCGCTGATGGTACGGGCCCGGTGCCCGCGGGCCTCGAGCCCCTCGCGCCAGGCCGCGGGCGCGTCCGCCTCGACGAGGACGCCGAGATCGTCGCCCCACCACAGGCGGAAGGGCCCGGCGCCCGGTGCGTCGAGCACCAACCGGGGCGCGCTGATGGCCGTGGCCGGGTCCTGCCCGGCACCCAGGAGGCGGGCCAACAGCTGCCCGATGATCTGGGGCTGAACGTCGCCCCCCATGGCGCCGACGAGGTGCGTCAGCCCGCGACCCGGCGCGGTGACCAGCATCGGGGACAGCGTGTGCGGCGGGCGACGGCCCGGACGCACCTCGGCCGGGTGCCCGTCGACGAGCGAGAAGCCGACGCCGCGGTTGTGCAGGAACACGCCGGTCCCCGGCTCGACGAGATGCGACCCGAAGTCCAGCGCGTTTGACTGGGTCAGCGACACGCCGAGCCCCTCGGCGTCGTACGCGCACAGGTGCGTCGTGTCGCCCTCGGCGAGGCGCGCCACCTCCGGCGCCCCGGACGTCGACCCCGGCGCGACGTCGGCCGGGGCCGTCCGCTCCGCGGCGACCCGCGCCGCCGCCTGCGCCAGCCGCTCCTCGCGTAGCAGGGCGGCGCCGTCCGCGCCGTCGTGGAGCACCGCGGGGCGGTCGTGCCCGACGGCCCGCCAGGCCTCGACGAGCAGGTGCGCCCACGCCGGGTCGACGGGGTCGGCGCCGAGCCCCGCCCGCTCGGCCACCGCCGCGCCGGCCAGGGTGAGGTAGCCCTGCGAGGGTGGCGGCACCGTCCAGAGCTGGTGGCCCCACGCGGCCTGGGACAGCGGCTCGCACCACTGCGCCAAGCTCCCAGCGAGGTCGCCGGAGGTGTAGTGGCCCCCGCCGAGCTCGAGGAGCCCGCGCCCGAACTCGCCGCCGTAGAAGCCGGCGCGCCCGTCGTGTGCCACCGCCCGCAGCGTGCGGGCGATGCCGGGCAGGCGCACCACCGCGCCGATCTCGAGCGGGCCGTCGGGGCACAGCTCGTGCGCCGCGGGCAGTGCGTGCACGAGATGACTGGCGAGCGCCAGCATGATCGAGGCGGGAAAGCCGTCCTCCGCCAGCTCGATGGCGGGCGCCAGGACGCGCTCGAGTGGCAGCCGGCCGTAGCGCTCGTGCAGCGCGAGCCAGCCGTCCACCGCGCCGGGCACCGGCACGCTGCGGACGTCGCCGCGCAGGGGCATGGTCGCGAGGCCCTCGGCCCGCATGGCGGCGGCGTCCGAGCCCGAGCCGGCACGCCCGATGGAGAGCACCGCCTCTGGTGCGCGGCCCGGCGCGGCGACCATGGCCAGCATGTCGCCGCCGAGGCCGCACAGGTGCGGCCCGACCACCGCCATGGCGGCGCCGGTCGCCACTGCGGCGTCGGCCGCCGAGCCGCCGGCGGCCAGCGCACCGATGCCGGCCACGGCGGCCAGCTGGTCGGCCGCCGCGACCATGCCGCGGGTGCCGCGCCGCGGCCCGAAGGGAGCGAGCGGCAGGCTCACACGACGACGACGGAACGCAGCACCTCGCCGCGTTGCATGCGGGCGAACGCCGCCTCGACGTCGCCTATCCCGATCGTCTCGCTGACAAAGCGGTCGAGGTCGAGGCGCCCGTCGAGATACAGGTCGACGAGCATCGGGAAGTCGCGCGACGGCAGGCAGTCGCCGTACCAGCTCGGCTTCAGCGCGCCGCCCCGGCCGAAGAACTCGATCATCGGCAGGTCGATGCGCATGTCGGGCGTCGGCACGCCCACCTGGACCAGGGTGCCCGCCAGGTCGCGCGCCATGAACGCCTGCTCCATCACCTTGGGATGGCCGACGGCCTCGATGCACACGTCGGCCCCGTTGCCTCCGGTGAGCGACCTGATCGCCTCGACCGGATCGCTCGCCCCCGCGTCCACCGTGTGCGTGGCGCCGAACGATGTGGCGAGCTCGAGCTTGCCCGGATCGAGGTCGACGGCGATGATGATGGCCGCCCCGGCGAGATTCGACCCGGCGACGGCGGCACACCCCACTCCGCCGCAGCCGAAGACGGCCACGCTGTCGCCGAGCCCGACGTTGCCGGTGAACATCGCGGCCCCGAGTCCCGCCATCACGCCGCACCCCAGCAGGCCGACCGCTTCGGGCCGGGCCGACGGGTTGACCTTGGTGCACTGACCCGCCGCCACCAGCGTCGCCTCCGCGAACGCGCCGATGCCCAGGGCGGGAGAGAGGGGCGTGCCATCGGCCAGCGTCATCTTCTGCGTCGCGTTGTGCGTGGCGAAGCAGTACCAGGGCCGGCCCCGCCGGCAGGCGCGGCATTCGCCGCACACGGCGCGCCAGTTGAGGACGACGAAGTCACCCGCGGCCAGGTCGCCCACGTCCGGACCGACCGACTCGACCACCCCGGCCGCCTCGTGACCGAGGAGGAAGGGGAACTCGTCGTTGATCCCGCCCTCGCGGTAGTGCAGGTCGGTGTGGCACACCCCGCAGGCCTTGACGGCGACGACGGCCTCGCCCGGGCCAGGGTCCGGCACGACGATCGTCTCCACGGTGACGGGTGCGCCCTTGGCCGTGGCCACCACGCCGCGCACCTCTTGTCCCATGTTCTTGGCTCCTCCCCGTCGACGCCCCATTCGACGCTCCATTCGCCCGCAGCGGACGCGGTGCCTCTCAGCCTGCCGCGAGGCGTCCGGGTGGCGCCATTCAGCCCGGTCCGTCGGCTTCGGTCCCGGCCGCTTCTTCCCTCCGGGCACCGGGCGTACGAGCGGCCCGGCGCAGGAGAGAGCGGATCGTCAGGTGGTGGGCCGGGCGGGCCAGCGCCCACAAGGGTCGGGCGGCAGCGCTCGAGTAGTGGACCATCGTCACCACCGTCACCGTCGGCCCCTCGACCGTCACGGTGTTGCAGGCTCGCAGGAAGCGCGACTCTGCGAGCAACGCCACACTCCCGGGCACCACGGCACTGTCCGCGATCGCCCACCCGAGCACGTGGTGGTCGGACGGGCGTGGCCCCAGCGCCAGCCCGAGCACCCGGGTCCAGCCGAAGACCATGCACCAGCGCAGCCCGGCCGGCGCACCCTCGAACACATCTCTGGCCCACTGGACCGGCGTCCGAGCACCGGCGGCCTCGCTCGTCAACGCAAAGGCGGCCGCGTAGTTGGCGGTGCTCCGCGCAAAGCTGGCCGCGATCGGACGGGGGACTTCCACGCGCCGCACCCGGCCCCGCCTCACGGACCCGATCTTAGGAGCCTCTTCGAGCGCCGCCTTCGAGGCGGCGGATCAGCTCCATGACCGGAGCGAAGCCATCGATGTCGCGCACGGTGAAGTAGTTGATGCCCCACCGGGCGCGGCAATCCAGAAGATGGCGTGCCATCTCCTCGTGGGTCCCGATGCAAAGGAACGGCGTCGAGAGGACGTCGTCCGGGTGCGTCGCCAGGTCCGCGCCCAGGCTTTGGGCCGTCGCCGGACGGTCGTCGGTGACGACGACGGCCTGCACGAGAGCGTGGAGCTCGAGCCGCGGCCAGCGCTCTCCCGCCGCGGACCGGACGACATCCATCGTGGCATCGAGGCGATCGGCCTCCCAGTGCATCTCGTGGTGCTGGCCGTCCTCCAGCGTTCGACCGAGCATGGTGAGCGCCACCACATCGGCGTGCCTCGCCGCATGCTCCAAGGCGGCACGGCCGTTGACGCCAACGAGCAGGGGCAGCCGCTCCTGCACGGGACGCAGGCTCCGCGCGCCGGCGATGCGGTAATGGGCGCCTTCGTAGCTGAGCTCGCCTCCCCCCAGGAGCCCTCGGAGAACCTCCACGGCCTCGGCCAGACGTGCCTTGCGCACGGCCGGAGGGTCGAAGGTGAGGCCGATCGCGGGGTACTCGGTGAAGGAGTGTCCGGCGCCCAGTCCGAGCTCCACGCGGCCGCCGCTCATCTGGTCGAGCGTCGCCGCCTCCTGGGCCACAACGACCGGGTGGCGGAGGTCGTTGTTGAGCACGAGGGTCCCAACTCGGATGGTGGACGTGGCCGCGGCAGCGCCGGCCAGCGCAACGAACGGGGTCAGCTGGCTCCCGACATGGTCGCCGACCTGGAAGACGTCAAAGCCGACCTCTTCCGCCGCTCGTGCCGAGCGCCTGACCTCCGCCATGTCGCTGCTGTTGGATTGGAAGCCGAACCGGAACGGGCGACTCGCCTCCTCGGGCGTCCTGTCGTCAGCGCGCACTGGCGGCCGGGTCTTCGACGCCCACCCAGTGCCGCAGCTCGGCGAAGACGTCCTCCATCGACTTTCGGCGTGCCGGGCGTTCCAACAGCTGCATCCCGATCAGCACGCTGAGCGAGATCTTGGCCATCCGTTTCGCGCGCGCCCCTCCCAGCCCCGCGTCGGTGCCGGCCTGGGTCAGGTGGGCCAAACGCGCCTCGTCGACGCGTTGTTGGGCCGCCGCCACCACCGCGCTGTTCCAGCTCCAGGCGCGGATGGCTGCTTCGGCGCCATGGGGCAGGCCCACGGCGATCCCCTGGAGAAGGTCGAAGCGTTCTTCGGGGTCCGACACCGACTCGGAGAGCGCGATGAGGCGTGTCGCGTGCTCGGCCTCCCAGTGGCCCAGCAGTAGCGCGACGTACTCGGCCATGTCACCGAAGTGGTGGTAGAACGAACCCTTCGTCACCCCGAGCCGCTCGCACAGCGCCGCGATGGTCAGGCCGGCGTGCCCGCGCTCGGAGAGCAGCTCCAAACCGGCCTCGTAATAGGCGCTCCGGCTGAGCCCCTCGGGCGGCACTACGACGTGCGCAGGCGGTAACGAATCGGGAGCGTCTTGAGGCCGCCCACGAAAACCGTGGCGGACGAGGTCGGCGTGCCGGCCAACTCGATCGACTCGAGGCGTGGCAGGAGTTCGGCGAAGAGCGCCCGCGTCTCCAGCCGGGCCAGCTGGGCGCCGAGGCAAAAGTGGGGGCCGAACCCGAAGGCGAGGTGCTTGTTGGGCTGGCGTCCCACGTCGAAGCGGAAGGGGTCGTCGAAGACCGCCTCGTCCCGGTTGGCCGAGAGGTAGGCGAGGTACAGCGACTGGCCCGCTTGGATCTCGGTGCCGCCGACGAGCGCATCCTCGGCGGCCGTCCGCATGAACTCCTTGACCGGGGTGACCCAGCGGATCATCTCCTCGACCGCACTCGTCATCAGTTCGGGGTCA
This sequence comes from Acidimicrobiales bacterium, assembly GCA_035551835.1. GTDB lineage: Bacteria > Actinomycetota > Acidimicrobiia > Acidimicrobiales > RAAP-2 > Bog-473. Next base: position 28,078 of record DASZMN010000093.1, on the reverse strand, counting down.
GCCTGCAGCCGGGCCAGGTCGTCGGGGTGGCGCAGCAAGGCGTGGAGCCCGCCGGCGATGGTGGAGCTCGTGGTGTCGTGGCCCGCCGTCGCGATGATCACGTAGTACGACGCCAGGTCCATGTCGGGTATGTACTCCCCGTCGATCCGCGCGTTGGCGAGCTCCGAGGCGAGGTCCTCCGTCGGGGTCGCCCGGCGCGACGCGGTCAGCTCGGTGAAGTAGTTGAAGAAGTCGAGGAGCACGGTGAACTGCTCCTCGAGATCGGTCGAACGTCGCAGCTCCTCGTCATCGCCGCCGAAGAGCTGCTGGGTGAGCATGAGCATCCGGTCGAAGTCACTCTCGGGGAGCCCCAAGAGTGACAGGATCACGTAGAGCGGATAGTGCACGGCGATGTCGCGGGCGAAGTCGCACTCGGTCCCGAGGTCCGCCATGCGGTCCACGAAGCGAACGGCGAGCTCTTGCATTCGCTCCTCCATGCGCTTGAGCTGTTTGGGCTGGAACCAGGCGGCTGCGACGGCGCGGTAGGCCTTGTGGTCCGGCTCGTCCATGTGGATGAGCGTGCGCAGCACCTGGCCCTTCTCCTCGGCCATCGCCTCGGCCGCCTGGGTCGCCAGGAGCGGCCGCGGCGCGCTGAGGAAGCGCGCGTTGTCGCGCTCGACCTCCATCACGTCCGCGTGGCGGGTGATCGCCCAGAACGGCCGATAACCGGAGCCCGGCTGGTCCACCCAGTGCACGGGCGACTCCCGGCGCAACAGGGTCGTCGCTTCGTGGAAGCGCCGTTCATCGGCGTAGGCCGTCGGGTCGACGAAGACCCGGCCCGCCTCGCCGACGCTCAATCCGGCGGTGCTCGTCATGGTGCCCCCGATCTGCAAAATCCCCCGTTCCATACCTTAAGGTATGGAACCCGCCGCGTCGAGCCTCAGGGGCGAGCAGGGCGGCTCGGCGCCCGCCGCCGGCCCCGGAGCGTGCTGGCCAGCAGGAACCCGGCCGCCAGCAGCGGCAGCAGGATCGCCCCGGCCCACTCGCTGCCGTCGAGCAGGAAGGCCACGGCGACGATGACGCCGGTGGCCAGGGCGAGCTCCGGCGTGTCGCCGATCACGAAGTCCCACACGAAGCGCCCGAACCAGCGGGCCGCCCGCGCCCCCGCGTTCGCCACGGCGTTCGTCACGGCGCCGTCACCCCTTCGCTCACCGCGTCCGGCGCGGCGGGCAGCAGCGTGCGCAGCAGCGCCGTGTAGGCCAGGTACACCACGAGGAAGACGCCGACCAGCACGGGGATGGCGAGGTCCGAGCCGGGCCAGTGCACGCCGGCGCCCTCGCCGACCCAGAAGACCCCGAAGCTGCTCAGCATGATCCCGACCGCGGTCTTGATCGTGTTCTCTGGGACCTCGCTGAGCTGGCGGGAGACGAGCACACCGACGACCGTGACGAGCACGACGGCGGCGGCCGCGGCGAGCGCGGCCAGGCCGAGGCGGTGCTGGGCGGCGCCGAGGCTGATCACGATGAGGACGACCTCGGTGCCCTCGAGGAACACCCCCTTGAAGGCCACGGCGAAACCGACGGGGTCCCGACCCGTCGGGTGGCCGGAGGGCGCGTCGCCGGATTCGCCGCGCAGCTCGGCGACGGTCTCGTCGTAGATCTTGTCCTCGTCGTGCGGCGCCTTGTGGCCGCTCGAGCGCAGGATCGCCTTGCGCAGCCAGCCGAGCCCCAGCACGAGGAGCAACGCCCCGACGATGACGCGGAGCGCGTCGATCGGCACGTAGCGGATGAGCGGCACCCCCACCGCGAGGACGAGCACGGCCAGGACCAGGACGGCGGCCGCGGCGCCCTCCAGGGCGGATCGCCAGCCCCGGCTCACGCCGGCCGCCACGACCAGGGTCAGCGCCTCCACCATCTCCACGAGACAGGCCCCAAAGACGGCGAGGACGAGGACGAGGGTGGAGGACGTGTGCATGGCGCGACGGGCGCTCAAATTACAGGTCCGGCGGCCACCGCTGTGACCTCGGGGCCAGCGGTAGTGTGCGGGGCACTGACCAGGGTCTCTGGTGAAGGGAGACGGTTGCCATGCCTGATGGCACGACCGAGGCGGCGGGCCCGGCGGCGAAAGCGATGCGAGGGCGCAACTACGTGGTCGTCTCGGCCGACACCCACGCCTCGCCCGACAGCCTCGACCAGTTCTTGTCCTACGTCGATCCGGCCGAGCGCGAGGCGGTGGCCACCTTCGGCGACATGTCGGCGACCGCCATCTCCATGTTCGGTGGGAACGACCCGGGTGAGGTCGACGAGGCGGACCCGGTGCGCGCGACGGCGACCCGGCGCCTGGCCGGCATGGGCGTCGACACCGACGCCGCCCGGGGTTGGTTGGCGCACTACGGCACCGACTGGGTCGTGGCGGGTGACGGCGAGGGCCGCCGGCTCCAGGTCCTCGAGGAGCAGGGGATCCACGCCGAGGTGACGCTGCCCGGCCCCATCCTCGCCGGCGGGCTCTCGCCGGCCATGTATCTCGGCGCGGTGACCGACAAGGGCCTCGAGCCGGTCTGGCCTGCGTTGCACGCGTACCTGCGGTGGCTGGCGGACTTCTGCGCGGCCGCCCCCGGGCGCCGCGCCGGGTGCATGCCGATCGACTTCCACGACATGGACCGCGCCGTCGAAGAGGTGGCCTGGGCGCGCCAGCACGGGATCTCCGGTGGCGTGATGCTGCCCGCCATGTCGGTGACGTCGCGGCTGCCTGGGTACGCCGACGAGTCCTACGACCCCTTCTGGAGCGCCTGTGAGGAGCACGAGATGGTGGTCACCCTCCACACGGGAGCGTCGGGGTCGGCCACCGACACGAAGTTCCTCTACGACGAGGCGCACGGCGGCATGCTCGGTCTCTTCGAGGTGTTCGTCTTCACGCGCCGGCCGCTCTGGTTCATGATCTTCGGCGGCGTCTTCGACCGCCACCCGAACCTCAAGGTGGTGGTCACCGAGAACGGCGTGCAGTGGCTGCCCTCGCTGATCCGCGACATGGAGTCCTTCTTCGACACGCACGGCGGGGCGCCGGTCCGCTCGTACCTCAAGATGCGCCCACGCGAGTACTTCGACAAGCACGTGTGGCTGGGCGGCTCGCTGATGAAGCGGTACGAGGCCGAGATGCGCCACGAGATCGGGCTGGACAAGCTCATGTGGGGGGCGGACTACCCGCACCTCGAGGGGGCGGCCCCCGTCCACCGCGAGACGCTGCGCTACATCTTCGGCGGCCTGCCCGAGGACGAGGTGCGTCAGATGCTGGGTGGCAACGCCGTCGACCTCTGGGGCTTCGACCCGGACCTGTTGCAGACGGTGGCCGACCGCATCGGGCCGACGGTGGCCGACCTGGCCACGCCGCTGGCGCTGGCCGACATCGAGGACACCTTCAGCTGGAGCCTGGCCCGGCCGGTACCGCTGGCCGGCCGCGCAACGTAGAGGACCGGGTTTGGCAGCGTTCGCCCGGTCCCGGTGGTGTCCGCTTACGACGGTTGCCTGCAGGAAGAGAACGCCTAGGTCACGTGCACCGTGTTCTGGGCAGCCCCCGACTCGGATCCCGCCATCGGTGACCACGCTCCCGACGCCGCCGTCCACGTCCTCCCCTCGAAGGAGACGGAGCTGATGTGGTAGCTGTAGGCGTGCGCGACGGCCCACGTGGCCACCCGCCACCCGGTCTGGGTGGAGACCGGTACGCCCAACAGTTGTGCACCCATCTCTTGCGCCGACGCCTCTGCGAGCGCCGAAGGTGGAGGGGCGGCTCCGCCGAAGCCATCGAGACGGCAGGTGAGCCCGGCCGGGACCTCGCCCGTGAGCGCGGTGGCAAGTGAGCGCGCCTCGGTCTCCCAGTTCGCGTAGGCGTCAGGGGTCGCGCTGTGTTGGACCGACTGGGCCGCATCGGTCACCGCCATGGTCTGCCATCCAGGGACCTGGGCCAAGTGGTCGTAGAACGCCGACGCCGCGTAGTTGGGGTCCATGATCTGAGCGCTGGTCCCCCAGCCCTGGGACGGTCGTTGCTGGAAGAGGCCTACCGAGTCCAGATCGCCGTAGGGCAGGTTCTGCAGCTGCGTCTCTTGGAGCGAGGCCGCGAGGGCGACCGTCACCGCGTGGTCCGGCATCCCCTTGCGTAGGGCCACCGCGGCAATGATGGCGGCATTCTGCGCCTGGGCCGGCGTGATCGAGAACTGAGCGGACGTCGCCGTCGACGCGAAGTTGCAGCCCGCCGCCGGTGCGGGACCCTGGCCTCGCCCAACCACGACGGCGACCGCGACGGCCAACCCTGAGACTGCGACGACGCCACCGATCAGAAAGGCACGGCGGATGCCGAGGCGCCGACCACCTCGACGCCCACCGTTCCCGCCCTCAACGCGGCGGACTACCAACGAAGCGGCAGAGCCAGGAGTCCCCGAATGGTGAAACTGGGTCGCCAACGAGCGGCACCCGTGACCCGTGCGGCGGCCGAGGGTGCGTGAGGGAGAGGTTGATCAGACTTCACGGCCGGAGGATACGCCGCAGACTGTTTCGATACGCGGCACCCTCTTTGGTTGCGGTAGGTCGCCGTGGGGTCATCCGTCGGCCCGCACGCCGTGGCCGTCTCCGTCACGAGCTCGAACCCGTTCTTGTCCAGCGCCCGGCGGCGCCAGCTCGGGAGACGTCGGCCGCGTCACAAGGTGATGACGGTCTTCCCTTCGACGGGCCGGCCGTTGGCCCCGCTCAACACCGCGGGCGCGGCGTCGAGCGATATCCGGGTGATCGGTGGAGCCACGATGCGCCCCGTCACGAGGGCATCGGCGAGGCGCTCGAGGAGATCGCTCGAGGGTTGCAGCGCGAAGTTGATCCCGGTGACGCCGGCGGACTTGAGGGCGTCCGTATCGGCGACATAGACCGACGTGACCGCCGTTCCACCCGAGCGGACCAAGGTGGCGAGGTTGGCGAACGCGTCGCCGTCGCTGACCACGTCCAAGAGAGCATCGATGCCGTCCGGGTGGGCCTCGCGTACTGCGTCCGCGAGCTTTACGGTGGTGTGGTCGACGGCCTCAGCAGCGCCGTAGCCGCGCATCCGATCTGCGTCCGCTTCGCGCACGTTCGCGATGACGTGCGCGCCGGCGTTCACGGCGAACTGAGTGGCAAAGGTGCCGACGCCGCCCCCCGCCCCGACGATCAACACGGTCTTGGCGGTGAGCGGCCCCAGCAGCTCCACCAGAGAGAGCGCGGCCATCCCCGCCGTCGGGAGCGACGACGCGACGACCGCGTCCATGCCGTCGGGCACCGGCGCCAGCGGGGCGTCCTCGGCGACCGCCACGTACTCGGCATAGGTCCCCGCCGATCCCAGCGGGGCGATCAGCAGTTGCCCGAAGACGCTCTGCCCGGCGGAGAACCGAGTCTCGCCTTCTCCCGTGCCTTCGACGACGCCCGCCCCGTCGGCGCCGAGCACCATGGGGAAGGTCGCGGGCATGGGGCGCCAGTCGCCGCTGGCAAGCGTGCGATCCATCGGGTTCATACCTGCCGCCGTCAGCTTGATGAGGACCTGACCCGGTCCCGGCTGCGGCGTCGGGACCTCTGCCAGTTCCGGCGTCGCGCCGAATTCTTTGACGACCACGGCTCGCATAGCTCTCCCTCCCGCAACGCGGATTGCGTCGCCGGTTGACGTTCTGGGCGGACACGCCCGATGCTGGCTTCGCATCCACGGTCACGGAGGTATCGGTTTCGACCTTACGTGTCGACGTGTCGGATCGGTCCCGCCACCGCGGCACGGGGCGCTAGCCGGCGGAGGCTCCCGCCGCCGGCAGCCGGTAGATGGCCATGGGATCGTCGGTGGGCTCGCACACCATCGCCTTCTCCGCCACGAGCTCGAACCCGTTCTTCTCCAGCACCCTCCGCGAAGCCACGTTGTGCGCCTCGGGGTCGGCCACGACGCCGCAGCCCGGCCGCTCGGCCCGCACGAGCCCGACGAGCGCCGCCACCAACGTGGTCCCGAGCCCGCGTCCGACGGACGCCGGCTCGCCGATCGCGTAGTCCACGCCCACGTCGCCCGGGCGGGCCCCGATCTCGTCCGCCCACTCGGGGTTGTCCCCGCAGAGGTACCACTGGCCCCACCCGATGGGCCGGTCGTCGTCGAGCGCCATGAGCAGGTGCACCGGCTGCGCCCCGGTCACGCTGCTCCGAATGTCGTCGAGCTCTCGCTCGAGCGAGGACCCCGCCAGGTACCACCGGGCCACGTGGGGCTCGGCCAGCCAGCGCTCGACGACCCCGAGGTCGCCGAGCCGCATGGGCCGGAGCGTCACCATTGGTTCAGCCGGCGACGAGCAACCGGTACCCGAGGTCGATCGACTCGCACGTCGACAGGTCGGCGTGACTCCGGTGCCAGGCGCCGCTCGCAAGGTCGGCCTCCAGTCTCGCGATGCCGACGGCGGTGGTCGCGGGGTCGGAGAGCGCGATCCCCGAGGCGTTGGCCCGGACCGTCGGATCGAGAAACGACTCGGGCCGGCACCAGTGGGCGCCCATGACGCCGTCGTGGAGGTCGCGGAACACCGGCAGCACGATCGACGTCGTCGCCCCGATGGCCTCGGCGATCACGTTCGCCGAGGGCGCGCACCGCAACGTGTGGTGGCGTACCTCCGGGAGGTACTCGGCGAGGAGCCAGAAGCTCGCGTGCATTTCGAAGTCGATGCCGAAGACGATCCGGCGTGGCGCCACCCGGCACAGCTCGTCGAGCCCGCCCGCCCAATCGTCCCAGTGGTGCACGGTGAGGATGGCCATCACCACCTCCGCCCATCCCGACCGCAACGGCAGCGCGGCGGCGCTGGCGCGCAGGGCGGGGGCCGAACCCGCAGCACGCTGGTCGAGCATCACCGTGGAGGGCTCGACCGCCACCAGGTCGCGGCCGACCGGCTCGTAGGACCCGGTGCCTGCGCCCACGTTGACGATGCGCCGCGCGTCGCCCAGCTGGGTCGTGACGACCGCCTCCCAGCGGGGGTCGGCGCGTCGATGGGCGGTGTAGTTCCGACCGATCGTGTCGTAGACGGGCGAAGTCGTCACGGCCGACCGGGTCGGAGACGGCTCAGGCCGCCGACTTCTCCAAGATGTGCACCCCACAGGCCGAGCCGAGGCCGATGACGTGGGCCAGGCCCACCTTGGCGCCCTGAATCTGGCGGTCGCCGCCCTCGCCGCGGAGGTGCTGAGCCACCTCCCAGATGTTGGCGATGCCGGTGGCGGCGATCGGGTGGCCCTTGGACTCGAGGCCGCCCGAGACGTTGACCGGCGTCTTGCCGTCGCGCCACGTGGCGCCGGAGTTGAACAAGTCGGACGCGCCACCCTCCTCACAGAGCATGAGGTTGTCGTAGTGCACGAGCTCGGCGGTGGCGAAGCAGTCGTGCAACTCGACCAGGTTGAGGTCCTGGGGGCCGACGCCGGCCTGCTCGTAGGCCTGGGTCGCCGCGTTGCGAGTCAGCGTGTTGACGTTGGGCAGGATCTGGCAGGCCTCTTCGTACGGATCCGTCGTGAGGATCGAGGCCGAGATCTTGACCGCCCGCTTCTGCTGCTCGAGCGAGAGCGTCTTGAGCTTGGCGCCCGACACGACGACGGCCGCCGCGGCGCCGTCGCAGTTGGCCGAGCACATCGGCCGCGTGTTCGGGTAGGCGATCATGACGTCGTTCATGATCTCGTCGAGCGACATCTTCTTGGTGTAGGCCGCCTTCGGGTTGAGCGTCGAGTGCGAGTGGTTCTTCTCGCTGATCTTGGCGAACAGCTCGAAGCTGGTCCCGCCGTACTTGTGGCCGTACTCGAGGCCGATCTGCGCGAAGACGCCCGGCATGATCTCGGTGCCGATGCGCCCGTCGACGCCCGCGACCGCGCCGTAGCGACCATGCGGCGTCCAGGTGTTCGAGTCGGCGGCGCGGCTCCCGCCGGCCAGCAGCCCGGCCCCGGCCAGCTTCTCGACGCCGACCGCGAGGCCCATGTCGGTCTCGCCGGCCTTCACCGCCATGGCGGCTACCCGCAGGGCGGTCGCGCCGGTCGCACAGGCGTTCGAGACGTTGTAGACGGGAATGCCGGTCTGGCCCAGCTGCTTCTGGATCATCTGGCCGGTCGGGGCCATGGCCATCATCAGGTTGCCGGCCCCGATGATGCCGATGTCCTTCATCGTCACGCCGGCGTCACTCAGCGCGCCCTGCACGGCCTCGGATCCCAGGTCGACGATGTCCTGGTCCGGGTGCTTGCCGAACTTGGTCATATGGATGCCCAGGATCCACAGCTCTTCCGAAGCGGATGCCATCGTGCTCAACCTCCTAGTGGTTCGAAGCCGAAGCCGATCGCTTCGGTGCCTTCGTCGTCCGTGCCGATCAACTCCGTGGCCAGGCGGACCTTCATGCCTGTGGTGACGTGCTCGGGGTCGGGGGGAACGTTGATCAGGTTCGCGCGCACGCTCGTACCCTCACAATCAACGACCGCAGCCACGTAGGGCACCGGGATCCCCGGTGCCGCGAAGGCCACGATGGTGAACGTCCGCACCTCGCCGGTGGTCGGGACGTCCGCCTGCTTGAACTCGGTGTTGCCACACGAGGCGCAGGCGTTGCGGCGGTCGAAGAAGCGGGCGCCGCAGGCGGTGCACTCGTTCGCCGCCAGGTGCGGGTCGTCACCCAGCACCAGGTAGTCCACCAGTGGGATCTGCTTGGCCATTCATGCCCCCAAGTCTCAGGTCGAAAAGAGTGTTCTCAAACTACCGTCGGCCGCCGAGGACGGGCGAATCCGGGCGGTACACGGTGAGCCTACGGGTGAGGGCCGACCGAGCAGACCGGGGCGGGGCGCAACCCGCCGCCCCGGTCAGACCGTGCGCAGGGCGTCGGTCGGCGACAACCGGGCCGCCCGCAGCGCCGGCAGCAACCCGGCCACGGCGCCGATCGCCAACGCGGCGGCGAACCCGCCGGCCCAGGCCAGGGGCGGGACGTCGATGGACCAGTGTTTGGCCGACGCGTAGACGACCGTGGCGAGCGCGCCCGCGCCCACCCCGACCAGCCCGCCCAAGATGCTCAGCAGGATCGCCTCGGAGAGGAACTGCGTGCGGATGTGCCCCTTGGTGGCGCCGAGCGAGCGGCGCAACCCGATCTCGCTCCGGCGCTCGAGCACCGAGATCACCATGATGTTGGCCACCCCGACCGCGCCCACCAGGAGCGCCACCGCGCCCAGGCCCAAGAAGAGGTCGTTGAAGGCGTTCTTGGCGTCCGCCTGGGCCACGAGCGCCTGTGAGGGCTGGCTCACGTTGACGTTGCTCGGGCTCTCCGGGTTGGCCGCCGCGCCGAGGATGCTGTCGACCGCGTCGACGTCGTTCGGGTTGGTCCGCACGTAGATCGTGCCCGGGTGCCCGTCGAAGCCGAGAAACCGCTGGGCCGCCGGGAACCCGACCAGCACGTCGCTGTCGATCTCGGGCGTCAGCACCGAAGGGTTGAGGATCCCGACGACGTAGAACCAGTGGTTGCCCACCCAGATGCGCTCGCCCCGGAAGAGGTGGTCGATGCCGAGATGCTGCGCCGCGGCCGCTCCCAACACGCACACCGGCAGATGCGCCGTTGCTGCGTTCAGGTAGGTGCCGGCGTACAACGTCGTGCCGACCGCCTTGGGGAGCTGGAGGCTGGACGCGTCCACGCTGATCGCGTTGGTGTTGACGGCGGGGATGAGGGGGTTGCGGTAGGCGGAGGCGCTGGTGGTCCCGGTGAACTGGGTCTCGGTCACCGGCCCGATGCGGGCGATCATCGCCGGCGCCTCCTTCGGGAGCTCCGCCGTCTGCCCGAACTCGGTCTGGCCGTTCTGGACCTCGAGCAGGTTCGTGCCCAGTTGGCCGATCTCCGCCAGCAGGCCGGCCTGGGAGGACGACGACAGGCCGAGCACGGCGACGATGGCGGCCACGCCGATCGCGATGCCGAGCGACGACAGCGCCGCACGCAAGCGCCGGGTGCGGAGACCGACGCTGGCGACGCGCAGCAGGTCGCCCAGTGACAAGTTCTTCGGCGCGAGCGTGAGCTGGCCGGAGCTCACGGCCTGCTCCCGTTCGCGCCGACGGCGGCGCGGGTGGTGTCTGCCACGATCCGCCCGTCGAGCATCTCGACCTGGCGGGGCAACCGCGCCGCCAGGTCGCGGTCGTGCGTGATGACGACGATGGTGGCGCCGTCCTCGTTGAGCTCCTCGAGCAAGGAGAGGATCGCGATCCCCGTGGCGCTGTCGAGGTTGCCCGTCGGCTCGTCCGCCAGCACGATCGCCGGCCGGCCCACGAGGGCGCGGGCGATGGCGACACGTTGGCGCTCGCCGCCCGACAGCTGGGTGGGTCGCGCCGCCGTCCGGTGCCCGAGGCCGACGCGCCCGAGCGCCTCGTGGGCGGCCCGGTGCCGCTCGCCGACCGGCGTCCCCGTGTAGAGCAACCCGTCGGCGACGTTCTCGAGCGCGCTCGCGTGTTCGGAGAGGAAGAACTGTTGAAACACGAAGCCGATGCGATTCGCCCGGAGCGCGGCCAGCTGCCGGTCGGAGAAGCGCGAGACGTCGAGCCCGGTGATGCGCACCGCGCCCGCGCTGGGCCGGTCCAGGGTGCCCATCAGGTGGAGCAGCGTCGTCTTGCCCGAACCCGAGGGCCCGACGATCGCGACCAGCTCGCCCTCGGTGACGGCGAAGGTCACGCCCGCCAGCGCCACCACCGGCGGCTCGCCTTGGTAGGACTTCGTGACGTTGTCGAGTTCCAAGACGACGGGGCTGGCCCCGTCGGCCGTGCCCGGCCGGATCCGGGGGGCCAAGGCCGTCTCGGCCCCGGGCGGCTCGCTCCCGGCGGGGGTGGTGTCCGTCACGTCGGTCTGGCTCACGTCGCCGGGATGACGATGCGCTGCCCTGCCGCGACGCCCGACCCGGTCACTTGCACCTGCTCGTTGGCGTCGTCGAAGAGCCCGGTGCTGACCGGTTCGAGGGTGTGCACGCCCTTCGGGCCGATCACTTCGAGTGCGTAGCCGCCGTCCGCGAGGGACACGAGAGCGTCGATCGGCACGATGAAGGCGTTCTTCGCCGAGCCGTTGGTGATCGACACCTCGACCGATGCCTGGTCGAGGCTTCCCGTCACCTTGGGATCGTCCGGCGTCACCAGCACGGTGATCGTGGGTGTCGAATTCCCGCCCGCGTCTCCGGACGGCGTGGTTGCCACCGTGCCGACCGACGTCACCGTGCCGCTCGTCGTCTGGCTGTTGGGCAACGTCACGGTGACCTTGTCTCCGACGGCGACGTCGCCCTGCTGGTCGGCGTCCAGGTCGATGGTGACGACCCGGTCGGTCGTCGTTGCGGTCAGGATCTGCGAGCCCGGTTGGGCCGGGCCACCCGCGACGGTGTTCTGACCGACGCCGGTGATGCGCGCCGCGGTCGGGAGGAAAACGATCTGCCCCAAGGCAAGCGTGCCGCTCTGGGTGAGGCCGAGCGAGGACTGCAGCGCCTCGACGCCGGCCTTCGTGTACCCGGTGAAGTCACTCGGCTCCGACGCGATGTCGGCGCTCGACAGGTACCCGAGGGCAACGAGGTCGTAATTGAGGTTCTCGACGTCGGCGCCGCTCGTGGCGGAGTCGGTCGCACCTTCCGAGAGGGCCCGGTAGGCCGGCGTCGTCCCGTAGAGGAGCACGACAGGGCTCTCGCTCACCTCGTAGAGGACTTGGCCCTCTGAGACGACCTGTCCGATGGCAGGGAGCGACGTCACGGTGCCCTGGGCCTGGTTCACCACTTCGTAGCTCCCCGAGTAGCCGAGGGTGCCCGAGACCTGGGTCTGCGACGAGATGTCGCCCAGGCCGACCGTGCTGACCGACGTCGGGTCCGCGTTGTCGGCCAACCCGCCGGGGGCGCCGGCGTTGGTCCCGAAGGGGTCGGTGACGACGACCACAGCGACGGCCGCGACGACGAGCACCGACACAGCGATAGCGACGGTGCGACGGCGTCGGCGATGCGGGGAGTGCGCGACGCCGTCGACCGGGTTCACCGCGGCAGGCGCAGTCGCCTCGCGTTGTGCCGTCGCTCGCATCACCCGGCTCCGAATACGGAGCCGCTCCCGGATGCGGACGTGCCCGAGCCACCCTTTCCGCCGTTCGATGTGGCGGTCGGGGCGTTGGGCATGCACGCCTTCTGGGCCGCCGCAAACAGCGGGTTGTTCGGATTCAGGTCGCTACCGGGGCTGCTATGGATGCTCAAGCTGATGTGGCCACCCGACGTCTGCGGGTCGGGGAAGTCCTTGATCCCATGGGCCCGCATGCACCGGGATGTCTTGAGGGCGTTTTGGAGCGCCTGGGCCTGCTGGGCCGCCGTCGGTTGCGGCATCTTCGACCGGCAGGCCTTGTCGGCGTTCTGGAACGCCGGACTGTTGGGGTCGAGCCCGCTGCCGTTGTGACTCTGAATCGAGATGCGCCCTTGCGAGTCCGGGTCGGGGAAGTCGGGCACGCCGTGGGACCGCATGCATTGGGAGTAGGCGAGCAGCTGCGCCCTCTGCGCGGGGGTCGGGCCGTTGGAGGATTGGTTGGCCGTCGACGTACCGGCGGTCGTCGGCGTAGTGCCGGCGCCGGCGACGCCGGGAGTCGACGGGTCGCTCGAGCAGGCGGCGCCCGCAAGGGCCAGACCGAGCAGCGCCGCCGCCACGGGCAACACAGGGCGGCGGCGCCGTCGGCGACCCAGACCGGCGGGGGGAACCGGGCTGGCGGGGTCAGGGGTTGGGGTGTGCATGTCGTCGTCCTCTTCGCGTCGGCGATGGGCCTTTGTCGACCAGTTGTACGACAGGCGCGGTTTCGGGAACGTTGCGTCATTGGCCTCGCGCGCGCACGGTGCCCGCACCAGATCCACAGGGAGCGCACAGCGGGCAACCATCTGAGTCTGCGGCTGCGGCGATACGTATTTGAAACCTCGCGCGGAACAACCTGGTGGGAGTTCGAACAAGGGGGGTGGGCGGTGCGGGTATTGGTGATCGAGGACGACGTGGAGCTGGCCGAGGTGGTCGGCCGCGGACTGCGCCGGGTCGAGATGGCAGTCGATCTGGCGCACGACGGTGCGTCGGGACTGCAGCGCGCGCTCGACACCGACTACGACGTGATCGTGCTGGACCGCGACCTGCCCGGCGTGCACGGCGACGAGGTCTGTCGGCGCATGGTCGACGCCCGGTGTCGCGCCCGGGTGCTCATGCTCACGGCGGCAGGAACCATGGACGACTTGGTCGATGGGCTCGAGCTCGGGGCCGACGACTACTTGCCCAAGCCGTTCGACTTCCCCGTCCTCGTGGCGCGCATCGGCGCGCTGTACCGGCGCGCCCAGCCCGCGCTGCCGCCGGTGCTGAGGCGAGGTGACGTCGAGCTCGACCGAGGGCAACGGCGCGTCTTCCGGGGAGGACGACCTCTCGAGCTGTCGCCCAAGGAGTTCGGCGTGCTCGAGCTCCTCCTCGCCTCCACCGGCCGGGCGGTCCCGGCCGAGGAACTGCTCGAGCGCGTCTGGGACGAGGCGGCCGACCCTTTCACCAACGCGGTCAAGGTGACCATGAGCCGACTGCGCGCCAAGTTGGGCGAACCGTCGGTCATCGAGACCATCCCCCGCGTGGGCTATCGGATCTGAGACCGACGTGGCACTCCGCGACCGCATGCTCACGCTGGCCAAGGCATCGCATCTGCCACGTCGCACGGTACGGCTGCGTTTGACGCTGCTCTACGGCGGGCTCTTCCTGCTCTCGGGGGCGGCCCTGCTCACGATGACGTACTTCTTCGTGGACGCTGCGACGGGAAACGCGTTCATCGTGCAGGGGAAGGGCGGCACCACGATCGCCGGGTACGAGATCGGCAACCCCGACGGGATCGGTCCGATCAACCTTCGCCACCACGGGTCGCAGCAGACCACCCAGCACGTCTCGGGCGGTGCGAGTTCCTCGAGCTCCGCGCACGGAGGACCCTTTCCGAAAAGCACGGGCCCGAGCGGGGGCGTGAGTGGCGCGGCGGTCACGGGTACGGGTGGGTCCGGAAAGGAGACCAAGGCCGAGGAGCAGGACATCGCGGCCCAGACCCGCGAGTTCACGGCGCTGGCCTACGCCTACCGCAATCGCGAGCGCGAGCAGCTCCTGCTCGAATCGGGCATCGCACTGGGCATCATGGCGATCGTCTCTGTGCTCCTCGGCTGGCTGATGGCCGGGCGGGTGCTCCGTCCATTGCGAACCATCACCGCCACGACCCGTGACATCTCGGTCTCCAACCTGCACGAGCGGCTCGACGTCCGCGGGCCCGACGACGAGCTGAAGGAACTCGGCGACACCATCGACGGGTTGCTCGAACGCCTGGAGTCGTCGTTCCGCTCGCAGCGCCAGTTCGTGGCGAACGCGTCGCACGAGCTCCGGACGCCGCTGGCTCGCCAGCGCACGCTCGCGCAGGTCGCGCTCTCCGACCCCGAGGCGAATGCGGACTCGCTCCGGGCCGCGCACGAGCGGATTCTCGCCTCGGGCGAGCAGCAGGAGCAGTTGATCGACGCGCTGCTCACGCTGTCGCGGGCCCAGGCGGCCACGGTCCAGGGGCATGAGGTGGACCTGAGGGCGCTGGTCGACGACCAGGTGGGGGCGCGGGAGGCCGAGGCGGCAGTCCGACAGGTGCGGATCGTCTCCGTTCTCGGTCCGGCGTCGCTGCGGGCCGACCGTCGCCTGGTCGAGCGGCTGGTCGAGAACCTCCTCGACAATGCGCTGCGCCACAACGTGGCTGGGGGCACCGTCAGCGTCGAGACGGGGAGCCGTGCGGGCGGCGCGCGACTCACCGTGTCCAATGACGGCCCGACCATCCCCGCTGCCGACGTCGCACGGCTCTACGAACCGTTCGAGCGCTTGGAACCCGAGCGGAGCACGGGGAACGAGGGCTTCGGCCTCGGGTTGTGCATCGTGCGGGCCGTGGCCGCGGCGCATGGCGCCCTCGTCACGACGGTGCCCCGGGCGACCGGCGGGTTGAGCATCGAGGTGCAGTTCCCGGGCGCCGACCGGACCGAAGTCGGAGACGAGGCGGTCGGGCCAGGGGCGCAGGCCGCGGCACCGGAAGGCGGAGGGCACGCCGGAACGGGTCCGGCGGGAACGAGCGGCCCAGCCGGAATACGCCCCGGCCTGGTGCACGCCTCTCCGTCCGACCATTAGGTTCGGCGCCATGCGCTTTACACACTTGGGCCGCACCGGCCTCACCGTCAGCCGCCTCTGCCTCGGCACCATGAACTTCGGTCCCGAGACGGACGAACCGACCTCGCACGCCATCATGGACTCGGCGCTCGACGCCGGGATCAACTTCTTCGACTCGGCCAACGTGTACGGCCGTTCCAAGGGGCGTGGCGCGACGGAAGAGATCGTGGGCCGTTGGTTCGCCCAGGGTGGCGGCCGCCGAGAGAAGGTGGTCCTCGCCACCAAGCTCTACGGCAACATGGGGGAGTGGCCCAACGAGGGCCAGCTCTCCGCGCTCAACATCCGGCGGGCGTGCGACGCCAGCCTCAAGCGCCTGCAGACCGACTACATCGACCTCTACCAGATGCACCACATCGACCGGGCCACGCCCTGGGACGAGATCTGGGAGGGCATGGAGGTGCTGCGGGACCAGGGCAAGATCATCTACGTCGGGTCGTCGAACTTCGCCGGCTGGCACATCGCGAAGGCACAGGGGGTGGCGCAGCGCCGCAACTTCATGGGCCTGGTGAGCGAGCAGTCGCACTACAACCTCCTCACGCGCAAGATCGAGCTCGAAGTGCTGCCGGCGGCCGAGGACTTCGGCCTCGGCGTCATCCCGTGGTCGCCGCTGGCCGGTGGTCTGCTGGGTGGCGTCGTGCGCAAGGAGCGCGACGGGAGCCGCCGGCGCGCCGATCACCTGCAGCAGCGGATCGAGGCCAAGCGGGCGCAGTTCGAGGCGTACGAGGACCTGTGCGACGAGATCGGCGAGGAGCCGGGCACGGTCGCGCTGGCGTGGCTGCTGACGCGCCCGGCCGTGACCGGGCCGATCGTCGGGCCGCGGCTGCCCGAGCATCTCGAGTCGGCGCTGCACGCCGTCGACGTGACGCTCGACGAGAAGGTGCTGACCCGCCTCGACGAGATCTTCCCGGGCTACAAGGCGGCGCCCGAGGAGTACGCCTGGTAAGGCACCTCGCGGGTCTCATCGTGCTGTTGTCGGGATCCACGCCGTGGGTTCTCGCCGTCGGGGCGATCATCTGCCTCGCCTGCGCCGCCGTGATGCCTTCGGGGCCGGCGAGCGGCCGTGCCGGCACCACCTGGGGATCTCGCCCCCTACGGGGACTCTCGTTACATTGAGTTCTGTTCTTGAGCACAACGAGAGGATCCCGATGTCGTCAACCTCAGGGCCGGAGCACCTCAGCGGCCATCATCGAGACACCCTGCTGCAGATCTTTGAGGAGAAGACGAACCACAACGTCGAATGGCACGACGTCGTGTCGTTGCTCGAGGCGGTCGGAACCGTCGAACAACAGCACGACGACATGTTTCTGTTCCGCATCGGCCAAGAGACCGAGGTGCTCAGGCGTCCGAGTGAGAAGGACATCGACGGCCAACAGCTCGTCGACTTACGCCGGATATTGAGGAGTGCCGGCTACGGCGCCGTGGCGGCGGACCTCGAAGGCAAGGGCAAAGAGGTCTGAAATTTTCCAACGCTTTGGATCAGGTCAGGGGCGCAGCCTGGTTGCGGTCACGCGGGACGACCAAGGGTGAGCTTCATGAGCCGGCTGCGGCAGGCTTCGGTCAGCGTTTTGCGTGGCGTCCATCCACCACCCAGATTGCCGTGGGACTCGAAGTGTAAGGGCCGAGGTTGCCCAGGACGATCCCGGTGACGAAGACGTCGTAGCGACCGCGACGAAGCGAGCTACCGGCGCAAGGCATCGTCACCCCGCTAAACGATGCCTTCCACGGCTGTGTCGTTCCGACGAACCAGTCGGTCCCGACGAGGTCCCGGGGCACCGAGTCGAGGGCAACGACCCGGTGATCCTTCGTGTCGACCACGACGGCGAAGAGCGGCCCTGACTGGTAGACGACCTTGGGGCCGCCCGGACGTTCGAATTCGATCAGCTGTCCGCGAAAGATCTGGCCGCTCGGCAGGGTCGTCTCGTGGAGCTCGGGAACGAGTCGGAACGGCGTCTGCTCCGACGCTCGCACCACATCGCCACACACAGGCTGACGGTTGGTGGTCGCTCCGCTGGGGACGGCCCACGCGAGGGTTGCGACGACACCAAGCGCAGCCGGGAGCGCGATCGACCTCCGAAAGGATCGCACCCCTCCTCCTCGCTGCATGACGCTCATGGTGTCCGTGGCCAGTTTTGACGCTCCCGCCTCCCGATCGGTTCGCGTGCCCCTGCCGGTATTTCGGTTGGCCGGATCCATCGGACGGCCCTCGCCGGGCGAACTAGCAACCCGGAAGGGCAAACCCGGGAGGCCGTGCGGTGGCTGTCAGGAACCAGCTCGTGGAACCCGCGGGCACGGCGTAGACGGCCGCTTCCCCGAGCACGCCGTCGGCCAGCCGCTTCGTCCAATGTGCGACAGGTCCCTGGTCGGGTCCGAACGATTGGTCATGGCGGGTCCAACCGCTTCGGGTCAGCACGGAGTCCACGGAACTTGTGACCTGCCCTTTCGAAAGCGACGTCTTGAAGCTTGCATCGGCGACGACCTCGCCCCATCCGGCCCGGCCAGAAGGGTTGTCTGGGCACTTCCCCGACCAGGCCGAGTCGAGGGTGTTCGTAACGAGGCCGGTAGAGAAGGCTGGGACCGCGGCGAGGGCCGGTTGGAGTTCCCGCATGATGCGACCGCCTGGATCACCGCCTGGGTGGTCAGACGGCGATGTCCGAAGCGCGAGGGTGGCCACCAAGAGGAGCAACAGCACTCCGGCGACCACAAGCAGTGACGGTCGACGCCGTGACCGTCGGGCTCGTGGCGTCTGCCCGAGAAGATCGGGTTCGCGTCCCTCGCTCATCTGAGACGGCGGCGGGTTACGAGGATCCGGGGCCAACTGAGTTGATCACCGTGACCACTTCGCCCCCGAAAGCGTTGCTCCCAGCGGCGGGTGTGGTACGAGCGACGTGGCCGGACGGCACGGTCCCGGAATAGCCATTCTGGACCAAGATTCCCAGCCCGGCCGCTTGCAGCGCGCCCACGCCCTCCGGCGTCGGCATTCCCACAACGTTTGGTACCACGACCTTTGTGCTCGGACAGGGAAGCGTGCTGGTTGTCCCGTTCCCGATGGCAGTGACTTGCGGGCAGGGCCCGGCACTCGGGCTGCCGTCCAGTGGCACCCATCCGATTCCGGGGTACATGTGCCCGACCAAGGTCTTGAGGTCGGCGCCGAAGATGGGAAGCACGCCGCCCACCGGACTGTTTTGGCCGGGCTCGCCTGGCGGTGGAACGAGGTAGTCGCGCGGCGCGTACCCGACGGTCTTGCCCTCAGCGGTGACGCTGATGAAGTCGGGGACCTTCCGACTGTCGATGGTGCCGCTCGTCGATGCGGGAATCGTCCCTTTCGTCTCCCCGATCGATGGCCTGGGCGGGTGGGCCGGCCTTGGGCCATGGGTCACGACGACGAGGAGTATGGCGGCGAGGGCAAGAGTCGACCCGGTGAGCGAAAGCGTTCTCCGTGACGGCCGAATGGCTCGGATCCGTTGCCACAGCGCCGAAACGATGAGGCCGAGGGTGACTCTCGTCGACGAGAACTCGCCATGTGCTGTGACTTCGTCCACCAGGTCCTCAATCTCGGCGCCGTAGCGGTCGCGCCACGCGCGGGGATAGAGGTGGAGGACCTTTTCGACGAACGAGGGACGCGTCACGTCGTGCCCGCGAGTCGCTGCAAGCCGAGCTTGGCGATCCGCGCCGACTCGGAGAGTCGCTCTCGTAATGTCGCCGAGCCCTGGGCGGTGATCCGATAGGGATGGCGCCGGTCCTGCGCGGGAAGAGCCTCTATGAGGCCGGCCTCTTCCAGTTTGGTCAGGCAGCCGTACAGCGTCCCCGGCCCCATTTTGACGCCCGCGAAGTCTTCGACGTCCTTGATCAAGGCGTAGCCGTGCTTGGGGCCACTGGCCAAGCTCGTCAACACCAGCATGCTGCGGTCGGACGAACCTCGAAGGCCCTCGCTGCTCACTACGACCTCCTCCCGAACCTTGCTGGCTCCGCGAAGGATACATCGGAAAGTGTAAGAGTCAATGGGTACGTCAATGGGTACGTCCCGGCGTGACCCTGGCGCGTGACGCTTCGCTTCGAGCCCGTGACCGCGGCTCGTCCGATCGGCTCGTCCGATCGGCCTCCGCTAGCTCTCGGACCAGACCTGCAAGGCGCGGAAGTCATATCCGTCCTGCCTGAATCCCGGCTCCTCGTACGTGAACACCACCTCCTCGCCCTCGGCGAGGTTCCGGTACCCGACACCGACGATGTTGGAGAAATGGACGAAGCAGCCGCCGGGCACCTCGGGGGAGTCGATGACGCCCCAGCCCTCCTCCCCGTCGAACCAGCGGACGGTCCCGGGGATGCGGTCCGTGCGCTTATCGAACGACGCCATCGAGTAGGAACGGGGTGAGAGCGCTGAGGAACCACTCGCTGATGAGCATCAAGGGGAGATGTTCGGATTCGATGCGATAAGACCGTGCCAGGAGGGAGCTGTGCACGACCTCGTCGAAATTCCTCGGTCGATCCATGGCGCCGCCTTGCACCTGGCCGAGATCCTGACGGGTGACGGCGATCCCCGCCTCGTCGAGGAGCCGTCCGATCGGGTCACTGCCGGTTTCGAGCCCCCGCAGGAAGATGGGCGGCACGCGGCCGAGGACGATCAGGCTTTCGGCGTAGACAAACGGGTGGCCAGATGCGAGACCGTGCAGAACGGCGGCCCGACGAAGCAACGGCTCGCCCTCGTCAACCCCCAGATCGTTCGATGCGGGCGCAGCGATTCTCTGGTGGTGACATCGTTCAGCCGCAATACGTTCACCGACCAACTCCTCCAGGAACCTCGTCACGGTGCCGCTCGTGCCGTTCAGCGCCGCCTTGAGCCTCGATTCGGTGGTCACTGGCTTTATTGAATCGCGGATTTTCCGGGTCCAGTGTCGTTCGGTCGGCTCGAGGCCGAATTCCTCGGATCGCCGGATCTGCGGGGTGCTCCACCCGTCGTCATGCGTCTGTGTCCGAACGCGGAGTGCCCCGCGCCAAGGGGCGGGGCCACTCCGGACCACCTCGTCGTGACTGACGTAGGTGTCGTATGTCTTATGCCCGAACCCAAGGTTGGCATGCCCTCGTTCGTAACAGTGGTGGCCATTCAGGGATTGCCTCGTCCGGCCGGACCGGATCCATCAGGCCCCTTGGTCGGAGCCCAGCCGATAGCGCAGGTAGACGGCGCCGCTGGCGAAGCGCCGGGTCTCGAGGAGGCGAAGCGACAGGCGCACGTCTCGGGGATGCCACGGCTTACCGCCACCGAGGACGACGGGGAGCGTCACCAGGCGTAGCTCGTCGACGAGACCCGCCGCGAGCGCCTGCCCGGCGAGGTTCGCGCCGCCGACGGTGATGCGCTGGCCGGCCGCCGCCTTGAGGCGTCGCACGGCGTCGGGGTCGAAGTCGTGCTCGAGGCTCGTCCGGGGACTGGTGACCGATTCGAGGCTGCGCGAGTACACCACCTTGTCCGCGTTCCGCCACATCTCGGCGAATTCTCGGACGTACTCTTCTTCGGGAGTCGCGCTCTCCCAGTAGAGCATGGCTTCGTACATCCGGCGCCCGTAGAGGTACGTCCCGGCCGACTTCTCGAGCTCCGTGATGAAGGAAAAGACTTCCTCGTCCGGGGCGGACCACTCGAGCAGACCGTCGCGGTCCTCCGTGTAGCCGTCGACCGAGATGTTGGCCGTGTACACGAGTTCAGCCATCGGTCGGGCTACGGCTTCCCCGCTCCCGCCAGCTCTCGCTCGGGCTCGGGACCCCGTTCGTCCACCGTGTGGGTGGTCAGGTCATCGGCGTCGACGGACAACTTGGGCAGCGCCCGGTCCAGCCACTTCGGGAACCACCAGTTGGAGTCGCCGAACATGATCATCAGCGACGGCACGATGGCCATGCGGATGAAGACGGCGTCGACCAGGATGCCGGCGGCCAGGCCGATGCCGAACTCCTTGATCACGCGTTCGCCACCCAGGATGAAGGAGCCGAACACCAGGATCATGATCAGCGCGGCCGCGGTGATGGTCTTGCCCGTCGCGGCGAGGCCGTTGCGCACGGCGACCCGGTTGTTGCCGCCGGACTTGATGTACTCCTCGTGCATGCGTGACACAAGGAACACCTGGTAGTCCATCGACAGTCCGAAAAGAATGGCGAACAGCATCACCGGCAGGAACGCCTCGATGGGACTCGTGCCGGTGAGCCCGATGAGGCTGCCCCCGTAGCCCCACTCGAAGACCGCCACCAGGATGCCGAAGGCGGCGCCGATCGACAAGAGGTTCATGACCGCCGCCGTGAGGGGGATGACGAAACTTCGGAAAATCGTCATCAACAGGAGGAAGGACAGCAGGACGACCAGCCCGATGAAGAGCGGCAGCTTGGACGACAGGACGTTGGCGAAGTCGATGAAGATCGCCGTCGTGCCGCCGACGAGGACCTTCACTCCCGAATTCCCCACCGCCTGAGGGAGTGTGTCGGATCGCAGGTGGTTCACCAGGTCGGTGGTGGCCACGTCCTGGGGTGCGGTCTTCGGGTAGACGTTCAAGAGCATCACGTCGCCACCGCCGCTCTTGCTCGGGATGAAGAGGGGTTGGGCCACCTTGGCGACGTCGGGCTGCTGGGAGACGTCGTGGACGACGGTGTTGATCACGCCGTGCTGGTCCGGCTGGACGACGCTGACCAGCAACAAGGGACCGTTGAAGCCGGGCCCGAAGCCTTGCGACAGCGTGTCGAAGGCGACTCGGGTCGGCGTACCGGCCGGATCGGTGCCCTGGTCGGCGGAGCCGAGGCGCAGCGAGAAGAACGGGATGGCGATCACGACGATCACGATCAGGGCCACACCGGCCGACAGCCAGGGATAGCGCTGCACCCGGTCGGCCCAATTCGGCCAGAACCCCTTGCCGTCGGCGCCGACGATGCGCGGCCCGTTCTGGGCCAGGTTCCGCTTCTGCTTGCGGCTCATCACCTTTGGTCCGATGAAGCCGAGCATCGCGGGCAGCAGGGTCAGCGCGGAGATCATGGTGAACGCAACGCCGATGGCCGCCGCCACCGCCAGGCCGTAGAGGAAGCTCACGCCCAGGGCGAACATGCCGAGCAGGGCGATGCAGACGATGATGCCGGCGAACAGCACGGCACGCCCGGAGGTGTTGACCGAGTTGACGATCGATCCCTCCGTGTCGAGGCCGGCGACCAGGCCCTGGCGATGTCGGGTCACGATGAACAGCGCGTAGTCGACGCCGACGCCGAGGCCGATCAGCAAGACCAGCTCCGGTGAGAACTCGGGCATGCCGATGACGTGGCTCAGCAGACCGATGATGCCGATCGCCGTGCCCAGCGCGAAGAGCGCGGAGATGATCGGGAGCAGGGCCGCGAAGACCGAGCCGAAGACGAGCAGCAAGACCACCAGGGCCAGGAGCACGCCCAGCCCGCTGCTGCTGAACGACTGGTTGTTGGCGAACTCGGCCAGCTGTCCGGTGACGGACACCGTCAGTCCGGAGCCCGAGGTGCTGGTCACGGTGTGGACGAACTTCGTCGCCTCGTTCTGCGAGATGTTGTTCGGCAGTTTGTCGAACGGCACCTGTATGAAGCCCACCGTGTGGTTGGCGTTGATATTGGTCGTGTTGACCAGGTTGCCGGACGAGTCGAACGGGCTCGTGACGTGGGTGACGTTGGGGAGCGCGTTGATGTGGTGGACCATCGTGTTGATGCGCTGGCCGACGGCGGGGTCATTGAGACTCGTGCCGCTCGACGTGCCGAACACGACCTCCTCGGTGTCGCCCGAGTGGCCGGGGGCGACCGACTTCAGGAGGTTGATGGCGTCGGACGACTCGGTGTGGG
This sequence comes from Acidimicrobiales bacterium, assembly GCA_035551835.1. GTDB lineage: Bacteria > Actinomycetota > Acidimicrobiia > Acidimicrobiales > RAAP-2 > Bog-473. Next base: position 5,077 of record DASZMN010000093.1, on the reverse strand, counting down.
GGAAGTTGAAGTTGTTCGAGTAGTCGGCGTGCAGCCGGATCACCAGCGTCAGCGAGGTGACGAGGACGACGGCCCACAAGAGAAGGACGATGCGGCGGTGACGGACGCACCACCCGGCCAGGGTGCGCATGGGGCGGTTCCTCCAGAGGTTTCGGATGGCTAGGACGGTTGCGGGAGTTCGGGGCCACGCCGGCGCCAGCGGGCGTCGATGCGATGGCCTCATCGTACTGGCCCCTCGCCTACCCCTCGGTGCGCTCGCTCCCCACGAGGCCGAGGTGGGCGAGGGCGTTGAAGACGGGCAGGGCCAGCCGGTCGGCCGACGTGGCCGAACGGGCCACCAGACGGCCGGCCAGGACCGGGTGGTGCTCGGGGACGGCGAAAAAGTCGCGCTGGTGCAGCGTGAGCATGGTCAACGGCGACAGCGCCACCACGGCGATCGACGAGCGCAACTGGTTGAGCAGGGAGTGCTCCGACCACGAGTCGCCCCGGCCGAGGAGGCCGATCGGGGTGTCGTCGCGCTGGACGACGGCGTGTCCTGCGGCGATGACGTGCCAGTACCGGACCGGGACGTCCTGGGCCTGGACGACTTGCCCCGGATGGGCGGTGCAGATCTCGCATTCGGCGGCGAGTTCCTCGAGTTCGTCATCGGGTAGGCCGGCGAAGAGCGCCATAGGGCGGAGCGTGGTCGCGACGTCGTCGTGGAGGACGACGTCGTCGCCGGCGCGACTGGGGTGGGGGGCGTGCGTGGGCATCGGATCCTTTCTCAGTTGTCGATGATCGAGCTGGTCCGGCGCCCCCCGCCGACCGGATGGTGGTGCCGGTGGCCGCCGGCGACGCCGCGCCACAGCACGAACGCCACGATGGCGAAGAGGACCCACGGCACGTGGTACGTGGGGTCGGAGGGGATGGTCGCCCCCGCGACGATGGCGAGGAAGCCGATCACGAACACCCACGGCAGAATCCGGCGGTGTCGAGGCGGGGGCGGTGGTGGCTCGCTCTGCAGGGTGGGCAGGTCGTGGAAGAGCCCGTGCAGGTCGCCCCGGGTCGTGGCCGACATGGCGGTGTCGAGACGGGTCTTGAATTCGGATTCGTCGAGCCGCCCCTCGGCGTAATGGCGGGACAGCTTGTCGGCGACGGCGTTGCGCTCGTCGTCGGATGCCCGCAGGCTGGCGTCATAGGGCGTCGCGTCGCGCCGGCCCATGGGGTAGGCGGGGTCCCAGCGGTAGCGCATCGGGTCTCGGCTCCTTCCGTCTCGGTGACTTGTCGTTTCGGGTTTCTTCGATTTCTGCGGGTTCGCTCGGGATTCGCTCGTGTGTCCGGAGGGGCGGGGCCGGTCGTCGGCCGGGCCGCGAGCTCAGTAGGCGCCCCGGGCCCGCTCCCGGGCCAGGAGCTCTTCGGCGATGGACGTGTCGGATTCCTCGTCCGGGATCAGCGCCCACCCGGCGAGGTAGAGCGGCACCGAAAGGCCGCCGAGGAACGCGAGGGCGACGAAGCCGACGCGGACCAGGACCGGGTCGACGTCGAAGTAGTCAGCCAGGCCGACGGCCACGCCACCGAGCATGCGGCCGCGGGAGCGGCGGTGGAGGCGCATTTCGTGGTGGTCGTGGCCGGCGGCCCGGCTCGGGGGGAGCTGGGAGGTGGAGGTGGTGGAGCTGGTGGAGGGGCCGGCTCCGGGGGCTCCGGGCGAGCCGGTCGCTTCGGGGCCATCGGGGGTCTCGTTCGCTGCGGTGTCCATGGGGACAGCCTGACGGGGGAGGCCCCGTCGGTGAATCCGGAAACACCCTGGTCGGACCCTGACGGCCACCCCGAACCCTCAGGGATTTCCCCGATGGCCCCAGGTGTGAGGCCCGCGCGATCATCGAGGCATCGCAGAAGCGCCGGAATCCGGAACGCGCCCGTTCACCGAGAGCGGGCGCCCGACCGCACCGCTGCCCGTCGCGCCCCCGGGGCCCGCCGCCGCGCCCGGGCCCACGGCACCCGCTGAGGCCACCCGGCCCGAGTTCGACCATCCGGCCGGCGGGTGCGACGGCCCCGGGCGCCACTGGGGCCGCCCCGAGTGGTCGCACCACCGTCATCACGTGCCGCCGCACCTCGGGCGCCGGCTCCGGACGCTGCGCCGGACCGAGGACAACCGCGTGCTCGGCGGCGTGTGCGGTGCGGTCTCGCGCGCGACGGGTATCGACGTCACGTGGGTCCGCATCGGGTGCGTGCTGGCCTGCATCGCCAGCGGGATCATGGTGTTCGTCTACACCATCGCTTGGCTGATGATCCCGATGGAGGGGCAGTCGACAAACATCTATTCGCGAGCGATCAAGGACAGGCACGGCATCCGCCTCGTGCTCGCCGTGGAGATCCCGCTGCTGATCCTCCTGCAGGTGGTCGCGGGCACGCTGCACATGCCCTTCATCGGGTTCATCAGCTGGCCGACGCTGCTCGCCGCCGGGCTCGCGGTGCTCATCTGGCGCAACGCCAACGAGTCGGAGAAGGCCTTCATCGACCACGAGGTCGTCCCCCTCCTCGGCAACGACTTCCACGGGCAGGGTCGGCGCCTGCTCGTCCTCCGCGTCGTCGTTGGCCTGGCCGTCGGCGGCATCGGCATCGCGTTGTTGGTCGAGGGTCACACGACGGTCGCCGCGCTGCGCCCCGTCGGCGGCGCGGCGCTGGTCGTTGCGGCTGCCATCGTCGTGTTCGGACCGTGGTGGCTGAGCCTGGTGCGCGATCTCATCGCCGAGCGCCAGGCGCGCGTCCGGGCCGAGGAACGGGCGCAGATGGCGGCGCACGTGCACGACTCGGTGCTGCAGACCCTGGCCCTCATCCAGCGTTCACCCGACGACCCGCAGAACGTGGTGCGCCTGGCCCGCGCCCAGGAGCGCGAGCTGCGGGCGTGGCTCTTCGAGGGCCGGCCGCCGGGTGTCATCAGCGAGGACGCCACGATGCTCGCCGAGGGGGTCGCCCTCCTGCAGCGACAGGTCGAGGCGGACCACGGCATCGCGGTGCAGGTGGTCGTGGTGGGCGACTGCGAGCTCGACGAGCCGTTGCGGGCGCTGCTCGATGCGGCGCGCGAAGCCACGGTCAACGCGGCCAAGTGGTCGGGCGCCGACCAGGTCTCGATCTACGCCGAGGTCGAGCCGGACACCGTGGAGCTGTACGTGCGTGACCGCGGCGAGGGCTTCGACCGGGCCGCGGTACCGGCCGACCGCCGGGGCATCGCCCAATCGATCGAGTCTCGCGTCGCCCGCTGCGGGGGCGAGGCCGTCATCCGCTCGGCGCCGGGCGAGGGGACCGAGGTCCAGCTGTTCATGCCGCGACGCGAACGGGTCAGGTGAGCGGTCTTGCCGAGGGCCCGGTGACGGGCGGGCGGCCTCGCATCTTCCTGGTCGAGGACCATGCCGTGTTCCGCGCCGGCGTGAAGGCGGAGCTGGGTGACGCCGTGGAGCTGGTGGGCGAGGCCGACGAGGCCGCCGCGGCCGTCGAGCTCATCGGCGAGCGCCTGCCCGATGTCGTCCTGCTCGACGTGCACCTGCCTGGCGGCGGCGGCCTGGCCGTCCTGCGTGGCGTGCTGCCGCACCACCCCGAGGTGCAGTTCCTCGCCCTCTCGGTCTCCGATGCGCCGGAAGACGTGATCGACGTCATCCGGGCCGGCGCCCGCGGCTACATCACCAAGACCATCTCGGGCCCCGAGCTCCTCCAGGCCGTGTACCGGGTGGCCGCCGGCGACGCCGTCTTCTCGCCGCGCCTGGCCGGCTTCGTGCTCGACGCCTTTGCGCACGGCGGCGCCACACCGGCCGCCGGGCTCGACCCCGAGCTCGACCAACTCTCCCCGCGCGAGCGCGAGGTCCTGCGGCTGATCGCCCGGGGCTACACCTACAAGGAGGTGGCGCGGGACCTGAGCATCTCGGCCAAGACGGTGGAGTCCCACGTCTCGTCCGTGCTCCGCAAGCTGCAGCTGTCGACCCGTCACGAGCTCACGAGGTGGGCTACCGACAGGCGTTTGGTCTAGACAGGGGGCCAATGTCCGAAGACCTCGCAGCGGAGCATCGCGACGCGGCCAAGCTCGCACAGCTGGCCGGTCAGGCCCTGATGGAATTGCGCGAGGCCCCAGCCGCGGTCCGCGACCTGGGCGCCGCCGGCGATCACATGGCGCACCACCTCTTGGTCTCCGAGTTGAACCGCCTGTACCCCGACGACGACGTGCGATCGGAGGAGGGCCTCGAGCACGTCTCGAACGACGGCCGCCTTTGGATCGTCGACCCGCTCGACGGCACGCGTGAATTCCGTGAGCGGGGACGCAATGACTGGGCCGTGCACGTCGCCCTCTCGGTCGGCGGCGATCCCGTCGTCGGCGCGGTGGCGCTGCCCGCGGCCGACCTGGTGTTGTCGACGGCGGAAACGCCGCAGCTCCCGCCGCCGACCGGCGAGCAGCCACGGCTCGTGGTGTCGCGCAGCCGCCCGCCCGATGTGGCCTACGACGTGGCGGAGGCGATCGGCGGGGTGATGGTCCCGATGGGGTCGGCGGGCGCCAAGATCGCCGCCGTCATCCTGGGGGTGGCGGAGGTCTACGTGCACGCCGGCGGCCAGTACGAATGGGACTCCTGCGCTCCCGCCGCGGTGGCGCTGGCCTGCGGCCTGCACGCCAGCCGGCTCAACGGCGACCCCCTGCGCTACGGCGACCCCGACGCGTGGTTGCCCGACCTCGTGGTGTGCCGCCCCGAATACGCGGCCGCCGTCCTCGACGTGACGACCCGACAGCGCCGGCCCTACTGGTAGGCCAAGGGTCGCGCCCGTCGCTTCGGCACCCGGTCCCGAATTGAAAGATCCCCGCCTCGAGAGGCGGGGATCTTTCCTTACTTCTTGTCGCGAGTCGCGTCAGATGGCGCGCACGTTCGCGGCCTGCAGCCCCTTGGGGCCTTGGTTCGTCTCGAACTCGACCTTTTGGCCTTCTTCGAGATTGCGGTAGCCCGTACCTGAAATCGCGCTGTAATGCACGAACACATCGGGGCCTCCACCGTCCTGGGTGATGAAGCCGAAGCCCTTCTCACCGTTAAACCACTTCACGGAACCAGTAGCCATTGAAAAT
>DASZMN010000092.1:0-97524 GCA_035551835.1 Acidimicrobiales bacterium | reverse complement strand
AGGCCAGTGCGACGGCCGCGGCCATGACCGGATCGTCCGACTGTGCAGCTTTGATGAGCTTGGCGACCTGTTCGGTCGTTGGAGTCACTAGTTTCCGGGTCGCTGCGGCCGGCGGTGAGCTCGCCCTGGTTGCCGGCGACGTATCGAGCCATCCCCACTTGACGCCTTGCGTCAGCGCTGCGGAGATTACGGCGGCATGCCGGTGGACCGAGGACGGTGACAGCTCGTCCAGCCAGGCGGAGTACGCGCTGTCGAGATCCTCCGCGGTGAGGTTGGAGATGCCGATGTGACCTAGCCGGGGGCGAATCCTCGACTCGATCTCCCGACGGTTCTCATCGATCGTCTTTGGGGCCCGACCTCGGTCCTCGATATGGCCGAGCCACTTTGTCAGTAAGTCGCCGAAGGTGCGCGCGTCGTTGATGGGGGAGGTTCCGTCGGCCTGGCCGTCGTTAGGCGCCATTTTCCGCAGGCGCTTCCGAGCGGCCGCCTGGGTGCCTCGGAACGTCTCCTGTCGTTGTTTCCCATCCACCATCACGCGGAGGCGCCACACTCCGGGCTCGCGTTCCGTCATGGACCCGCTGCCGTATGCTTGCCTGCTCACATCCACCCCCTGCACTGGTGATCGTGCTCGCTGCGCGTAAGATTAGGACAGGATTAGGACTTGAGGCAAACAGCTCGGTGCCATCATCGAAAGAAAGTGCTGCTGAGCTGGTATGGAGAGGTGCGAGAGCGGCCGAATCGGACTCACTGCTAATGAGTTGACCTGGGTAACTGGGTCCGAGGGTTCAAATCCCTCCCTCTCCGCTGGGACGCCGGGCGCAGAACAGAGCGCTCGCCGTCTCGAAGTTGGGCCCGCTGCGGCGGGCCCGCCGTGCCCCGTCGCCTGGCGGGACCGGACGGGTGCGAGGAGCGTGTGCGAAGTCGTGGGTCTCTATTACATGCAGACCCTGGGGTGTCCGAAGAACCAGGTGGACTCCGACAAGCTCGAGGGCTATCTCGAGGCGCACGGGTACGGGCCCGCATCGGACGCCGAGGCCGCCGATCTCGTCGTCGTCAACACGTGCGCCTTCATCGACGCAGCCCGCCAGGAGTCCATCGACACGATCTTGAGCCTGGGCGAGCGCCGACGCGCCGGTGCCCGCCTCGTCGTGACCGGATGCCTCGCCGAGCGCTACGGCGACGAATTGCGCGACGCGCTGCCCGAGGTCGACCTCGTCGCCGGCTTCGGCCACGACCTCGTCGAGGCGTCGGCGTCGGGCCTCGCCGCGGTTCCCGTCTCGCTCGGCGCCACGCGCGGCCCTGCGACCCCCGGCGCGCCAGGCGCGGGCTTCGATCTGCTCGAGCTGCCCCGGCCCGCCGCCCGCGCCCCGTGGGCCTACGTGAAGGTCGCCGAGGGCTGCGACCGCATTTGCGGCTTCTGCGCCATCCCGTCGTTCCGGGGCAAGCAACGGTCCCGCACCCACGACGAGATCCTGGCCGAGGTCGACCGTCTCCTCGAGTCCGACGGCCCCGGCGCGCCGCCGCTGCGCGAGGTCGTCCTCGTCGCCCAGGACCTTGCGTCGTACGGCCGCGACCGCAGCGGCCCGGGCCGCGCCCGCCGCACCGGCGCGGGGACGACCGCGGGACTTCCCTCACCGATCGCCGCCCTGACCCGCGCCGTTGCGGCGCGCGTCGAGCGGACCCGTCTGCTCTACCTCTACCCGTCGGGTCTCACCGACGAGCTGATCGCCGCCGTCCTCGATACGGGCGTGCCCTACTTCGACCTCTCCCTCCAGCACGTGTCCCGTCCCCACCTCGCTCGCATGCGGCGCTGGGGCGACGGCGAGCGGTTCCTCCGCCGCATCTCGGACATTCGAGCCGCCGAGCCGCAGGCCACCTTCCGCTCGTCGTTCATCCTGGGCTACCCCGGCGAGACCGAGCGCGACCACGACCTGCTCCTCGAATTCCTGGCCACCGCCCAGCTCGACTGGGCCGGGTTCTTCACCTTCTCCCGGGAGGACGGCACCCACGCCGCCGATCTCCCCGCGCAGGTGCCGCCCGAGCTCGCCCTCGAGCGCCTGCGTGAGAGCGCGGAGCTCCAAGACGCCGTCACCGCGACCGCACGCGACGCGCTGGTCGGCCGGACCTGCCAGGTGCTCGTCGACGCGCCCGGCCGCGGCCGCACGGTGCACGAGGCGCCCGAGATCGACGGCATCGTCCATCTGCCTGCCGACCTGGCGGTCGGCCGCCTCGTCGAGGTGACCCTCACCGGCGCGGAGGGACCCGACCTGCGCGCCGTCCCCGTGGCGGCCCTCGCCGGATCGGAGGCTCCTGCGTGAGCGAGACCGCGCCCGAGCACCCCGGTTACACGTTCGGCCCGAGCGCCCTGGTCACGCCCGCGAACGCCGTCACCGTGGCGCGGCTCCTGGCCGCCCCGGTCTACGTCCTGATGCTCGTCGCCTGGGGCGCGTCGTGGGTCAACGTGGTCGTCGGCTTCGTCCTCGCCGCCAGCGACGGGCTCGACGGCTACATGGCGCGCCGCCACGGCACGACCCGTTCGGGTGCCTTCCTCGACCCGCTCGCCGACAAGGCGGTCGTGCTCGGTGCGCTCATCACGCTGGCGGCGCAGGGTCACCTGCCCTGGCTCCCGGTCGTCCTCATCACGGCGCGCGAAGTCGGCATGCAGGTCTACCGCTCCTGGGTCGGACGCCGCGGCGTGTCCATTCCGGCTCGCCAGACGGCCAAGCTCAAGACGCTCGTCCAGGACATGGCGGTCGGCGCCTGCATCATCCCGCCGCTGGCGCACAACCACGGTCTCCAACTGGTCATGATCTGGTTTGCCTGCGCGCTCACGCTGTACACGGGCGCCGAGTACCTGGTCGACGGCCGCCGGGCCGTGCAGCGACCCACCGCCTCCTAGAGTCACTGCCCGTGAGGATCGAGATCGTGGCGGTGGGCACCGAGTTGCTGCTCGGCCAGATCGCGGACACCAACTCAGCGTGGCTGGGCGAGCACCTGGCCGCCAACGGTGTGACCTCGCAGTTCCATCAGGCGGTGGGGGACAACCACGACCGGATCGTGCTGGCCTTGCGCACGGCGCTGGCGCGCAGCGACGGCGTCATCATGTGCGGCGGGCTCGGTCCGACCCAGGACGACATCACCCGCGAGGCCATCGCCGAAGTGATGAACGTGCCGCTCGTGCGCGACCAGCAGATCGTCGACCGCATCGCCTCCTTCTTCGAGGCCCGCGGCCGGACCATGTCGGCCAACAACGCCCGCCAGGCCGACGTACCGCAAGGCGCCTCGATCATCCCCCAGACGGCCGGCACCGCTCCGGGACTGATCTGCCCGGTGGGGAACAAGGTGGTCTATGCCGTCCCCGGTGTCCCCTACGAAATGGCCGAGATGTTCGAGCGCGCCATTCTCCCCGACCTACGCGCCCGCACGGCCGAGACCGGCGAGGAATCCGTCATCGCCAGCCGCGTCTTGCGCACCTGGGGTGCGAGCGAGTCCGGGCTGGCCGAGTCCCTCCAGGACAGGATCGACGCGCTCGACGCCACCGGAGATGTCACCCTCGCGTTTCTGGCCTCGGGCATCGAGGGCATCAAGGTGCGCATCACGGCCCGCGCTCGCACCCTGGGTGACGTCACGTCGTTGCTCGACAAGGAGGAGGTCGAGGTCCGCCGCGCCATCGGGGAGCGCCTCGGCGACATCGTCTTCGGCGTCGACGACGAATCGATGGAGGTCGCCGTCGCCCACCGCCTGCTCGCCCATGGTCTGACCTTTGGCGTGGCCGAGTCGCTCACCGGCGGCCTGATCGCCTCCCGCCTTGTCAACGTGGCCGGCGCGTCGGCGTGGTTTCGTGGCGGCGTGGTCGCCTACGACGCGCAGGTCAAGTTCGACGTCCTGGGTGTGCCCGCCGGGCCCGTCGTCACCGAGGCGGCGGCCGCCGCCATGGCGGAGGGCGCGCGCAAGGTGACCGGAGCGGACGTGGGACTCGGCATCACCGGGGTGGCCGGGCCCGACGACCAGGAGGGCGTGGCGCCCGGAAACATCTTCGTTGGCCTCGCCCTGCCCGACCGGCTCACCGAGACCCGGCAGCTCCGGGTACCCGGGGACCGGGACAGGGTGCGCCAGTACGGGGCCATTTCTGCTCTCGACCTGCTGCGACGCGCCCTCGACGCCCCTCCGGCCTGACCCGTCAACGCTTGGGGGCGCGTTCACAGGAGGCCCACAGCCGGGTCACACTGGGGCGAGAGCCAAAGGTGCGACTCTGATTCGCCAGGGAGGTATGACCAAGTGAAGATCGAGAACGGACCACGGGTCCTGGTGGTGGACGACGAGCCCTCCATCGTCGATGCGGTGGCGACGTCGCTGCGGTACGAGGGATTCACCGTCGACGAGGCGATGACCGGGCGCAAGGCCCTGGCGCAGGCCCAGGAGGACCCTCCGGACCTCGTGATCCTCGACGTGATGCTGCCCGACCTCGATGGCCTTGAGGTGACCCGGCGCCTGCGCGCCGACGGCCTGCGGGTCCCCGTCCTCTTCCTCACCGCACGCGACACGCTCTCGGACAAGCTGGCTGGACTCACCGTGGGCGGCGATGACTACGTGACCAAGCCCTTTGCCCTGGCCGAGGTGATCGCTCGGGTGCATGCGATCCTGCGTCGGACCGGCTATGAGCCAGAGGACGACGGGATCCTGCGTTTCTCCGATCTCGAGCTCGACGAGAGCGCGCACGAGGTTCGCCGCGGCGGCAACACGATCAACCTCACGGCGACCGAGTTCAACTTGCTGCGCTATTTCATGCTCAACCCGCGCCACGTGCTGTCCAAGGCACAGATCCTCGACCACGTGTGGCACTACGACTTCGGAGGAGACGGCAACGTCGTGGAGACCTACGTGAGCTACCTGCGCAAGAAGCTCGAGAAGTTCGGCCCACCGCTCATCCACACCATCCGGCTCGTGGGCTACACGCTGCGCGAGCCGGAATCGGTCAACGGAGCGGCCTGAGTGTCACTCCGACTGCGCCTGCTCGTCGCGGTCGGGCTCATATCCATCGCGGCGCTCGTCGTAGCGGACTTCGCCACGTACTCGGCGCTGCGCACCTCGTTGTACAACCAGGTGGACCAGCAGCTGGCCCAACACAAAGCCCTCACCGTCGTCATCAACGAGTTCACGGACTCGGCCCACCTCCGCGAATGCGGCTCGCCGGGCGGGTCGGGCTCTCCTGGTCAAGTCATCAGCGGAGGGTCCATCTCGAACAGTGGTCCTGGACCTACGGGGAACAGCGGCACCGGTCCCACCGGGAACAGCGGCTCCGGTCCTACGGGAAACAGCGGCTTGGTTCCAAACGGTGGGGGCGTGTCCCCGAACATCTTCGGCATCGGCTACACGGCCATCGTGAAGCCGAGCGGCGGCGTCGTGGACAGTCTCGAATGCGCGGCGTTTGTCGGTGACCACTCGTACCGCCCACAGCTGCCCACCACCATCTCAGGATTCACTAGGCAGTCGGACGGGTCGCAATCTGCGTACTTCACCACCGGTTCGATTGCGCCCGGTGGGCCGGCGTTCCGGGTGCAAGCCACCAAAATCCAAAACCAACCGTTCCTCGGCGACATCATGGTGCAGGCGCAGCCAATCGCCGACCAAATGGGCACGCTGCACACGCTGTTCCTCACGGAGCTCGCCGTGACCGCCGGTGCGATCGTGCTCGCCTTGTTCGGCGGATGGTGGCTGGTCCGCCTCGGCCTCCGACCTCTTGCGGATGTGGAGGCGACCGCCGATTCCATTGCGGCAGGGAACCTCGAACAGCGAGTTCCGGGCGCAGAGGAGCCGACCGAGGTTGGTCGCCTCGCCCATGCGCTCAACGTGATGCTCGAGCGCATCCAGACCGCCTTCGACGCCCGGGTGCGGTCGGAGAACCGATTGAAGCAGAACGAACAGCACCTACGACAGTTCGTCGCCGACGCCTCGCACGAACTACGGACGCCGATCGCTGCAGTGTCGGCCTATGCGGAACTCTTCGAGCGTGGTGGCGGCAGTCGTCCAGAGGACTTGCCGCGCATTGTGTCTGGTATTCGGACCGAGACAGCACGCATGGACCGGCTGGTGAGCGACCTGCTGACGTTGGCCCGCCTGGATGAGGGGATGCCGGTAAGCCGCGAGCCCGTCGAGTTGGTCGCCCTGGTCTCCGAAGCCGTGAAAACAGCCACGGCTGTCGGGCCCGAGTGGCCGGTTCAGTTCTGGGCGGCGCGCCCGGTGGAGGTCATGGGCGACAAGGACAGACTGCGCCAGGTGATCGACAACCTGCTCGGCAACGTGCGTGCCCACACACCCGTGGGCACGTGCGCGACCGTGCGGGTCGACGTGACCGGCGACGAAGCCGAGATCGAGGTACGAGACGACGGCCCCGGTATGTCGGGTGACGAAGCCGGTCGCGTCTTCGAACGCTTTTATCGCGCCGACCCGGCGCGCTCGCGGATAAGTGGCGGCAGCGGCCTCGGGCTCTCCATCGTGTCCGCCATAGTGGACGCACACCACGGAACCGTCACCGCCGTTTCCGCACCGGGTGAGGGCATGACCGTGACCGTGCGCATTCCGACGAGCGCGGTCCCGTCGGACCACGCTCCCGCCGAGGACTCCCCCCGGTCCGTCGCGTAGATCCTGGCTTCCCTGCCGGCGGCGAGTTGCCTGGGGCCGGATCTCTCTCGTGGGCGCCCGGAATTCACACCGGGTGCACAGCGGAGGTTCACCGAAGCCGGAGGCCTCTTCGACACCATGCAGGCATGACAGCCCTGGCTCATCATGAGGCCGACGTGGACCTCCGCCGTGTTCCCGTGGACGTCGAGATCGTCGTGCCCGTGTACAACGAGGCGCCGCAACTGGCCCAACGGATCACCGCGCTGCGCACGTTCCTCGACGAGTCCTTCCCGTTCCGGGCCCTGGTCACGATCGCGGACAATGCCAGCACCGACGACACGCTGCAGGCGGCCCGGGCATTGGCGGCAAGCCTTCCGGGTGTGGCCGCCCTGCACCTTCCTCGCAAGGGCCGGGGTTTTGCGCTGCGCTCCGCGTGGTCGACGAGCGTCGCACCCGTCGTCGCGTACATGGACGTGGACCTCTCGACCTCGTTGCCGGCCTTGCTCCCGCTGGTGGCGCCGCTCCTCTCCGGACATCGCGACGTTGCCATCGGTTCGCGGCTCGCGCGGGGAGCGCACGTCGTTCGCGGCCCCAAGCGCGAGCTGATCTCGCGCGCCTACAACGTGTTGTTGAAGTGCACGCTGCGCGGACACTTCAGCGACGCACAGTGCGGGTTCAAAGCGCTTCGCCGCGAGGCCGCCCAACAGCTCTTGCCACTTGTCGAAGACGACGAGTGGTTCTTCGACACCGAACTGCTCATCACCGCCGAACGCCTCGGCATGCGCATCGGGGAAGTGCCCGTCGACTGGGTCGATGACCCCGATTCCCGTGTGCACATCGTCTCGACGGCTCTCGATGACCTGCGCGGCGTCCGCCGACTTCTGTTCCGCCGGCCCAAGGGCAACCCACGCCGCATAGAGGGCGAGGTGCCATCCGACCAGTTGCTGCGGTTCGCGGGCGTCGGGGTGGTTTCGACCGTCGGCTACCTCTTTCTCTTCGTCGCCTGGCGACCAGTCCTGGGACCGCTCGGAGCCAACGCCGTCGCCATGGCCATCGCCACCTTGTTCAACACGGCCGTGCACCGCGAGCTGTCCCAAACCAGGGACGGACACTCACGACGCGGTCGCATGACGCTGGTGGTCGCGTCGCTCTACGCGATGAGCCTTGCACTGACGACGCTGGCGCTCTTGATCGCCGGTCTGATCGCACCGGGCGCCCTGCTGCCCGAGGTTCTGGCCATCACCGCGGCGAATGTGGTCGCCGCGACCTTTCGCTTCACCGTGCTGCGGGCCTGGGTCTTCCGCCCCCGCGCCCTGACGTCCGATCCGACCCCAACGGAGTTGTCCCGATGACAGATGTCTTGCCCCCGCCCGACGCCCCCGTCGCAGTGCTCGATCCACCGGTCGTCACGGCCGACCCGGGTGCCCCGTCGGGCCCGAACGGTCGCTCGTGGCCCCTCGGGCCGCGTCGCGGCCCGGTGGCCCGGTTCTTCCGCGGCAAGGAGAGCGACGCCCCCTGGGTGCGCCCCGCCCTGCTCGCGTTGCTCGTCGCCACCGCCGTCCTCTACCTGTGGGACCTCGGGGCTAACGGCTGGGGCAACTCCTTCTACTCGGCCGCCGTCCAGGCGGGCACCAAGAGCTGGAAGGCCTTCTTCTTCGGTTCCTCGGACTCGTCCAACTTCATCACGGTCGACAAACCGCCGGCGTTCTTGTGGCCGATGGAGATCTCGGCCCGGATCTTCGGGCTGAATTCTTGGAGCGTCCTGGCGCCACAGGCCCTCGAAGGTGTCGCCACGGTCGCCCTTGTCTACCTGTCCGTCCGGCGCTGGTTCAGCGCGCAGGCGGCCCTCCTCGGTGGCGCCGTCGTCGCGTTGACCCCAGTGGCGGCGATGATGTTCCGCTACAACAACCCCGACGCCATGCTGGCCCTGCTGCTCACCGCAGCCACCTACGCCACCATGCGCGGCCTCGAGCGTGCGCAGACGAAGTGGCTCGTGCTTGCGGGTGCGCTGGTCGGGTTCGGCTTCATTACCAAAATGATGCAGGCCTTCTTGATCCTTCCGGTGATGGCCGTGGTGTACCTCCTGGCCGCGCCGACCGGTTGGTGGCGCCGGGTGTGGCAGGTGGCCGTCATGGCCGCGTCCGTCTTCGTGGCGGCGGGCTGGTGGGTGGCGGCGGTTGCGCTCACCCCGGCCGCCGATCGCCCCTACGTCGGGGGGTCACAGGACAACAGCATCCTCAATCTGATCTTCGGCTACAACGGCTTCGGACGGCTGACCGGCAACGAGTCGGGCAGCGTCGGAGGGGGCAACGTGGGCGGCTCCATGTGGGGCCCGACGGGGTGGACCCGCCTCTTCAACGACTCGTTCGGCAACACGATGTCGTGGCTTCTGCCAGGCGCCCTCGTGATGGGCGCAGTGCTTCTCGTGCTCACTATCCGGGCGCGCCGTACCGATCGCGAACGCGCCGCCTTGTTGCTCTGGGGCGGGTCTCTGGTCGCAATCGGCCTGACGATCAGCCTGGCACAGGGGATCATCCATCCGTACTACACGGTTGCCCTGGCGCCGCCGCTGGGCGCGTTGGTCGGGATCGCGACGATGGGGCTGTGGGAGCGACGCTCGACCTGGGTCGGCCGGATCGGCCTGGCCGCCGGATTGGCGACAACGGTCATCTGGGGTGCGGTGCTGCTCGGCCGCACGTCCAACTGGTTCCCTGCCCTGCAGCCCTTCGTCATCGTGGTGGGCACGCTGGGGGTGCTGGCGATCGTGGGTCTGCCGTTGCTGCGCCGGGCACCAAAAGCGGCCGTGGGGCTCGTGGCGGTGCTCGGCCTCGGTGCTGCGCTCGCGGCGCCCCTCTTCTCCACGGTGGCCACCGCGGCCACACCACACAACGGCGCCATCCCGTCGGTGACCCCGACGCCGGCGGGCGGGCAGAGCGGACCGGGCCGGGGCTTCGCCGCTGGCGGCTTCCCCGGCGGTGCTCGCGGAGCACTGGGCGGTGGCCCGCCTGGTGGTGGTGCCCTCGGCGGTGGGACCTTCCCCGGCGGCGGCTTCCCGGGCGCCGGCACGAACTCGGGGAACGGTGGCACGCGGACGAACCCCTTCCCCGGCGGCGCTCCCTCCGTCGGTGGCGGCGCCACGCGACGCGGCTTCGGGGGCGCGGGTGGTGGTGGTGTTGGTGGTGGTGGTGGGTTCTTGAGCTCAAGTCAGTCCAACCCGGCCCTGACCAAGGCGTTGCAGGCGGACGCAAGTCGGTACACGTGGGCAGCCGCGACGGTGAACTCGAACAACGCGGCCGGCTATCAGCTGGCGAGCGGCGAACCGGTCATGGCGATCGGCGGCTTCAACGGCACGGACCCGGCTCCCACCCTCGCCCAATTCGAGAAGTACGTGGCCGAAGGCAAGATCCACTACTACATCGCCGGAAGCGGGGGATTCGGCGGGGGTGCGGTGGGCGGGCCCGGCGGCGGCACTTCGGACGATGCCTCGCAGATCACCTCATGGGTGGAGTCGCACTTCACTTCGGAGACGATCGGCGGTGTGACGGTCTACAACTTGTCCTCGGGCACCTCATGAACCACGAGACTTCTCGAGGGACCCAGGCCGGCTTCCGTTAGTAAACCGCTTACGCCCACGGGGCTACTGCCCCAGCGACCATTCGGGGATACCCGCGCGCCTGAAGACGCTCGCGCGTTATGGGATATCCCCACTCGTGTGGCGTTGCTGCTCAAGAGGGTGTCACGTTGTCAATGATGGTAAGGAGCGCGCGATTGAGGTTCTCGCGCTCGTCGGTCGTGAGGCCGCTCAAGAGGCGTGCCTCTAAGTCCCGCACCCGACTGCTCACGGCACTCCGTTTCCTGGTGCCAGTGCGGGTCAGGTACGCGTTGAGGATGCGGGCATTCGTTGGGTTTCGGCGACGCTCGACCAGGCCGGTTGACTCGAGCTGCTTGAGCACCTCGTTCATGGATTGCGGGGTTACGAACGCCCGCCGGGCGAGGTCGGCATTCGCCAGGCCTGGCGTTTCGGCCAGCAAGGACAGGACGACGAACTGGGGGATGCCGAGGCCGTACGCGGAGACGATCTTGTCTAGGCGGACGTGAAGGGCGGCTTGTGCTCGTTTGATGAGGTAGCCGGACATCTCCTCGGTCCTCGGTTCCGGCTCGTCAATGGCTGCCATCGGGTTCCTCTTTACTTATCAGGCGCCCTGATATAAGGTTATCAGGCTACCTGATACTAACAAGGAGGGAACATGAAGACCATTGGACCAAGCTTCATCGCCCTACAGGTGAGTGACCTCGAGACTTCGGCCCGCTTCTACACCGAGGAGTTGGGGCTCGATCGCGTGGCACAGAGCCCACCCGGGGCGGTCGTGTTTGCCACGACACCTATCCCGTTCGCCATCCGTGTGCCCTCAGTGGACCTCTCGAAAGTCGAGCACCTGGGCTGGGGCGTCGCACTCTGGCTCAAGGCGGACGATCCAAGCGCCCTTCACGCCGAGCTGGTGGAGGCCGGAGTCGCCGTCGTTACGCCCCCCTTCGAGGGTCCGTTCGGGCTGACCTTCGCCTTCGAGGATCCCGATGGCTACATCATCACGATCCATGGCTGATCAGTTTGGCGGTATCTCGCATGCGGATGGGGGAACAATTGAGGTCGGGTACACGGGCCCGTTCTCCTTGGCGGCGAGCATCCGATTCCTCGAGGGCTTCACCCCTGCCGGGTATGAAAGCTCGCCTGCGAACCACCTCGATCTCGCCTTTTGTGCCGGACCGCTCTGGCACCCCGTCGCCGTCCGAGTGGCAGAACGGGCCGGAAAGGTGATCGGGTCGTTCGTGGGAGATGTCCGTCCCGAGGCGGTTGCATCCAACGTCGCTCGCATCCTCTCGCTCGGCGTCGATGCACGGGAATTCCCCGACGTCGGACGGCGAGACGACGTTGTGGCGGGACTCCAAGGGAAGTACCCGGGCCTGCGCCCAGTCTGCTTCTGGACCCCGTACGAAGCAGCGTGTTGGGCGGTCATCGGGCACCGGATCCGCATGAGCCAGGCCGCCGCCGTCAAGGCGAAGATGGCACAGCAGCTCGGGCACGCGATGGTGCTCGCAGGAGCAACGCTGTTCTCCTTTCCCTCCCCGCAGCGACTGGTCGATCTCGAAGGATTTCCGGGACTCTCGGGTCGCAAGCCTCAGTGGTTACGCGGGATCGCGCGAGCTGCCCTCGATGGCAGGCTCGATCCAGAAGCGCTGCGGGCGCTCCCGCGCTCCGAGGCAATCCACCAACTCAAGGAGCTCGGCGGGATCGGCGACTTCTCCGCGGAGTTGATCCTGCTGAGGGGCGCCGGCGACCCTGACTGGGCGCCACGGCACGAGCCACGACTCATCAGCGCCATGAAGCTGGCGTACGACCGTGCCCATTTGGACGAAGACGAAGTCGTTGTCATCACTTCGGGGTGGGCGCCCTATCGAACCTGGGTCTCGTTGCTGCTCCGGGTCAACCTAGAGGACTCGACCCGCGAGATCTCGGGCGCTCGCCGGAGGGCAACCCGCGGATAGGCCAGCTCGAGGGGAAGCCCTCAGCTCAATGCGCCACAACCCCGTTATCGCCAGTGTTGTTGTCGTGCCCCTTTCGCCGGATCACGGCGCTTTGAAAGTTTGAGCTTCGTCGAGTCAGACAGCTGCTTCTACTGCTCAGAGGCGCTGCTTTCGCACAAGTTGATGACGACGAAGGCGGTGAATTCATGCCTCGACGTAATAGAGCAGACCTATACGCCCAATTCGTGCTCGAGCGGCGCCAAGGTTTATGTCATCGACCTCAAGGGCCGGGAGGACCTGCAAGGCAAGGTGGCGAGCACCTGGTTAGGGGTCAGAACGGGGAATGATTTCTGTTCAATCCGAAACTGGTCGTGCTCCTCGAACACGAACTTCTCAGCCGAGCAACCGGCGGTAGTGCCTCAATGTGGCCTCGTCGTAAGCGATGAACCGGACCACGAGGACATCGGTGACCGCCGCGCCGACGGTTGTCACGGCAATCGCGGCGGCCTCCTCCGGGGGATAGCCGTAGACGCCGGTCGAAAGGGCCGGGAACGCCACCGAACGGGCTGCGATCTTGTCGGCGGCCGCCAGGCTGTTGCGATAGCAGGCGGCCAGCGTTTCGGGCTCGCGATCCGTCCCGCCCCGCCAGACCGGCCCCACGGTGTGAATGATGAACCGGGCGGGGAGGTCGAAGCCGTCGGTGACGACAGCCTGGCCGGGTGGACACTCGCCGATGGCGCGGCAGGCGGCCTGCAGCCTGTCCGCGCCCGCCGCCCGGTGGATGGCGCCGTCGACTCCGCCGCCGCCTCGCAGCTGACGGTTGGCCGCATTGACGACCGCGTCAACCCGCTCGGTCGTGATGTCGCCGGCCGCCGCTTCGAGGCGAGGGGGCACCGCTCAGGCGATCAGCCGCCGGTGGTCGTCGTCGCGCCCGACGATGAGGGCGGCGCGAGCTTGAGAATCGACATCGAGTGCGCCGGGGCCTTCACCGACTTCTTCTCGCCCCAGTTGGAGAACGTCACCGTGCCATGGAGGGACGACGAGTGCGCCGACGCGCCCGGGTTGGTGACCTCCTCGATAGGCAGTGGCGTCCCCGACGACGGGAAGTAGAGGATCTCGGTCACCTTGCCGCCGTTGCTCGTGCTGACGGTGCCCTTCACGGCCGTGGCGTGGTGTCCGTTCACGGTGGCGTCGGAGCCGAAGGTGAACGGTCCGTCGATGCCGAGCTCGGTGGCGACCTGCGACTTCAAGAGCCCGCTCACCAGCTGGGCCAAGGCCGTGTTGGACGTCGGGAAGGAGAGCCAATGCCCGGCGTATTTCCGGGACTGCGCTGCGGACAGCCCGATGACGTTCTGCAGGGCCGTGCCGTTGCCGTTGACGTAGCCGTTGGGGCCGACGACCTCGGCGCTCAGGTGTTCCGTCGCCTTGCCGTTGTCGACCGTCAGGGTCTGCGCCCCCGAGGTGCCGCCCGCGTCCCCGGCCACGTGGAGCGTGACGTTGCCTTGGGTGACGACCGACACGAAGTGGACGCTCTGGTTCCCGGCTGCCTTGACCGAGGCCTGATATTCCGATTGCGCCGTCTTGGCGGGTGTGCTGGCCGCGCCGGCCGGCACCACAGTCGCGCCGAGCGCGAGCGTCGCGAGCGTGGCGACGCCGGCTGCAGCCGCGGCGGCAGGACGAACGGGGGCGGGGCGGGGCATGAGGCTCACTCTCCTGGAAGTCCGGGTCCGGCGGCGCCGTCGGCGCTCGTCCGTCCCGAGTCGGGGACCGCCACATTCTCCCATGTTCGGCCGGGCGGGCGGGTTCGGGACCACCGCGGAAGCGTCAAACGGCGCTGACCGGGCCGAAGGGCAGCGCACCCGGGGGAGCCTCCGGCCGCACCGTCTCACCCCAATGGGAGTACGTGATGTGGAGCGCACCGCTGACCTTGCCCTTCGCGTCGAGCGCGTCCTCCTCGACGGGCACGTGGTTGCCGTGGGCGCGGACGTACAGCACGATGCGCGTCGACTTGTGACCGCTGTACGACTGTGTGCCGTCGATCGCCTCGACCGCCGTCCCGTCGAGCGTGCGGGCGTGGCCGAGCGTCAGGGGGCCCTTCAGCTGCAGCTCGTCAGCGACATCGTGCGATCGCACGCCGGCGACCACCTGAGAGAAAGCTGAGTTGGTCGTGGAGAACTCGATCCAGTGTCCCGCCGCCCCCACCGCGTCCGCCGCGTTGAGGCCGGCCAGCACCTCGAGCCCGCCCACGTTGCCCTTCACGTAGGTGAGGCCGCCGATGACGTCGATGGTGATCGTGTCGTTCAGGTTGCCCTTCCCGGTGGCCACCGTCTGGGTGCCCGAGGCCGGGCCGGCGTCGCCGGTCTCGAGGAGGGAGATCTGCGACTGGGTCGACGTGGAGACGTAGTGGACCGACCATGAGCGGGTCGTCGCGAGGGCCTCGCGGTAGAGGGTCGCCGCGTCGGGCGGGGTGGTGTGGGAGGAGGCGGCCGCCAGGGCGGGCATGGCGGCGAGCCCGGCAAGCGCCATCCCACCGGCCAGCACCGAGCCGGCCACCAGCCTTCGTCCGAGCACCAATCCTCCTCTGTCGCGCATCCCCGCGCCGGGGGGTCAGCCAGCATCGCACGCCGCCGGAGGGTCCCCGAGTCACGCTGACTGTTCGGGCGCGACCGTTCTCCGCCGACCAAAGAGGCAAGCGGGAGGATCCACGCCTTGCGAACACATGTTCGTTAAGCTGGCGACCAGGAAGCACCGGCAGGGGTGTCACACCCCCTGCCTAGGGTCGTCGCCACGCCGGTGATCGAGCCCGGACACGTCACCGAAGAGAGATATAGAGGAGAGAGGGATGGCCGAAACGGAACGGGGCAAGGCGCTGGATGCAGCGCTGGGTCAGATCGAGAAGCAGTTCGGGAAGGGCTCGGTCATGCGGATGGGCGACAACCTCAACATGAACATCGAGTCCATCCCCACCGGCGCGCTCTCCTTGGACCTCGCGCTCGGCATCGGCGGACTGCCCCGGGGGCGCATCGTTGAGATCTACGGCCCCGAGTCCTCGGGGAAGTCGACCCTGGCGATGCACGCGGTGGCCGAAGCGCAACGCAACGGCGGCATCTGCGCCTACATCGACGCCGAGCACGCCATGGACCCGGTCTACGCCCGGGCCATCGGGGTCAACGTCGACGACCTCCTCATCTCGCAGCCCGACACCGGCGAGCAGGCACTCGAGATCGCCGACATGCTCATCCGTTCGGGCGCGCTCGACATCTTGGTCATCGACTCGGTCGCCGCGTTGACGCCGCGGGCCGAGATCGAGGGCGAGATGGGTGACACCCACGTCGGTCTCCAGGCCCGCCTCATGTCGCAGGCCTTACGCAAGCTGACCGGCACCCTGTCGAAGTCCGACACCATCGCCATCTTCATCAACCAGCTGCGCGAGAAGATCGGCGTGATGTTCGGCTCACCCGAGACGACCCCCGGTGGCCGGGCGCTCAAGTTCTACTCGTCGATCCGCCTCGACATCCGACGGATCGAGGCGATCAAGGACGGGACCGACGTCACGGGCAACCGCACCCGGGTCAAGGTCGTCAAGAACAAATGCGCGGCACCGTTCAGGCAGGCTGAATTCGACATCATGTACGGCAAGGGGATCAGCCGCGAGGGGTCGCTGCTCGACGTGGCGCTCGAGCTCGGCTTCGTCAAGAAGTCGGGTGCCTGGTTCACCTACGAGGGTGAGCAGCTCGGCCAGGGCCGCGAAAACGTGAAGACCTTCCTCTCGGAGAACCCGCAACTGATGGCCGAGATCGACGATCGGGTCCGGGCGCACCTGGCACCCGCAGAGATCGACGCCGACCTCACCGAGGCAACGCTCGATCCCGACAACCTGCCCATCACACTCGACGCTTCCTCCTAACCCCGCCCTCACAGCGGCGTCGAAGCCTCCGGACGGTCCCCGGCTACTCCCTCGGGCGGCTGGTCCGGAGCGCTTCGCGTCCGGACCGAGCTCATTCGTCTCACCCCGGTAAATTGGCCCGATGCCAACAAACGGGTGGAAGCGCCGCGCCTATCGGGTCTTCGACCGCTTCGTGCCGACTGTCCCCTTCCGCTATCTGCCGCCGAAGCAGTCGGTGCGCATGGCGTACAACGTCATCCTCGACCGCGAGCCCGACGCGGCGGGCGGCCCCGACTTCACCCACCGCCTGGCCAATGGGGAGCTTTCCCGTCACGGCGTGGCCGAGGCCCTCGCGCACTCAGAGGAGTTCCGCCGTCGCGTCCCCATGGGCAACGTGCTGACCTCCATGCACGTGAGCCGGAGCGCGTTCGTCGCCAGCCTGCCCCGGGCGGCCCGCATCCTCGACCTGGGTGGGACCCATCAAGGCCTGCCCGACGGGGCGCTGGTCCACCTCGACTATCCGTACCCCTTCGAGCGCCTGGTCGTCGTGGATCTCCCGGTAGAAGAGCGCGACGAGATCTACCAAGGTGGCTCGACCGGTGCGGCCGTGCGCTCCGAGCTCGGCCCGGTCGAGTTTGCGTTCCATTCGATGACGGATCTCGGCCGCTACGACGAGGGCGAGTTCGATCTCGTCTACAGCGGCCAGTCCATTGAGCACGTCACCGAGTCCGAAGGCGACGCCGTCGTCCGTGAGGCGTTCCGGGTTCTGGCACCGGGAGGGTGGTTCTGCCTCGACACGCCCAACGGCCCGGTCTGGCGACTGCGATCAGAAGAGCCGATGAACCACGATCACAAGATCGAATACGCGGCGTCGCAGCTGGCGTCCAAGCTCGAGCGCGCCGGTTTCGTGGTCACCGAGTGCAAGGGCCTCAATCTCATGCGACGCGGCGTTGCCGCAGGATGCTTCGACGTGGACGAGGCGAGCGCCTACCCCGGCGTGTTCGCGGAGGCGGACGAGTGCCTGCTGCTGGCGGTGGTGGCCCGCAAGCCCGTGGCGTAGCCGGCGCGTCGCCGTCCGACCCCTCAGGGGGTCGTCGTGGCGATGATGGTGTTGGGGACGAGCTCGACCCAGGTCGATCCGGGCTGGAGCGGGATGCTCTGCCCCGCCGCGTTGACGAACTGCGTCGGTGAGCCGAGCGTGCTCCGGTGCCAACTGGCCGGGAAGGCCATCCCGTTGCGGTAGATGACGGCGGTGCCGCTCGCGTCGGGGTACAGGTCGGCCTGGACCTCGAGGCCACCCTCGGAATTCTCCGTCCACGGCCCGTAGCTGATCGGCACGTACTGCACGACGACGTTCGGGGTCTGGTTCTGGACGTTGTCGGCCAGGAGGTCCGGCGTCGTCCCGTTGTAATAGCGCTGGAAGGTGTTGGTGGCGGCATTCCACTTCCAGGTCACGTTGGACGTCCCCGAGAAGTCGATGTTGACCGCCGCCACCGGGCTACCACCCGCCGGCGGAGCGTCCGAGTAGCCGAACAACGGCTGGGGTGGTGTGTTCATCGTGGGGTGGGTGCCGTACACCAGCGCGGTCGAGGTGTAGTCCGCGTCCGGCGGCACCTTGCCGGCCGGATGGATCATCAGCGAGTCGCTCGATCCGAGGTCCACGTTGACGATGGGGGACGCGTCGATGTTGGCGATCACCGGGTTGATGCCGCCGACGTGCGCCTCGAGCGGGTTGCCCAACTGGCCCAAGATGCCGATATCGATGTTGCGGGCGGAGCGAGCCGGCCCGATGAGCGGCACGTCCTGGCACTGGAAGACGGCCGCGTAGCGCGTGATGCCACCCTCCACCGGCTCCTCGAACACGATGTCCGCCTTGTCGAGGCCCGATTGCGGTCTCCCGGCCGGATAATTGTCGATCTTGACCGCCATGGCGGGGCGCGGCGGGACCGAACCAGTCGGCGCGGGCAGGCCCGTCAGCGGGCACGGTGGCGCGGGTGGCGCGGTGGTCGAGGTCGTCGTGGTCGTCGGCTTGGGCTTGGGCGCGGCGTCCGTGTGCGGCGGAGTGGAGGAGCAGGCGCTCAGCACCAGCCCGGCGATTCCGGCAGAAGCCAGGACGCCCCAGGCGAGCGAACGGCGTGCCCGGGTGGGGTGTGCGTCGGGGTTTGTCATTTCGGCTGCTCGATCGTAGGGGGGACCAGCCCGAAAGTGGTGTCACTCCCGGCGACGCCCCCCTCGCCGCGGCATGGGCCGGATCAGGCCGAGGGCGTGCCGGGGGCACTGCCGGCCCTCGAGGCCGATCCGGTGTACACGGCCGCCCAATTGCCGCCTGAACTGCCGTACGAGCTGGCCGGACCCAAGCCGAAGCGTCCGTAGAGATTCTCCATGGCCCGGTTGAAGACGTCGCTGATGCCCGGGAAGGGCCCGGGGATCACGAGCGGGGGGATCTTCCCGCTGGTCGAGAGCTGGGCGACGAAGCTGGCCGATCCGCTGGCCAGTACGCCCCCGCCGTTCCCCGGCGCCGTGAAGTACGTGATGTCGGACCAGTTCGACTGTCCAGGGATCGGCGAGTGCGCGAGCACATCGACGTTCTTAGGGCCGGCGAGCGCCGGCACGTAGCGGTCGTACTCTCCCAGGATCGTCTGGGGGAAGGTCTGCCCGTCCTTGAGGTTGCAGCCCTCGAAGAACCACGACGACGGGTCGGTGACGATGGTGTCGGCCTTCGCGCCCACGGACTGGTACATCGAACCGATCAGTGTCGATTCGGGTTGGTCGACGGGCGCCTGCTCCCAGTTCACGGTGGTGAGCTCGGGCGTCTCTCGCGCCATGGGATCCTCGGCCGCGCTCTTGTAGCAGACCTGGAGGCGGTTCTGACCGTTGGAGGACGGCTCCATGCGAATCTGCCGATAGCACGCGTTGGCGCCGAGGAACGCGAGGTTCACCCCGCCGGCGTTGGCCTGCGCGGCACCCTGGCGCATGGGCTGGGACCAGTACTCGTCGTGGCCGAGGCTGAACAGGCAGCGGTGGTTCATGAGGAGCGCGGGCCGCGCGTGCAGGTCGACGTCCGTCCAGTAGGTCAGGTCCAACCCCAGCCGCTCGAGCTGGAAGAGGAGCGGCATCTCGTTGCCCACAAAGTCGGCCGCTCCCGATGCCCAGTTCTGGGGGTACGGCCGGTCGAAGGACACGACACGCGCCCGGTTGGCGAAGTTCTGCCCCCCGCTCGCCGTGGGGCCGTAGTACAGGCTGTAGCCGCCCCAGAGGTTGTAGGCCTGCCAGGTGGTGACGCTGTTCTGGATGACGTAGGAGGCCATCGAGGCATCGTTGCGAATGGTGAGGGGGACGAACTGCTCTTGCCCGCCGTCCCCCACGAGCTTGACCAGGTAGCAGCCCGGCGGCCAGTCATTGGTGACGTTCAACGTCAGGGTCGGTTTCCACGGGCAACTGACCGTGCCCACGCCGTTGGTGACCGGCGGCGGCTGGGCCGTTGCCGGCTCGAAGTCCGTCTGGACCACCAGCCGGCCGGCCAGGCCTTGGTAGTAGCCCATGCGGTACACCTGGGCCTGCACCGCGCGAGCCGTGGTGTTGACGAACAGCGCGACGTCGTCGCCCGGTACCGCGCTGACCTGACTCGCGAAGCCTTCGAGCGCGTGATTGGGTTGCACGAAATTGCAGATCCAATTGAGGGTGCCGGGCCGCGCGTTCTCGGCGATCAGCCACGGCGCAGTCGGCACGATCACGCCGCTCGGCAACGTGGCGTCCACGACCGCTGGCCCTGGGGGTTTCGCGTGGCGCCGGGCCCGGGCGGGCGGCCGTCCTTTGGCGCCCTTGTCCTGCGGGTGGGTGCCCGCAGCGAGCCCGGCGACGCCGAGCGCGGAGAACTGCAGGAATTCGCGGCGGTCCAGTACGCGGCGCGGCGGCTGCGGCGCGGGGTCGGAGCCGCCGTCCGGAGGGAGCGGCTGCACGACCCGAGTGTACCCAAGCCCCCTTGCTTTCCTTGAGCACGGGCGCCGCGTTCGGGACCGCGCGCCGCCACCCCGTACCATTCCGGGGTGACCTGGGCTCGTTCCCTCCCCCGACTGGTGCGCCGGCCGCTGGCGCGCCTGGTGCGGGCAACCTGGGAGACGGCCGGTGAATTGGGTGCCATCGGACCCGACGATGAGCGGGGTCGGCGTTTCGGGAAGATGGGACGGGGCGCCTGCCTGATTTTCCCCCAGGGCGCCATCTACAACGAGCACCTGATCCAGATCGGCGAGGAGACCATCGTCGGCCCGGGCGCCTGCCTTACCGCAGGCATGGCTCCCGGGCAAGTGATGCCGACCGACCCCGTCGTCTCGATCGGCAGTCGTTGCCTCATCGGACGAGGCTCACACATCGTCGGTCATTGGGAGATCGTCCTCGGGGACGACATCCAAACGGGGCCGTACGTGTACATCACGGATCAGAACCACACGTACCTGGACCCGGTGGAGCCAATCGGACGGCAGTGGCCGACAGAGGCCGGGGTGCGCATCGGGTCGGGCAGTTGGCTCGGGGCGAACGCGGTCATCCTGCCGGGGGCGCGGATCGGCGAGCACGTCGTGGTGGCGGCCGGGGCCGTGGTACGTGGGGAGGTGCCCGCTCGTTGCGTCGTCGCCGGTGTTCCCGCCCGCGTCATACGGCGATGGGTCGAGGGCGCGGGGTGGGTGGACGAGAAGGACCTGACGCTCTCGTGAGCACGGGCGGGGCGGCCGCTCCCTACCTGGTGACGGTGAGCGGGCAGGACGGCCCCGGTATCGCCGCTCGGCTGTTTGCATCGTTGGCGCGCCAGGGCATCGCGGTGGAGGATGTCGAGCAGGTGCGCGTCCACGGCCGGCTCCTGCTCTGCGTGGAGGTGGCGGTCGTGTCGCCGGCGGATGCCGACCTGCGCGTCGCGCTGACAAGGGAGTTGGACGAGACCGGGGTCGAGGTCACGGTCGAACCGCTGAGGGAAGCCGAGATGGACCAGGCCACCGATCGGCATCTGGTGACGATCCTGGCGCCCGACGTCGATGCCCTCACCCTCGAGAGTGTGGCGGGGGCGGTGGCGGCGTGCGGCGGCAACATCGAACGGATCGTGCGACTGGCCGCGTACCCCGTGCACAGCTACGAGCTGACGGTCGTCGGTTCGGACCTCGACGAGTTACGGAGGCAGTTGGCCGCCGAGGCGGCCCATCGTCAAGTCGACATCGCGGTGCAGGTGGCCGGGCTTCACCGCCGAGCCAAGCATCTGATCGTCATGGACGCCGACTCCACGCTGCTCCAGGGTGAGGTCATCGACCTCCTGGCACAACGACACGGGTGCGGCGCGGAGGTCACCGCCGTGACGGCGGCCGCGATGGCCGGTGACATCGACTTCGAGGAGGCGCTGCGCCAGCGGGTCCGACTGTTGGCCGGGCTGAAGGAATCGGACCTCGATGCGGTCCGTGAGAACGTGCTGCTGACGCCGGGGGCGCGCACGTTGGTCCGCACGCTCAAGCGGCTCGGCTACGAGATCGCGGTCGTCAGCGGCGGGTTCACCCAGGTGATCGAGAGGCTGGTACGGGACCTCGGCATCGACCACCTCGCGGCCAACGAGCTCGTGCTCGATGGTGGGGTCCTGACCGGGGAGTTGCTCGGCCCGGTCGTGGACCGGGCGGGCAAGGCGCAGGCCCTGGTTCGTTTCGCCGCCGCGGCCGGCGTCCCGGTGGCGCGGACGATCGCGGTGGGGGACGGAGCCAACGACATCGACATGCTGGCCGCCGCCGGCCTGGGGATCGCGTTCAACGCCAAGCCGGTGGTGCGTCTCGCCGCCGACACCGCGCTGAGCGTCCCGTACCTCGACGCCATCTTGTTCCTGCTCGGGATCTCGCGCCGCGAGGTGGAGGACGCCGATCGTCAGGAGGGCTCGGTCCCGTGACGGCCGTGGCCCAGGGCGAGCAGGGAAAGGTCGCCGACAACCGCGGGGAGCGGCCAGCGCTGCGGGGCTGGCTGCACGTCGTTGCGTTCGTGGGGTGGCTGATCGGCGGGCCCTTCCTCATCGCGGCCGGCCCCAACGCCTGGGCGACGGCCACGCTGAGCATCTACTTCGTGGGCATGCTGGCCATGTTCGGCACGAGCGCCGCCTTCCACCGCATCCGCTGGTCGGCCCCGGCGTGGCGCCGCATGCGCCGAGCGGACCACAGCGCGATCTTCGTGGGCATCGCCGGCACGTCCACGGCGGTGGCGGGCCTGGCGTTGACCGGGTGGGCGGAGGTGTTCCTGCTGACCCTGGTGTGGTTCGGTGCCGCCGCCGGGATCGCACTCCGTCAGATCTGGCTCGACGCGCCGCAGTGGGTGGTTGCCATTCCCTACGTCGTCGTGGGTTGGTGCCCCCTCGCCGTGGCGCCCCAGCTCGTGCGCAGCGTGGGGTGGGGCGGGTTCTGGCTCATGCTGGCGGGAGGCTTCGCCTATACGGCCGGCGCGCTGTGTTACGCGCGCAAGTGGCCCAACCCGTGGCCCCGCGTCTTCGGCTTCCATGAGGTGTTCCATGCGTGCACCCTGGTCGGCTCCGCGCTCTTCGCCGTCCTCGTCGCGTTCGTCGTGCTGCCGCGCTACTGACGCGCTGGTCAGCCGATCACGCCGGCGGAGCGCAACGCGGAGAGTTTGCCGACGGCGAGCCCGAGTTCGTTGGCAAGGACCTCGTCGGTGTGCTCGCCCAACCACGGCACCCGGGACTCGGGTCCCTCGGCGACCTCGGCGAATTTCACCGGCAGGCCGGGGATGAGCACGGGCTGGGTCTCGCCGTCGCTCCGCGGGTGCTCCACCAGCATGTGGCGGGCGGCCAGGTGGGGATCCGACACCACGTCGACATCGGTGGAGACCGGCCCGGCCACCAGGCCGGCCGCGTTGAGCGCGTCGCACGCCGCGCGCTTTGTCAGGCCCGACGCCCAGGATTCGATGGCGGGGCGGATGTCGGAGTCCATGTGGTCGAGCCAGCCTTGCGGCGTGGCGAACCGCGCGTCGTCTGACCATTCGGGGCGGTCGATCGCCCGCGCGAGGTCGGGCCACTGGTGCGGGCGCAGCACCTGGAGCATGAACCAGCCGTCCTTGGCCCGGAACCCGTGCAGGATGCCCGCCCACGGTGTCCCCATCGGCGCCCCCATCGACCAGAAGTTGGGGACGACGTCGAGCACGGCGACCATGGCGTCGAGCATGGCGACGTCCACCTGCTGGGCCCGTCCGGTCCGATCGCGCTGGCGTAGCGCCGCCAGCGTCCCGATGACCGCGAAGAGCGCAGTCACGATGTCGCCGAGGCCGCCCATGGGCGCGCCGATCGGCGGCTGGCCCACCGGGCGCTTGAACTCGTACGCGCCGCTCATGGCCTCGACGATGGACGCGAGGGCCGGCCAGCCGTCATAGGGCGATGTCGCGGCATTGGCCTGGACGGGGCGACCGAAGCCCGAGATCGACAGGTACACGACGCGGTCGTGCACCGCCGCGATGTCGTCGTACGCGAGCCCGAGCCGTTCGGCCGCGCCGGCCCGGAAGTTCTCTGCCACGACGTCGAAGCGTGGGGCGAGACGCAGCACGAGGTCTCGTCCCGCCGGCTGCTTGAGGTCGATCACGATGGAGCGCTTGGAGAGGTTGTTGCGCATGAACGTCGCGCCCACGGCGCGGCCGTCGGGGTCGGCCATGGCCGGCGTTGAGCTGCGGCCGAGATCCCCCGTGTTCGGCGCCTCCACTTTCACCACCTCGGCGCCGAGCCGGCCGAGGAGCTGGGTGGCATAGGGGAGGGCCTGCATCTGCTCGAGGGCGAGGACGCGCACACCATCGAGCGGCTTGCCCCAGCGCGCCGCCTCCGAATTGACGACGTCGCCCAGCCTCACGCGAGATCGAGACCGAGCATCTCGATGGCGTTGCCCCGCATGATGGCGTGGACGTCCGGATCGCTCAGGCGCTGCACCATCTGCTCGGCCACCGCGCGCGTGTCGGGCCAGGTGGAATCGGTGTGCGGGTAGTCCGTCTCGAAGGTGATCCGGTCGACGCCGATCACGCCCAAGGAATCGAGCCCGTGTTGGTCGCGGAAGAAGCAGCCGTAGACCTGCCGGTGGAAGTAGGTGGACGGTGGCTCGGGCACGATGTCCTTCACCCCGCCCCACGCCCGGTGCTCGCGCCAGACGTCGTCCGCCCGCTCGAGGATGTAGGGCAACCATCCGATCTGCCCTTCGGAGTAGGCCAGGCGGAGCCGGGGGAAGCGGACCAGGACGCCCGAGAAGAGATAGTCGGTCAGTGACGCCATGGCGTTGCCGAAGCTCAACGTCGCCGCCACCGCGACCGGAGCGTCGGCGGAGGTGGCCGGCATCTTCGACGACGAGCCGATGTGCATGCAGACCACCGTGGCCGTCTCCTCGCAGGCGGCAAAGAACGGGTCCCAGTAGCCGCCGTGGATGCTGGGCAGGCCGAGGTGGGGCGGGATCTCGCTGAAGCAGACGGCGCGCACGCCGCGCTCGGCGTTGCGGCGCACCTCGGCGGCCGCCAATCCGGCGTCCCACAGCGGGATGAGGCACAGCGGCAGGAGCTTCCCGCCGCTGTCGCCGCACCACTCCTCGACCATGAAGTCGTTGTAGGCCACGACACAGGCCTCGGCGAGCTCCCGGTCCTTGGCCTCGAGGAACGTCTGGCCGCAGAAACGAGGGAAGCTCGGGAAGCAGAGGCTGGCCTCGACCCAGTTGGCGTCGTTGTCGGCCATGCGGGCTTTCGGCTCGTAGCAGCCCGGTCGCATCTCGTCATAGGTGATCGGCGACATGGTCATGTCGTCGCGATCGAAGCCGACGGCCGCGACATGGCGCTTGTTGATGTACACCAGGTCCTCGTAGACCCAGCAGTCGGCCAGCGGGCCGTCGGGGTCGAAGGACTGCCGGTAGGAGCCGCCGCCGATGTGCTCCATCTCGCCGATGCCGCGTCGCTCTGCCCTGGGCCCGCGGTCGCGGAAGCGCGGCGGCAGCCAGGTCTGCCACAGATGGGCCGGCTCCACAATGTGGTCGTCCACGCTGATGATCTTCGGCAGCGCGGTCGTGCCGCCCAGGCGAGGGGTCGTGTCGTCGATGAGGTCTGTCATGGCTGCTCCAGTGTGGCCGCGAACGGGACGAGGGGGGCGAGCGCCTCGAGCTGCGCGCGCACGTCGGGACCCGGCCCGGCCCGGATGCGCAGCACCACCTCGTTGACGCCGAGCCCGGCGTAGTGCTCGAGCTTGCCCTCGTCGGCGATGGTGCCGAACGGGACCACGCTCAGGTGGCGGGGATCGCGCCCGGCCGCCTCGACGCGGGCGTGCAGGCGGGGGAGTGCCTCGCCGAGGCCGCGGCCACCGATCGGGATCCAGCCGTCGGCCCACTCCGCGACCGCGGCGAAGACGGCGTCGGTGCCCCCGCCGCCGATCAGGGTGCGCACTCGTGGTTGTTGCACGGGTTTGGGCCAGGACCAGGTCGGTTCGAAGTCGACGAACTCGCCGTGGAACTCGGCCTGCTCGTGGGACCAGATGGCCTCCATGGCGCGGACGTGCTCACGGACCATGTCGTGGCGGCGGGCGAATACCACCCCGTGGTCGGCGGCCTCGGCCCGGTTCCAGCCGAAGCCCACCCCGAGGGTGACCCGACCCCCAGAGAGGTGGTCCAGCGTGGCCACCTGCTTGGCCAGGACGATCGGATCGTGCTGCGCGGCCAACAAGATGCCGGTCCCGAGTCCGATGCGGCGGGTCGTAGCGGCGGCGGTCGCCAGTGCAACGAGCGGGTCGAGGCACCGCTTGTAGTCGTCGAGGCGCACGCCTTCGACGAGCGCGGGCGGCACGTCCTCGCGCACGGGCAGATGGGTGTGCTCCGGTACCCAGACGGAGTCGAAGCCCAGCTCCTCGACCATTGCCGCGAGGGCCGCCGGGGCGACGTCGAGATCGGTGAGGGCAGCGGTGATGCCGAGGCGCACGGTCAGTTGGCCTTGCGGGCGAAATCGGCGAGGCTGCCGTGCTGCGCGGCACCGCCGAGCAGGCGGGCGAACGCACCCTGTTCCCGGCGGTTGGCTTCGATGACGGCGTCGCGGCGCGCCGCCCGCATCAGCGAGCTGATGGCGCGGGTGGCGGCGCGGGGATGTGCGGCCACTCGGCCCGCCAGATGCACTGTCTCGTCGAGGACGGCGTCGGGGTCGCAGCAGTGCAGCGCCAGGCCGAGCGCTACGAGCTCGTCGGCGCCGACCCAGTCCGAGGTGAGCAGGATCCGAGCGGCGTGCTGCCAGCCCATGACGGCGGGGAACAAGAAGCTGCTGGCGGCCTCCGGCGGGACGCCCAACTCGGCGAAGGGCACGCGGAGGCGAGCGTCCGCCGACACGAGGACGAGGTCACAGTGCGCGAGCACGGTGAAGCCGAGCCCCACCGCCACCCCGTTCACCGCGGCGAGGAGCGGCACCGAGAGCTCGGTAAGGCAATCGAGCAGGCCCATGAAGCCCTGGCCGGCACCCTCGACGGCCGTTCCGGTGGCGATGGCCGCCATCTCGGCCAGGTCCTGGCCCGAGGTGAAGCTGCCTCCGCGGCCGGTCAGCACCACCGCGCCGACCGCGTCGTCCGTGTCGGCGGCGCGGAGCGCAGCGGTCACCTCGAGGTACATGGCAGTGTCGAACGCGTTGCGCACCTCGGGCCGGTTGAAGGCGATGACCCGCACGCCCGGGGCGGCGTCCTGGACCTCGATCCGACCGACGGGCATCAGCGCTTGTCGCCGACGGCGGCCTTGGCCCGTCGCGCGATCACGTGTTCCGCTGCCTGGTTCATCCCGGTGGACATGGGCCAGCCGACGTAGTGAGTGAGGTGGACTACCACCTCGCGAAGCCGGGCGACGGTGAGCTCGTCCCGCTCGAGGGCGCAGTCGAACTGGAGGTCGAGCAGGTCGTTCTTGCCCAGGGCGGCCAGGACACCGACGGTCATCCGGCGAATGGTGGCGGGGTCGACGCCGAGGCCATGGACATCCTGCACCTTGGCGATCCCGGCGGCTCGCTTCTCGCCCTCTGCGCTCATCAGCCGCTCCTCGTCAAAGTTCGCTTGCCGGGTCAGACGCTACCGAGTGCTGGGGAAGGGAAAGTCGGTCTTGGAGAAGGGATACGGGACGATCCTCTTGCCCGAGCCGCCCGAGCCGCCCGAGCCGCCCGAGCCCCCCGAGCCCCCCGGAGCCGCCCGAGCAGCCCGGCTCCCCTGTCAGGCTGGCGGTGCACTCCAGCCCGACGCATGCTCAATCGTTCATCGAAACCGAGGAGGACTGCCTGACGATGCCGGCCTACCCACGTGCAGAGCTGGAAGAAATGGTGGAGCGCTGGCTGGAGGTGAACCGCCAGGGCGAAGCGCAACGCGATTGGCACCACATGGCCGACCTGTACACCGAGGACGCGACCTACGGCTGGAACGTCGGCCCGAACGACGAGTTCATGGTGGTGGGGCGCGAGCAGATCCGCGAGATCGCGCTCGGCCAGGAGATGGCCGGGCTCGAGGGCTGGACGTACCCGTACCAGAAGGTGCTCATCGACGACGCCCAGGGCGAGGTGCTCGGCTTGTGGAAGCAAGTGTCCGACGCGCTGCGGGCGGACGGCACGAACTACGAGATCGCGGGCTTGGGCGGGAGCTGGTTCCGTTACGGCGGGAACTTCCAGTGGTCGTGGCAGCGTGACTTCTTCGACGTGGGCAACGCCAGCGCCTCGTTCATGCAGATGATTCGGGACGGGACGCTGTTGCCCGGCATGCAGCAGCGCATGGAACGCGCCATGTCGGGTGAGCGGCTGCCCGGCCACTACGCCCTGGGGGCGGCACCCGTGGGCTTGTGGGAGGTGCCCAGGGGGGCATAGGGCGGGAAGGCATGTCCGAGCGCGTGGGCGAGCTCACGGCGGCGATCCGCTCCGAGCGACCCCGGCGCGTGCAGCGTCTTGGCCAAGGCCTTGGGCCACGTGACGAGGATGCCGTCGAGCGTGAAAGGGCGGCTGAAGAGGTTCAGCTCGACACCCGTGAAGCAGAGCGCCGCGCTGACCGTGACGTCGCGCGGAAGGCGGCGCGCCACCTCGGCCCGCTGCCGTTCGGCTGAAGCGAGCAACGCGGAACGGTCCCGACGACCCACGTAGAGGGCCTGACGGGGCGCGAACCAGCCGCCAGCGCTTCGTCGTTCGAGCCGGCCGCGGTAGTGCTTGGCGTCGATCACCCACACTCCTGACGCCACGATCGCGAGATGGTCCAGATTCGCCCGGCTGCCCGGGATGCGCCGGTCATGGAGCAGGAGGCCGCGGTCGCCGACCGCCCGGCCCAGGAGGGAGCCGATCCGCTCCTCGCCCTCGGCGCCCCAGGCCCACGCCTCGGTCGAGCGCTTGGGCCCCGTCAAGATGGCGACGACCGGGGCGAGGCGCCCGAACACCTGACGGCGGCGCCGGTCGTCGCGCCGGCGGAGCCAGTAGTAGCGGGCCCGCGCCGAGGCACCGGGCGTGCCTGGGTCGAGGTCGTCGTCTGCGTCGTCGTCATGGTTTCTGCGCCACCCGGACCCATCCCCCGTGCTCCCTCGGACCTCGTGTCCGCGCCTCGACCGCACCACACAGAGAACGGTCGGCGGCGATGCCGGACTTCTCACGGCACTCCATGGCGCGACGCGCTCCCCCCTGCTGCGGCGGACTACGTCGGAACCGAGCGTTACCCAAAGGTGCATCGCTCAGCCCGGCGTATGCACCCGCACGGGACCCCCGACCTCACGCCACGCCCGCGGTTGCGACCGTTCACCCCCAGGACAACCAGGTGTGGGTCACCGGGTGGCGCCGCTGCCTCGGGCCGTTGGCGTGCGAACCTGGCCGGTGTGAGGAGGGCGTCCGCTGGCTTCGGTTTTGCCGCCGGTGCGCTCGCCTTGGCCACGGGACTGGCCGGGTGTGCCCAGGGCAACCCGGGCGATCGGGCCGCCGGGGCGAGCCACCAGCGCACCACCACCACCACCACGACCACGCCTCCGACCACGACGACGACCTCGCTCCTTGCGGTCACCGACCCACCGGTCACGCCCATCACTTGGACCTCGTGCAACGGCGATCTCCAGTGCGGCAACCTCGTCGTGCCGCTCAGCTATACCGACCCGGGCAACGGGCAGACGATTTCGATCGCCGTGGCCCGGCATCCGGCCGAGGTGCCGGCCGACCGCATCGGCTCGCTCGTGATCGATCCCGGCGGCCCGGGCGTCTCGGGGGTCGACGACATGGCCAACGAACTGAGCGTGCTCAGCCCCGGCTTGCTCGATGACTTCGACATCGTCATGTTCGACCCCCGCGGCGTGGAGCGCAGCGACCCGGTCACGTGCGGCGAGACCCCCGGGAGCCCGCCGACGCCGCTGCCCGACCCCGTCCCAACGACGCCCAGTGAGCAGTCGGCGACGATTGCCAGCTTCCGCCAGTACGCGGACGCCTGCCAGAACGCCAGCGGCACCGTGC
Source organism: Acidimicrobiales bacterium (assembly GCA_035551835.1). Lineage (GTDB taxonomy): Bacteria > Actinomycetota > Acidimicrobiia > Acidimicrobiales > RAAP-2 > Bog-473. Next base: position 68,042 of record DASZMN010000092.1, on the reverse strand, counting down.
TGCCCTATGTCGGGACGGTCGACGCGGCCAGGGACATGGAACGCCTGCGCATCGCGCTCGGCGACAGCGGGCTCAGTTACATGGGCCAGTCCTACGGCACCCTGCTCGGACTGACCTATGCGTCCATGTTCCCGACCCACGTGCACGCCATGGTGCTCGACAGCGTGATCGATCCCGCGCTCACCCTGAACCAGCTGACGGAGGGCCAGGCCGACGGCTTCGAGGCCTCGCTGCAGGCCTTCTTCTCGTGGTGCGCAGGCACGAGCGCGTGCCCGTGGCACAACGGCGCCGACCCGACGAACACGTTGTTGGCCCAGATCGCATCGAGCGAGGCCAATCCGGTCCCGGCCGGAGGCAGCCGCACCGCGGGGGCGGGCGAGCTCTACGACGCCCTGTTGGAGGGGCTGTACTCCGAGACAGACTGGTCCGAGCTCGGCGATGCGCTGGCCGCCGATGTGGCCGGCAACGGCGCCCCGGTTGTGACGATGTCTGATCACTACAACGAGAACGGATCGTCCAACGGCGACGACGCCGCCGTGGCGATCGATTGCCTTGACCATCCGGCGTCGCAGGATCTCGGGGCCTACAGCTACCTGGCCGACCTCTTCAAGGCGTCGGCGCCCGTCTTCGGCCCGCTGCTCGCGTGGGGCGAAGCCTCGTGCGCAGTCTGGCCCGCGCCGCCCACCCGCACGGTTGGTCCGGTCAGTGCGAAGGGCTCGCCCCCTATCCTCGTCGTCGGCACGACGGGCGACCCGGCCACGCCATACGCCTGGGCGGTCAACGTGGCGCACGAGCTCAGCCGCGGCGTGCTCCTCACGCGTGACGGAGTTGACCATGTGGCCTACTTCTACAGCACGTGCGTCCGGGGCTACGTCGAGGCCTACCTCGTATCCGGTGCCACGCCCGCGTCGGGCACGACCTGTACCTCGTAGACGACGACGAACGGTGCTCTCAACTGCTGGTGAAGCGGTAGTGCCCGCCGCCGACCTCGAGCACCGCCACACCGTCGACGACCGAGCGTACGACGACGCCCGGCGATGCCTGGGCCGCGACGCCACCCTCGCGCACGCGCGACGCCGAGGTCGCCGGCAGGTGCACCTGAGCGGACACGTTCGCCGGCACCGTGAGGTCGAGCCTCATGACCCGACCGAGTCGCCGCCAGCTCACGGTGACAGGGCCGGCGATCGTCGGTGCGGCGCCTGACGCATGTGGGAGGGCACCGAGAGGCGGCGCGATCGTGAGCATCGTCGTCCCGTCGGGATCGGGCGCTCGGAACGAGACGCCCAGCAACGCCTCCTGCATGGCGACGAGGGCGGACGAGCCCCAGCCGTGCGACATGGAGTCGCCGATCAGATCGCTCGGTGACCACACCTCCCAGGTGAAGGTCCCTCCGGCGGCCACGATGTGGGCCCAACCAGGGATGGAGCGATCCGTCAGCGTCCGTACCAGCGCGTCGGGCAGGCCCGCCGCCGCGAGGCCACGCAGGAGCTCGAGGCCGTGGTTGGGACCGAGGTGGATCCCCAGGCCCGCCACATAGGCGCCGACCCGGGACACGTCGGCCGCGGGCACCACGCCGTACGCGAGGGCGAGGGCGTTGGCCTCCTGCGAGGCCGATCCGCTCTGCGCCCCGCTGGCCAGGACGCCATCGATATACACCCCGTCCGCCCGCCGCAATGTCGCGTCGATGGCGCCTGCCAGCTCGCTGGCGCGACCGTGCCAGAGCGCTACACCGGCCGGGTCACCCGCGACTTCGGCCAGCTGCGACACGCGGTTGAACGCGTTGACGGCGAGCACGTTGCTCGCGGTGTCCGCGGCGACCGAGAGGTCGTAGCCGTAGACCGGATCGCCGTTGCTCTGGTCAGCCAGGCCATAGAGCAACCCGTTCCCGCTCTGTCGGGTCGACCACAGCCATGCAGCGACCTCGCTGACCGAGGGGTAGAAGAGGATCGCGGTCGCCCGGTCGCCGGTCGACGCGTAGTAGCGCCACACCCACTCTGGGTAGCGGGCCGTGAAAGTCCCGAAGTCGCGAGCGCCGTCATCGTTCGGGTACACCGCGTTGACGCGCCCGTCGGGCCAATAGCGGCGCTGCCCGCGCAGCACGTCGCGCAGTGCCTGCCAGGTGAGGTTCTGGTCGCCGTAGCTGCGCATCACCCCTTCGGACTCGTTCGCCGCGTCCCAGACGAATTGCCCTTTTTCCCGCGTCGGTGTGTCGACAAACTGCTCCTGGCTGCAGTAGAGGCACGAGCGGGCGTTCAGCTTCCAGACCGCGTCGAGGATTCGGTTCCCTGTCGAGAAGGTGGCCATGGGCGCGTCGGGCATCGCCGCATGGCGGGCGATCGCGACCAGCTGGTCGGCGGCCAGAGGTTGGCCCGGATCGTCCAACTGGAGGTACCGGAAACCGCAATACGTGAACCCTTCGAAGGACTGGGGGCCTGCTCCCATGATGTAGGAGAACGACAGGTTCGTGCCCTGTGTCCCGTGGAGCGTGGAGACCTGCCCGTCGGGGTCGAGCAGATACCCCACGCGACCGGTCACCGTGCGCCCGGGGTCCCCGTTCGTGAACGCGACGAGGGGCCGCGCCGCGTAGACCGCCCCGAAGTCCGCCACCACCGCACCGCTCGCCAGCATCCGCACGCGCACCGGGGACACTCGATGCTCCTCGATCCGTGTGCGCTGCGCGGTCAGCCCGGTGAACGGTGCCGTGCCGACCGGCCCGAGCACCGTGGCCTCGGACCAGGCGCCGTCATCGAAGCCGGGATTGGACCAACCCTGTGGGTGGGCGCGCCCGTCAACCCACTCGACGAAGTCGCCACCATCGGAATTGCGCTGCGGCGATGGCAGCCACTCGGCGGGGAGTTCGCGCCAAGTGCCGCCGGAGCCGAGCACGAAGCGTCGGCCGTCGCGGTACCAGAGCGACAGCTGGACCAGGAGCCCGGGCGACGAGGAGGGGCGGCCCTGGCCCCCGCCGTACCACCGGTGCAGGACCCCGAGCGCGTTGACGTGGCCGGGCCGGACAGCGCGGGTGACGTCAACGGCCCGTGCGTATTGCTCGTCGGGATAGGAGAAGCTCGGCCAGGCATCGACCGCTTGCCCGTTCACGAACAGCCGGTACGTGTGCGCAGCCGACGCGTACACAGTCGCGCGCTGCAGGGGCCCGGGCGGGGGCGTCACCTCGGCGCGGAGATACGTCATGCGGTCCGGCTCCGCCGACGCGGCCGCCGGCTTGAGCCACTGCGCCTTCCAGTCCGCCGTCCGCAGCGAGGTGGTGAAGGTGGCGGCGGCCGAGACCGGTCCCCAGCGCCCGGCGCTTCCCTGTGCCTGGACGGTCCAGTCGTACGCGGCGTCGCCCTGCAGTGGCGGCCCGCCATAGAGCACGAAGGCTTGCCGGGCCGTGACAACGGTCCCGCTGTCCCAGACCCGAGCCCGACGACCGGGATCCGTACGGCGGACGACGATCCGGTACGCGGTCTGCCTCGCCCCGCGCCCGCCGGACCGCAGCGTCCAGGCGAATTGGCAGTCGTCCGGATCGATCCCGACGGGTGCGGTGAGACCGTTGACCTTGAGAGAGCCGACCCGCAAGGGGCCGTCGGGCTCGGCAGCGGTGGCAACAACCCCTTCCACCCGCGTCGTGGCGCGGGCAGCCGGATCGGCCGCCGCCGGCCCGCCGCCGAGCGCCCCCGCCGCGACCGCCCCCGCCGACAGCGCCATGCCGGACCCGAGGAAGGCACGGCGTCCAAAGGCCCCGGAGGGGGAGCCGGGTTCGCTCATCCGACCTTCACCACCGCGCCGGTGGCGGCGTCGCAGAACACCACGGCGCCGCTCTCGGTCACCGCGACGCCGGTGGGCCTGCCCATGTGCGTCAGCACCCAGCGTGTCCCGTCGCCCGCTCCGGCGGCCGTTTGCACGGGGAGTGCGCCGGCCAACGTGTAGAGATCCCCCGCCGTCATCACCCGGCCGAACTGGGTCGCCGATTGGGCGGGGACGATGCGGATGACGTGCATGAACCCGTCGCTCAGCACGAGCGCACCGGTGGGGCCGAGGGCGAGGCCCCGCGGGTCGTTGAGCTCGGCCGCGGGGCCGGTGGCCGAGAGCCCGTCGGCGACATATGGCCCGTAGCTTCCGGTCCCACCGACGACCGCCGCGATGTCGCCGGCGCTGACGGCGCCGCCGTAGTAGACCCCGCTGTGCTCGGTGGCCAGCAGCACCGACTGATCACCCTGGTCGGCCACCAAGAGGTCGCCGGCGAAGTCCACCGCCACAGCGACCGGGTCGAACAACTGCGCGTCGGCCAGGGGCCCGCCCTGTCCCGTGCTGCCGCAGACCCCGGTGCCGGCGACGGTGTAGAGGTGGTCGCGCTCGACGGACTGGCCGAGGACCTCGCCGTCGGCGGCGGGCACGACCCGGACCTTGCAGTTGGCCGTGTCGGCGATGAAGACGTCGCCGCTCCGGTCGACGGCGACGCCGGTCGGTTCGTCCAGCCGCCCCGACGTCGCCGCGCCCCCGTCGCCGCTGTCGCCCGCCCTGCCGGTTCCGGCCACGGTGGCGACGACCCCGGAGGGCTCGATGACCTTGATCCGTTGCTCGTTCGCCTCCGCGACGTAGACGTCGCCGGTCAGGTCCACGGCCAGCCCGGTCGGGTGCCCGAACGAGGCATTCCCGCAATGGCCGCCCGCAATCGTGACTGCGCGCCCCGCCGCCACCGTCGCGCCGTAGGTGCGACCGGCACGCGCGGGGATCAGGACGACGCGGCAGTGTCCCGTGTCGGCGACGAACACGTCCCCGGCCGCGTCGAGCGCGAGCGCTCCCGGCGAGTCGAGCGTGCCCGGCCGGACGATCGTCCGCACGGGGGGCGCCGCCGCTCCCGCGACCGAGGGACCCTGCCACGTGACGACAGACAGCGAAACCGCGGACGCCACCGCGACCGCCACGCCGAGTAGCCGTCCCCCGTGTCCCCGGCGCCGCACCGCCACATCTTGCCGGTCGACGGCGGTTGCCGCCCGTCTACCCCTGCGGCGCCCGCATAGGGTGCCTGAGATCACACGCGAGATACGAAAGGGGATCCCCGTGGCAACACCCGAAGAAGCGCTCAGCGCCGGCAACGTCATCCTGACCGGCGCCGACGGCGCGCCGATCAACGCGTACCAGGCCCGCCCCGCCGGTGACGGCCCGTTCGGCGGCGTCCTCGTGATCCATCACCTGCCCGGCTGGGACTCGGGGACGAAGGAGATCACGCGGCGGTTCGCCGCGCACGGCTACAACGCCATCTGCCCCAATCTCTACGCCCGCCAGGGCCTCGATGTCGACCCGGACGACGCCGCGGCCGCCACCCGGGAGGCCGGTGGCGTGCCCGACGAGCAGTTCGTCAGCGACGCCAACGTCGCCATCGACGCGCTCCGCTCCCTCCCGACGTCGAACGGCAAGGCCGGCGTCATCGGCTACTGCTCCGGGGGGCGCCACTCGTTCCTCACCGCCGTGAGCCTTCCCGTCGACGCCGCCGTCGACTGCTACGGCGCGTTCGTGACGGGCGCGGTGCCCGAGGGCTTCCCGCTCAAGGTGACGCCACTGGCCGACCGTGCCGGCGACCTGCACTGCCCGCTGCTCGGCCTCTTCGGCAACGACGATCAGTTCCCGAGTCCCGAGCAGGTGGACGAACTCGAAGCGGCCCTCAAAGATGCCGGTAAGCCGTATGAGTTCCACCGCTATGACGGAGCCGGTCACGCCTTCTTCTCGGTCGACCGCCCGGCCTACCGGCCCGAGGCCGCCGTCGACGGCTGGCACCGCATCTTCCAATTCTTCGGCACCTACCTGGAGGCGTGACCATGTGCTCGTATCTGACCGTTCCCACCGACATCTCCGGCAGCGCCAAAGGCGCCCAGGGTTGGTTCAACGTCACCTCGGCGCAGGTGTACTTCGACCATCCGTTCCATGCGCCTTTCGATCACACGCTGAACATCGACTTCACCGACCCCGCCCGGGGGCCGGGCGCGCGAGTGGCCGTCGAGCTCAGCGCCGAGTCGGCGCGCCGCCTGATCGCCAGCATCACCGAGGCGCTTGCTGCCGCCGGAGCCGCCGCCTCTTGACGTCGCCGACCGGTCCGGCGGCCGGCGTCCATCTGCCTTGGGCCGGGGTGCCCGACGCAGTGAAGGCGTGGGCCTCGTCCCTCGGCGGCGGTGCGCCCAGCGCGGTGCGCGATCTGTCCGGTGGGTTCTCGCCGGGCGCGGCGGCGCGGCTCGAGTGCCCACGAGGTCCCGTCTTCATCAAGGCGGTCGGTGCGGAGCTCAATGTCGAGTCGCCGTTACTGCACCGGCGCGAGGCGGTCGTCTCGGCCGCGCTCCCGGCTTCGTCGGCTTTTCCGGTGCTGCTCGACACCTACGACGACGGGGCGTGGGTGGCACTGGCCTTCGAGGCGATCGATGGGGCACTCCCGCAACATCCGTGGGATCGTGCCGAGCTCGCCGCCGTGCTCGGGGCGCTCGAACAGGCGCACGACATCCTCACCCCGAGCCCCGCTCCCCAGCTCGAGCCGGCCGCGGTCCAATTCCACACACTGTTCGGCAGCTGGGCCGAGCTGGCCGGGGCAGCCGCACCGGCCGGGCTCGACCCTTGGTGTGTGGCCCACCTGTCCCGTTTGGCCGAGCTCGAGGCGCACTGGCCCGCCGCAATTGAGGGACTGACGCTGGTCCATGGGGACATTCGCTCGGACAACATCCTCATGGGCCCGGCCGGCCCGGTCTTCGTCGACTGGCCCCATGCGGCGGTGGGCACTCCCGTGTTCGACCTCGTGGCCTGGGCGCCTTCGGTCGTCTTGGAGGGAGGTCCCCCACCCGAAGAGCTCTTAGCCGGGCACCGGCCCTCCCGGAGAGCGGACCCCGATGTCGTTACCGTGCTCCTCGCTGCGATCAGTGGCTTCTTCGTCTCGCACTCGCTCCGCCCCCCTCCGCCCGGGCTCCCGACGTTGCGCGCGTTCCAGGCGGCCCAAGGCGAGGTGGCCGTGGCTTGGCTGCGCCGGCTCATGGACGGGTAGCGGCCGTGGCGGCGCGGTTCCGCCGATAGCTTGCGGTTATGCGCTTTGGACTGCAGATCCCCAACTTCGTTGACGGCGCGCCGGGCGCACTTTTCGACGAGGTCGTTGCCCGAGCGAGCGCGGCAGAGGAATCCGGGTACGACTCGGTGTGGGTGATGGACCACTTCTTCCAACTGCCGCCGATGGGTGGACCCTCCCAGCCGATGCTCGACGCGTACACCCTCCTCGGAGCGCTCGCCGCGCGCACTTCCCGCGTCCGGCTGGGCGCACTGGTGACGGGTGTGACCTACCGCAATCCCGCGCACCTGGCCAAGATCGTGACGACCCTCGACGTGGTCAGCGCAGGCCGGGCGATGCTCGGCATCGGGGCGGCCTGGTACGACGTCGAACACGTTGGGTTGGGCTTCGACTTTCCGCCCGCCGGCGAGCGGCTCGATCGCCTGGAAGAGGCGCTTCAGATTTGTCGTGCCATGTTTGCCGGCTCGGCGCCGACGTACGAGGGCACCTACTACCGCACGCACGAGGCCCATAACATCCCGCTGCCCGTGCAGCCGGGCGGGCCGACCATTCTCGTCGGCGGGGGCGGTGAGAAAAGAACGCTCCGCCTGGTCGCGCAGTACGCCGATATGTGCAACCTGTTCGGCGACGCCGCGACGATCGCCCACAAGGTCGGAATATTGCGCGGACACTGCGAGGCGGTCGGTCGCGACCCGTCCGAGGTCACCGTCAGCCGATTGGCCACACTGGTGCTCACCGAGCACGAGGCGGAGACGGCGGCTACCAACGACTTCTTGCGCCAGGTGACAGGTGAGGAGCCTTCGGGTTCGAACGTCGGCACGGCGGACGAGCTCGTGGGTCAGGTCGAGGAGCTCGCCGCCGCCGGCGTCGACTACTTCATCTTCAACATGCCCACGGGCACCGCCGAAACGGTGCGCCGAGTGGGCGATGCCGTCGTCGCACGCTTCGCCGACTAGGCCTAGGCGAGGCTCATGAGGTGGCGGCGACCAGCTTGAACGTTCCGTCGTGGCCCGGTCCTGCCTTGCCGTTGCCGGCACCCAAGGTGGCCGGGTTTTCCGGGTTGCCATTCTGCGGGTTCAGCTGAGGCACCTCTTCGGAGTAGAAGTACAACGGCTTGCCTTGGAACGTGAGTTGTTCGGTGCCGTCGGAGCGGTGGATCACTCCGAGTGAGCTTTTCGGCACGCCGGTGCCAGCTTGGAATGCCGCCGTGGTGAGCACGGGCGGCCAGCTGAGTGCACACGAATTGGCGCAGTTGCTGTGGTTCTTCGAGTCCTTGCTGTAGCTGTAGACGACGATCGGCAAGCCGGTCGGGCCGGCCATGCCCTGGAACATGCCGGCCGTGAGCACGGTCGAACCGTCAATTTGCTTCTGGGTGGAGATGGCGACGGGTCCGCTGACAGGGAGCCCGTTCTTTGCGGAAACCAAGTACCACACGCCGTGCCAAGGCGGCAGCGGTGCGACCGTTTCCATGAAGTTGACTCCTCCGTACTGGCCGGGCGCAGGGTCGAACATATAGAGCAGTTTGCCGCCGTAGGTGACCTGGTCCGCCCCGATGTCCTTGCGGTACACCATGCCCAGCAGGTGCTTGTTGATGCCCGGTCCGGCGACGGGCTTACCGACCGTGCTAAGGATCGGCCAGTCCGCTGTCTTGTCGTTCTCGGCGCCGGCGCACGAAAGCGGTGGGTTATTCGCCGAGTCGACCTTCGTGGTGCATGCACTCGCCGTGTTCCGGTTGAACTGGTAGAGGGTGTAGCCCGAGAATTGACCCGAGCCCACTGTGAGCACCGAGCCGTACGGGCTGGTCACCGCCGAGACCTCCGTGCCCGTGCTTGTCGGGGCGGCCGACGCCCCCGTCGCGGGGAGCGCGGCGAAGGTGGCGACGCCGGCACCGATTGCTGTTGCAACGGTTGCGAGTCGTCTAGCAGTTGGCCGCCAGACGTCTCGCACCGCATGAATTCGCCAAGGGACTTGTGTGCGCGTGAACATGCTCCCATTGATGCATCTGCGCACCCCAGGTGACAGGGTGGAGCCACACCATGTCCGCGTGGTGCCACCACGAAGTACCGCGGTAGGGGCAACGCGAGCGCCCGTTCGTCAATGCGTATCAGTACTCGGGGCCGCACGACCGATGTCGTGCAGTGCCGTTCGCGCTGCTCCCAGCCCACACATGCCGTGCACGCCGCCACCGGGAGGCGTCGCCGCCGAACACAGGTAGACGCCACGGAGCGCTGTGCGGTAGGGGTTCCACCGCACTGTCGGGCGGAAAAGCATCTGGCGCAGGGTGGCGGCTCCTGCGTTGATGTCGCCCCCGACGTAGCTCGGGTTGTGCCCTTCGGTGGCGCTGGCGGTGAAGGTCGAACGAGCCAGGATCAGGTCGCGGAATCCCGGCGCGAAACGCTCGATCTGTGCCTCGATGCGATCCGTCATGTCGACATCCGAGCCGTTCGGGACGTGGCAGTAGGCCCACAACGTGTGCCGGCCTTGGGGAGCACGGGCCGGATCGACGAGGCAGGGTTGCGCGACGAGGCAGTACGGGCGGTCGGGGTGCCGGCCGGCGTTCACGTCCGCCTCGCTGCGCGCGATCTCTTCGAACGTGCCTCCGACGTGCACGGTGACCGTCTTCCGGCACGCCGCGCTCGCCCAGGGGACCGGTTCGCTCAGCGCCCAATCGACTTTGCAAACGCCCGGTCCGTACCGGTAGCGGGAGAGCGCCCGTGCGTATCGTGGCGGGAGCCGGTCGCCGGCGAGCTCGAGCAGCTGCCGCGGCGTCACGTCCAGGACGACCGTCGGAGTGGGCGGAAGGTCGGCCAGGCTCTTCACCAGGCAATTCGTTTCGATCCGACCGCCGAGCGAAATAAGCTCGGCGGCAAGCGCATCAATGACAGCCCCGCTGCCGCCCTCGACGACGGGCCAGCCATAACCGTGTGCGAGGGCGACGAAAAGTCGCGGGAAGGCACCCGAGAGGGGTGCCGTCATTGGCAGCATCGAGTGCGCCGCCGCTCCGGCGATCAGCGCGCGCGCCTCGTCGGTGCGGAACCGGCCCGCCATCGCCTGCGCAGTTGACAATGCGCGGACTCCGAAGCCGCCGGCGGCAACCGGGTGGCGCGGCACCGAGCGCATCGTCCCAAGGAAGACCGGGAGCACCTTGTCGAGGTCTCGAACCAAACCCGAAAAGGCGTGCGTGTAGGCGTCGCCGTCCGTCCCGAGCGACGCGGCCACGTCGGCAACTGTTCCACCGACGGCAGCGCCGCGACCATCCTCGAGCGGGTGTGCGAATGCGACCTCCGGAGTGAGCAGTCGCACCCCGTGCCTCGACAGGTCGATGTCGCGGAAGGCGGGCGATGCCAGGAGCAATGGATGGACGGCCGAGCAGACGTCGTGGCGGAACCCCGGCAGCGTGAGCTCGGCGGTACGGCAGCCGCCGCCGGGATCCGAAGCCGCCTCGTAGACGTCGACCTTCAATCCGCTGCGGGCGAGCGTGAGGGCTGCAACGAGCCCGTTCGGCCCGGCGCCGACCACGGTGGCATCGGCCCGCCTCATCGGCACTTCACAGGGCGACCGTCGTGCCTTCCTCAGCGGCGATGACGGGCAGCGCACCCTCCGCGAACCGTTCGACGGTGCGCTCGATCTCGACGTCCGTGCGCTCTGGTCGATGATGGAACAACACGACTCGTCGTGCACCCGCCAGTTCCCCGAGCCGCACTGCGTACTCCGCCGCCGCATGCCCGAAGAAGCCCTCGGTCGCCACTTCTTCTGCCCGCAGATGCGAATCGTGGATCAGCAGGTCCACGCCGCACGCCAGCTCGAGGGCGCGTTCGTGGTACACGCCGAGCTCCTCGGGTCCAGTCCCGAGTGCGGTGGGACAGTGGTCAGGGATGTACGCAAATGACGTGCGGCCGTCGCTCACCCGAAACCCCAGGGTGTGCCCACCCTTGTGCGGCACGTCTCTGGCCACAACCGAAAAGCCCTCGGCCTCGAAGGCGCCGTCGGGCACAAAGCCGAAGTCCCAGTCACCACGAAGCTGGGTGGGACCAATGGGGAAGAACGGTGGGGACATCATGCGGGCCAGGAGGTCCGATGCGCCCGTTTCACCGTCAGCGGGGAGGAGGAGGGTGACGCGTGATCCCTCGCGGTCGCCTGAAGGGAAGAAGGGCAGGCCCTGCACGTGGTCCCAGTGCAGGTGGGTGAGAAGGAGCGAGCCCTGGAAGGCGCGGCCACCCAGCAGCTCTTGCACCCGTCGTAGGCCCGTCCCGGCGTCGAGGAGCAGCGTGGGCCCGGCGTCATCGTGGGACACCGCGACACACGAGGTGTTTCCGCCGTAGCGGACATAATCGGGACCGGGTGCAGGCGTCGACCCTCGGGTCCCGCAGAAGGTCACGCGCACCGAATCAGTCTCGCGCGGCGTCCTCGCGGCGATGACCCGCCGACAGCTCCTCAAGATGCGACCGCTCGACGAGTGCTGCCTCGAACATCGCCACGCGACAGGGCGTCACCGCGGTGTTGCTCGAGGTTCGAATTCCTCCCTCGAGATGCGCCCTCTCCCCGAGTAGCGCTCCGGGGCCGTACTCCGCGAGGCGTTCGCCGCCGCGCTCGACCCTGACGATCCCGTCGAGGATCAACATGACCTCGGTGCCCGGCTCCCCCTCCTTCACCAGCACCGAGCCGGCCGGGAAGCGATCGATGCGCCGCTTGCCACCACCTTGCATCAGCTCAGCCGAAAGTGACGTCTCGAGGGCCGACTCGACGACGGAGACCAACGCCTCGGAATCTTCATCGCCCCACGGGCTGTGCTTGCCGAACGACTTGCGGTACCAATCCTTGAAGTCCGTCATCCCCGATTTGTGCGAGAGCCTGTTGTCGTCGTCGTAGACCCAGTGGCGGGGGAACTTGCTCGCCCCGATGAGAGCTCGCTCCGACCGGCCGTCAGCGTGGAGGGTGAGGGAGAGCGTGGTCCAGACCAGGGGCGCCTGCCACTGCACGAAGGGACGGCGGCGTACCCGACGGGGGGCGGGGACGCCGGTTCGCCCACCGCAGGTCTGGGAGAACCGCACCCACCCGTCGCCAAATTCGGGTTCTCGTTGGATCGTAGGGAGTTGCACCGCCTGGAAGCGGTGCTTGACCGCCTTGAGATTCACCAGGGTCGTCCCCATGAGCCCTCGCCCCGCGTAGCCGCAGTCGACGATCTCCCCCGACCGGTCCACGGAAATGAAGGCGCGCAGCTCGTTCGCGAAGCGGAAGCGATCTTCATCGCGTAGACGCTCAACATCCATCCCCTCGGCCGGCGGTGGGGGGTCGTAATGCGTGATGCCGGAGTCGAAGGCCAGGCGCTGAGCGCCTTCGATCGCCTCGGTGGGAATCCACGAAAGCGAGGTGACGACCGACTCGTGGCGGCTGGCCGTGTCCGTGCTCATGGATCTCAGCGTGTACCGGGGAACCTGGGATGACGAGTGTGGTGACAGGCGTCCGAGGGTGTGCCTAGCACCACCGTTGCCGGGAGGATCCCCACCTGTTCGCCGACTACGGAGTGTGTGAGAACTGAGTCAATGGATGATGGCGCGGCTGGGCCGCCGACGATCTCAGTGCTCTTGGCCGACGACAACTTGATCGTGCGAGAGGGAGTGCGGGCATTGATCGAGCGTCACAAGGACCTGCACATCGTCGGGGTGGCGGCCGACTATGACGAGGTTGTGCAGGGGGCACGGGAATTGGAACCCCAGGTCCTGGTCACGGACATCCGGATGCCGCCGGCCTTCAACCGCGAAGGGATCGACGCCGCCAAGGAGGTCCGGAAGCGCCACCCGGGGACCGGGGTCGTGATCCTTTCCCAATATGACGACCCGGAGTACGCCGTCTCGCTTCTCGCTGAGGGTTCGGCCGGTTACGGCTATCTCTTGAAGGACCACATCGCTCAGGGCGATCAGCTCGTGGACGCGATTCGAGCAGTGGCGACCGGTGGGAACGCGCTTGACCCCGCCATCGTGGACGCCCTCGTGCGGCCGGTCACGACACACGGTGGTCTGTCGCCGGCCGAGGAGGCGTTGCTCGGCATGGTTGCCGAGGGCAAGCCCATCAAGGCCATCGCCGTCGCGAGGGGCCTGCCGCCCGAGGCCGTGGACGCCGAGGTCGAGGCCGTGTTCGTCAAGTTGGCGGAGGGCGTGTCGGCGGGAACCGAAGGCGCACTCCAGCGCTTGCGCCTTCTCCATCAGGCGATTGTGGACCGCGAGGAACAAGGAGAGACGCTGTCGCGTTTGCTGCCCGGAGGTCTTGCCGAGAAGCTTCGCCGCGACGGCAAGCAGCTTGGCGAGACGGAACGGGTGGTCGTGACGGTACTCATGAGCGACATCCGCTCATACTCGAGCATCGCCGAGCATGCCGATCCCAGCCAACTGGCGGGACAACTGAACGTCCACCGCGCCGCCATGAACGACGCCATCCTCGGTGAGAATGGCACCGTGATGCAGTTCGTCGGTGACGCCGTGATGGCCGTCTTCGGCGCGCCGTTCGAGCAGGTGGACCACGCGGAAAGGGCGGTGGCGGCAGCGCTGGCCATGCACGAAAAGCAGCGGGGGATCAACGATCGGTGGCGCGAGGAGGGCCTTCCTGCCTTTGGACTCGGGCTGGGGTTGTCCACGGGCGAAGCAGCAGCGGCACTCTTGGGCTCCGAGGAGCGGCTGGAGTACACCCTCGTCGGCGATACCGTGAACATGTCGCAACGCCTTCAGCAGCTGGCGGAAGCCGGGGAGACGGTGGTCTCCCAGGGGACGGTGGAGGCTTGGCAATCGCCTCGACCGACGATCGCGTTGCCCCCCCAACTGGTGAAAGGGCGCGAGACACCGGTCGTTGCATACAAACTAGTGGGAGGCGCATGCCCAGGCGGTGGCGCGACGAAAGAAGGAACCTGACATGGATGCCTTGGTCGTAGACAAGGTTCGAAAGACCTTCGAGGCGGAGAACGCTCCGGTTCGAGCCCTCCGGGGCGCCAACTTGGTGCTGCCGGCGGGGGACTTCATTGCCTTGATGGGCCCCTCAGGTTGTGGGAAGTCCACCCTCCTCAACCTGATCGCCGGGCTCGACGTCGCTGATGAGGGCACGATCACCGTCGCCGGCGAGCAGGTCACCGGGCGGACCGAAGACGAGCTCTCGCAAATGCGACGGCGTCACATCGGCATCGTCTTCCAGTTCTTCAATCTCCTGGAGGGGATGACGGTGTTGGAGAACGTTGCCCTCCCCGCCGTGATAGCCGGGCGGAAGCGCAAGATGGCGGAAAGCCGGGCGCGCGATCTTCTGGACCTTCTCGGCATCGGGGACAAGGCGTCCACCGTGCCTGGCATGCTCTCGGGCGGTCAGCGCCAAAGGCTCGCCATTGCGCGCGCCTTGGCCAACGAGCCCACCCTCCTTTTGGCGGACGAACCCACCGGGGCATTGGACTCCGAAGGCGGCCAGGAGGTCATTGAGCTCCTGAGCCGGCTCCACGCGGGTGGACAGACCATTCTTCTCGTGACCCACGATTCCGGCGTGGCGTCTGCCGCAGCCCGGATCGTGCGGATGCGGGACGGGCGCGTCGAGGTTGCCGAGGACTCCGACGTCCCGGTCGCCGTGCAGTCCTGACAGAGCGGAGAAGGGCGACGTCTGTGACCGTCCCGGGAGAGGTGAAGCTCAAGGTGGCAGAGTCACCGCCGGCTGTCGGTTCCGCCGCTGACACGTCGGCGCTCGGGTGGTTCCGGTTCGTCCACGTGGTGATGCTGGGACTGACGATCGCCGGTGTTGTGGTCGGCCTCCGCATCGCGGTACCAGGCGGAACGAAGCCGGTCGACGCCGTTGCCTTCGGTCTCACCGTTGTCTGGGCCGTGGTCGGGTTCGTCGACACCCGTGCGCGCGAACGCACGGGGAGTAAGCAATCACCGTTCCATCTGCTCGCCGCGGTCGACGCCATCGTGGCGATGGTGGCACTCACGGCCGGGCGTCAGGCCGAGACCGTGCATTCGTCGGCCAGCGCGCGGGACGTCGCAACGCTGGCCGCAATCCTCGTCACGGCGATCTCCTTCCACTTCCTGCTCGCCCTTCCCGATGGCCGACTTCATGACCCGGTTCGGCGGGGCGCCGCCCAAGTTGCCTATATGGCCGCTCTGGGCGTCGGCCTCGCGCTCGTCGCAACCCATCACCCGTTCACCGTGGTCGATGGCGCCATCAGCTGGACGATTGCGGCAGCGTTGGCGCTTGCTCCCATGCGTGCGCGCTACGTCGCCGCCATCGGATACCGGCGGGAGCGCATGCAATGGTTCGGCATCGGAGTGACGTTGGCGGTGACCGTCGCACTCGGGGCGACGGTCCTGCACCTGCTTGTCGGGTGGCCCGGGCCGCTGGGCGCCGTCGTCGCCGCCGGGACGGTCCTGGTCCCGCTCGGCCTCCTGGCCAGCGAGAGCCGTCGCCTGGCGCCGCACGGAAGCCGGGGCCTCGTGCAGGTCCTCGCGGTCATGGGCTTCGTGGTCGTCGTATCGGCCATCTACCTCGTTCTGGTGCTCGGCCTGGGCCATGCACCCAAGACCACTGGCGACAAGGAGGTGCTCGCCCTCTCCATGGTGGCGTCGGGCGTTGCGGCGCTGATCTTCGTGCCTGTCCGTGCGAGGTTCTTGCAGTCGTCGACGCGCTTTGTCTACGGAGCGCGCGAGGCTCCCGACGAAGTGCTGCGTACCTTCGGGAGCAGACTGACCCGCGCCATCCCAATGGACGAGTTGCTATTACAGCTGGCGGAGTCGTTGCGAAAGACTATGACGCTGACCAGCGCGGAAGTCTTCACTGGAGCCGGCGAGGTGCTCGAGCGCACGGCCTCGGTTCCGGACCTCGGACCGGGGTCGATCGTGGTCTCACCGCGTGAACGACCCGTCGTCACCCGAGCGGGAGTCTCGGGGACGGCGTGGGCGTCGATCTGGCTACCCACGCTCCTGGCCAACCGCGAGACGGAGCAGGTCCGGGTTGCTCCGGTCAGCCACGGGGGGGAGTTGCTCGGGCTCATCGTCGTCGAGCGATCGTCTCAGGCCAGTGGGTTCTCCGAGGATGACGACCGTGTCCTCTCGGACCTCGCGCGTCAGGTGGGCCTTGCCCTGCACAACTCCCAGTTGGACACTGCGCTGCAGACCACTCTCGATGAGGTGCGCAAACAGGCCGACGCGCTCCGTGAGTCGAGAGCTCGGATCGTTGCGAGTGGCGATGCCGAACGGCGTCGCATTGAGCGGAATCTGCACGATGGTGCACAGCAGCACCTTGTTGCGCTCGCGGTCAACCTGCGTCTGGCTCGGGACATCATCGTCGATGATTCCGAAGCCGGGCTCGAGATGCTCGACGAACTCGCGGGAGAAGTCCAAGAGACAATCCAGGAGCTGCGCCAGCTGGCCCATGGCATCTATCCCCCACTGCTCGTGGACAGCGGTCTGGGCGAGGCGCTCCGCGCCGCAGCCAACCGGAGCCCGCTCCCGGTGGACCTTTCGATGGAGGGAATCGGTCGCTACCCGTCGGAGACCGAAGCGGCTGTGTACTTCTGCTGTCTCGAAGCGCTGCAGAACGCGGCCAAGCACGCACCGGACGCACGCGTGGAGCTCCGGCTGTGGGAAGAGGCGGGTGGTCTCCTGTTCACGGTGACAGACGACGGCCCCGGCTTTGATCCCGACCGCGCCCAAAAGGGCCACGGCTACGTCAACATGGCGGACCGGCTCGGCGCGATCGGCGGCACGGTTCGATGGGAGTCCGAGATCGGCAAGGGCTCGGTAGTGCGGGGCTCGGTGCCGCTCGTCTGAGCGGCGGGTGGCTCAGACGGAAGTGAACCCGAGCTCGTCGCGCTCGTCCCAGAGCCGCCGGAGGGTGTCAGCGCCGAGGTGTTCCTTGTTGAGATAGGCACGGGCGCCGCTTGTCGCCACCTCGGGAGGGAGGTCGCCGGCGTCGTAGGTGGAGCACAGGATCACGACGACGCCCGGCTGCCTTGAAACAAGCGTGCGGGTGGCCTCGATCCCGTTCATCTCGGGCATATTGATGTCCATCAAGACCAGGGCCGGGTGCAGCTGCTCCGCCAGCGATACCGCCTCGTTTCCGTTGGCCGCCTCACCGACAAGTTCGAACTCGGTAGTCCGGCGAAGGACGGCTCGCATGGCCGCGCGAAAGGGGGCTTGATCGTCGACAATCAGGACCGGAAGACGATCGCTCACTTGCCCATTTTCGCGCCGATGTGGCTCCCCTGACCCTGGTGGTGCCACACGATGAGGGGTGGTGGTGTCACCCTCCTCCCGGGTCGCTCAGATAGACGAGGACGGCCTTGACCCGGCGGTTGACGTCACGCTCCTCGCTTAGCCCGAGTTTGGAGAAGATGGAGTTTGTGTGTTTCTCGACCGCTCGCTCGGAGACCTGCAACGATGCGGCGATGGCGGCATTGCTCTTGCCGGTCGCCATCTCGCCCAAGATCTCCGATTCCCTCGGGGTGAGCCAAGAAAGATCGGACTTCCGCCGCGAGGACTTGGCTTCAATCAGCTCGTCGACGATCTGGGGGTCGATCATGGAGCCGCCTTGGGCCACGATGCGCATGGCCTGGGCGAGCTCGTCGGCTCCGGCGACCTGCTCTTTCAGCAGGTAAGCCCGGCCGGCGGATCCGGTCTCGAGGAGGGCGAGGGCGTAGGAGGGCGTCTTGTATTGGCTCAGGACAACGACCCCGACGTTGGGCTTGTGCTCACGCAGCCACGACGCGGCCTGGATACCTTCATCGGTGCCCGTCGGCGGCATCCGGATGTCGGTCACCACGACCTCGGGGGACTCGCTCTCGATCAGACGTAGGAGCTCGGGCAGGTCGGCGGCGCGCCCGACAACCTCGAAACCGACCTCCCCTTCGATGATGCGTGCGATGCCCTCTCTCAACAGGGCGTTATCCTCCGCCAGCACCACCCGAATCTGCGCCATGTGAGCGTACGGTAGCGCGCCCGTCCCCTCGAGCCAGCGTGTGGTGCTGACCTCAGCGATCCCGCGGAGGTTCCACCCCGGACGTCGTGCGACTCTGGTGTCACTCAGGGCGGGATGACCTGGCGATTCGTGACAACGACCACGATCGAGGAGCACGGGTTCCGACGCGGACGGGCCACGCACACCGGCAGACACCTGTTGGCCGAGTAGGGTCGCTCCTCAGCGAGCGGCAGCGTCGGCTCGGATGATCGACGACGCAGTGCCCTGGTCCACGTAGGCCACGATTTCCCGGATCGCGGTGGCGATGACGTCGGGATGGGTCCGGATGACCCAGTGTCCGGCGTCGACGTGACGGCGCCACACGAGTGAACTCCATTCTTCGAGCCCGTCCAGCAGCGCAGGAGTCACGTATCGGTCCTTCAAGGGTATGACCAGCTGCACCGGGACGTCCGTATGCCGCGACTCAGGATGGAGCATGCGGCTTCGCACGTTGGCGCGATAGAGCTCGACTCCGTGAGCAAAATCGGCTCCGAAGGTCGGAGCGGGCCAGCGCAGGTCCGTCGGCGCGCGTTCGAGGCGATGCAGCACCCTTGCCCACCGGCTGGTGGCCCGACTGCTCCTCACCATGAGCTCGGGTATCAACGGCAAGTGGAAAAAGGCGATGTACCACGAGTGCAGGGCCTGTCGAAGCGACCTCAAGAGGTCAGAGGTTCGCAGCGTGCGATTCCGACGAGCCCACAGTCCGGCGTGGTCGAGAGGTGGTCCGGAGATCGACGTGAAGCTCGAAAACCGGTCCGCCATGGCATTGGTTGTCACGGCCTCCCATCCCTGGACCGATCCCCAATCGTGGCCGACCAAGTGGACCGGTGCGTCGGGACTTGCCGCCTGGGCGACAGCGGCCATGTCGTCGACGAGCAGCGGGAGCGCGAAGCCGGTTCGATCTTCTGGGTTGTCCGACTGGCCGGCACCCCGGACGTCGTATCTCACGACATGGAACGCTGCCGCGAGTCGTTCGACAATTGGGTCCCATACGGCACTTGTGTCGGGAAACCCGTGGACCAAAAGGATCGTGGGGCGTCCCTGTTCACCCGCTTCGGACACGAACAAGGAGAGTCCAGCCCCTTCGACCCGCCTCGAAGTTCTCATGGCGTCACACTCAACCACGGCATCGTGACCCTGTCGATATTCCGCTCGGCAGGGTGGACCGTCCGCTCCGCTCCCCTACTTCGTCGACGTCAGCGTGGCCTTCAGGTCCCGAAGGGATGCCGCGAGCTCGGCCGTGCGATTGCGTCGAGCGCTGTCAGCAGTCGCCAGCTGCTCACCCGTTGGATGTCGCCCTCCTGAGCGCATCAGGTGATCTGCCTCGACGGCAAACGCCAGTCCCCGAAGGCTCTCTGCGCATCGGGTGCACATGGCGGCCTGTGCCTCGTCTGGCGCAGATGCCGCGGCGCGCTCAAGTCCCGCGACCGCCTGGTCGACCTGGACCGTGACGCTCGCCCTCCGCTGCGGGTCGTCTGTCTCGGTCTGCGATAGGACCAGGTCGCGTGCGAGCTCGGCCGCCGCCACGGCGGGCGTCGTGAGTCGCTGCCAGTTCGCCTCCCGCCCCTGTCGTCTCGTTCGGGCGATCAGGAGGACAACGAGCAGAACGGCGAGAAGGATCACAACGCCCAGAAGCACCCATCCCCAGGGCGAGGAGCTCGAGGTCGAATGGGCCGTCGTCGTCGTCGTTGTCGGATGAGTGGTTGACGTCGTTGTTTGATGCGACCGCGTGGTCGTCGTGACGGGTGCGCTCGTCGTCGTGGCCGGCGCAGTTGTGGTCGTCGTCGTGGCCGGCGCAGTGGACGTCGTGGTCGTGGCCGGCACGGTGGAGGTGGTCGTGGCTGCGCCAGCGTCGGTCGCGGCAAGGCCGAACAGCAGGGGGGCAGCGAGCGAGGCCGAGGCCACGAGAAGCAGGCCCGCGAGTCGTCTGCGCGCTCTGGCCTTCATGGCGACAGCCTAGGGACGTCGCTCCATCGTGGGAGGGACCGGCGTCTGAGGCCAACGACAGTGCTTTTGGTACGCATCAGACGCGCGTCGGCACTATCGCTCCGGCCTGGGCAGACGTAGATTGCAGACGTGCGACGAAGCCTTCGGGGGCCAGGCGGCTCTTCGCGTTCCGCGAAGGCGTTTGTACCGTGACGTCGCCGCGCGCATCCGAGCGACGGCAGCTGACCGTCGTCTTCACCGATCTCGTCGGTTCGACCGAGCTCGCATCGGCGCTCGATCCAGAGGATTGGCACGAGGTGCTCGACTCTTACCAGCACCGGGTCGCCGAGATCGTCACCTCGCACGGCGGCGTGATCGCGCAGTTCCAGGGTGATGGCGCCATCGCATACTTTGGCTATCCCGAGGCAACGGAGTCGGCTGGTCGGGAAGCGCTGTCGGCGGCCATGGACATCGTGGGGGCCATCGAGGTCTTGGGTGCCGAGCTCTCACCCACCCTTGGCATCGGTGAACTGCGTGCGCGGGCGGGCATCCACACCGGCGAAGTGCTCGTGGCCCCGGTAACTGCAGGCGGCCAGGAGCGCTTGCCCGACGTCTGGGGTCAGGTTCCGAACTTGGCCGCTCGGCTGCAGGCCGCGGGTAACCCGGGTCAAGTCGTCATTAGCGGCGACACGTCCCAACTGGTCGCCGGGTTTTTCGAGTTGGAGTCTCTCGGCCCTCTTGCGTTGAAGGGCATCGCCGAGCCGGTTCTCGCGTTTGCCGTGCTCCAGCGCAGCGGGGCGCGGCACCGACTCGAAGCCCGTCGCCTCGGTGGTTTTGTTCAGCGCCCGGAGGCGTGGACCTGGCTGCGCGGGCACTGGGACGCCGCTGCGGCCGGGGCCGGACGGCTCGTCTTGGTGTCCGGTGAACCGGGGATCGGCAAATCGCGCCTCCTTTTCGAGTTCGGCAACGAACTCAGCGCGAGTGGGCACGCCGCGGTAACCGTCTTGTGCAACCGCCGGAGCGCATTGAGCCCGCTCCACCCGTTTGAGGAGGTCATGGGCGAGCTTCCGGCGACGCCGCGAGAAGCGGCGGACTGGGTGGAAGGTCTCTCTCGTGATGGTCCACTCCTCCTGATCGTCGAGGACGTGCATTGGGCGGACCCAAGCACCATGGAGTCGCTCCATGTGATTGCGCGTGGCTCTACCCCTGTCCTCGTGGCGATGAGCGCGCGGCCCGAGATCGAGGACGATCAGTATGTCAAGCCGGACGGGCGGTTCACTCTGACCGGCCTCGATGGCAACGATGCCCATGCGCTGATTGAGCACCTTCCGGAGTCGGACCGATTGAGTCGCGAGATGCGCGTCGCCCTCGTGTCCCGGTCGGAAGGCGTTCCGCTCTTTCTCGAAGAGCTGGCTCGCGGTGTGGCAGACGGCCCGGAGGGACTCGGATCCACCCTCCCGACGACGTTGTCGGAGGTCATTACGGCGCGGCTCGATCGTGTTGGAGGCGACGCCAAGCGGGTTGCCCAGGCGGCCTCCATCATCGGGCGCGTCTTTGATCGACCGGTCCTGATCGCGGCCGCGGGACTTGACGTGTCCAGTCTCGATGTCAACCTCGAGCGGCTTCGCGAGCATGCCATCATCGAGCCCACGGGGAGAACGGACGAGCTCCAGTTCCGCCACGCCCTCTTCCACGAAGCGTCCTACCGATCGGTCTTACGGGCGGATCGTGCGCGCATCCATGCTGCGGTGGGCGAGATGCTGGTGACTTCGGGCCGGGTCGCCGGCCGCCCCGAGATTGCCGCCTACCATCTGGGTGCCGCAGGCCGTGCTGTGGAAGCCGTGCCGCTGTGGAGGCAAGCAGCCCACACTGCGCGCCAGAATGCCCGCTTTCAGGAAGCCGCTGGTCATGAGCGCGCGCTGCTGGCCCTCGTCGATCAACTGCCCGAGAGTGAGAGAGAGCCGACCGAGTTGCGATCCCGCAGTCGGCTCGTGATGTGCCTTACCGCGGTCGACCAAAGTGCACCCGAGGCACTTGAAGAGTCACGTCGTGTCGAGGAGTTGGCCCGCCGTTTGGGAGATCGCGAGATCCTGCTCCGCAACCACATGATCCTCATCCCGTGGTGGCAGGCGAGTGCCGAGTATCGAACGATCAATTCCGTCCTGGCTGAAGCACGGAAGGAAGCGACCGAGCTGAATGACACGTGGGCCCTCCAGCTGATCACGACCTACGAGGCGACCACGAGGATCTGGCAGGGAATGATCCGAGAAGGTCTCGAGCAGATGCGCACCTCCTACGCTGCAAGCGGGCTGCCGCTGGAGGCGAGCTTGCGGGACCTCCCGCCGATGCGCTCGGTGGAGCTGATGGCGTTGGCGGCCCCTCGCGTTGCGACGGCACTGGCGTGTTGGTTGCGTGGACGCTCGACCGAGGCGTGGAGAATTGCGAACGATGTGCTGCACTGCACGACCGAACGGCGGGTGCCGCAGGCTCAGGCCGTTGCCGCGGTGACCGCGGCGATTATTGCCCAGCTCGATGGTGAGCGTGAGATCGTGCTCAAGCTCTCGGGTGAGGCAGTCCACGTCGCGGACGAAGTGAGCACGCGGCAGTGGAAACAATGGGCGCGCTCGCTCCAGTGGTGGGCTGGCGAAGGCATCGACGAGCCCGAGATCCCGGGTCCGTTGCTGCGACCATACTTTCAGATGCTCACCGCGGATGACGAGAGGATGGACGACCCGCGCGCGATCGCGGTTCTCACCGCGGCCATCGAGACGTCGAACGCGACCGGTGAACGGTTCTGCGAAGCTGAGATCCTCCGCATGCGAGGCGACCGACGCGCCGCGGCTGGGTCACGTGAGGCAGAGGACGACTACCGCACAGCGGTTAATCTGGCCCGACAGCAAGGATCCAAGATGTTGGAGCTGCGGGCGCTCAGCAGTTGGGCTGGGCACGCGCCGGCTTCGGACCAAGTTCGTCAAGATCTCGCCGCCTGCATTGAGGATGTCTCCTCAGGAGGTCCCAGCCGAAGCCTTGACAGGGCGCGTCACCTGATCGAAGAGCAATGAGCACTCCCGACTGGAGCGACGACTTCCTCGACGAGCTGCGCGGGCATGGTGACCCCGAAGCCGATGCGGTCGTGAGCGATCTCTTTGCCGGGACGGGCGACGCATCCGCAGCTTTCCGGACGCTCGTGGTGCAACAACACGAAGCCTCCGAACCGGCGTTTGCCGCATTCCTGGCAGAGAAGGTCGAGCTACCTCAGTGGATCGACCCCGATCTGGTGGCAGCGGGCCAGGAGTGCTTCGCCCGCTGGGGATCACACGTGTTCACCGCTCTCTACGCGGCGGCGTTGCCATCCGCGTACGCCTGTCGGCGCGGAGTGCAGGTCCTCGGCCTGACGGCCCGGCTCGAGACCGACGCCAAACGCCGGCTGAACGAGACGGCGCAGTTCCACCTCGACGTCATGGACGCCGGTGGTCTCGAGCCCGGGGCGCAGGGCTATTCGGACGTCCGGCATGTGAGACTGATGCACGCGGCAGTGAGATGGCTGATTGAGAACGACGACCGCGTCGCCTGGGACGCCACTTGGGGAACGCCCATAAACCAGGAGGACCTGCTCGAGACCCTTCTCACCTTCACTGAGATCGTCTTTGAAGTCTTCGACCGGACGGGTGTGGCGTATACGGCAAGGGACGCCGACGCCTATCTGCACGCCTGGTCGCTGATCGGCTTCTATCTGGGTGTGCGCCCAGACCTGTTGCCCCTCACCCGCGAGCAGACGTCGGCGTTGATGCCGATCGTGCGGCGTCGACAGTTCCGTTCGAGCGCGTCGGGCCGTGAGCTCATGGCGGCGCTCCTGGAGCAGGGGTCCCACCTTGCCCCACCCGGGCTCAGAGGTCTCCCTTCGTCCACGGTCCGCTACTACGTCGGCGACGACACGGCAGACCTATTGGGCGTCCCGCCCGCAGACTGGACGAAGGTCATCTTTCGACCTCTCGCCGACCTCAGTCGCCGGGTCTCCCTCGAGCGGCTTCACCGACAGCTCCTCACGACCCTGTCGGAACGGATCGGGTTCGGCATGCTGTCACTGGCCGTCAAAGCAGAACGGTACGGCAACCGCGCTGCGTTCCGGGTTCCCACCTCGCTGGCGGCGCGCTGGAACTTGTCGTCCGACTCTCAGAGCGGTCCCGCGGGCAGCTGACCTTCGGAGAGCACAGCAAGCTGGGTGCTCGAGAATGGGGGAGTGAAGAGCGCAGCGTCGCGTTGGCGGGACCGGAACAGGTTGACGACGAAGTTCATCCGGTCTTCGAGCCGGGCCCAATCGTGGGCACCCGACGGTACGCCCATCCCGTTGGTCCGGTCCCAACGGGCGACGGCCGCCGCTGCCGGACTGCCCGCCAGGTCGCGCAGTTCGGCGGGGAACCGGCCCTCGGCCAGGGGAGGCACGTCCCGCCGGAGGTCGAAGGTCTCCGTCGCGGTGATGAGTTGCATGATCACCTCGGTGAGCAGCGTGTCCCAGGATTCGTCGAGCACCTTGCACAGGTCATCGGTCAGCCCGTCGAGCACGCGGCGGGCTTCCGCGGCCGGGAGGTGTCCCACGACGTCTCCTTCGATCATCTGCTTCAACGTGTCGCTGATCGCGGCGTCGAGTGCTCCCGCTATGGCCGGCTGCAACCGTTGCTGTTCGTGCGCCACGGCCAACGTGTTGCCCTGCAGGACGAGGGTCGCACGCTCGGTCGAGGAGAGCAGCGCCTCCGCGTACGCGCCGAACGCGGTGGCAACGCCGGGGCGTCCTTCGCCCTCGGGGATCGACGAGATCGCCGGCGCCATGGCCCTCGCCAGTTCGGTTTGGTCCCCAGGAGAGCCGTGAGCGAGGTCGAGCAGGGTTGTGAAGAGCGGAGCCAGCTCGGCGAACACCAAGCGATTGCCGTCGGCCACATGCCTCGAGACGTCGGCCGTCACCGATTCGACCGCCCGGGCGAGGTGGTCCTGGGACAACTGCCGGACCGCCCATCCGCCGATGCCGTGGTTGAAGCGGTGCAACAGCGTCCTGGTTGCGTCGTTTTCCGTGAGAAGCCGTTTGGCGCCGGCCGGCAAGACTTCGCCGCGAATGGTGGCGCCGGCGGTCTTGGAGGCCCACACGGCAAATGCACACCACGTGGCGTCTTGACCAAGCCCGGCGTCACGGAGGCCGACCGCGAACTCGTGGTAGCGCTGGGTGATGCAGAGATTGCGCACGACGGGATCGCTCAGGTCGGCGATGTCTTGCCACGACATCTCCATGCGACGAAATCGTAGGGGGTGGCAACCCGCCATGCATGGGACGCCGCGGGTCGGGCCAGGCGAGCCGCTACTTGTGCGGAGCGGGAACCTCGACCCGTCTGGCCGGAGCCCAACAGTTGGCCGACTGGGCCTTGCATGACCTTTTCGAAATGCTCGCGGCGGTTGTACGCAACGACGAGCACCAGCACCTCCTGTGATCCGTGGGCGCTGACGACGGATTGGCGCAGCATCCCCGGATACCATTGCTTGAGGAAGCCGTCATAACTGGGGTGTCGTGCCTCGGAAGCGCCACTGGAACGTCACGTCGGGGTCGCTGGAAAGCCTGTAGAGCGGTGCGTGGTCTTCCTGGGTGAGCATTCGCAGCTGAAGTCGCCGGGTCTGCAGGCTCGGAGAGAGCGGAGCATCGTCCGGCGCCGTGGACGGGTTGCTCATGAGAGGGCGGCGACCTCGTAGGGGAAGTGGGCCAAGGCGCAGTGTTGGAGGTAGGCGTCACGCACTGTCGTGATCTGCAGCAACCGCACGCGCCGGCCGTCCCTCTGGGTGGGCGGCGGTGACTCTCGCGATACCCTCGGCACGACGTCCAAAGGAGATCCATGCAACTCGACCTTCACGTGCCCCGGTTCCTTTGGCCCGGCGGCACCGGCGCGATCGGCGCGACGTTCGCATCGATGGCCGAGACGGCAGACGCCATCGGGGTGCGCACGCTCTCAGTGATGGATCATTGGTTTCAGATGGACATGATGTGGCCAGCCGAAGAGCCCATGCTCGAGGGCTATTCCGCCCTCTCCTTCGCTGCCGGCAAGACCGAGCGCCTGCGATTTCGGATGCTCGTCGGCGGGGTCACCTACAGGCATCCGGGGCTCCTGGCCAAGACGGTGACCACCCTCGACGTTCTTTCCGCTGGGCGCGCCGAGCTCGGCTTGGGTGCCGCCTGGTACGAGCGAGAGCACCGAGGCTTGGGCGTCTCTTTCCCCCCGCTGCGCGAGCGGTACGAACGACTCGAAGAGACCATCAAGATCTGCTTCCAAATGTGGAGCGACGACAACGGATCCTTCGATGGCGTGCACTACCAGCTGGCAGAGACCCTCTGCTCCCCTCCACCCGTCAGCACCCCCCGGCCCCGGTTGTTGATCGGCGGAGGTGGGGAGCGCAAGACCCTCCGGCTGGTCGCGCGGTACGCCGATGCCTGCAACATCATCGGTGATGCGGCCGTGGTGCGGCACAAGGTCGAGGTGCTCCACCGCCACTGCGCCGAGGTCGGTCGAGAACCCGATGCCATCGAGGTGACCGCCTTGATGACGATCGCGGATGACGCCGAGCCGGACATGATCCTTCGGGAGGCCGAGGCGTTCTCGGATGCGGGAGTGCACGCGATCGTCGTTCGCTCGACGGGACCGGAGCCGACGCGTTGGCTGCAGGAGATCTGGGCGCCTGCAATTCCTCGCCTCAATTCGATCGGCTGAGCCGTCAAGGCTGGAGATCAAGGTTCTCGAACGTCCGCCGGTTTCAGTTAACTTGCAGTCTCGGGCCGCTAGCTCATCCGGAAGAGCAGGGGACTTTTAATCCCAAGGTGCCGGGATCGAGACCCGGGCGGCCCACGTATTCTCAGTTCGGGAGGCCGGTTTGAGGTCTGGGGCTGTTTGCAAGCGGTCCCAACAATTGCCCACATGGTCTCCTGAACCTGAACCTGAAGGGTCCAAGCAAACGAGATCGATCACACACCTCGTGCTGTGTTTCATCGTTCAGTAGCGTTTGCACTACGGCCGTTCGACCTCGATCCGGCGATGTACGGCTGTGGCAATTGCGTTGAGGTCACTTTCATCGGAGCTGACCACCAAGTCCCGTCGGCGAAGCGCACCCTCCACCACGCACGCGTCTACGACGTCGGTTGATTCTGACCGACCGAGAAGAACACCGACCGAACGGGCCTGAGCGTCTTCGAACGGCTCGATGTTGCACCCAACAAGAATTCGGGACAAGAGGGCTTGCCGACCACCACCCCGCCAGACCTGAGCGACCACCGGAGTGGGCACGGTGGGTACCTCGCGGAGAGTGAGAAGAGCTCGGTGGCGTGCCCACATCCGGCGTTCACCCCGATCCGCGGCCACGAGTGCGTCCGAGTCGTAAGTGACTCCCATCACGCGCTCTGGCGTCGACGAGCCCCCGTCCTCTTGGCTCGGTCGACGACGTCCGCAGCCCATTCCTCAGCTTCGGCCAGCTCCTCGGGGCGAAAGGCCCCCATTTCCTTTTCGAAAGCGTCGACCGCCGCAAGGCCCGCCCGAATGGCGAATTCCTTCCGTGCGGTGTGTGCCAGCCACGCGCTGTAGGTCATTCCCAAGCGTCGGGCAGCCTCCTCGATTTCAGCATCAAGGTCGGGCGGCATCGAGATGGATCGCTTCTTCCGAACAGCCATATCGGTATAGTAGCACAGTGGTACGACAAATCGATTTCGAGGCCCATCCCTGTATTGGCTCTTGCTCCTAGAAGCGGAGGTCTGCACTCAACCGATCTCAGTTCGCGCCATCGAGTCCGGGTTCGAGCTCACGCAATGCTCTCATGACATGGCCGACGACATCTGCCGGGACTGTGGATCGACAGACGTGAGAACCCACCTCACGGGCGCGCCGCTCTGCGACCATTGCATTGACGTTCGCGTGTCCCCCCACGCTGGTTACCCCCGCCTGCCCGACGCCCCGCCGCCCATGAGCACTACCGACGCGAACGGCCACAGACGGGTTCTGCGCTTCCGCCTCTGGCGGGCTCCGACGGGGATCGAGGTCGAACTCGAGGACGCGGCCGTCCCACCCGGTGAGGGCTATCCCGCGCCGTGCTCGGAAGCCACGACGCCGACGTCGCACTGCTCGTGGCCCGGCTGCGAGATCTGGCCGAGGCGGACTTCGCCCGCCGCTTCGCCTCGCGGAGTACTGACAACACCGCGCTGCCGTCGGAGCCTCTGCACGTTCTGGGCCAGAGCGGCGGTCGCCCGCGTTCAGTGGCCGCCGGACTCTGTTGCGATGTCGGCCCAGATCTCCTTGCCGAGGCCGAGTGAGTCAGCCCCCCAGTAAGTCGATGCCTCGGATACAACGCGAAGGCCACGACCTGATTCGCTATCAGCTGTTGGCTGTCGGAGCACCGGAAGGACGCGTGAGTCATCGCGTACAGCAATGCGGACGCGGGTTTCGGACTGCTCGACATCCACGGAATAGAAAGACCCGGTGTAAGTGAGCGCGTTCGTGGCGAGCTCATCAGCAATGAGTTCACATCCGTTCACCGAGTCTTCTTCCAAACCTTGTCGCTCCACGACCCTGCGGACGAATCGTCGAACCTCCGCTATGGAGTCCACATTGGGAGAGAACTCCTCGTACCCAACGGTTTGAAAATCAGATGATGTCTCGCCGCCTGTTCCACGCATTATCGCAAACTCCATCTGTCGGAGTTACCTGGGACGCCACCAATCGATAAGTGCCGCCTCACGCCTTCATCACTTTGCATACCCTGAGTGAAGTCCCGCAAACGACGTGAACGTCTCATCCGAGGCGTGCGATCACCTACGAGTTGCATGGCCGACGTCAAATCGACTAAAGGTTTGTGTAATCGTGGCCGACGCCGGGAACCCCCTGACGACGCAGCCAGGTCTCCGATGCCGAGTGCATCGACTCGCCGGTCTAGGGGCGGGGTTGATGGGCCTGTCTTTCGTATTCTCAATCACTGCAATGGTGGTCGAGACTCCGGGACGCGTCGCGGCCGATCAAGTGTCCAGTCTCAAGGCTCAGGCGGAGCAGATCACTCGGGATCTCGTTCTGGAGCAGCTCCAGATCGGCACGTACCAACAGCAATACGACGTCGACACGGCGAAGGTCCAACGCGATGAGAACGCGATCGGAGCCAGTGAAGTTCAAATCCAAGCCGACGCGAATCGGGTGACCCGCGATCGCAAACGGCTGCAATCTGAAGCGGTGTCGGCCTATATCAACTTGGACCCCGAGGTGAGTGGGTCCGCGTCTCTGTTCGAGAACCAAAAAGAAGCGCCCACGAAATCGGAGTACGAAGAGGTGGCGAGCGGTGATATCGCCCTTACGATCGACGCCCTCCATACAGACGAAGGCGGTTTGCGTGCCGAACGCACTTCGCTCGAGAAGCAGGAGGCCCAGGACCAAGCGACAACTCGACAGCAGGCCACCCTGTCCGACGCCGCGCGCCAGACCGAGGGTCAGCTCGCGTCACAGCAGTCCGAGATCACGGGTGAGCTCGCAGTGGCGGTGGCACAGCAGCAGGCGGCGCAAGCCGCAGCCGCAGCGGCGGCCGTCCGGGCAGCCCAAGCCAAAGCTGATGCCGCGGCGGCCTCTGCCTCGGCCTCTGCCTCGGCTTCGGTGAGTGCGTCATCGTCACCCGCCGCCGCGCCTGCGTCCTCGGCTGACGGCTCCAGTGCTTCGTCTGGTAATCCGTCACTCCCGCCCTTCCTTCAATGCGTCCTGCAGGCCGAGTCGGGCGGCAACTACGGGGCCGTTTCGCCGGGCGGCACCTACATGGGCGGATTCCAATTCAGCCAGGCGACGTGGAACGAAGCGGCGGTGTTGGCCGGCATGCCGCAGCTGGTCAACGTCCCACCGAACGAGGCGACGCCAGCCCAGCAGGACGATCTCGCTATTGCCCTCTACCAGGCCGACGGCGAACAACCTTGGAATGACTCCTGCCGGAACTGATGTTGGTGCCGGTGGCGCGCATCGGCGCGCCGCGGGCGTAACACCGGCGGTTCTCAACTTCCTTGAAGCGAGGGCCTGCAAACCTTTATGCGGACGGTGCGGGGCTCAGGGTTGTCGTGAGCATTTCCGAGTGTTCACCCTCGAGCAGATCGAGAAGCTCCACGGGCGTCGTCACGAGCGGGGCGAGACGAGCTACGTGGAGATGTCGGCTGGCCTGGCTGACAGCGGAATCGAGAGGTGGAGCGTGGATACCCAGGCGATGACGATCATTTTCTACGACCGGTCCGGCGGGGTCATGTTGATCGAGCAGATCACGTAGAGACGGCGAGCTCTGTGCCGGCTCCAATCGACGGGACCGGCCGTCCGCGGCCAATTCCCAGCCTTTGGATCGACCAAGGGCGAATATGCGAACACCCGGGCTCGCTCGTTTGGCCAGTACCGCTAGTCGTCGGTATCCGCTTTGGCCACAGTTCGGTGAGCGCCACCGTCTCCGCTGGGGTCAAGCCACCGTCCACGGTGATGAAGTTGGTGGGGCTTCACCACCACGACGATCCGGACGTCAGCGTCGAAGACCGGCACTTCGAGGTCATTGCGCTCCTGGAGTGAGCGGGAGAACGCCGCGTCGGGGTCGGAGTCCATGGACTCGATCCTTCCACGTACTTCCAGCGTTCATACGGGTTGTCGGGTCCCGGACATGGAACGAAACCCGGCCGTCCCTGCGGAGATTGCGGTACTTCTGGCGGGTGCTCGTATGTGAGAACCGAGCCCTGCGTCCGTCCCAGGCAAACCACATGACGCTGCTCTGCGGGCTTCGGTCCTGTCGCAGCGTGGCCACGTGAGCGAACAGCGGTCGGTCGAGAAGGTCGCGGAGGCTCTGGGGAAGTTCTGTTGGCACGACTTTCTCTCCGTTCGGCGCGTTGCTCACATCCAGTCAGATCCGATGGCGGCCTCCGATCAGGCACCGCTCACAACGTCGCCGGTTCCGGTTGCGCGCCGAACGCAGGAACTGGCGCGGCCTCGGCGCTCGCCGGCGCCTTCCCGCCCCGGGTCCACGAGGCGGCGGCGCCGACCAGGCACATGACGATGCCGAAGTTGAAGGCCGCGTGGAGGCCGTCTCGAAACGCGTCGGTGATCAGGCTCGGGAAGAACTGCTCGCCCGTGACCGTGGCGCGTTGGCCAGGCGTCAGCTGCGACAAGACGTGCGGGCCCAGGAGGTGGCTCGCCGGGTTGTAGCCCAGGAACGCCGCGAACAACGTCGAGACGGGCGGGAGGTGCGAAATCGACACTGCAATTTGGACCGGCACGCCGTGCGCGCTCAATCCGCGCACGAGCGCGGCCGGGAGGGTGTCGGAGAGCCCCACGATGATCAACGTGAAGAAGATGCCGATGGAGAGCACCTGGGCCGAGTTCTGGAACGTCGTGTTCATCCCCGACCCGGCCCCCCGGTCGGTCGCCGGGAGGCTGTTCATCACCCCCGTGCGGTTGGACGCACCGAAGGTGGACATGCACGCGCCGGTGACGAACAGGAGCACGGCGAACTCGCTGTAAGCGAAGTTGACCGGCAAAGTCTCGAGCAGGAGGAAGCACGCCGCCGTGCCGAGCATGCCGAACGTGGCAAACGGTCGCGAGCCGTAGCGGTCCGACAGCACGCCCGACAGCGGTCCGGCAATCATGAAGCCGGCCGTCAACGGGATCATGTAGATGCCCGCCCACAGCGGGGTCACCTCGAACGTGTAGCCGTGCTGGGGCAGCCAGATGCCCTGGAGCCAGATGATCAGCATGAACATCAGGCCGCCGCGGCCGAGCGCGCCGAGGAAGCTGGCGAAGACGCCGGCCGAGAAGGCCCTGATCTTGAACAGCTGCAGCCGGAACATCGGTTGGTCGGAATGGGCCTCGATCCAGCAGAAGAGGATCAGGAAGGCGACGCCGAGGCCGAGCTCGGCCAGCACGGTCGGGTTCGTCCATCCCATCGGATGGTGCCCGTAGGGCTCGATTCCGTAGGTGATGCCCACCATGACGAGGATCAACCCGATGGCGAAGGTCACGTTGCCAGCCCAGTCGATCTTTCCTCCCGAGCCGCGAGCGACCTCGTGAAGGGAGAAGTAGCCCCAGATCGTGGCGAACAACCCGATCGGCACGGACACCAAGAAGATGAGGCGCCAGTTCACCTGGGCCAGCAGGCCGCCGAGCAGCAGGCCGATGAAGGTCCCGCTGATGGCCGCGGCCTGGTTGATGCCCAGGGCGAACCCGCGGCGGTCGGGCGGGAAGGCGTCGGTGAGGATCGCGGCCGAGTTCGCCATCAGCATCGCCGCGCCCACACCCTGAAAGATGCGCATCACGATCAGCCAG
Organism: Acidimicrobiales bacterium; assembly: GCA_035551835.1. Lineage (GTDB taxonomy): Bacteria > Actinomycetota > Acidimicrobiia > Acidimicrobiales > RAAP-2 > Bog-473. Next base: position 35,765 of record DASZMN010000092.1, on the reverse strand, counting down.
ACGCCGCCGGCCGTGCCGGTCATCCAGGTGATGCTCAGCAGGAGCGAGAAGAACGTGAAGACCGCAAAACCGAGGTTGTACATGCGCACCCGGCCATAGAGGTCGCCGAGCTTGCCAAGGCTCACGACCAGGACGCTGGTGACGATGAGGAAGCCCAGGATCATCCACAACAGGAAGAACGTGTTCGACGGGAGCAGCGGGTCGAGGTGGATGCCGCGGAAAATGGCCGGCAGGGCAATGAGCACGATCGAACCGTCGATCGCCGCCATCAACATGCCCAGGGTGGTGATGAACAGCGCGATCCATTTGTGGTTCTCGTTGACCAGGCTGCGTTCCGGCCGCGGCTGCTGTGTCACCACGACGGGGCCGGGCCGCCGCAGCGGACCGGATCGGCGGGCACCTCAGCCTTCACGCACGACTCGGGCCACCTCGGCCGCCCCGCGCTCGCCGACGACGAGCGTGTAGTGGTTGACGTCCGCGACGACGTCGGCGCGCAGGTCAGGGAGCTCACGTTCCCAGTGTCGCACGACTTCGTCGGGGATCATGGGCGACGGCTGGTTGAGGAGCCCGCGCGGTGCACCGACGAAATGGATCGAACACCGCACGGCGCGCAGCGATTCTGGGATCAGCTCCGGTGCCACCATTTGCTCCGCGCCGTCGATCCGCACGGCCGCCTCCACCACGCGCGAGCGGTACCCTCCCGGCACGGGTCGGAGGTCGTAGCGCAGGTACGCCTCGACGTCGCTGTTCCACTCCTCCATGGCGGGGTGGGTCCGCCAGAAGTCGAGATAGGAGTCTTCCGTCGGGAACACCATGCTCAGCCGCTCGATCGCCGGTCCGAGCAGGGTGTCGATCAGCTCGTCGGGGTGGAGGTCCGCGAGGGCACCCTCCGGCCTCGGGAGCGGCAGCCCGCCGTCGGCCAGCACGAGTCGTTCGACCAGTTCGGGGTAGGTGGCCGCCAGGACCACGGCCACGTAACCACCCATGGAGTGGCCGAGCACGATCACCGGTGGTTGGCCCAACGCGCTGATCACCGCCGCGCAGTCGTTGGCGTGCGCCCGCATGCCGTAGGGGCCGGGCAACCTGGCGGACGCACCGCGTCCCCTCAGATCCGGTGCCAGCAACGTCACGTCGGAGCCGAGGTGACGTGCCACGACGGCCATCGACATCGACGAGGCGGTGATGCCGTGGATAGCGAGCACCGCGCGCCGCCCCGAGCCGAAGCGGGTCACGTGCAGGCGGCCACCCGGCACCTCGATTTCCAGCTGGCCTGTCTCCGTCATGGCTCCTCTTTCTGGCGGCTCTCGCGACGGCGGGCGCGCTCGGAGCTTAGGCAACCGATTTGTCGTCCGGCCGGGGCCCCTGGCACTCTGAGACGCGCATGATGGCGGCGGGTTCGGCCCCGACGATGGCGGCGGCGCTCGAGGAGCATCTGCGCGCCAGCCGACTCCCACCCGACGCCGGGAACTCGGAGCCCTTCGCCGTGGTCAAGGTGGGTCCGATGCCGTACCCGATCCCGAACACGCGGGCGCGCCAACGCGCCGTGCGCATCCACGACCTGAACCATCTCGTGTCGGGCTACCACACGGACCGCGAGGGGGAGCTCGAGATCAGCGCGTGGGAGCTCGCGAGCGGCGGCTGCGGCCGCTACGGCGCGGCCTGGGTCCTCGATCTCGCCGGCCTGCTGAGCGGCTTCTTCGTTTGTCCGGGTCGCACCGTGCGGGCGTTCATCCGAGGCCGCCGTCAGCAGAACCTTTACCCCTATGCGCCCGACGCGCTGCTCGCCATGGACGTCGATCGCGCCCGTGCGCTGACGGCGGTACCGCCGGCCGGCGCCCTGGCCCGGCTCCCGGCCGTCCTGCACCTCGGCCTGCTGAGCCTGGCCGCAGTGCCGGTCGCCGCCGCCATGTCGCTGCTGTGGTGGGTGTTCTACCCCGCCTGGCTTTTCACCAGGCGCACCCGGCACAGCGGATGAGGGAGGACGCCGCCAAGAGGCGCCGGCGAGCGCGGGGCCGGTAGCGTACCGAGCGCGCCATCGCGCCACGGCTGGGGAGGCACAGTGGAAACCGAAGCGGCAGTCCTGTGGGAGCGCCCGGGAGAATGGAGCGTGGAGCCCATCGAGCTCGATCCGCCCAAGGACGGGGAGGTGCTGATCCGCCTCGCGGCGTCCGGCATGTGCCACTCCGACGAGCACCTCGTCACCGGCGACATGCCCGTCCCGCTCCCCATGATCGGCGGCCACGAGGGCGCTGGCGTCATCGAAGAGGTCGGCCCCGGCGTCACCGCCCTCAAGCCCGGTGACCACGTGGTGCTCGGGTTCGTGCCGGCCTGTGGCAAGTGCCCCTCGTGCGCCACGGGGCACTCCAACCTGTGCGACGTGGGCGGCGTCCTGATGGCCGGCCGGCAGATGGACGGCACCATTCGGCATCACGCCCGTGGACAGGATGTCGCGACGATGGTCTGCCTCGGCACCTTCGCGCCCTACACGGTGGTCAACCAGGCGTCCTGCGTGAAGATCCTCGACGACGTCCCGCTCGAGAAGGCCTGCCTCGTCGGTTGCGGCGTGACCACCGGATGGGGGTCGGCGGTCTATGCCGCCGACGTGCGACCGGGCGACTACGTGGCCGTGATCGGCATCGGCGGCATCGGTGCCTCCGCCGTGCAGGGCGCCCGTCTCGCCGGCGCCGAGATGATCTTCGCCATCGACCCGGTGGAACTCAAGCGCACGCTCGCCCCCACCTTTGGTGCGACCCACGTCGCGCCGTCGGTCGAGGAAGCCTTCGAGTTGATCCAGCGAGAGACCTGGGGCCGCATGTGCGACAAGGTCATCTGCGCCATGGGCATCGGCCAGGGGTCGATGATGGAGTCGATCCTCGGGCTGACCGCCAAGCGCGGACGTGTCGTCGTCACCAACATCCATCCGATGACCGAGATCGACGTCACGATGAACCTGATGCAGCTCACCATCATGGAGAAGCAGGTGGTGGGCAGCATCTTCGGCTCGGCCAACATCCACTCCGACATCCCCAAGCTGCTGAAGCTCTACCGCGAGGGGCAGCTCGACCTCGACTCGATGATCACCGCCACCTACAAGCTGGGGGACATCAACCAGGGCTATCAGGACATGCGCGACGGCAAGAACATCCGCGGCGTCTTGATGTACGACAGCTGAGGCCGCCCGCTCGGGGCCGCTCAGGCGGCGGCGGCGCCCGACGTGGCCCAGATGTCGTTGCAGCGCTCGCAGACCTCGTCGGGCACGATGCCGGCGCGCATCAGCAGGCCGAACGTCATGCAGCCGAGGCAGATGGCGAAGGCCGACTCCAGGGTGGCCGCCACCACGAGCAGGCCGAGCACAACCTGGGCCGCGGTCCAGAAGCCCAGGACCGTCAGCACCAACGAGGTCAGTGAGAAGGCGGCGCCGATGCTCTGGGCGAAGCGCTTGGGTGGGCCAGCGACCGGCCGCGGGGCCACGCCCAGGCGCGGTGTCACGACCCGGGTGACGAGCTGGCCGAGGGGGCTGAGGGAGGGGCCGGTGAGGACGCGGGCCACGAAGCCGTAGGCGACGACGGCGGTCATCCACTTCAAGTCGAACGCAATGGTCAGGACCGACATGACGACGACGCCCGCGGCGACGAGCCGGGCCGACACCTCGTTGACCGGGTTGGGGAAGGAGAAGAGGGTCCGCACCCGGCTCGGTCGGCGCGCGGCCTTCGGCGTGCTCATGACCTGCATCGGCCTCCTCTCGATCGAATCCGCGAAACCCCGACCAGATTAGTCGGGTATTCCCCGATTTTGCCCGGGCGGATGGGCCGGTCCGGGCCGCCGACCGCCGACCGCCGACCCCGACCGCCGACCGCGCCCTTGCCTCAGCCCGCCGCCGGCACCGGCTGGGGTGGCGGCGGTCCCACGTAGCGGGCGGCCGGGCGGATCAGGCGGTTGTGGGCGGCCTGCTCCATCACGTGGGTACACCATCCGATGGTCCGCCCGGCGGCGAACGTCGGGGTGAACATCTCGCGCGGGATCCCACACGTGTGCATCACCACGCCGGCGTAGAACTCGACGTTCGTGTAGAGCTGGCGTCCGGGCTTCAGGTCGGCCAACACCTGCACCGTCGTCCGCTCGACCGACTGGGAGAACTCGACGAGCGGCCCGCCCAGCCGTTCGGTGACCCCGCGCAACAAGAGGGAGCGCGGGTCGTCGGTCTTGTAGACGCGGTGGCCGAAGCCCATGATGCGCTCGCCGCTCTCGACGGCCTGGCGGACGTAGGCCTCGGCGCGCTCCGCCGTCCCGATGGCGTCGAGCATGTCGAGGGCGCGGCTCGGCGCACCGCCGTGCAGCGGCCCGCTCAGGGCGCCGATCGCCGCGACGATGGCCGCGCCGAGGTCGGCTCCCGTGGAGGTGACGACACGTGCCGTGAACGTCGAGGCGTTGAACCCGTGGTCGATGGTCAGGATCATGTACTGCTCGATGGCCCGCGCGTGGTCCTCGGTGGGCAACACGCCCGTGAGCATGTAGAGGTAGTTGGCTGCGAAGCCGAGATCGTCCCTCGGTTCGAGCGGCTCGTCGCCCTGGCGCAGGCGGTGGGCCGCGGCCAGGATGGTCGGCACCACCGCGCACAACCCGATCGCCTGGTCGGCCAGCTCGTCCGTGCCGATGTCGTGGGTTGGGCGCCACCCGAGCTCGGAGCCCAGGACCGAGACCGCGGTGCGCAGGACGTCGAGCGGCGAGCCCCGCCGCGCCAGCGCCGGCAGCAACGTCCCGAGCCCGGGCGGCAAGGTGCGGCGGCGCCGCACTTCGTCGCCGAACGCCGTCGAGGCCGCGGCGTCGGGCAGCGCGCCGCGGAGCAGGAGATGCCACACGTCCTCGAGCGAGCGCTGCTCCGCCAGGTCCACGGCCGAGTACTGCCGGTAATGGAAGAAGCCCTCCTGCCCGCGGACGTCGCCGATGGTGGTCTCGGCCACGACGACGCCCTCGAGGCCGGCCGGCACGTCGCCGCTCGTCTCGGCGGCAGGGCGGATGCGCGCCACGCCCATGAGGTCGCGCAGCGAGACCACGCCGACGCACTCGTCGCCTTCGACGACGGGCAGGTGGCGGTAGTGGTGGGAGGTCAGGCTCGCCCACGCGGCGTCGACACGCTCCTCGGGGCCGAGCACGTCGGGCCGGGCCGTCATCCAGAGGGCCACCCTCTCGCGTCGCGGATCACCCGCGCCGACCGCGGCGTGCAGTAGGTCCCGCTCGGTGAGGATGCCCACGACCTTTCCGTCGTCGGTGACGACGACCGAGCCCGTGTCGGCGTGCTGCATCACTCCGGCCGCCTCGGCCAAGGTGACGTCGGCCGGGCAGGTCACGGCCGGCGACGTCATGAGGTCTCGCACGATGGTTTCCATGCGTCCCACTATGCCGCCCTCGACCAGGGACTGTAAACGTTGATCAAGTCAATATACGATCGGACGTCGTGGATCGGATGCTCACCACCGAAGAGGCGGCGCGACGGCTCGGGGTGAAGGTGCCGACCCTCTACGCCTACGTCAGCCGCGGGGTGCTCGGGTCGCACCGTGACCCGAAGGGGCGGGGCAGCCTCTTCGACCTGGCCGACGTCGAGGCGTTGGCGGCGCGCAGCCGCGGGGGTCGCCAGACAACCACCCGCCTGGCCACCATCACCACCGGGGTGACGCAGCTCCACCAGGAGCTCGGGCCCCTCTACCGCGGCCGGCGCGCCACCGAGCTGGCGGCCACCGCCAGCTTCGAGGAGGTGGCCGAGCTCCTCTGGCAGTCCGAGGACGGTGGCGACTGGAGCACGCCCGACCTCGGACCGTGCCCGCTGGGCCAGACCTTCGACCGGATGCGCTGGGCGCTGGTGCTGTGCGGTGCCCGCGACCCCCTCCGCTCGGACCTGCGGCCGGCCGCCGTGGCCCGCGCGGCCCGACGTTCGGCCGCCGCGCTCGCCGAAGCGGTCGGGCCGGCGGCGGACGACGACGCGGGTGCCTCCATCGCGGCGCGCCTGGCCGCCCGGCTCACGACGTCGGTCTCCGCCGTCCCGACCGAGGCGGTGAACGCGGCCCTCGTGCTCCTGGCGGACCACGAGCTGGCCACCTCGACTGTCGCCGTCCGCGTGGCGGCGTCCGTGCGGGCCGATCCCTACGACGCCCTGTTGGCGGGGTTGACCACGTTGGCGGGACCCCTTCACGGTGGCGCCAGCCAAATGGCCTACGAGCTCCTCGTCGTGGCCGAACGTGACGGCGCGGTGCGTGCCCTCAACGACATCCTGCGCGCCCAGGGCCGCCTGCCTGGCTTCGGCCACACCGTGTACAAGAGTGGCGACCCGCGGTTCGGCGCGTTGCTCGTGTTGGCCGAGCCGTCGTTGAGCGAGCGACAGCGCGCCGTGCTGCACGACGTGGTGGCACTGGCCGCGGCGCACGACGTCCCCTTGCCGAATTGCGACCTCGCCCTGGCCGCGCTGAGTTGGGGGGCCGGCATGCCGTCGGACAGCGGGCGCACCATCTTCGCCGTCGCCCGCGTGGCCGGCTGGGCGGCGCACTACATGGAGGAGCTGACCGAAAAGCCGGTGCGCTTCCGGGCCCGCGCCGTCTACAGCGTCTGAGGAGGCGGACCCGCGCTGCTCATGAAATCAGCCCGCCCCGATGACGATGGCGGTGGGATGCCCGCCGAGGTGCAGCGGGGGCCCGACCTTCCCCGTGGCCAAGGCCACGGCGACCAACCCCCCGGCCTGTTGGGTCACCCACGCCGTTGCGCCGTCGGCGCTCAACGCCACGCCCTGGGCCGCGTCAGGCAGCCCGATCTGCGGCCCGACCGCCAACGCCAACCCGGCGAGCGTGACCGGCACCAGGCCCGCCCCGCCGCACACGTACGCGGTGGTGCCGGCGGCGTCGACCGCGATCCCGGTGGGGTTGAGCGGGAGCGTGACGGCCCCGCCTGGACGCTGCGTGCCCACGTTGATCGGCGTCAGCGTGGCGTTGCCGAAGTTCCCGACCAGCACCTGGCCCGACGCCACGGCCAGGGTCTGGGGCCCCGGTCCGACGGCGATGGGCGCACCGGCCTGCCGCGTGCCCACGTCGATCGGCGTCACCGTGTCGCTGCCGTAGTCGGCCACGAACGCGGTGGCCGCCCCCGAGCCGGTCGCTGGCGCCGCGACCGCGATCGCCACCGGCTCGGCGCCGACCGGGATCGGCCGTCCGGCCCGCCACGTGCCGAGGTCGACCGGCGTCACGCTGTCGGAGTCGAGGTTGGCCACCAGGGCGATGCCCATCGCATCGGTCCCGCCGGGCGCAAACGCCACGGCGTCGGGCTCCACGCCCACCGTCACCGAATGGATCACGTCGTGGGTGGCCGGGTCGATCTCGTGCAGCGTGTCGTCGCCCTGCGTCACCACGAGGAGCCCGTGGTCACCGGGCGTGAAGGCCAGCGCCGCCGGCAGGCTGCCGACCGGGACCTTCGCCGCGATCTGGCGACGGGCCAGGTCCACCGGGGTCACGTCCATCCCCGGCAGCGTCACCGAGGCGCCGGTGGTCACCCAGGCGACGTCGCGGACGGACGTGCTGCCGACGGGGGTTCCGCACGCCGCCAGCGCCACCGCCGAGGCCAGCGCCCCGAGCACCAGGGCGGCCCCGCGCCACCCGCCCCCGCGCTGCCCACCCGCCCGCGGGCTCACCCGCGCGCGCACGCCGCGCCGGCGGGCCGGTCGGCCGACGCCCAGCCGGGCGCCTCGCCCTCGGGCCAGTAGTCCGCGGTCACCGGATCCTGCACGTATTCCACCGGCGCCGGCAGGCCGGCGGCGAGGGCCCCCACCGCGTCGACCAAGGCGTCCACGTCGTCGCTCGACGTCCCCAGGCCGCAGCTGGCGCGCACCGCGCCGGGAATGCCGCTGCGGTCGCCGCGCCGGATGGCTGCCCGCGCCTCGTCCAGGCCGGCCTGGCCGACGCCGAGGAGCCGGATCAGGTAAGGGTGGGCGCAGAAGCAACCGTGCCGCACGCCGATGCCGAACTCCGCGCTCAGCCGCGCCGCCACTAGTGAGTGGTGCATGCCGTCGACGGTGAAGGGGGCGACGGCGAGGCGGTCGGCACCTGTGTGCGCGCCGTCGAGCGGCGGCCCGAGGACCCGGACTCCGGGGATCGCCCGCAGCCCTTCGTGGAGCCGGACGCACAGCGCAGCCTCGTGGTCGCGCACGGCATCCCAGCCGATCCGCTCCAGTTCGTCCATAGCGGTGCCGAAGGCGACGGCGCCGACGACGTTCGGTGAGCCCGCCTCCTCGCGTTCGGGCGGCTCCGTCCAAATGACCTCGTCGAGGTCGACCAGGTCGACCGCGCCGCCTCCGGCCAGGAAGGGGTCCCCCGTCTCGAAGGTCGCCCGCGGCCCGACGAGCGCGCCCGCACCGAAGGGTGCGTAGAGCTTGTGCCCGCTGAAGGCGACGAAGTCGGGCCCGGTGGGCAGTGGGCGGTGGGGTGCCAGCTGCGCGGCGTCGAGCAGCACGGGGACCCCCCGCGCGCGGGCGGCGGCGCAGATCTCGTCGACCGGCGGCAGCCACCCGGTCACGTTCGAGGCGCCCGTCAAGGCGAGCAGCTTGGGCCTGGGCCCGTCGTCGAGCACCCGCACGACGTCGTCCACCCCGAACGTGCCGTCCGGGCCGCACTCGACCCAGCGGCGGGTGGCGACCCGGGCCCACGGCAGCAGGTTGGCGTGATGCTCGACGACGGTCGTCACGACCACCTCGGTCGGGTCGAGACCCAGTCGGTAGGCCAGGTGGTTGATGGCCTCGGTCGTGTTGCGGACCAGCACGACCACGTCGTCGCCGCCGGCCGGGCGCCGCGCGAAACGGTGCGCGCTGTCGCGCGCGGCTTCGTAGGCGGCGGTGGCGCGCCGGGACTTGTAGCCGGCGCCGCGGTGCACGCTCGAGTACCACGGCAGGAACTCGGTGACCCGTTGCGCCACCGTCTCGAGCGCCGGTGTCGACGCCGCGCCGTCGAGGTCGCGGTAGGGCCGTTCGCGGCCGTCGACGCAGGGCACGGGGGCGTGCGCCCCCACCAGGGCGGCCAGCGGCGCTTCGGATGTCACGCCGTCACACTAGGAAGCGGGCGGCACCCGTCGAGTCAGGCCCCACCCCCGGGGTGGCCGGGCGTCCGGCGCGCCGCCAGCACCACAATGTCGTCGGGGCTCCGCTCGTCCGCCGTCATGGCGTCGATCACGAAATCCGACACGGTGTCGGGCGCCATGGTCGGCGCCGCCCGCAGCGAGGACTCCAAGAGCGCCAGACGGTCGTCCAGGTAGACGCCGCGCCGCTCGACCAGCCCGTCGGTGAACATGACCAGGCACCCCTCGGCCAGCTGGTGCTCGTGGTCCTTGTAGTGGCAGCGCTGGACGCCGAGCGGCGGTCCGGGTGGCACCACGAGCTCGAGGGCATGCCCGTCCTCCATCCGCACCGGCGAGGGGTGCCCGGCCGACGAGAACGTGACGACGCCCGTGACGGTGTCGAGCACCCCGACGAGTGCGGTGGCCAGCCGGGGCTGGATCCCCGACAGGGCGACCCGGTTGAGGCGCTCGAGAGCCTCGCCCGGAGCCTGCTCTTCCAGGACGAGGAGCCCGAGCGTGTGGCGGAGCCGGCTCATGATGCGTGCCGCCTCGAGGTCGTGCCCTTCGACGTCGCCGACGACGAGCGCGACGAGGCGGTCGCTCACCGGCACGACGTCGTACCAGTCGCCGCCCACCTCGACGCCGAGGGCCGCCGGCAGGTAGCGCGCCGCCACCTCCCAGCCGGGGAGCTTGGGGATGGCGTCGGGCAAGAGGTTGCGTTGCAGCTCGTGCGAGATGCGCCGCTCGCGGTCGTAGGCGCGGGCGCGGCTCACGACCGAGCTCACCTGGGTCGCCAGCTGCTCCGCCAGGCCGAGATCCTTCTCCGAGAACCGCCGGCCCGATCCGGCCGAGACCAGGGTCACCGTACCGATCACCTCGTCGTCGCCGCTGCCGAGCGGCACCGTCATGTACGACGTGAAGCCGAGCAGCTTCGAGATCTCGTAGTGACGTTCGTCGCGGCTCGTGGCGCGCAGGAACTCGTCGGTCATGTGGTGGCTCCACAGCGACCGCCCGCTGCGCATCACCTCGATCGTCGGGTGCCGTCCTGCGGGATCGGGCGGGAATGTGGTGCGCAGCTCCTCGGTGAGCGCGCGCTTCTGCGGGTCGGCGTGCCACGCGGCCATGCGCCGGATCTGCCCGTCCTCCTCGGCGATGTCGATCAGGCACAGGTCCGCCAGGACGGGGACCGCGACCTGTGCGAGCCGCTTGACCATGTCGCGGTAGTCGAAGACCTCGGAGAGCACCTGCGCGGCGAGGAGCAGGAATTCGTTGCGGCGCCGCTCCTCGAGGAGCTCGCCCACCAGGCGCTCGCGCTCGGCCACCTGGGCCGACGCGTGCAGCAGTTCGCCGAGGTGCCCGCCCACGGCGTCCATCAGCTCCACGACGGAGAAGTCGTGCTCGCGCGGCCGGGTGCTCAGCATCTCGACGATCCCGACGCACGCGCCGCGGTAGCGGATCGGGAACGCGTAGGCGCTCTGCAGCCCGTGGCGTACGAGCGCGTCGCCGGTGAAGCGCTGGTCGTGCGCGAGGTCCGTCACCCAGATGGGCTCGCCGTGTTCCATGACCCAGCGGGGCAGCCCGTCGCTGCCGCTGGTCGGGTTCTTCGCCCGCTCCTGGGCGAAGGAGGGGGCGACGCGCGGGGAGCGCGTCCACACGTGGCGGCACACCAGCCTGCCCCCGCCGCTCAGCGTCCACAGCGTCGTGACGTCCCAGTCGAGGCGGCGCCCGAGGGTGGCGAGGAGCCGCTCGGCCGGGGGGTCGTCGATCGGCGCGTCGGCCAGCAACGTCAGCAGCTCGCTCGTCAGCTCGGACCAGCGCTGCAACTTGCGGTCGTCGCGGCGCCGGAACACCCCGACGGCGACCCGGCCCGCCAGCGGGTGCTCGAACATGGACATGACGACCTCGGTATGGACCTCGGAGCCGTCGGCCCGCTTGATCACCGCCGGCAGGCTGCGCCCGGCGAGACCCTCCGCCTGCGATCGCATGAAGCTCCCGAACCCCTGAGCCAGCGGCCCCGTCATCGACTCGGGTACCAGGTCGAGGGCCGAGCGCCCGAGCAGCGAGCCGACCGGCCAGCCCATGAGCTCCTCGGCCGCCGCGTTGGCGTAGTGGATCACGCCGTGTTCGTCGCTCGCGACGACCCCGTCGCGCAGGCCGTCGAGCACGGCGCGGACCCCGGGCACGGGCCACGGCCCGGTGACGAGCTGCGCACCCGCGGCGTCCGGCGCGCCGGTCGCGACCCCGACCGGGCGTCCCGCCTCTTCCGGTGGGCCCGACACCGGGGAAGGCGTGTCGGCCGGGCCCACCCACGACGTGCACCACACCGTCTTGCCGGGTCGGTCGCGCCGCATCTCGATTCCCCAGGCGTCTGCGAGCGATTCGACGATGCGCAGGCCGCGCCCGTGCGGGGCGTCCGGCGCCGGCTCCTGCGGAGTGGGAAACCCGGAGGCCTCGTCGGTCACGCTGACCCGGACCCAGCGGCCGCCCGGATGGTCGGTGGTGGCAACGTCGACCTCGAACTCGGTGTCGGCGTGCTGGACCGAGTTGGTGGCCAGCTCCGAGAGCATCAGGGCCAGGACGTCGCGGCCGTCGCGGCAACCGCCCGGGAGCTGATCGAGAAGGAACCGACGGGCCCGTGCGACCGAGGCATGGGTCGCCGTGAACCGCTGGACGGCCCGCGTGGTGCCGCCCGCGCCGGTGGCCGCGCCCGCCCTGGTGGCGACTCCGGGCTCCGGCTGGCTCACTGTTTTGGCGGCGTCACCCGCCGGCCCATCCTCGTGGGTCGCCTCGACGGGCTCGCGCCCCGGGATCGTCGGGCTTTGCATAGCGGTTGCGCTACCCCTGCCCGCCCGGTCCCACCTCTAAACGGCCCGGGCGGCCCCGGGCGGCCCCAGGCGGCCCCGGGCGGCCCCGCCGGGCCCGCCGGAAGGTACCCTGCCCCCCGTGGAGGAGCGCTACGAGTCCGAATTGGCCAGCGCGGCCGCCGTCCTCGACGGCGTCGATTCCGCGTTGGAGCGCCTGAGCGCGGGCACGTACGGAGCCTGCGCCACCTGCGGGGCGCCCATGCTCGATGCCGATCTCGAGCGCGACCCCGCCGGACGCTTCTGCGAACAGCACCTGCCGCTCGACGAGCTCTCGACCGCTCGATCGGTCGACCGGCCCTCGACCAGGCTCGACGAGGCCTCGGCTAGCCCTCGACCTTGAGGCCCCGCGCCGAGTCGAGGCGGGCCGCCACGTCGGACCAGTTGACGACGTTCCACAACGCGGCGAAGAAGTCGGCCTTCACGTTCTTGTACTGCAGGTAGAAGGCGTGCTCCCAGGCGTCGAAGACGAGGAGGGGGACCGAGCTCTGCCCGATGTTGCCCTGGTGGTCGTAGACCTGCTCGATGATCAGCCGGCCGGCCAACGGCTCGTAGGCGAGCACGCCCCAGCCCGAGCCCTGGATCGTCGAGGTGGCCTGGGTGAAATGCGCCTTGAACTTGTCGAACGTGCCGAAGTTCTCGTCGATGGCGGAGCCGAGCGCGCCGCCGGGCTTGTCGCCGCCGTCGGGGCTCTGGTTCTTCCAGAAGATCGAGTGCAGGACGTGGCCCGAGATGTGGAAGGCGAGCGTCTTCTCGAGCCCGACGATGGCGCCGAAGTCGTCCTTGTCACGCGCCGCGGCCAGCTTCTCGAGCGTCTGGTTGGCGCCGGTCACGTAGGCGGCGTGGTGCTTGTCGTGGTGGAGCTCCATGATCTGGGCCGACACGTGGGGCTCCAGCGCGGCGTAGTCGTAGGGCAGGTCGGGGAGGGTGTACTCGGCCATTACGGTCTCCTCTGTCGGGTCGTGGGTCGGGTCGTGGGTCGGGTCGTGATGACAGTCGGGTGGTTCGTGGTGGACCATACCCGAACCTCGCCCGATTCCAACCGGGGATCAACCTCCATGCGAGGAGGTATGCGAGCAGGTCGGGGGCGTGTTTGCTCGGCGGGCCGGCCGCCCCGGCCCCGCCGGACGCCGGTGCGGCGGCAACCCCTGGACCCGCCGGAGCGGCGGTACGCTTGCAAGAGTGAGCACGGACCCCAAAGACCGCTGGCACGAGCTTGGGTCCTTCATCCGTGAGCAGCGCGGCACCGCCCGGCTCTCGCTCCGCCGGCTGTCCGAGTTGGCGGGGATCTCCAACCCGTATCTGAGCCAGATCGAGCGGGGGCTGCGCCGGCCCTCGGCCGAGATCCTCCAGCAGATCGCCAAGGCGTTGCGCATCTCCGCCGAGACGCTCTACGTCCAGGCGGGCATCCTCGAGGCGCCCACCGGCGCGCCCGATCTCACCCGCGCCATCATGGCCGACCAGACCATCAGCGAGGAGCAGAAGCAGGCGCTGGTGCGGATCTACCTCTCGTTCCGTCGCGAGCACGAGGACGACAGCCCGTCGCCCGGCGCGGGCACACCGGCCCGAGCCGCCGGGGCCGGTGTGGCCGTCACAGTTACTGACGCCGGCGATCAAGCGCCCGATCCCGCCGCCCCGAGGGCGCCGTCCACCCCCCCCGAGCAGGTCGCCACCGCCTGAGCGGGCCGATCCGGAGGCCCAGCGTCCGCCCAGGTGCCCGGAGCCATTTCGCCCATCGCCGGTAGGATCGCCCCGGCATGCGGCGTCTCGCGGTTCTCTCATTGCACACGTCGCCCCTGGCCCAACCGGGCACGGGCGACGGCGGCGGCATGAACGTGTACGTCCGCGAGCTGACCGCGGCGCTGGCCCGCAACGGCGTCGCCTGCGACGTGTTCACCCGGGCCTGGTCGCCCGACCTGGCGCCCGTCGTCGAGGTCGAGCCGGGGCTCCGGGTGCACCACGTGCCGGCCGGACCGCTCGAGTCCGTACCCAAGGAGTCCCTCCCGGCCGTGGTCGACGAATTCACGGCCAACGTGCTCGAGCGCATGGCCGCCGCCGCCGGGTCCGGCGGCAGCGAGGGCGGTGGCCTGCCCTACACGTCGGTCCACGCGAACTACTGGCTGTCGGGGCTGTCGGGCCACGTGATAAAGCACGAGCTCAACCTGCCGCTCGTATGCACCTTCCACACGCTCGACCGGGTGAAGGCCGAGTCGATGCCCGAAGAGGTCGAGGCGGACATGCCGCACCGGCGCGCCGAGGCCGAGGCAACGATCATCGAGTGCTCCGACGCCGTGCTGGCGTCGTGCAGCGTCGAGGCCGACCAGATCGCGTCGCTCTACGGCGGCGAGCCGGGTCGCATCCGCATCGTGCCGCCGGGGGTCGACCACGCGTTCTTCGGCCCGGGCCACCGCCCCCAGGCGCGGCGTGCGCTCGGGTTACCGGTCGACGGGCGCCTGCTGCTGTTCGTCGGGCGGATCCAGCCGCTCAAATGCGCCGACGTGGCCATCGAGACGCTGGCCGAGCTGTGCGCCGCCGGCGGCGAGCCGTACCGCCTCGTCGTGGTCGGCGGGCCGAGCGGGCCGCACGGGGAGAAGTCGCTCCAGGGCCTGCACGACGTGGCCGACGCCCGGGGCGTGGGCGAGCTGGTGCACTTCATCGAGCCGCAGCCCCACGAGCTGTTGTCGTCCTACTACCGCGCCGCCGACGTCTGCCTCGTCCCGAGCCGCTCCGAGTCCTTCGGCCTCGTGGCGCTGGAGGCGGCGGCGTGCGGGACGCCGGTCGTGGCCTCGGCCGTGGGCGGCCTCACCACCCTCGTCGACCACGGCTACACCGGGTTCCTGGTCGATGCGCACGACCCGAGCGCCTACGCCGACGCCGTGCGCCGGGTGTTCGAGGAGCCGCTGGCAGCCGAGCGCCTGTCGACCGCATCCGTCCTGCGGGCCCGGCTCTACACCTGGCATGCCGCGGCGGCGACGCTGCTGGAGCTGCACGACGAGCTGGCGGCCGGGCGCCTCGTCGAGTGCGGCTGAGCCGCCGGCCGGCTGAGCGGCCGGCCGCCCGACCGCCCATCGCGCCGTGCCCCTGATCGACCTGCCGGCCGACGACGAGATGGCGGCGGCCGTCGCGTGCATCGACGCCTGGGCCGAGCGCGAGCTCGAGGCCGACGGGCCGCTGGTGGCGGCCGAGCGCCAGGAGGTGACCGATCGGACGGCGTCGTTCCAGTGGTATCTCCGCTTCAAGGGTGACGAGAAGGACTACATCACGGTGTGGTTCACGCTGAAGCAGCGGACCTTGTGGCACGAGGCGCAGTTCATGCCCGCCCCCGAGGCGAACAGGGAGGAGGTCTACGCGTACCTGCTCCGGCGCAACACGGCGCTGTTGGGCATGTGGTTCGCGCTCGGGCCCGAAGACGCCGTGTATCTCGTCGGCCGGGTGCCGGCCCGCCTGATCGACGACGAGGAGCTCGACCGCATCGCCGGGGCGTCGGTCGTCTACACCGACGACCACTTCCCGACGGCCATGACGCTGGGGCACCCGTCGACCTACCGGCGCCGGCCCCGCCGGTCCTAGACCCTCCTCGCTTCCTTCCCGCTTCCCGCTTCTCGCTTCTCGCTAGCGCTTCTCGCTTCGAGAGCCCCCGGCCGTTCGTTCTCGGCGGCGCGAGGCTGCGGTCGGTATCGTCGTGCGGGTGGCGAAACTGCTGATCGTCGGGGGCGGAAAGATGGGTGGCGCCCTGCTGGGCGGCCTGCTCGGCCGTGGCCTCTACGCCGCGGCAACCGTGACCGTCGTCGAACCGCTCCCCGAGCGCCGCAAGGAGCTCGAGGAGTCGTACCCCGGCCTGCAGACCGCGGCCGCGCCGGAGCCCGGCCTCCTCGACGTCCTCGACGAGACCAGCGAGGACCGGTGCGGCGCCGTGCTCGCGGTGAAGCCCGACCAGGCGGACGGGGCCTGTCGCCTGCTCGGCGCGACGGGCGTCACCCGCGTGCTCTCGATCGTGGCGGGCGTGCCGTGCCAGCGTCTGGAGTCCGCGCTCGGCGGAGAGCCGGCCGTCATCCGCGCCATGCCCAACACGCCCGCGCTGATCGGCGCCGGCGTGGCCGCCATGTCGGGCGGGTCGTTCACCACCTCGGCGGACCTGGGCTGGGCGGAAGCGCTCTTGGACTCGCTCGGCGTCGTGGTCCGCCTGCCCGAGCGCATGCTCGACGCCGTGACCGGGTTGTCGGGCTCGGGCCCGGCCTATTTCTTCCTCGTGGCCGAGGCGATGATCGAGGCGGGTGTGCAGATGGGCCTGTCGCGCGAGGTCAGTCACACGTTGGTCGTCCAGACGATGAGGGGCTCGGCGGCGCTCCTCGCCGAGACCGAGCGCGAACCGGCGTCGCTCCGGGCCGACGTGACGTCGCCGGCGGGCACGACCGCGGCCGGCGTCCGTGCGCTCGAGTCCCGCGCCGTGCGCTCGGCCTTCATGGAGGCGGTGGCGGCGGCCACTGAACGCTCGCGCAACCTGCAGCGTTGAGCTCGAGCGCGCGACGTGTCCTCACAGCGCCCGACCGAGCCGAGACGGCCTCCCGGGCCGGCGCCGGCTCCGGCGGCGGGCACCGTCTTCTTTCTCTCCGACTTCGGGACCGAGGACGAGTTCGTCGGCGTCGTGCACGCGGTGATCGCGGCGCGGGCCCCCGGCACGACGGTGATCGACCTCACGCATCACGTTCCGCCCTTCGACGTGCGCGCGGGGAGTCACACGCTGGTGCGGGCCGTCCCGCATCTCGGCGCGGGGGTGGTGCTCGGTGTGATCGACCCCGGCGTGGGCACGACGCGCCGTGGCATCGGCCTCGAGGTGTCGCTGCCGGCGGGCGGCAGGATGTGCTTCGTCGGGCCGGACAACGGCCTGCTCGTGGCGGCGGCGGAATCGGTCGCCGAGGCGCCGATCGCCTCGGTCGTCGAGTTGCAGCGCGACCCGGTGCCCCCCGACCGCGGCGCCACCTTCGACGGGCGCGACGTCTTCGCTCCGGCGGCGGCCCGCCTGTGTGCCGGCACCCCTTTGGCGGAGCTCGGCGAGGCGATCGAGCCCGAGTCGCTGGTGCGCCTGATGGGCGGGGTGGTCGAGCAAGGCCGGCTGCACGACGGGCGCGCCTGCCTGCGGGCCGAGGTGACGTGGGTCGACCACTTCGGCAACCTTCAGTTGGCGGCGACGGTGGCCGACGCCCGGGTGGCCGGGATCCCGGCGTCGGGGACGATCGAGCTGGTGGCGCGGGTCGAGTCGGGCCGCGAGTACCTCGACGGCCTGCCCCATTCGCTGGTCCCCGAGGGGGTGCAGCTGCGCGCCGTGGAGGCCTTCGGCGAGCTGAAGCAAGGCGAGTTCGGGGTGCTGGTCGACGCCAACGGGCATCTCGCCGTCGTCGCCGGGGAGGCCTCGGCGGCGCGCTGGCTCAACGTCGTCGCCGGTGAGCTGCTGATCCTCGCCTGGTAGGCGCGTCCGGCGGGTGGCCCGGTTTGGTGCTGTCGCAACCCTCCTCGGTACCATCCGATTGCAGTGAGCGACGATCGAACGGCAGCTCCGAAGCCCGAGGCGCCGGTGGCGCCGGTGGCACCCGTGGCATCCGACGCGCCGTCGCCCGCCAAGCGGATCCCCGAGGCCACGGTCCTGCGCCTGCCGGTGTACCAGCGCATCCTGACCGAGCTCGTCCGTGCCGGGACGCGCACGGTCTCGTCCGAGCAGCTGGCCGAGCTGGCCCGGGTCAACGCGGCCAAGGTGCGCAAGGATCTGTCGCTCCTGGGCTCGTTCGGGACCCGCGGCTCGGGCTACGAGCCCGGATTTCTGATCGCCCAGATCGACCGTGCGCTCGGGATCGACGAGAACTGGTCGGTCGCAGTCGTCGGCATCGGCAACCTGGGGCGCGCCCTCACCAACTCGGCCGGGTTCGCCTCCGGCGGCTGCCAGGTCACCTCGCTCTTCGACGTCGACCCCGGGGTCGTGGGTGAGGAGATCCGCGGCATGAAGGTGCGCCACATGGACGAGATCGCAACGCTCCGAGCGGCAGAGTGCCCCGACATCGGGGTCATCACCACGCCGGGCTGGGCGGCCCAAGGCGTGGCCGACCTGCTCGTACGCGCCGGCGTGACCTCGCTCCTCAACTTCGCGCCGCGCGTGCTCCACGTCCCGCCGCACGTGCACGTCCGCTACGTCGACCTCTCCATTGAGCTGCAGGTGCTCGGCTTTTACCGGGCCCGCCAGGACGCGTCGGTGCGGGCCGGCGGCCGCGGCGAGGAGCGTGTCCCGCTCATACGATCGGTGGGAATGTCGTCCCCGCAGGACCTGGGCTGATCGCTTCCGCACCGGCGACTGGCACGCCGGGCGGCCGGACCGGCAGAATTGGACTCCGACCCAGGAGGATTCCGAGTGTCCGTCGTCGTCATAGGGTTGCAGCACACGCAAGCGCCCCTGCCTCTGCTCGAGGCCACGGCCATCGCCGACGCGGACCTCCACAAGTCCCTGAGCGCGTTGAGCCACCGGCGCAACGTTCAGGAGGCCGTGGTGCTCTCGACCTGCCTGCGGACCGAGGTGTACGCCGTGGTGGACCGTTTTCACGACGCGGTCGGCGAGATCTACGACGTCCTCTCGGACCAGTCCGGCATCTCGGTCGAAGAGCTGTCGCTCCATGCGGTGATCCGTTTCGACGACGACGTGACCTCACACCTCTTCTCCGTCACGTCCGGGCTCGAGTCGGTCGTGACCGGCGAGACGGAGGTCGTCGGCCAGGTGCGGCGCGCCTTCGAGCGGGCCCAGGAGGAGGGCACGTGCGGGCCTGTCCTCTCCGCCCTGTTCCGTCACGCGTTGCAGACCGGCAAGCGCGTGCGCACCGAGACGGCGATCAGCCAGGGCACCACGTCGTTCGCATACGCCGCGGTGGCCGTGGCGCGAGGCGCCGAGGGTGCCGGGCTGCGCGACGCGCGCGTCGTGGTGGTTGGCGCAGGCGAAATGGGTCTGGGTGTCTTCCGCGCGCTGTCCGACCTCGGGCCGGAGCAGGCGCCGCGGCGAGTCGTCGTGGTCAACCGTTCGCCCAAGCGGGCGGATGACCTGGCGCGTGACGGCTCGGGCGCCCCGTTCGAGGTGCGTGCGACGTCGCTGGAGCGGGTGGCGGCGGAGCTGGCCGACGCCGACGTCGTGTTGACGGCGGTGGCGGCGGAGTCCCACGTGCTCGAGCTCGAGGACTTCGCCGGGGTCTCGGCACCGCTGCGGGTGATCGACCTGGGCGTGCCGCGCAACGTGGATCCTGCGGTCGCCGCGCGCGAGGGCGTGTCGCTGCTCGACATGGACGCGCTCAGTGCGCTGGTGGCGCAGGCGCTCGGGGAGCGCCGGGAGGAGGCGGTCGCGGCGCGTGCCATCGTCGACTCGGAGGTCGAGCGCTACCGCACGGCCAGCCGCCAGCGGGGCGCCGCCCCCGTCGTCGCTTCGCTGCGGGCGAGGCTGGAGTCGTTGCGGGTGGCGGAGCTCGAGCGGCATCGGGCCCAACTGGCGGACCTCAGCGAAGAGGAGTGGGACCACGTGGACCAGGCCACGCGTGCCACCCTGGCCAAGATGCTGCACGAGCCGACCGTGCTCCTCAAGGAGGCCGCTGGCACGCCGCGCGGAGAGCGCCTGGTCGAGGCGTTGCGCATCCTCTTCGACCTGTAGGCGCGCGCCCCATGGGATCCCCTCGGACGTCCGACGCGGTTGGCGCCGTCCGCACCGTCCGGCTGGCCACCCGGGGCTCCCCGCTGGCGCGCCGCCAGACCGAGACAGTGTCGGCCCTCCTGCGCGCCACCCACCCGGGCCTCGAGGTGGAGCCCGTCGTGGTGCGCACCCGCGGCGACCGTGACGCGACGGTGCCGCTCGACCAGATCGGTGGCCAGGGCGTGTTCGTGGCCGAGGTCGAGGCCGCCGTCGCCGACGGCCGCGCCGACGCGGCGGTCCACTCCGCCAAGGACATGCCCTCGGTCATGGCCGCGTCGCTCGTGCTGGGCGCGGTGCCGCCGCGGGCGGACCCGCGGGACGCCCTGGTCGGCTGCCGGCTCGCCGAGCTCCCGGCCGGGGCACTGATCGCGACCGGCTCGGCCCGGCGCCGGTCCCAACTGGCCTATCTGCGACCGGACCTCGTCTTCCGCGACCTGCGCGGCAACATGGCCCGCCGGGTGGCCGCCGCCGGCACCGACGGGGTGACCGCGGCCGTCGTCGCGATGGCCGCCATGGAGCGCCTGGAGTGGCTCGACCAGGTCACCGACGTGCTCGATCCGATGGACCTGCTGCCCCAGGCCGGCCAGGGCGCGATCGCCGTGCAGTGCCGGGTCGACGATGAGCGCACGCGGGGCCTTTTGGCCGCGATCGACGACGAGGCCACCCATCGCGCGCTGCGCGCCGAGCGCGCCGTGCTCGCCGCTCTCGGGGGGAGTTGCTCCGTGCCGGTGGGCGCGTACGCCGAGCCGGCGGGCCCTGATTCTGACTCTGGCTCTGACTCTGGCTGTGGTTCTGGTTCGGCGATGGTGCTCTCGGGGCTCTTGGCGAGCGCGGACGGCCACACCCTGATCCGGCTCAGCCGCCAAGGTGACGACCCCGAGGCTGTCGGCGCGACGGTCGCCCAGGCACTGCTCGAGGGCGGGGGGGCGGCGATCGAGGGTTTCGACCGGGTCGGACTTCGAGAGGGCGACCGGTGACGGTATACCTGGTCGGTGCGGGACCCGGCGATCCGGGCCTGCTCACGCGCCGCGGGGCAATGCTCCTGGCCCGGGCCGACGTCGTCCTCCACGATCGCCTGGTGAGCCCGGCGGTGCTCGATTTGGCGGCGGACTCGGCCGAGCTGATCGACGTCGGGAAGCGGCCGGACACCGCGACGGGAGCTGGGCCCGGGGCTAGGCAGGTGGGGCAGGACGAGCGCCAGCGGGAGATCGCACGGCTGCTCGTCGAGCACGGTCGCCGCGCCGAGGTGGTGGTCCGCCTCAAGGGGGGCGACCCGTTCGTCTTCGGCCGCGGCGGCGAGGAGGCGCAGGCGCTGGCGCAGGCGGGCATCCCTTTCGAGGTGGTCCCGGGGGTGACCTCTGCGTTCGCCGCACCGGCGGTCGCCGGCATCCCCGTGACCCATCGGGGCGTCGCCTCGTCGGTCACCGTGGTGACGGGGCGGGTCGGCGACGCGCCGGGTGCCGAGGCGGGAGCGCCGGACTGGGACGCGCTCGCCCGCGCCGGAGGCACCCTCGTCATCCTCATGGGCATGTCGACGCGCGCCGCCATCGCCGAGGCGCTGATCGCTGGCGGGCGGGCGCCGGACACACCGGTCGCCGTCATCGCTCGTGCGACCACGCCGGCTCAGGGAATCGTGCGCACGACACTCGAGCACCTGGCCGACGTGGAGCTGGAGTCGCCCGCCGTGATCGTGGTGGGCCCGGTAGCGGGGTTGGCGCACGAGTCGCCCGCGGCAGCGGGGGGCGGTGCGCTGACCGGGCGCACCATCGTGGTCACCCGCGTCGGCACCCGGGCGGCCGGCCTGGTCGACGCGCTCGCACGCGCCGGCGCGTCCACCGTGGGGCTGCCGCTCACGCGCCAGGTCGATCCGTCCGACGGCGGTGTCGCGTTGCGAGCGGCGGCGGCGTCGGTCGCCGAATGCCGGTGGGTCGTGTTCACCTCCGTCAACGCCGTCGACCGTTTCATGGCCGAAATGCGCGACGCGCGCGCGCTCGGATCGGCGCGGGTCGCCGCGGTCGGCCGAGCGACGGCGGACGCGCTGCGCACCGAGGGCGTCGAGCCGGACCTGGTGCCGTCCGAACACAGCGCGCGCGGACTGGTGGAGGAGTTCCCGTCGGCGGAGGAAGACGGTGCCCGCGGCGTGCTGTTCCCCTGCGCGGACATCGCGCCGGACACGATCGATCTCGGTCTGGCGCAGAAGGACTGGGACGTCCGGCGGGTGGAGGCGTACCGCACGGTCCCGGCGGCGGCACCCGAGCCGGCGCTCCTCGCCCGAGTGGCACAGGCCGACGCGCTCGTGCTGACGGCGACCTCGTCGGTACACGCGTTCCTCGCGCTGCGCACGCCCGAGGGTGCGCCGGTGCGCGTGCCCGGTCACGTCGTGTGCATCGGGCCCATCACCGCAGAGGCGGCGCGGGCGGCCGGGATGACCGGTGTGCGCGAGGCGTGGGGTGCCTCCGCCGAGGGCATCGTGGCCGAGCTGACCGACCACTTCGCGCCGTTCCAGGGCGCCGCGCCCCCGGAATCCGGTGGGGTGGGCGGCTCCTAGGCTGGTCACCATGGCCGAGGTCGACGCCGCCCCGTCTGCAGCCGGGTTCCCCGTTCGCCGCCTGCGCAGGCTGCGCCGCACGCCCGCCCTGCGTCGCCTCGTCGCCGAGGCGCGGCTGGGGGTGGACGACCTCGTGGCCCCGCTGTTCGTACGCGAGGGGATCGACGCGCCGAGCCCGATTCTCTCGATGCCGGGACAGGTCCAGCACTCCGTCGACTCGCTCGTGGTCGAGGCGAAGCGGCTCGTGTCGCTCGGGCTGCCCGGGCTGATCCTTTTCGGCGTCCCGGCCCGCAAGGACCCGCAGGGCACCGGCGCCTGGGATCCGCAGGGCGTCGTGCAGGTCGCGCTGCGGGCCGTGCGCGACGCCGTGGGCGACGAACTGGTCGTGATGGCGGACCTGTGCCTCGACGAGTACACCGACCACGGGCACTGCGGCGTCCTCGGTCCCGACGGCGAGGTCCTGAACGACGCCACGATCGAGCTGTACCAGCGCATCGCGGTGGCGCAGGCCGAGGCGGGCGCCGACGTCGTCGCGCCGAGCGGGATGATGGACGGGCAGGTCGGGGCGATCCGCGCCGCCCTCGACGGGAGTGGGCACGAGCGGGTGGCGATCCTCGCCTACTCGGCCAAGTATGCCTCTGCGCTCTACGGCCCCTTCCGCGACGCGGTCGACGTCACCATCGCTGGGGGCGGGGACCGCCGGGCCTACCAGCAGGACCCGCACAACCGGCGCGAGGCTTTGGCCGAGATCGCGCTCGACGTCGCCGAGGGCGCCGACATCGTGATGGTCAAGCCCGCCATGACCTCCCTCGACATCTTGGCGGCGGCGCGCCACACGGTGGAGGTGCCGCTGGCCGCCTACCACGTGAGCGGCGAGTTCGCGATGGTCAAGGCGGCCGCTGCGGCCGGGTGGATCGACGGGCCGGCCGTCGCGTTGGAGCAGCTCACCGTCGTCAAGCGGGCCGGCGCCGACTTCATCCTCACCTACTTCGCCGCCGAGGTGGCCGAGGCGCTCGGTGGCTGAGCCGGAGACCCCGGCGTCCAACGCCGAGTGGTTCGCCCGGGCCGGGCGGGTGATCCCCGGCGGCGTCGATTCGCCGGTGCGCTCGTTCGCATCGGTGGGCGGCACCCCCTACACGGTGGTCTCGGGCGACGGGCCCTACGTCATCGACGCCGAGGGCACGCGCTACATCGATCTGGTCCAGTCCTACGGCGCGGTCTTGCTCGGTCACGCACACCCCGTGGTCACGGCGGCGGTGTCGGCCGCCGCGCGACGCGGCACGACCTTCGGGGCACCGACGCCGGGCGAGGTGCTGCTCGCCGAGGCGATCTGCGCGCGGATGCCCGGCTGCGAGCAGGTGCGCCTGGTGTCGTCGGGCACCGAGGCGGCCATGAGCGCGGTACGCCTGGCGCGGGGCGTGACCGGGCGCGACCGGGTGGTGAAGTTCGACGGCTGCTACCACGGGCACTCCGACGGGCTGCTGGCCGGTGGGGGGAGCGGCGTGGCGATGCTCGGCCTGCCGGGTTCGGCAGGCGTATCGGCCGGCGCGGTGGCCGACACCGAGGTCGTGCCGTACAACGCCGTCCCCGCGCTCGACGAGCGCGTCGCGTGTGTGATCGTCGAACCGGTGGCGGCGAACATGAATCTGGTGGCGCCCGCAGCCGGCTTCCTCGAGGGGCTGCGCACGGCGTGCGACGCGGTCGGCGCGTTGCTGATCTTCGACGAGGTCATCTCCGGCTTTCGCCTCGGCGCGGACGGCGCGACGGGCTGGACGGGGGTGCGCCCCGACGTGTGGTGCTTCGGCAAGGTGATCGGCGGCGGGCTGCCGGTCGGCGCGTTCGGCGGCCCGCGCGCCCTGATGGCCGAGCTCGCCCCTGCGGGGCCCGTGTACCAAGCGGGGACGCTGTCGGGGAACCCGCTGGCTACGGCGGCCGGTCTCGCTGTGCTGGGCGAGGTCGGGCCGGGCGACTACGAGGCGCTCGGTGCGCGGGTGGCGGTCTTCGCCAAGGACCTCGAGACGGCGGTCGCGTCGGGCGGCCTGGCCGTGGCGGCGCCCGCGGTGGGGCCGCTCGTGGGGTTGTTCGTGGCGCCGGCAGCGGCGGGCCCGGTGGTGCCGCCGACCGATTACCTGGCTGCACGCGCGGTGGCGGGCAACGGCGTCTACGGCCGCTTCTTCCACGCCATGTTGCGGCGCGGCGTCGCGTTGGCTCCCGGACCCTACGAGGTGCTGTTCCCCGGCCTGGCCCACGACGACGACCTGTTGAAGCGGGTCGTCGAGGCGGCCGCCGACGCGGCGGTGGAGGTGGCGACCGAGCTCGGGGCCTGAGGTCCCGGCTGCGACCAGGACACCGTGCGGACCGCTTGGCAGACTGGCCCGCGATGAGCGAGGCGCACTGGCCCCCCGGCTTCGCGGCGATGCGGGGGGGCGAGGGCTGCCCCATGTGCGAGCCGGGCGCGGACGAGACGCCTTTCGGCGTGCGCATCTTCGAGGGGCGGTGGTCCGACGCCTATCTCGGGCGGTATCCCGTGCGGCCCGGCTACGCGTACGTCATCTGGAAAGGCCGGCACGTGGCGGAGCCGACCGAGCTGTCCGACGAGGAGGCGTCGGGGTTCTGGGGCGAGGTGGCCCACGTGGCACGGGCCGTGGCTGCGCGCACCCGGCCGGTCAAGATGAACTGGCTCAGTCTCGGCAACGGCGTGCCCCACCTGCACGTCCATCTCGTGCCCCGCCCCGCCGACGATGCCAGGGCCGGGGGGCCCCTCGAGGGCGAGGCGTTCGACCGGGCCACGACGCCGGAGATCCCCGCTGCCGCGTTGCGAGCCGATGCGAAGGCGCTGCGCGCCGCTCTCTCCGCCCCCTGAGTACGCCCGTTCGGCTGAGAGGCATCGCGCTGCCTACGCGGAATTCCTGCGCGTGTAGGGCACAAACGCGAAGTGACGTCCCTGCGCGAAAGGACGTACCACTGCGAAGCTCTTGTCCATAGTCACTTCGGCAGTACCCCTTCGTGCCCGTGGCCCGATTGCGGCCGGCCTGCGCCTTAGGCGGCGGGGCTCTCCAAGACGTCGGGGTCGGGCAGGAACCGTGAGACCAACTCCATGGCTCGGTAGCCGATCTCGGCCGGGCCGGCGGCGTCGGGACGCATGAGGTTGGCCATGATCCGAAGCAATTGGTTCATGAGGAGGTCCGAGCGCATGCCGAGCTGGACGCAGACCCGCATCGCCTCCGGATGCGAGATCAGGTGCACGAACGCGCGCGCCACCTTGTAGTAGGGCCCGTAGGCAGCGGTCAGCTCGCGGTCGTACTCCGTCAGCGCCCGCGACCCGGCGCCGGTCATGGCGTGGCCGAGCGCTGCGGCGGCCAGTCGCCCCGTCTCGTAGCCGTAGGCGATGCCCTCCCCGTTGAACGGATTGATTGCGCCGCCAGCGTCGCCGGCGATCACGAGGTTCGGTCCGACGCGCGGTCCGACCGAGAGCCCCATGGGCAGCTTGCCGCCGGTCGGAGGCCCGAGGCTGGACTCGGGGCTGAGGCCCCAGGACTTCGGCGCGTAGTCGACGAAGGTGTCCATGAGCGTGCTCGTGTTGACACCCTTCCAGCGCTGCTCGGTCGACAGGAGTCCGACGCCGACGTTGACGCGGCCGTCGCCCATCGGGAAGATCCAGCCGTAACCGGGGACCACGTTGCCCTCGGTGTCACGGATGTCGAGGTGTGACTCGATGAACGGGTCGTCGTGTCGGTCCGACCGGTAGTACCCGCGCAGCGCCATCCCGAGGGGCAGGTCGCGCCGGCGCGAGGTCCCGAGCAGGCGCCCGATACGCGAGTTGGACCCGTCGGCCACGACCACGTAACGGGCTTTGATCATCCGGGTGCTCGTCGCCCCCTTCTCCTTGATCGTGACCCCGGCCAGCGCCGGCAGCGGAGCCGCCGGAGCCTCCGCGTCGTCGGCGACCACGCCCACGACCTCGGTTCCCTGCAGCAGGCTCGCGCCGGCCTCGGCCGCTCGCCCCGCCACCAGGCCGTCGAGGTCGTGGCGGGTGATGGTGTAGCCGTAGGCCGGGAAATGGGGGTGGTCAGGCCATTGCATCTCGATCGACTGGCCGAAGCCGAAGGCACGCAGACCCGTATAGCGGTGCGACCCGGCCAGGGCGCTCTCGAGCCCCATGTCGGCCAGCTGCCGCACGGCCCGGGGCGTCAGCCCGTCGCCGCAGGTCTTCTCGCGGGGGAACACCTTCTTCTCGACGACCACGACGTCCCAGCCGGCGTCGGCCAGCCAGTAGGCACACGACGAGCCCGACGGCCCGGCGCCCACGACGACGACGTCGTGGACGTGGTCGCCGGCGGCCGGTCCTGGCGTTGCCGGCACAGGGCGCGGACCGGCGGCGGGGGTTGCCACGCCGCCCGTTGCCGCCTTGCGGGTGGGCGAATTCTTGGTCGACGCCCCCGTGCCGGCAGCCTTCGACCCGGCAGCCTTCGACCCGGCCGCCTTCGACCCGGTTGCCTTCGACGGCGCCGCCTTGGGTGCGGCGGCCTTGGACCCGGCGGCCCTGGACCCGGCGGCCTTGGACCCGGCGGCCTTGGACCCCTTCGCCGCCTGCGTCTTCGCCTTCTTGGCCGGCGCCTTCCCCGAGCGCGGCGCCTTCTTTGGAGCGTCGGGCGGCGGGGTCGCGTCGGGAGGCGTCACGAGGGCATCGTAGGTCCGGTGCAGAGGCCTCTGACCAGCATCGTGGATGTGCCTGGCGCTGGGGTCGCATGGTAGAAACGGATCACAGTGGACCAGTACCTCCCGATCCTGATCCTGGGGCTGCTCGGCCTCGCATTCACCGTCTTTTCGCTCGTCTCTTCGGCGATGCTCGCGCCGAGAAAGAAGCCCTCGGCCGCCAAGCTCGCACCCTACGAATGTGGGATCGTGCCCAACATCGAACCGCCGCAGCGGTTCCCCGTGCGCTTCTACCTCGTGTCCATGATCTTCATCATCTTCGACATCGAGATCGTCTTCCTCTACCCGTGGGCCGTCATCTTCCACCAGATCGCGACGTTCGGTCTGATCGAGGTGATCGTCTTCGCCGCCGTGGTGTTCGTGTCGTTCGTCTATCTCATCTCGAACGGAGCGTTGACGTGGGGCCCGCCGAAAACGCTGCAGCCGGGCATGCCTAGCCGCACATCTGACTCGACGATCACGCGGATCAGCGCGTCACGCGTCCCCGACGAGGCGGCCTGAGCATGGGGTTCGAGGATCTTCAACACAACTTCTTGACGGGCCGAATCGAGGACCTGGTCAAGTGGGCTCGGCGCAACAGCGTGTGGCCGGCGACCTTCGGGCTGGCCTGCTGCGCCATAGAGATGATGTCGGTCGGCGCCGCCGACTACGACATCAGCCGGCTCGGCATGGAGGTCTTCCGCGCCTCGCCCCGGCAGGCCGACCTCATGATCGTGGCCGGGCGCGTGTCCCAGAAGATGGCGCCGGTGCTGCGGCAGGTGTACGACCAGATGATGGAGCCCAAGTGGGTCATCTCCATGGGCGTGTGCGCCTCCACGGGCGGGATGTTCAACAACTACGCCATCGTGCAGGGGGTGGACCAGATCGTGCCGGTCGACGTCTACGCGCCCGGTTGCCCCCCTTCGCCCGAGACGTTGTTGCACGCCATCTTGACGCTGCACGAGAAGATCCGCACGGGCGAGATCACTCGGCGCCCTGGGACGTCGATCCCTACCGGCGAGCAGGCGACCGGCGGCTGGGTGCCGACCGTACCCGACGCCGTGCGGGTGGCCACGCCGCGGTGAGCGAGGCATCCTCGACCGCTGCACCGGCCGCGACGCCCTCGAGCGTCCTGCCCGAGGTGCCCCGGCTGCCCGATCGCCTGGTCGACCAGTTGGCCTTCCCGAGCCGCGCTACCTACAAGGAGATGGTCGCCGCGTTCCGCCAGGCCGGCTTCGAGCTGTGCGCCGATCTTTGCGCGGTGGACTACCTGACCCACCCGGGACGCACGTTGCCCGGGGGCGTGCAACCCGAGCGCTTCGAGGTCGTGGTGAACCTGTTGTCGCTCTCCATGCGCCAGCGCGCGCGCGTGCGCGTCCAGGTGCCCGAGACCGACCCGGCAGTCGACAGTCTCTTCGACATCTACCCCGGGACCGAGGCCATGGAGCGCGAGGCGTACGACATGGTGGGCATCATTTTCGACGGCCATCCCGACCTCACGCGCATCCTCATGCCCGAGGATTGGGAAGGCCACCCGCTGCGCAAGGACTACGGCGTCGGCCGGGTGCCGGTGCAGTTCAAAGAAGCCCCGGGGCCGCGGTGAGCGACGAGCACGAACAGGACGGCGAGCAGCCGGACGCCGACGCGCCAGTCGGGCCCGAGGACTTCGGCCTCGAGACGACCGAGCGCGCGCATCGTGAGGCCGAGGAGCACCGTTATTTCCTGGCCGAGACTTCGGAGGGTGCCCAGGAGCTGATGCCCCGAGGCACCATCAGCGCCGGAGAGCTCAGCAGCGAGGTCGGTGCCGTGCTGCGCCTCCCGGAGGGCGGCTTCGTCGACCCGGGCGACATCGACATCGAGCGCCGCGACGACCAGACGATGATCATCAACATGGGCCCGCAGCACCCGTCGACCCACGGGGTACTCCGGCTGATGCTCGAGCTCGACGGCGAGACGGTGCTGCGCACCAAGCCGGTCATCGGTTACCTGCACACCGGCATGGAGAAGACGGGGGAGGAGCTCACATACGTCCAGGGCGCCACCAACACCACCCGCATGGACTACCTCTCGCCTCTGGCCAACGAGCTGGTGTTCTCTCTGGCGACCGAGGCGCTGCTCGGCGTCGAGATGCCGCCGCGGGCGACGTGGATCCGCATGCTCATGTGCGAGCTCAACCGGGTGTCGTCGCATCTGTTGTGGATGGCCACCAACGGTATGGATCTCGGCTCCACGTCGATGATGATCTATGGCTTCCGCGAGCGCGAGATGGTCCTCGCCTTCTTCGAGAAGACGACGGGGCAGCGGATGAACCACAACTTCATCCGCCCCGGTGGCGTGGCGGCGGACCTGCCCGATGGGTGGCAGGACGACATCGAGATCATCTGCGACACGATCCTCGCCCGTTCCTTCGAGTACGACGAGCTGCTCACGGGCCAGCCCATCTTCCGGGAGCGGACCGAGGGGGTGGGCAACATGTCGGCCGAAGAGGCCCTCGCCCTGTCGGTGACCGGACCCATCCTGCGCTCGACGGGCGTGCCGTGGGACCTGCGCCGCACCATGCCGTACCTGGCCTACGACAAGCTCGACTTCGACGTCATCGTCGGGACCTACGGCGACAACTTCGACCGCTACTCGGTGCGGCTGAACGAGATCCGCGAGTCGATCCGCATGGTCCGCCAGATCGCCGAGATGATGCCGCCGGGCGACTACCGCGTGCAGGACCGCAAGGTCACCCCGCCTCCCCGGGCGCGCATCGACGAGAGCATGGAGGCACTCATCCACCACTTCAAGATCTTCACGGAGGGCTTCCGGGTGCCCGAGGGTGAGGTCTACGTGGCGGTCGAGTCGCCGCGCGGCGAGCTCGGGTGCTACCTCGTGTCCGACGGCACCTCCAAGCCCTACCGCATGCACATCCGGGCCCCGAGTTTCGTGAACCTCCAGTCGCTGCCGCTGCTGCTCCGCGGTGGCCTGATGGCGGATGCCGTGGCCGTGATCTCCTCGGTCGACCCGATCATGGGCGAGGTTGACCGGTGAGCCATCTCCACGCGGGGATCCGCCAGCGCGCCGAGGAGCTCGTGGCGCTCTACCCCGAGCGGCGCTCGGCGCTCATCCCGCTGTGCCACCTGGCCCAGGAGCAGGACGGTTGGCTGCGCCCGGAGGCCATCGAGGAGATCGGCGAGCTCTGCGGCGTCACCGCCGCCGAGGTGCGCGGCACGGCCACCTTCTACGACATGCTGCACATCGAGCCCGTCGGGACCTACGTCCTGTCGGTCTGCACGAACATCGCCTGCCTGATGGGCGGTGCGCTGGAGCTGCTCGAGCACGCGCAGTCCACGCTGGGCGTGCGCGCCGGCGGGACGACGACCGACGGGGTCTTCACGCTGCACGAGGCGGAGTGCCTGGCCGACTGCGACAAGACGCCCTGCGTGCAGGTGAACCACCGCTACGTCGGGGCCCAGACGCCCGAGAGCTTCGACACCCTGCTCGACGACCTGCGCGCCGGCCGCCTGGCCGAGACCGTGCCGGCGCACGGGACCCTGGTGCGGGTGCGCCGCAGCGTGGGCCTGCAGGCCGACCGCGCCACGGTCGTGAGCGAGCGCGCCAAGGAAGCCGAGGCCCGGTCGGCCCGCACGGCCGCCACAGCCGGTGCCGGGGAGAAGCACGCCTGATGGCGATCACGGACGCACCCAAGATCGTCACGGCGCGCCTGGGCTACGACGACTCGCACACCATGGAGCGCTACCTGGAGACAGGCGGCTACACCGGGCTGCGCAAGGCGCTGACCATGACACCCGAAGCGGTGGCGGCGGAGGTCGACGCGGCCAGCCTGCTCGGCCGGGGCGGCGCCGGCTTCCCGGCGGGGCGCAAGTGGTCGATGCTGCGCAAGAACCCGGTGACCTACCTGGTGATCAACGGCGACGAATCGGAGCCGGCGACCTTCAAGGACCACATGCTCATCGAGCGTGACCCGCACCAGATCCTTGAGGGCGTGCTGATCTCCGCCTATGCGCTGCAGGTCAGCCAGGCCTTCATCTACCTGCGCGGCGAGTTCGCCCTCGGGCTCGAACGCCTGCAGCAGGCGGTCAACGACGCCTACGCCCACGGCGCTGCCGGGGCGAACATCTTCGGCTCGGGCTTCTCGCTCGACGTGGTCGTCCACCCCGGCGCCGGGGCCTACATCTGCGGCGAGGAGACGGCGCTGCTCGAGTCGCTCGAGGGCAAGCGGGGGTTCCCGCGCATCAAGCCCCCGTTCTTCCCCGCCGCCATCGGCCTCTACGGCGAGCCGACCGTGGTCAACAACGTCGAGACGATGGCCAACATCCCGTGGATCGTCAACAACGGCGGCGCGGCCTTCGCCGCCCTCGGCGCAGGCCGCTCGACGGGGACCCGGCTGTTCGCACTGGCCGGGCACGTGCGCAAGCCCGGCAACTACGAGCTCGAGATGGTCAAGACGACCTTCCGCGACCTCATCTACGCGCCGCTGCTCGGCGGGGGAATCCGCGGCTCCAACTCCCTCAAGGCGTTCATCCCCGGCGGCGTCTCGGCGCCGTGGTTCGGGCCGGACCAGGTCGACCTGCCGCTCGGCCAGGACGAGGTGGGCGATGCCGGCTCCATGCTCGGCTCGGGCTCCATCGTCGTGATGGACTCGGCCACCTGCATGGTGCGCGCCGCGTGGCGCATCACCAAGTTCTTCTCGCGCGAGTCGTGCGGCCAGTGCACGCCCTGCCGCGAAGGGTCGGGCTGGCTCGAGCGCATCATGTACCGAATTGAGAACGGCGACGGTCGCGAGGAAGATCTGGATCTCCTCATGGACCTCTGCGACAACATCTCGCCCGGCGTGGCCTGGCCGCCGCAGCAGACGACCATCTGCGTCCTCGGCCCGTCGATCCCTTCGTCCATCGCCTCGGGGATCCGCATGTTCCGCGACGAGTTCCTCGTGCACGTCAAGGAAGGGGGGTGCCCCTTTGACTGACACGGCCGAGTCGACGCCGAAGACCGACAAGACCGACAAGACCGACAAGACCGACGAGCTGACCTTCACGCTGGACGGGCGCGCCCTCACGGCCAAGAAGGGCGAACTCATCATCGCGGCCGCCGAGCGCGCGGGGACCTACATCCCGCGCTTTTGCTACCACCCGCGCATGGAGCCCGTCGGCATGTGCCGCATGTGCCTGGTCGACGTCGAGGGGCCGCGCGGGGCGACGCTGACGCCGGCGTGCTTCGTCGAGGTCACCGAGGGCATGGTGGTGGACACCGCCAACGACCGGGTGCGCAAGGCCCAGGACGGGGTCCTCGAGTTCCTGTTGGCCAACCACCCGCTCGACTGCCCGGTCTGCGACAAGGGCGGCGAGTGTCCGCTCCAGGACCAGACGTTGGCCTACGGCCCCGGGGAGAGCCGGTTCATCGAGGAGAAGCGCCACTTCGAGAAGCCGATCGCCATCTCGGACCTGGTGCTGCTCGACCGCGAGCGCTGCATCCAGTGCGCGCGGTGCACTCGCTTCGCCGAAGAGGTGGCGGGCGAGGCGCAGATCGACTTCGCCGGCCGGGGCGAGGGTGTCGAGGTGGCGACGTTCCCCACCCAGCCCTTCGAGTCCTACTTCAGCGGCAACACCGTGCAGATCTGCCCGGTCGGCGCGCTGACTGCGACGCCCTACCGCTTCACCGCCCGGCCCTGGGACCTCGATCAGGTCGAGTCCACCTGCACGACCTGCGCCGTCGGCTGCCGAGTGGCCGTGCAATCGTCGCAGAACCGCCTGACCCGTCTGCTGGGCATCGACACCGAGCCCGTCAACCACGGCTGGCTCTGCGACAAGGGTCGCTTCGCCTACGAGTCGGTCAACGGGGACGAGGTGGACGCCGGGCCGCAGCGCAGCGAGCTGGCCGACGAGGCCGTCGACGTCGCACCCGCCACCGCGTCGCAGGTGGTCAGCCTCGGCGTCAGTCGCGGGCAGTTCCTCGGTGAGGCGGCCGAGACGGGTCGCTTCGAGCACGGCCGGCTGGTCGAGCCGCGCGTGCGCAAGGCCGGCGAACTGGTCCCGGTCAGCTGGGGCGAGGCCCTGGCTGCGGCGGGCGCGGGCATCGCCGCCGCCAAGCAGTCCGGCGGCGCCGGCGCGGTCGCCCTCATCGGCGGCGCCCGGCTCACGAACGAGTCGGCCTACGCATGGGCGAAGCTGGCCAAGGGCGTCATCGGCACGGACTCGGTCGACGCGCAGCTCGGTGACGGGCTGCCCGCCGACCTGGTGCTCGGGCTGCCGCGGGCCACGATCGACGAGGCGGCCACGGCGCCTCTGCTCGTGACGTTGTGCGGCGACCTGCGCGAGGAACTGCCGGTGTTGTTCCTCCGGCTGCGCGAGGCCATCGTGGCGCACGGCTCGCCGCTCATCGAGATCGGGCCGACCCCGACCGCGCTCAGCCCGTTTGCGAAGGCGGTCCTGTCCGCGCGTCCCGGCGACGCGCCGGCCGTGGCCAAGGCGCTCACGGGGGACGACGCCTCCGTCACCGCACTGGGCGCGCACCACGAGGGCTCCGCGCTCGACCCGGCTGCGCTCGATGCGGCGCGGGCGCTCCTGGCCGAGCACCCCGCCGGCGACGGCGTCGTGATCGTCGCCGGACGGGCCTCGTACGCCGAGTCCGGCGAGGTGACCGCCGAGGCACTGCGCACGCTGGCGGCCGCGCTCCCCGAGGCCAAGTTCCTCCCGGCGCTCCGTCGCGGCAACGTGTTCGGCGCGCTCGACATGGGTCTCGCCCCGGGCATCTTGCCCGGCCGTGTCGGCCTCGACGCCGGGCGCAACCGCTTCACCGCCGCGTGGGGGTCCGTCCCCGCGGCGCCCGGCCGCTCAACCGCTGAGATCCTGGCGGCCATGGCCGGGGAGGCGCCGGACGGCCCGGGCAACGCCGCCACCGGCGCCGGCACCGGCACCGGCACCCCGGCGGTCACGGCCCTGATCCTGCTGGGCGCCGACCCGTTGAGCGACTTCCCCGACCATGTGGTGGCGAAGCGGGCGTTGTCGGCCGGCCACTTCGTCGTCGCGGTGACGGGCCACCCTTCGCAGTCGGTCGATGCGTACGCAGACGTCGTGCTGCCCTGCGCGGTGGCGCACGAGCGCCCCGGGACCACCACGAACCTCGAGGGCCGGGTCACCCGGCTCGGACCGAAGGTCAGCGCGCCGGGCTTCGCCTGGCCCGACTGGATGATCGCGGCCGAGGTGGCGGCGGCGCTCGGCGGCGACCTCGGCGTGACCAGCCTGGCCGACCTGACGGCCGAGGTGGCCATGACGGCGCCCGCCTACCGCGGGCTGACCGAGGACGTCATGACGTCGGGCGCCGCGCACGACGGCCTCGTGGTGCCGCTCGGAGTCGGCGCGGCGCGCCATCCCGAGTTCGAAGTGGAGCCCATCGACCCCGTGGCGCTGCCCGGCGTCGAGTCGGTCGAGCGACAGGGTGCGCCCCCCCGCGTGGGCACTGGCGGCTTCCCGCACGCGCTGGCCCACAGCAAGGACCTGGGGAGCCCGCCGCCCCTGCTCGCCGTGGCCGATGCCGGCGGAGCCGAGGCGCTCCGCATTCCCAAGGCCGACAACTACACGCTGCGCCTCGTGGCGGGGCGCCGCCTCTACGACGCGGGCAGCTCGGTGACCGGTTCGCCCTCGCTCACGCCGCTCGTCCCCGCGCTGGTGGCGCGAGCCAATCCCTACGACCTGGACCGCCTCGGCGCGGTGACCGGGGACCGGGTCAAGGTGCGCTCGGCCCGCGGCGAGCTGGTCCTCTCCGCCCATGCGGACGACGGCGTGCCCCGCGGGTGCGTGGCCATCGACTTCAACGTCCCGAGCGCCGAGAGCCCCGGCAACGCCGCCGCCACGCTCATCGACAGCAGGGCGCTGGTGACCGACGTCCGACTGGAGTCGGTGTGATCACCTCGGTCTTC
This sequence comes from Acidimicrobiales bacterium, assembly GCA_035551835.1. Taxonomy (GTDB): domain Bacteria; phylum Actinomycetota; class Acidimicrobiia; order Acidimicrobiales; family RAAP-2; genus Bog-473. The sequence continues at coordinate 945 of DASZMN010000092.1, read as the reverse complement.
GCCAGCGCGGCGCACACCGTCGCCAGCAACCCCCAGCTGCTCACGCACGGCGCGGACAACGGCAACGGCGACCCGCTCTTCTACCTCGGCCTGAACTGGCAGGTCTGGCTGATCGTCATCATCAAGTGCCTCGTCGCGTTCGTGGCACTGCTGGTGGCAACGGCGCTCATGATCTGGTTCGAGCGCAAGGTGATCTCGGACATGCAGAGCCGGATCGGGCCAAACCGCGCCGGCCCGTGGGGCCTGCTCCAGACGCTGGCCGACGGGACCAAGCTCGTCTTCAAGGAGGACCTGCTGCCCGACCGGGCCGACGCATTCGTGTTCAAGCTCGCGCCCTATCTCTCGGTGGTCCCGGCCGTGCTGGTGTTCACCGTGGTGCCCGTCGGCGGTGTCATCACCATCGGCAGCCACACCTTCGAGCTCCAGGTGGCGGACCCCCCGATGGGGATCCTGCTCGTGCTCGCCATGTCGGGCATCGCCGTCTACGGGGTGATGCTGGCCGGCTGGTCGTCGGGCTCGAAGTACCCGCTACTGGGCTCGGTGCGCGCCTCGGCACAGGTCATCTCCTACGAGGCCGCGCTCGGCATGACCACCGTCATGGTGGTGCTGGTCAGCCACTCGCTGTCGACCCGGGCCATCATCGCATCGCAGTCGGACGGGTTCTGGAACTGGAACCTCATCCGCCTCGGGATCTTCCCGTTCATCTTCTTCATGATCGCCATCACGGCCGAGCTGACGCGCCCGCCCTTCGACCTCACCGAGGCCGAGCAGGAGCTGGTGGGCGGGTTCCACACCGAGTACTCGTCCATCCGCTTCGGGCTCTTCTTCCTGGCCGAGTTCATGAACACCATCACGATGTCGGCCATCGTGGTGACGCTCTTCTTCGGCGGCCCCAACGGCTACATCTTCCACATCCCCGGGGCGACCATCTACATGCCGATCATC